>CACBAO010000005.1 GCA_902537235.1 uncultured Alphaproteobacteria bacterium
AGATAGACTTGGGCTAGGAGGCGTTGAAAATCTATTAGGAAAAGGACGAACTGATAGCAGTGGCGATTTTACGAAAGGCGCAAATCTTAGCGCCGGTCAAATCGATACTATAATGAGTTTTTTGAAAATAAAAAATAATGATCCTTACAAGACCTTAGAAGAAATGAAGAGCTTAATAAGAGACTCTGCAATTGGGCAAGAGGGGCTAACAGAATTGAGAGACATTATCGACGCCTTGTTATCAAAAGGTAGATCTAATGTTTCGTTCAAAATAGACCCTAGCGTTGTAAGAGGTTTGGCGTATTACACGGGACCGGTGTTTGAGACTGAGTTATCCACATCTACCATTTCTTTGGGGTCAATTTCAGGAGGAGGAAGATATGATGACTTAGTGAGTAGATTTACCGGCCAAAAAGTGCCATCTACTGGAGTTTCAATCGGTATCGATCGTCTAGTGTCTTTTCTTTATGAAAGTGATAGTGGCAAAAAGAAGGGGGTAGTGGATGTTTTAGTTACTGTAATGGATAAAAACTTAATGCATCACTATATCAAAATTGCAGATGATCTAAGAAACAGGGGGATTAATACGGATTTGTATGTTGGAAACCCTAAAGATTTCGGCAAGCAAATAAAGTATGCAGACTCGCGTGGTGCAGGTTTTGCCATCGTTGCCGGAACAAATGAGCTGGAAGATGACATAGTTCAAATTAAAGACCTAGAACTAGGTAGAAAACTCTCTGCTGGAATCTCTTCAAATGAGGAGTGGAAAGAGCAACCAGCTCAATTCCCTGTCAAAAGGGAAGCATTAATAGAAAAAATCTTAGAATTACTAAGAAGATAGGATGCTAAAATCACAAAAGTTACCCAAAAAACCAATTCAGACTTTGGCAATTTGAGTCGGGAAATAAGTCGTATAACAACATTATTTAGAAAGGCTGGGTTACAGGAGATAAATGTACCCTCACTTCTAACTGCATCAGACTTAGTCGATCTTTATGGCGAAGACTTGAAGCTCAGAGCATATACAACTTCTGACCCAGTTAAGGGGGAACAGGTTTTGAGACCCGACTTTACTCTCCCAATTTTATTGGAACATATGAGAGGTAAATCGCCTCAAGCGAAATATTTTTACAGTGGGAACGTCTGGAGAAGACAAAATTTCAAGTCAATTATTCCAAATGAACAATACCAGATGGGATTTGAATTTTTCGATAATAAAAAAAATAATTCACTTTTGTTAGATGTTGAATCGTACCTACTGATTACTAAAATATTGAGCAAATACAAAGTAAATTCTGTAACAGGTGATGTACAAATTTTAACAAGTGCTATCGATGAACTTGGTATGACAGAATACAAAAAGGCTTCACTAAAAAGACACTTATGGCGACCAAAAAGATTTTTGAGACTATTGGAGCTTTACTCAAAGCAGAAAGCAACCGGAGCGAGTATTCGCTCTTTTAAAAGTGAAACCTTGTTGCCATGGAAAGAAAAATTACGTGAAACTCAAACTGTTTATGGGGTGAGAACTAAAGCAGATATAAAAGAAAGGATTGACATTTTAGAGCAAGAGTTGTCACAGAATCTAATTACAAACTCTGAGAGAAGTTTTTTACTGAAATTAATGAGATTTCAATCAAATCTTAAAGAAGCAGCAAAGAGCATGTTATCGCTATCACTGGTTGGTGGAACCTTCGGGCAAGCTATAGAGAACTTTGAAACTAGAGTTGGACTATTAAGTGAGCACATAGATACAAAAAAAGTAAAATTTCAAGTTATTTATGGTTTAACAACGCTTGAGTATTATGATGGGTTTGTTTTTGGATTTCAGTTTGAGCGTAGAAATTATCCACCTATTGCACAAGGTGGACGATATGACAGTTTGTGCAGTAAGATATCAAAAAGGGGAAAGTCAATTTCCGCTGTAGGCAGTATGTTGAGAATGGATTTTTTAGAGAAATTTCACTCATGACGCAAACAAGGATTTAAAAAATTGATAAGGTTGGGGCTTCCCTCTAAGGGTAGGTTAAAAAAACAGGTAGAGAAATTCTTTTTTGAGAGAGACTTAGAATTAGTTAATGTGGGTAGATCGCGTGAGTATTTGGCCGAATTTAAAAAAGAAAAAAAAATTAAGATAATTTTGCTTTCTGCTTCTGATATTCCACTAGAAATCAAGAGGGGCAATTTAGATATTGGCATAACGGGCAGAGATCTAGTTTTTGAGAAAATACTGGGTTGGCAAAAATGGATTTTAGAATTAAAGCAACTTGATTTTGGGAACGCTGACTTGGTATTAGGCGTTCCTCAATTTTGGATCGATGTAAACCATCTTGATGACCTTGACGAGATAGCTTTCTTTTTTAGGTCAAAACATTCACGTTGCTTAAAAATAGCAACGAAATATCAAAATATAACTCGAGAGTTTTTAATTGATAAGCAAGTTACCAACTTTGAGATTGTAGAAAGTCAAGGCGCAACAGAGGGAGCTATAATTAATGGAATTGCCGATGTAGTAGTGGATATTTCGTCAACTGGTGAGACGCTTAGACAAAATAAATTGAAGACCATTGATAAAGGGACGCTTTTAAGAAGCTTCGCTTCAATATTTGTAAATAAGAGATATTATAAAAAAAAGGGTGACGATCTTGAGTTAAAAAGACTTTTGGACAAACTTATCTAACATGAGTGATTTACAATAGTCCCACCTCTAGTAGTTGTCGCTGAACCTCCAAAGGAATATCGTCATCAAAGGTTCCAGTTATAGGGTTGGTGATGTCAGCTGGCGTTTTATTTCTCTTTAAGTAGCGCCATCCTTGAAATGGTCTTTTACGGATTGGAGCCGTTTTTATAATTGAATCATCCAGATATATTTTACACCTTTTGATTCCATCCGAGCCTTCCTGCTTTGTGATTGATATGATTTTTTGCCTAGCGCAGATTACGCCCTTTATCACCCAATATAAAGAACCAGATTTAACTATTGCTTCGTGTTTTTTTGGCATGAGCTTTGTTGAATGGTAAAAGCCTCTGTTTGCATCAACCTCAGGTTGGGTTAAAAACCGTCTTTGGATCAGCGCTAACTCCTCCACAGATTGAATGCCAACTGCTAGTTTCACGATATTTACTGGTTGTTCGTTCATTCTAACACTCTCTAACTTTATTGTCTCAATAAGTAAATGTTTTCTTGACACTCGAAGATTTTTTAATATAAAACATCGGTGACTAATTTCCATAAAGGACAAAGTTTTGACAAAGAGAACCGCTGCAAAGCATAAAATCGATAGAAGAATGGGCGAGAACATTTGGGGTCGACCAAAGTCGCCAGTAAACAAAAGGGAATACGGGCCTGGGCAGCACGGGCAAAGAAGAAAAGGTAAGCTTTCTGATTTTGGATTGCAATTAAGAGCAAAGCAAAAGCTCAAAGGCTATTACGGAGATCTGACAGAAAAGCAGTTTAGAAAAATATTTACTAAAGCAGAGAAAGAAAGAGGAGATACTGGCGAGAAGCTAATAGGTCTTTTGGAAAGAAGATTGGACGCTGTAGTATACAGGGCAAAATTTGTTCCTACAGTGTTTTCGGCGAGGCAGTTTGTTAACCATGGTCACGTTATGGTGAATGGGAGGAAAGTGAATATACCATCTTATAGCGTTAAAGAGGGTGATATTATCGAAGTTAGAGATAAATCCAAAGAAATGGCCCTCATAGTTGAAGCATTTGCTTTAAAGGAGAGAGATGTGCCTGAATATATTGAGGTCGATTTCAAGAAGATGACAGCCAAGTTTTTAAGAGTTCCTGAGCTTTCAGATGTTCCGTATCCTGCAATAATGGAACCAAACCTGGTAGTGGAATATTATGCAAAAAACTAGGGAAACTTATGCTTCATTATATTTATAAAAAAGAGATTATTTTTCCCGAAGACGATGAACTTGAGGCTGCGATTTTTGGCATGGGTTGTTTTTGGGGTGCTGAGAAAAAGTTCTGGGAACGGGCAGGAGTAAAGCTTACAGCAGTAGGGTATGCTGGTGGTAGTACTCAAAATCCTAGTTATAGAGATGTATGTAGTGGATTAACTGGCCATAATGAGGTTGTAAAAGTGCTATTCGATCCCTCTGAGCTAAGTTATCTCGAATTACTGTCGACTTTTTGGGAGAATCATGACCCAACACAGCTAAATCGACAGGGTAACGATATAGGTACACAATACAGGAGTGGGGCATATTATTTTTCAGATACTCAAAAGAGCATTTTACTAGAGACAAAAACAATATATGAAGATGAACTTCGAAAAGCAGGATTTAGCTCTATTATGACTGAAATCAAAAAAGCGCCCGATTTTTTTATAGCCGAAGATTATCATCAGCAATATCTAGCGAAGAACCCTCATGGCTATTGTGGTTTAGGTGGAACTGGTATTACCTTATCAGAGGGATCTAAGACTTCGATAGACGCTTTTTAGCCATATTTTGTTGTTCAATAAATAACCTTCAATCAGAAAAACTCAGAAGACTTGAAAAGTTTTTTGAGCTCAACAGCTTAGTTACTGCACATCAAGAAGTGATACCTTTTGCTGAAAAACCGTTGTTTACCCTTAACATTTTTACAAAAGAGCCTTTAGATTTTGTAACAATATCTTTAATCGAGCAGTGTTTCTCTGTAAAAACAACCATGAAAAAGATTCCAGAAAGAAATTGGTTAAGGGCATCTAATATTAAATTTAGTCCGGTTAAAATAGATAAGTTTACTATTACTAGTTCATTTTTTGCAAATTCTATAAAACAAGATAAATTTTCCTTAATAATTGATGCTTCTCTAGCTTTTGGAACTGGCCATCACTACACAACTAAATTTTGTTTGCTGTTAATTCAGAGTTTAAAAAAAAGGGAAGTTAATCCATTAAAAATAATCGATGTTGGATGTGGGACTGGAATACTTTCTATAGCTTTAGCAAAGTTATTTCCTTCAAGGATAATTGCGGTTGATAACGACACTCATTCAGTCGAAATTACCAAGCGAAATATAGTAGTTAATAAAGTTGCTAATTATGTAAAGGTTTACAATTCTACAGGATTAGTCGGAAACCATCTAAATTACGGCGCGAAGTATGATTTAATAGTAGCTAATATTTTATATAAACCCTTAAAAACTTTGATGTGGTCTTTCACTAAAAATCTATCTGATAAGGGCTTTCTAATTTTGTCTGGTTTAAATATTAAGCAAGCAAGGCACTTAAAAAGTATTTTGAGACAATTTGGATTCAAAGTTGTAGATGAGAAAAAGGAAGCAAATTGGGCTGCACTCCTTATTAAGAAAATCGTTCGTAAAAGAGTATCACACTCAATTATTGAAGGTTTGTAAAGATTTGTGCTAGGATAAAATAAAAAAGATTAATATGCAGGTAATTGGAATAGATCCAGGACTGATCCACACCGGCTGGGCTGTGATAAAAGAAGATGGTCCAAAAATCAAATATCTAGGTAGCGGTGTTTGTAACACTAGCAATAACTATGATATAGCGACAAGGCTAGTATCAATTTTAAAACAATTAAGATTAGTTATAAAAAAATTTGAAATAGAGAGTGGTGCAATAGAAAAAGCTTTTGTTAAGAACGACCCGCTTGCAGCTTTAAAGCTTGGACAGGCACGAGCCTCAGCGATGATAGCACTTGGGGAAAGTGAAATAGAAGTAAGCGAATATGCCCCAAACTATGTAAAAAAAATATTTACAGGGAAAGGCCATGCTACCAAAGAAGAAATTGAAAAAATGGCATTGTTACAGTTTCCAAAGGTCTGTTTCGATAGATCTGACGAAGCAGATGCTCTTGCGATAGCTGTATGTCATATTCATACGTTGAAAATAAATGCAAATCTAAATAGTGCGATGAAGAAAGCAATGTGATCTAATGATTGGTCGAATAAAGGGTCAACTCATAGAGAAAAAAAGTGATAACGTCGTGATTGATGTTCATGGAATTGGTTATGTTGTTTATGTCACTGAAAAAACGGCAAGATCCTTAACTCTGGACAATCAATCAGGTGACATTTCTCTTTACTCTGAGTTAATAGTAAAGGAGGATCTGTTACAACTGGTAGGGTTTTTAACCCAGATGGAGAAAGACTGGTTTAACCTTTTACGATCAGTTCAGGGTATAGGAGCTAAGGTTGCTCTTACTATTCTAAACACACTTAATACAGATGAATTATTACGTGCTATAAGAGTGAAAAACGAACTGGCATTTTCGTCCGTTTCCGGGATTGGGTCTCGAATGGCCCAGAGGCTTGTTGTGGAGTTAAGTGGTAGAAAAGATTTGATAGCTTTAGAAGATGAAGAAGCAAGTGAAATTAAAGATGAAAGTAGTGAACAGACGATTGGCATAATTAAAAGGAAAGAGATACAGCAAGATGCGCTTTCAGCTTTACAGAACCTAGGTTTTAAACCGGCAGAGGCAAAAAGTGCTATAGATAAGATTTTAGCGCAGAAAGATCTTAATGACGCTTCGCTACTAGTAAAGGAAGCTCTTAGGTCACTGGCAAAAGGATAAAGCCTATGGATGATGAAACAAACATTTTGTCAACTGATGAGTTCAAAGAAGACTATGAAAATACTCTTAGACCTAAAAGCATAGATGAATTTATTGGGCAGGCAGGTCTAAAAAAAAACCTCAAGGTTTTTTTGGCAGCAGCCAAAATACGAAAACGAGCTTTAGATCACGTTCTTTTCTATGGTCCTCCTGGTTTAGGAAAAACAACCTTGGGACAAATCATTGCGCGGGAGTTAGGAGTAAATTTCAAAATGACTTCTGGTCCTGTTTTAACAAAATCGGGAGATTTAGCCGCAATTCTTACCAGTTTAGATGCGAATGATGTTCTCTTTATTGACGAGATACACAGATTGTCGCCAGCGGTTGAGGAAATTCTTTATCCAGCAATGGAAGACTTCAGTTGTGATTTAATTGTGGGAGAGGGTTCCGCAGCTCGATCGTTGCGAATAGAATTAAAGCCGTTTACTCTGGTTGGGTCAACAACTCGATTAGGTCTTTTGACGACGCCTATGAGAGATAGATTTGGTATTCCTGTCCGTTTAAATTTTTATGATTTAGAGGACTTAGTTCTGGTTGTCAGTAGAGCAGCAGATCTTCTAAACTGTAAAATCGATCAAGTAAGTTCCCGCGAAATTGCTAAGAGATCAAGAGGAACCCCTAGGATCGCTGGAAGACTTTTAAGAAGAGTAATTGATTTTGCTACTGTTGAAAACAATGGTGTTATTGATAGATCCCTAGTAGACAGCGCGCTTAATAGACTTGGTGTAGATCATATAGGACTTGATGAGGGTGATCGGAAATATTTGCATCTCTTAGCAAATGAATATGGTGGCGGACCTGTTGGTTTAGATACATTGGCTGCCGCGCTCTCAGAGTCAAAGGATTCAATAGAAGAGGTGCTAGAACCATATCTATTACAGGAGGGTATGATCCAGAGGACGCCAAGAGGACGTTCGCTGGGTAAAAAAACGTGGGAATATCTCGGATTAACTGCCCCAAATGATTAAGTAGGAAAATTTGGAAGAAAAAATGTTTCAATATAATTGTGAAGTTTTTTATGAGGATACAGATATGGGAGGGAGAGTATATCACCCTAACTACTTCAAATTCATTGAACGTGCTAGAAGTAAGTTTATTGAATCTTTAAATATCGATCAAAGAGCCCTACTTTTAGAAGAAAAAAAATTTTTTGTAGTAAAAAATATTACAGCAGATTACCAATTACCTGCATATTTTGGAGATAATCTCGTAATTTGTACTACTTTAGTAGAGCTAAAAAAGGCGAGTATGGTATTAAAGCAAGAAATCTTAAGGGAAGGTAAGAAAGTTTTTGATAGTAGCGTGCGCCTCGCACTTCTAAATTCTTCCGAAAGACCTGAAAAATTCTCAGTTGACATGGTTCGTGAAATTAAAAAGTTTTTTAAGTTGAAGTAAAAAATGGGAGAATAAAAATATGGAAGAATCCATTATAATACAAAGTCAGCCGATAGACTTTTCCTTTATAGCGCTTTTTCTTAAAGCTACATTTACAGTCAAATTAGTGATGTTAATTTTAATTTTTTCCTCTTTTTGGTCTTGGGCAATCATAATTCAAAAAATTATCGATTACGGAAGATCAAAGAGAGAAAAGAAGATATTTTTAGATGAGTTCTGGTCTTGTGGCTCTTTAGAAGATTTATATAATGAAAAAAAAGAAGATCAAAAAGGTGCATGCGAACAGATATTTTGTGCAGCGATGGATGAGTGGCAGAGATCCTCCGACAGTGATGGTAAACTAATTGATGGAGTGCAATCTAGATTGGAAAGAGCAATGTATGTGGTCCTGGATCGCTGGAGCGAAAAACTAACTTCGGGTTTATATTTTCTCGCTACAGTTGGCTCAGTTGCTCCTTTTGTAGGTTTATTCGGTACCGTTTGGGGTATAAAAAACGCTTTCCAGGAAATCGCAATTCAAGAGAGTAGTAATCTAGCAGTGGTAGCCCCTGGAATTGCCGAAGCACTCTTAGCAACCGCGCTAGGGTTATTGGCAGCTATTCCTGCAGTTGTTTTTTATAATAAGCTTTCAGGCGACTCACAAAAAATTATTAATGGCGTTGAAGAGTTTTCAGAAGAATTCTCTGTTATAATTTCAAGGCACATTGATATGAACAAGAATTATAAAGAATAAATATGCAAATAGGACTAAAGGCTGATAGCCGATCAAAAAAAAGACAAAAAATTACAAATAGAAACTTTGTCCCTATGTCAGAAATAAACGTGACACCTTTTGTTGATATAATGCTGGTGCTATTAATAATATTCATGGTAGCTGCGCCCCTATTAAGCGTAGGCATAGAAGTTGATTTGCCGAATACTAAAGCGAAGCCACTGGCAATCGAGAAAGAACGGCCTCTTACTTTGACCCTCGATGGGGATGATAATATTTTTATAAATGAAGTTAAAATAAATATAGAGGAACTTCGCCTTAAGCTATTAGCGATAAAAAAAGAGAGAGAATCCGATGAGATTTATTTAAGAGCCAGTAAAGGCATCGAGTATCAAAAAGTTGCTCGCTTATTGGCTCTTGTTAGCAACGTTGGCTTTTCTCAAATATCGCTAGTTACAGACGTAGAGTAACATTAAAGAAATAAAATATGAGACAAGGTCTTTACACTTCTGGATTTTTCCATCTCTTTGCTGGATTTTTGTTGATAACAAATTTCCAATTAACAGAAAATAAGCCTATTGAGGAATTAAACAATGTGAGTGTGAGACTATTATCGCAGCAAGAACTCATAGCGCTTGTAAATCAAGAAACAACAAAAGCGCTCGAAGTTCAAAATTTTCAGCCTCAAAATATTAAAGATCCTAATAATTATCCCAAAAAACCTGCTGTTCCTACCCAGCAAAATGCTGGAAATGAAATAAAAGGTATTACAGAACCAGATATTACTGAAATTAAAAAGCGAAAGACAAGCGATGAAATTATCACTGATACCGCTCAAAGAGGTGATAGTGAATTTAAAGAACAAACTAAGAAACAAGAAAGTAAAGTGGTCCAAAAAAAAGAGCGAATACAAAAATCTGACAACGATAAATCAAAACAAAAAAATACAAGCTCACAAATTTCTTCAGAGGGTAAAAATGTAGAGATTATTTCAGGGGCTCTAAAAATAGCAAAGTTGCCGCAAGTAAAACCTGATTTTGAAGAGCCAATTGATAAAAATGATGTTATCGATAATAAATCACTAAAAGAGAAAGACGAGGTGTACAATAAATTAATTGAACAAGTATTGAATAGTGGGGAAGAAGAAAAAAATTTCGAAACTCCAATCCAAAGCTTAGCGAAGGCTAGGATACTACAGACGCTAAACGATAATTGGAATGTTGTCTCTATAAATAGACTGCCAAATTATGAAAAATATGTAATAATATTGGAACTAAAGATTGACGAAAATGGGGATATAAGAGGGCCGATAAAGCTAGTGTATCCAGAAAAAGCTTCTGGAAACTTTCTAATAGCAAAAAGATCTGCTATGAAGGCAGTGCTAGACTCTTCACCATTCCCAGTGACAAAAGAAAGTTTTCCTAGCGGTTTAGTTTTAAGAGTAGTTTTTGATCCCAAAACAAATGTAGGTGTTAATAATGGTTAAACAGTTTTTTACTAGATTTATAAAACTTTCCTCATTTATATGCATTATTGTATTTATTAATTCCACCTTTGTCATTTCTCAGAACAATGATGCTCCTAAACTTGACATGACGGTAAACAGAGGCGTCATCAAACCAATATCATTAGCTATTCCCAGCTTTATTAAGGAAAGTGGCGCAAACTCGATTATAAGTAGAGAGTTAGCAAAAGTAATATCAAATAATCTTGATAGCACTGGATTATTTAGATCTATACCTCAGACTGCCTATGTGAGTACACCTTTGAGTTTTAATACTCCAGTGCAGTTCAGCGATTGGTCTATAATAAATGCTGATGTCTTAGTTTTAGGAGCCGTTGGTTTGAAACCTGATGGTCGTTTGGAGGTTAAGTTTAGGCTATGGGATATTGCGCAGCAAAAAGAAATTGGAAAGGGTAAAAAGTACTTCACTAATTCTGAAAGCTGGAGGAGAATCTCACATAAAATCTCTGATACTATATATACTAGAGTCACTGGTGAAGGAGCATACTTTGATAGTAGGGTTGTATTTGTTTCAGAGACTGGACCAAAGGATAATAGAACAAAGAGGCTCGCGGTTATGGATCAAGATGGTGCAAATTTCAAGCTCCTTAAACACCCACCCTCTCTCGTAATTGCACCACGCTTTGCACCTTCAAGTAATAAAATAATTTTTACTGGCTATGAAACAGGTAAACCAAGGGTTTATTTGATGGACCTTAGTTCCGAAGCGATAACGCCATTGCCTGAGTTGAAGGGTATGAGTTTTGCTCCAAGGTTCTCCATGGACGGCACAAAAATTGTATTATCAATGACCCAAAATGGTAACACCGATATTTTTATAAATAGCTTAGATACGGGGATAAAAAGAAGATTAACCACAAACAGTGCAATTGATACAGCTCCAAGCTTTTCCCCAGATGGAAAGAGTATTGTGTTTGAGAGTGATAGAGGAGGTGGGCAACAACTTTACATCATTTCTACTGAAGGAGGAGAGGCGAAAAGGATAAGTTTTGGCAAAGGAAGATATGCTACACCAGTGTGGTCACCTAGAGGCGATCTTATTGCATTTACCAAAATAAAAGAGAGGAAATTTCATATCGGGGTCATGCGGGTTGATGGAACTAACGAAAGATTGCTAACAACATCGTTTCTAGATGAAGGTCCTGCATGGGCACCCAATGGACGCGTTTTAATGTTTTTTAGAGAAACACCTGGTAAGGCAGGAGCACCCTCTATTTATTCTATTGATATATCTGGGCGTAATCTGAGAAAAATAAAAACGTCTTCTTTTGCTTCAGACCCCAATTGGTCTCGAATTTTAAATTAATGTTATCGTTAAATATTTATGGTATAAAAAATAAATTTCAGCGTAGATGAGGCATGAATTATGAAAAATATTGGACTGGCAATTTTTGTTATGTTACTGCTTGCAGGATGTGAAAATGACAAGAATCTTAAAAACTCAATAAGTGACTCACAGATTTCTCAGAGTGATATTGAAAATTTTCAAAACTTGGTAGGAGACACTGTTCTATTTACTGTTGATCAAAGTGGATTGCGTCCAGATGCCATAAGTATCTTAAATGCACAAGTAAATTGGTTAAAGGAAAAGAAGTTTCTACCTATAACTATAGAGGGACACGCTGATGAACAGGGGACTAGAGAGTATAACTTAGCGCTAGGAGCACGCAGAGCTACTGCAGTAAGAGAATTCCTTTTAACCAGGGGGATTGAGAAAGATCGTATAAGTATAGTCACCTATGGAAAAGAGAGGCCTTTGCGTGTTTGCTCCAACGAAGAGTGCTGGTCTAAGAATCGTAGAGCAGTAACAGTAGTTGGTCAAAAAATTGTAGAATAGTTATAAGTTATATTATTAAGTTAACATGCCTCTAAGATCATCAATAGTTATTTTAATTCTATTTCTTCTGTATTGGGGAAAACTTTTTGCAAGTGAACCTTCCGAACTGCAATCTCTTCAAAAAAGGCTTCTGATTCTCGAAAAGGAAATACTTGACTTAAAGATGAAAAATATTGTTGAGGATAAATTTGAGTGGCAGTTTTTAAAAATGACCGAAATAGAGAATGATATTAAAAAATTACACAATAGATTTGAAATTCTAGAAAATAATTATTACAAGGAACTAAAAAATCTGAAAGTACTATTGCTGAATTCAGATTTAAAAAATCTCGATAAAGTTGAAGAATCAAACCAAAACATTCCGAATAAAAGCGTTATTGAGACCCCAGGTGATATTTCTACATCTTTAGAAAGTCTTGAGGTTCTTAGTAGAGAGGAAGACCTTTTTATGAGTGCAATGGATTTTTTTGATCAAGGTCAAATAAAATTTGCAGAGCAACGTTTTTCAGAATTTATAGATGCGTTTCCAACCAGCACTAAACTTTCTTCTGCTCTATTCTGGAGAGCCGAAGCGAGGGTAAAGAACGAAAACTGGATTGGCGCAGCAAATGATTACTTAGAGAGTTTTACAATCAATCCTGATGGAGAGACTGCTGCAAAAACATTGTTTGGTCTGGGCGTTAGTTTAGGTGCCATTGGAGAGAAAGATCAAGCATGTTTAACACTTGATGAAGTTGGATCAAGATTTGAGAACATCGAGAGAACCCTACTCGTCGAAATTGTTAAAGCAAAAAATCTTTTAAACTGTGAACAGCAAAGATAGTAAACAAATAATTGAGCGGGTTATAGGTTATGTTGATAGCCTTAAATTACGCTCATGTGGAATTGCTGTGTCTGGCGGTAGCGACTCCATGGCTCTTTTTCATATACTGACAGACTGGGAATCTGACAATAAACCTAAAATATTTGTGGCGTCAATTGACCACGGTTTGAGGTCCGAAAGCAAGTCAGAAGTGGAATTTGTAAAAAAAATCTGCGAAATAAAAAAGATTGAGCATGTTGCCTTAACCCCAGATATGCATCTATCAAAAGTAAAGGGAAATTTGCAAAATAACGCAAGATCCGCTAGATACCAATTATTGAAAAATTGGGCTATTTCAAAAAATCTTCAATGTGTTTTAATCGGTCACACATTGGATGACCAAGAAGAAAATCTTTTAATGAGATTTTTCCGAGGCTCAGGGGTGGATGGCTTAGCTGGCATGGAAAAAAAATCCGTTAGAAATGGTATTTTATGGGTGAGACCGCTATTGAAAGTTAGAAAAGAAGAATTACGAAATTATTTAATAAATAATAGCTATTTTTGGATAGATGACCCCTCAAATTGTGATGATAAGTACCAGCGAATAAAGATGAGAAAGCTTCTTCAGCAACTGAGATCAAATAGGCTTATCTCGCCTAATTTCGTGAAAACAACTGACCATATGTCAAGGGCGTCAAAGCTGTCCAGGGAAATAGCCGTTTCAAGTGCAAAAACTATTCTGTCGTTCAATGATGTTGGTCAAATTATTTTTAAAGTTGAAAAATTCACTAAGCTCTCAGAGGATACCCAATACAGAATAATCGCAGGTATTATTTCATGGTTTTCTGGACGTTTTTATAAACCTCGTTTTTCTAAACTTGAGAAAATACACCATGAAGTAATTTATGCTAAAAATCTAACAGGTGTTATGTTAGGTGGAACGGTTTTTAAAAAAAGAAATGGGATAGTAACTGTTATGCGAGAGCTAGCAGCCGTTAAGGAAAATTATTTCATAGAAAATGAAAAGTTTATTTGGGATAACAGATGGTTAATTAGTTTAAAACAAGGGATTCGAGTGAAATTACATGTCAAGCCTTTTGGGTTGCATTTGCCATGTAGTGATAAGCTAAAAATATGTTTCAAGAGTGACTTTGATAAAAGTGCATTGGCAACGATGCCAATGATAACAACAGATAGGGAAGTTAAGTTTGTACCGCTTTCAAATTTGAAGTATAATGTCGACGTAAAATTACTAAACCAAAGTAATGAGTTCTATAAATTCTTTTAAAAACAGTTGAAATTAAGTTTTTTTAGCATACTTATGTTTTATCCTTTAGAAAATCGGTGTCAAAAATATGAACAATTTTAGAAACGTTGCTTTTTGGTTAATTTTATTTTTCCTGCTTGTAGCATTATTCAATGTCTTTAGTGGTAATACAATTAACAACAAGAGAGAGTTATCATTTTCACAGTTTTTAGATCAAGTGGGATCTGGAAAGGTATCTGAAGTAGTTCTCGATGGAGAAACTATACACGTTAGAGAAGTAGATGGTGCAAGATATGAGGTTGTACAACCCCTCGGTACAAACCTTGTAGAGGTATTGAGTAGATCGGATGTTGAAGTGCGCGCTGTGAAGCAAGAAAAATCAGGATTAATGAGCGCAATCAGCGTCTGGTTGCCTTTTATTTTATTAATTGGTGTTTGGCTTTACTTGATGAACCGTATGCAAGGTGGTGGTCGCGGCGGCGCAATGAGTTTTGGTAAGTCAAAAGCTAAACTTTTAACAGAAAAACATGGAAAAGTTACGTTTAATGACGTTGCCGGTATTGACGAAGCAAAAGATGAGTTAGAAGAGATAGTTGAGTTTTTGAAAGATCCCCAGAAGTTTGGAAGACTTGGTGGAAAGATACCTAAAGGGGCGTTATTAGTAGGCCCTCCCGGCACTGGTAAGACACTTCTTGCAAGAGCTATTGCAGGGGAAGCGGGAGTACCGTTTTTTACTATATCTGGTTCAGATTTTGTTGAAATGTTTGTTGGTGTTGGTGCTAGCAGAGTGAGAGACATGTTTGATCAAGCTAAAAAAAATGCACCATGCATTGTATTCATAGATGAAATTGATGCTGTAGGTCGTCACAGAGGAGCAGGATATGGGGGTGGAAATGATGAAAGGGAACAGACACTTAACCAGTTGCTTGTAGAGATGGATGGCTTTGAGTCAAACGAAGGAGTGATTTTAATTGCTGCAACCAACAGACCCGATGTTTTAGATCCAGCTCTTTTGAGACCTGGACGATTTGACCGACAGGTCCAGGTGCCAAATCCCGATATACAAGGGCGTACAAAAATATTGAATGTACATGCAAAAAAGACTGTCTTAGGACCAGACATTGACTTAAGAATTATAGCCCGGGGGACTCCAGGGTTTTCCGGAGCGGATCTAGCTAACCTTGTGAATGAGGCAGCACTAATGGCAGCAAGAGCGGGAAAACGTTTTGTAGCTATGATAGATTTCGAAAATGCTAAAGATAAAGTCATGATGGGCGCTGAGAGACGATCTATGGTAATGACTGACGAAGAAAAGAAGTTGACTGCCTATCATGAAGCAGGACATGCTATTGTTGGATTAAATGTTCCCCAACACGATCCAATACACAAAGCCACTATTATTCCCCGCGGAAGAGCGTTGGGATTGGTATTAAGTTTACCAGAGCGAGATCAATTATCAGTGACCAGAACTAAATATAAATCAAAGATAGCTATGGCTATGGGTGGCAAGGTTGCAGAAGAAATGGTATTTGGGCCTGAAAATGTTACGTCTGGAGCTAGCTCCGATATTCAGCAAATAACTAAAATAGCTAGAGCAATGGTGATGCAATTTGGAATGTCTGATAATTTAGGAAATATTGATTATGCTAATGAACAGCAGACCTATTTAGGTCCAACAAGTCCAGGCAGTCATTTAGGCCCAGAAACACAAGAGAAAATTGATATTGAAGTTAGAAAGCTAGTGGATGAAGGGTATGCAACAGCCAAAAGTATTTTAAAGAAGGAAAAAAAGAAACTGGATTTATTAGCTAATGGTCTGCTTGAATATGAAACTCTTACAGGAAGCGAAATAACGCAAGTATTGTCAGGGAAACCACTTAACAGAGATTTAGATGACTTTGATGAACCTGATGATAAGCAGAATAAGGACAGTGTAACTTCAATACCAAAAACTGGGACAAGAGGTAGAAAAAAAAGTGGGGATTTGAAGTCGCAGCCACAGTCTTAGGTTCAAGTTAGTTCACCAGTAAGGTCATACTCAGAAGAGCTTATAATTTTTACTTGTACACGGTCACCAACGCAATGAATGTCTTGGTTGTACGGAACTGACACTAACCCATCTATTTCAGGAGCATCAAAGATTGTTCTACAAACAAGCCTGTCCGACGCCACTATGTCTATAACGCAACTGTATGTCTTTCCAACTTTTTCTTTAAGTTTCAATTTAGAAATTTCCTGTGCTTTTCGCATGAAGCGGTTGAACCGATCCTCCTTGATATCATCTTGAATTTGGTTCTCCATTAAGTTTGATCGTGCACCAGAAACATCTTCATATTTAAAGCACCCAACCCTATCAATTTTTGCTTCTTCTAGCCAATCTAGAAGAAAGCTAAATTCACTTTCAGTTTCTCCGGGAAAACCGACTATAAAGGTTGATCGAATGCTTAGGTCTGGATTTACTGAACGCCATTCTGATACTTGCTCAAGGTCATGCACATTGCTTGAAGGACGTGCCATTCTTTTTAAAACGTCTGGATGTGCGTGTTGAAACGGTACATCTAAATAAGGTAAAACAGTATGTTCATTCATAAGGGGTACTAATTTCTTCACATGCGGATAAGGATAGATATAGTGGAGTCTTACCCAAGCCCCAAGAGAACTTAGTTCACTAACTAAATTGTAAATATTAGTTTTAAGTTTTTTTCCATTTATTAATACCTCTTCATATTTTAAATCTAACCCGTAAGCTGAAGTATCTTGTGAAATCACAAGTAGTTCTTTTGTACCCATTTCAACTAAGCTTCTTGCCTCTGATATTATAGAAGTCATTGACCTAGATTTAAGAGATCCCCTTAACGAAGGAATAATGCAAAATGAGCATTTATGATTGCACCCCTCAGAGATTTTCAAATAACTATAATGTTTTGGTGTAAGCTTGACATAGGAAGGTGATGGTTTTGCTTCAAATGGGTTGCTCTTTATCGGAACTTGCTCCGTGATTGTATCTAAGACCTCATTAAACTTTTGAGGTCCTGTTATGGTCATTACATTTGGATGAGACTCTAGTATAAACTCTGGCGTTGAGCCAAGACACCCTGTTACTATTACTTTGCCGTTTTCATTCAAGGCTTCACCAATAGCATTTAGACTTTCGGCTTTTGCTGAGTCAAGAAAACCACAGGTATTAACAACCACCGCGTCGGCGTTAGCATAAGTTGGTGATATTCCGTAACCTAATTGTTGAAGCTTGTTAATTAAAACTTCGGAATCAACTAGCGCTTTGGGACAACCTAGACTTACTAAACCTATATTGGGGGAGTTTTTATCCTTATCCATAATGTATTCAAATAAACGGTTTTAGCTTGGGATTAAAAGGTCTTTCTTTAACAAAAGCGTCTCTTAATTTGTTATCTATAAGTACCTGTAGCTTGGTACCCTCAACAGCATACTCTACCTCAACAATACCAATAGCAACATTTGTGTTGAATTCTGTTGAAAAAATTCCAGAAGAAACCTCTCCCACTTTTTTATTATTAAAAATAGGCCAGTGATCATGACAAAATGGTACCTTATCACCTTTTATATCAAAGTATCTCAATACTTTTGAGGGTCCATTACTGGCTATATTTTCAAGAGCTGCTGAGCCTATATATGTTGAATTTGAATCAATCTCACAAAATCGTCCAAGACCGCATTCGAAGGGAGAGTTTTGGATTGTCATATCGGAACCATAAGACAAAAGTCCAGATTCAATTCTTTCGATCTGGTTTGGACAGCCTGGTCTAACGTTCAAATCTTTTCCATTTGCAAATAATTCCTCCCATAGTTCGTCCACATATTCCGTACCCTCCACATAAATTTCAAAACCACCTTGCTTGGACCAGCCAGTTCTGGCTACATTAATAGTATGTTTTCCAAATTTAAGTTTTCTTAGGTCAAAATAACTGAAATAGTCCATTTCACTTCCAAATATTCTTTTCAAAAGGAGCCTAGACTTTGGGCCCTGAACTGCTAAAGGTGCAACTGAGGGTTCTAACACCTCAACATCCAATTTTAATGCAGCAGCAATCCCTGATACCCATAATAGCACATCACTATCAGCTATAGAAATCCAGTAACGGTCTTCATCTACTCTTAACAGTACAGGATCATTTATCATGCCTCCATTTTGATTGACCATTGGAGCGTAAAGACATTTGTTTGGGTTCATGTCCTTTACATTTCTAGGAGTTAAAATTTCTAATAGTGCTGTAGCGTCTTTTCCTATAATTTCAACCTGTCTTTGAACGGATACATCCCATACTTGAACTTCACTCTTCAAGTGTCGGCAATCTTCCTCCGCGCTTTCGAAGATGGTTGGTAAAATCATATGGTTATAAACTGTTACGCCTTTAACTTGGTCCTCAATTTTAGAAGAAAAGGGCGTACGTCTTATTCGTTTTGTTGGCGTTAAAATTTTCTCTTGCAACACTTTTCTCCTATCGTAAACAAGCTCGAACTCTGATATAAATCATTAATGAAACTATGCAATGGTTTTTATAATATTGGATGAAATTTTGGTAATATGACTATACGGAGAAACATTCTAATTTTAAATGGACCTAATTTAAACCTACTTGGCACAAGACAGCCTGAAATATATGGATCTAGAACCCTTGAAGATTTAAAAGAAATGTGCGTGAGTAAAGGTAAAGCTTGTTCAATAAACATAAAGTTTGAACAAAGTAATTCCGAATCGGAATTAGTGACTTTTATTCAGGAGGCAATAAATACTTCCGATGGCATTATTATAAACGCTGCCGCATATTCACATACATCAGTTGCAATCCTTGACGCCTTAAATTCTTTTAACGGATATGTAATTGAAGTTCATATATCCGATATTACTAAGCGGGAGGAGTTTAGAAAATTTTCATATGTTTCTTTGAGGGCAGACTATGTAATTATGGGTAGGGGTTTGGAAGGATATATTGATGCAATAGAAAAGATGCAACAAGAAGACTAGATTTTTAGTATGAAAAAAGACAACATTAAACAATTTTACAAAGAGTTTCCAAGCAATCCTGACGCCAGGGTTAAAGCTTTAAAGTCGATCCTAGAAAAAAGAGGACTTATTGATCAGAAAGCATTGGACGAAATCCTTGATACCTATCAAAATAAGGTAGGTCCTTTAAATGGTGCAAAAATAGTTGCCAAAGCATGGACCAACAAAAAGTTTAAAGCTGATCTAATAGATAATACGGATCAGGTGTTAAAGAATATGGATCTTAATGGTCGTCAAGGTGAACATGTTGTGGTGGTTGAGAATACTGAGACAATCCATAATCTTATAGTCTGTACTCTTTGTAGCTGTTATCCGTGGCCTTTGTTGGGGTTGCCACCTAGCTGGTATAAGTCTGATGCATACCGAAGTAGAGCAGTAAGAGAACCCAGGGCAGTTTTAAGCGACTTTAATATCAAACTTCCAATATCAAAAAAAGTTAAGGTTTGGGACTCGACATCTGAGATCCGGTATCTTGTACTGCCACAACAGCCAGCCAGTTCTAAGGAATTAAGTGAAAATGAATTAGTGAGTTGGGTTACGCGCGATAGTATGATCGGGACAGGCTTTCCAAAGCCTCCAACAGCTGAATAGTGTCTAAGCCGCATGACATGGGTGGTCGGCTTGACCCACGAAGAATTGATATCACTTCAAGTAATGTAAAATTTAAGGCAGATTGGGAAAAGGATGTTTTTGCAATAACTTTAGCGTTGGGTTTTTCAAGTTTATGGAACTTAGATAGATCGCGGTACGCGCGTGAGTCTTTGGAGCCACAAGACTATCTACAATTTGGTTATTTTGAAAAATGGCTTGCTGGTTTGATCAACTTATTGGGTGAAAACGGTATTATTAAAGATGGGAAAGAAAGTGGAGGCAATTTTAAAAAAAACTCTTTTCGCATTTTAGAAGCAAAAAATGTAAAAAAATTGTTGCATATGGGGGGACCAACCAAAAGAGATAGTACTATAGAGAAAAAATTCAACTTAGGAGAGACTGTCTCCGTAAGATCTAATAATAGTAATACAAGAGTTGAAAAAGGGCATACAAGACTACCAGACTATGTAAAGGGAAGAACTGGGAAGGTCATTGCCTATCACGGTAGTCATATATTACCAGATGCAAACGCTCATTTTTTAGGAGAAAGTCCAGAAGCACTCTACTCAGTGGAATTTAAGAGCCGAGATTTATGGGATAAATGTGAGCATGTTGAGGATACAGTAGTAGTTGATTTATGGGAGAGTTATCTTGAAAAATTCAAGTAATAAACCAATACCATTAACTAATGACCACGAAGTTTTTTCTGCACCATGGCATTGTGAATTATTTGCACTTACCATTTCTTTGTATGAAAAAAAAGTTTTCGATTGGGCACTTTGGACTTCCGCACTGGGTAATAAGCTTAAAGACAAGCCAGAGAGCATGGAAGACGATTTGGATTACTATTATGGTAGCTGGCTTGAGGCACTAGAAGAATTGATTTTAACTAAAGAGATGACTTATCAAGATGATTTCGAAAGAGAAGTTTTGTCCCAAATGAAGCATCTCCGAGATGATCACCATTAATATAAAGTTATCTTAAATCTTTGATAATACGTTTAACAATTTCACTAATATCTTTTTCATTGAAAGTTTTTTTATTTAGTTTCTCATGTATTTCTTGATCAACTAGGCACTGTTCTATTTTTTCATAAAGTATTTGACGAACAAACCACAAATAACTTTCTTTGTTTTTCTCCAATTTTAATTTTTTTAAATATTTTTCGATGTGGCTAATTATTTTAGTATTTTCTTTCTGGTCTTTTTCATTAGTAACCATTATTTTGATATTTTTACCGTCGGGAGCCTGAGCCATATTAATTATAGACTTTAATTGGTGGAATGTTTGTGAGGATTCTGGTTTGTCGGATTTATTCACTAAAATTAAATCTACTATTTCCAAAACGCCACCTTTCATCGCCTGGATACTATCTCCAAGTCCCGGGGCCAAAGTAAGAATTGAGAAATCTGCTAGTTTCGTAATATCTGATTCAGATTGCCCAACCCCAACAGTCTCAACGAAAATAAAATCGAAGTTGAAAGTGGCCATAACCATTGATAAGAGAAAGCTCTTGTGAGATATTCCACCCAATGCACCATCCGACGATAATGATCTTATAAAGACATTCTCATCTGAAGAATGCTGTTCCATTCTAGTCCTATCACCGAGAAGCGAGCCTCCAGAAATTAAGCTGCTCGGGTCGACAGCAATCACGCCAATTTTCTTTTCTTTCGATCTAAGGATACTTATAAAGCTATTTATCAAACTCGATTTGCCTGCCCCAGGGAAGCCAGTTACACCAATTATTGGTGTTTTACAATCTGCTCTATTATAAAGCTTCAAGACCAATTCTATTGGATTGTCACTGGTCTCTACATGGGTTAAGAATTTTGATAAAGCTAGCCTGTCACCTGCTTTGAGGTCTTCTATTGTTTGTTGTAACTCCATTGATTTCATAACGAGGTTATTATTTTATTACATCACTTTTCAAAGCCATAAAATGTAGTAAAACTGTCAACTGCTTCGCGGTCGGTTCTCCATGAATTAATAGGATGATTCTCATCAGCATACCCGATACCCATTCCGCAAAAGAGCATCAAATTGTTATCAACAACAAGGTGTTTGTTTACAGTTGAATGCCACATCGCCCATGCTTCTTGAGCACAACTATGTAAGCCTTTCTCTCTTGCTATTAACATTACAGTTTGCAAAAACATTCCAACATCTGACCATTGGGGAGGCCCCATCTTTCTATCGATGTAAACAAATAGCCCGACAGGGGCACCAAAAAAGCGTAAATTTTTAGCCAATTGATTTAACCGCGCGCTCTTATCTTCCCTTGGTATATTTATACTTTTGTATAAATCTTCGCCACATTTAAAGCGTCGACTTCTATAAGGGTCCCAAAGATTTGGTGGATATACGTCATATTCCGTTTTTTCTCCCATAGGCATTTCTGTTATTTTAGATTCAATATCCGAAACTATCTGATCGAGTTTCTTTCCTGATATTGCATGAATATGCCATGGCTGAAGGTTGCCCCCCGATGGGGCTTGTTTAGCTACGTCTAAAATTTCCTTGATTAATTCCTTAGAAACAGGCTTCTCAGTAAATGATCTGCAAGAAAATCTTGATTTTACAGCTTCTGAAACATACACCTTAATTAATACCCCATTGGCAAAACACCTCGGCTTCAGTCAATTTAATTTTATGCTTATCCGTAATTTTTGGTGCAGGAGTCACTGATAGATCGGGAGCTGGTTTTGGCTGAATAATATTAAAAGCCTTAGGAAAAATTCCTCGGTATTTATTGTGAGGATCAACAAAAGCTTCCTCAAAGTTTAAAACAGGAGCAACGCATGCGTCTGTCCCAAAGTAAATCTCCTCCCACTCTCTCATAGTTTTTATCTTGATAATTTCTTGAAATATATTTTTCAGTTTCGGCCAATTAGACTTATCTGCTCTGTTTGGAAGCTCATCAAGTTTTAGATCAAGTTTTGTAATGAACTCTAGGTAAAACTTATCTTCAATAGCACCAACTGAAATATGCCGACTGTCTGAAGTTTTATAAGTTGTGTAAAAAGGCGCACCTCCATCAAGAAGATTAATATCTCGTCTATCTTCCCATTGTTTAAAATTAAACATTGAGTACATCATTGCCATCAAATTGGCGGTTCCGTCCACAATCGATCCATCGACGACTTGACCCTGACCAGTCTGCTTTGCGTGTAAAACGGCACATAGGATTCCAAAAACTAAATACATTGAACCTGCTGCAAAATCCCCCAAAAGATTCAGTGGTGCTATTGGAGTATCTTTGGTTCCGATAGCATGAAGCGCGCCGGATATAGAAATATAATTAATATCATGACCTGCAGTGTTACTTAATGGACCTTTTTGACCCCACCCTGTCATTCTCCCATAAACAAGCTTTTTGTTTGTTGAAAGCATCTCTGAAGGCCCTAAGCCCAATCTTTCCATAACGCCTGGTCTAAACCCTTCTATTAATATGTCAGAATGGGATACAATTTTCTTAGCGATGGTAAAATCATTAACATCCTTTAGATCCAGCTCTATATAAGATCTATTCCTAATAACAACGTCAGTAAACTGATTGGCAGCCTGGGTACCTGTTTTTCGAGCGATCCTAATTACGTTGGCTCCCATATCTGCCAATTGCATGGCAGAAAATGGAGTTGGTCCAAGCCCATCAAATTCAACGACTTTTAACCCTGATAAGGGTCCACCAGTGTTGTTCTGATCAATCATTTTAATTAGTCGTCCAACGATCTGGCAATTAATTCCTTCATGATTTCATTAGTCCCGCCATAAATTGACTGCACGCGAGCGTCGGCGTACATTCGTGCTATGGGGTATTCCATTATGAAACCGTATCCACCATGAAGTTGCAAACATCCATCCATGATCTCATTTTGTGTTTGGCTTCCCCAATATTTTGCCATTGAAGCGGTAGCAGCATCAAGAGATCCCTGCTTAACTCTATCAACACAATCATTAATAAACGACCTAAGAACCTCAGCTTTGGTTTTCATTTCAGCAAGTTGAAAACGAGTATTCTGAAAATCCATAATTCGCTTATCAAAGGCTTTTCTATCTTTTACATATTTTATTGTCTCTTCTAGCGCAAAGTCAATATTTCCCAGAGCACCTATACCAATTGCTAATCTTTCCCATGGCAACTGTTTCATCAATTGATAAAAACCTTGGCCTTCTTCACTCCCAAGCAAATTTGTTAAAGGGACCTTGACATCTTCAAAAAATAATTCACAAGTGTCGTTGCCTTTTTGACCTAGTTTCTTTAGGGGTTTTCCTCTCGAAAAGCCTTCGAGGTCTTTTGTTTCAACAACTACCAACGAGACACCTTTCGATTTTTCATTTTTATTTGTCTTTGCCGCTAAAACAATGAGGTCAGCTGAGCCACCATTTGTTATGAATATTTTTGATCCATTAATTCGATATTGATTTCCATCTTTTTCTGCCGTTGTTTTAATTGCCTGAACATCTGATCCAGTGCTGGGTTCGGTCATGGCTAGAGAGGCAACATATTCACCTGTTGATAGTTTAGGAAGCCATCTTTTTTTCTGTTCATCGGTGCCATACGCGTTGATGTAATGAACAACTATTGATTGGATAGCATATCCCCAGCTACCCGAGTCTCCGGCAGTTCTCCCGAGTTCGTATAAAGTGATAGCATCAAATCCTAAATCACCGCCAAAGCCACCAAATTCTTCGGGTATTGAGCTTCCTAAAATTCCTGCATCTCCTGCTTTATTCCATAAGGTCCTGTCGACCTGTTGTTTCTTACCCCAATCCTCTAAATTGGGCTTTACTTCGTCTATAAAAAATTTTTTTACACTATCGGTAAATAATTGGTGTTCTTCCATTTGCCATTTAGAAGTTGGGGTGAATAATGTCATCAAAGTTCCTCGTATTTATTAATATGCAAAAATGCTACTACAAAAAAAAATTTGTGAACATCTAAATTTTGAACTTTTTTGTAGATATTTGAGGTTTTCTACCCCAACATGTATTGATGATGGCTTCAATAGTGAAATATGCTTCTTTTCTTTTGATTTCAATATTCATTGTCTGCCTGGCCGTGGGGGAATATATACTTTGGCAAGCTTTGCCAGTTTCATGCTCAAACCATGAAAAAGTAAAAGCTAACAATCCCATAAAGTTTGTTACGAATGCAAAAGGCCAAGGTCCCTTCAGAGGTGAGAGATGGTCACAACTTGTGGATACAGACCTTTCGCAGTGGTACCTAAAACACAAAAAGTACGAAAGCATAATAATTAAAAATAAAGAAGATGGGATAGATATTAGTTCTTGGTGGATTCCCGCTGATAAAGAAAATGAAAAGCGAACCGTTATTGTTGTTCATGGCATTAATGGTTCAAAGAAACAGTTTAACCAATTGATCCCGGCAAATATAATCGCGAATTCTGGATTAAATGTTTTGATGATAGATGTTAGAAATCATGGAGAAAGTTCATGTCCAGATGGATGGCACTTTGCAGGAATAAAAGAATGGAAAGATGTTGACGCAGCTATTGAGTATCTTATCGACAAAAAAGGAATACCTGAGAGAAACATTGGAATTCATGCGGTCTCAGGAGGAGGTCTGGGTACTTTCTTTTTGATAAAAAATAGAAAAGATCTTGGAGCATTTTCACTCGATAGTGGTGTTTTTGATTGGGACTCTATTGTTCAACATGAGTTGGAATACCATGGTGTGCCTGGGTTTACGTGGCAGCTTGCAATTTTCGTAGCTAAATTTCACGGTATTTTCTTTGATAAGGATTTACCTAAAGATGCGCTTAATAACTTGCAGGATAGGCCAATGCTTGTTTTTCATGGGACAGAAGACACTAGAGTCCCTTTCTTCCACTCCGAGCAATTAGTTAAATATGTGAAGAGCATAAATGGTAAAATAACATTCCTTTCATTAGAAGGAGCGGACCATACAGAAGGTGTACTATCACACTCCAAAATTTATGAAGATAATCTTCCTAAATTTTTCAAAACAAATCTTTGATAGGTAGGATCGAATATGAACAGAAAAATAATTCTCAAATCGCGACCAGAAAAAGAACCTTTAAAAGAAAATTTTCAAATTGTTGAAGAGGCTTTAAAGCCAGTTCAACCTGGGCAAGTTCAATTAAAGTCAATTTATTTGTCGTTAGATCCCTATATGCGAGGAAGAATGAATGCTGGGCGTAGTTATGCGAAGCCAGTAGAACTAGGAGCAGTAATGGAGGGAGAAGCCGTTTCAGAGGTAATAGAGAGTGGTAGTGATATGTTCAACAAAGGTGATATTGTTATCGGTAGAACTGGATGGCAAACGATGCCATTAGTTTCTAATAAAATTATAGAAAAAGTACATAACCCTGATCTTCCTTTAGGCCTAGCACTTGGAACATTGGGAATGCCAGGAAGAACTGCTTATATTGGAATGATGAATATTGGTAATCCAAAAAAGGGAGAAACACTAGTTGTATCTGCGGCTTCAGGCGCTGTTGGATCTGTCGTAGGACAAATTGGAAAAATTTATGGCTGCAATGTAATAGGGGTGGTAGGTAATGAAGAAAAATCGGATTACGTTAAAGATGAATTAGGCTTTGATGATTGTCTGAATTACAACGATGATAATTTCGAAAAAAAGCTAGGCGAAATTTGCAAAGATGGGGTCGACATATATTGGGAAAATGTTGGAGGGAAAACGTTCAATGCCGTTTATCCGCATCTCCGTGATTTTGCAAGAATTCCAGTTTGTGGTGTAATCTCAATGTATAATAATCAAAGCCAGCAATTAGAGGAAGATCGTCTGCCGATGCTTTTTAGAAATGTTCTAACTTGGCGCTTGAGAATACAAGGATTTATTGTAAGAGAATTTCCTGAGCAACAACTAGAAGCAATGCAGCATTTAGAAAAGTGGTATTTGGAAGGGAAGCTACAATACAGAGAGGATATAGTAGAAGGCTTGGACAATATGGTTGAAGCTTTTCAAGGTCTTTTAAGGGGTGACAATTTCGGAAAGTTATTAGTAAAAGTAAACTAGAAAACCGGAGCAATTAAAGAGGAGACTGTTATGTCAGATACAAATTTGGATATTGAAAAACTAAAAAACCTCCAGTTTAAAATAATGAAAGATGTTGCAGCATCAGCGTTAATCCCGCTTATGCGAATAGGAGATCAGTTAGGGCTCTTCCAAAAACTTTCAGAGTTAGGGCCTATAAATTCAAAAAAATTTGCTGAAGAAGCTAGAGTTGATGAGCGGTATTTGAGAGAATGGCTATATGCGCTATCTGCCACTGACTTTGTCTCTTACGATGGAGCAAAAGAAGAATTTTCATTGTCACCTGAACAAAGAGCAGTTTTTGCTGATGAAGAAGGGCCAGCAAACATGATGGGTGCGTACGAAGTCTTAGCAGGACAAGTATATGCTGAGGAAAAAGTGTTAGAGGCATTTAAAACAGGAAATGGTGTAGCTTATGAAAATGCGTGCCCTCTGTGTTTTACTGGAACTGCTAGATTTTTCAAACCATCTTATCAGGTAAATCTTATAAAAAAATGGCTTCCAATGATTGATGGTTTTGAGGAAAAAATGAAGTTGGGAGGAAGTTTTGCTGATGTGGGCTGTGGTCATGGGTTGTCTACTTTGATGGTAGCGCAAGCGTTTCCAGAGGCAAGCGTCTTTGGCTTTGATTTTCATGAACCATCGATAATTGAGGCAAAAAAACTAGCCGACAACGCTGTAAGTTCAGAGAAAATTAGTTATGAGATAGCTGACGCTAAAAGCTACTCAGGCAATTACGACTATATCGCTTTTTTTGATTGCCTTCATGATATGGGTGATCCCGTGGGGGCAGCAAAATATGCCTACGATCGCTTAAACGATGGTGGAGCTGTAATTCTCATTGAGCCAACAGCAAATGACAAGCCAGAGGAGAATTTCAATATATATGGACAGATGTATTATTCATTTTCAACCATGGGTTGTATACCAGTTTCTAAATCTCAGGAGGTAGGCTTAGCATTAGGTGCTCAGGCTGGACCTGCAAAACTAATTGAGGTGTTAGAAAAGGCAGGCTTTAAGGACTGCAAGATAGTCAAAAAAAATGCAACGAATATGGTTTTAGAGGCGAGAAAATAAAAGCTTATAATTTATCATGCAAATTCCTGCTATAAAAAGTGAGCAACCTGATAAAAGCATCGCGTTTTGGTAATTTCCAAAAAAGTCGATCATTAAACCAGAAACGTATGGCCCAATAATCTGGCCGACGCTAAAGGTAGTAGTTAAAAAAGCTACAGCAAATGTTATTGATCCAGCGTGCCTTATCTTTCCCTCCATTAACACTAAACCTACGATGCCAACAACACCAAATCCATATGCCACGCAGGCAAATAATGAAGCGCTTATTCCTTCAAAAAAATACAATGTAAGTATACCTGAAGAACAGGTTAGGCACGATAGGGCCAGAGATATATGATTACCAGTAATTTTACTGATAGCTTGCCAGATGAAAATGGCTGGCATAGCAGAAATCCCAACTAAGATCCAACTCGCATGCTGAATGTTCTCTAATGCAGGAGTGTTGACCGCCAAAGCTGCGATAAAGGTACCAAAAATAATATAGCCAAACCCAAAAAATAAGTAACCTACTGAGATACCAACGAAGCCTAAAGAGAGTTTATTCGACTGAGAGGTCTGATCAATGCTTGCTTCTGAACTTACTTCTAGTGGACTTGAAATGATCGGTATAGTTAAAACCAAGCAAATCAACGCTATCACAAACCATTGGTAGTGCCATTGCAAGTCAAACATAGAGCAGATCCATACAGCTACAGCACTCAAAAACATTCCAACACCAAAACCCGATATATGAGCTAAACGAAGATCTATACGACCGGTAACTGTAATCTGAGAAAAAATTAGATTTGTCGCAATAACTAACCCAATTGCACCTGAAATTCCCTGAAGGAATCTTAATAGAATAAATAAGTAAAAATCATTAGTTGAACCCATAAGGCCAAGTGTCACAATGGACACCACAACCGATAGATAAAGTGTAAGCCTTTGTTTGTTTGCAAAAGAATAAATAAGGGGAATGATCGAACCAATTAGATATCCCAAATAGTTAGAAGAAGCTATCAAGCCGATATCTGCAGAAGAAATATTAAGAGTATTCTGCATGTAGGGAATTATAGGAGTATAGGCAAACCTGCCTAAGCCGCCAGTAATTGCCACAACACAAATTCCTACCAGTGCCAATCTAAACTGTGAATTTGTTGTTAAAAGTGACATTTCTTTTTATAGTTCCTATGATTGAAAATAGCTTTTCTTATGCCTAAAGAATATGCAAACAAAAGGATAGCCATAAATGAATAGTGAGGAAAGTTTTTTTGAAAGAGACTTGGTTCTTATCGGAGCGGGGCATACAAATTGTCTTTTTTTGAAAATGTGGGCAATGAAGAGTGATCCTTCTCTTCGAGTGACTCTAATAAATCCAGATCCTATTTCCTCTTATACCGGTATGCTACCTGCTCTAGTAGCTGGTTTATGTGCCAAATCAGATGCTCAAATAAATTTATTCAGTTTGTGTAGAGCTACAGAAACAAGATTAATTATCGATACTGTTAAAAAAATCGATAAGAAAAAAAATCAAATTATGTGTAAGACAGGGAGGATTGTAAACTTTGATCTCCTATCCATAAATATTGGATCTAACTCCGTCCCTTTGATAAATGGGTTTAAAAAATTTGGATGCAGTGTTCGGCCTCTAGCTGCATTTCAAGAGCGTTGGGAAAACTTTTTGGAGTCCATTAATGAAAAATCGTCTCCGGTTATTTGTGTTGTAGGGGGAGGCCTAGCATCAATTGAGTTGGGTTTCGCAATGGATATTCGATTGAAAAAGACTGAATTAAAAGATTTTAAGATTAAAATTTTTGAAAGTGGTAAAGCTTTTGAAAAACTGAGTTTAAATCAGCAAAGATATTTGAAAACCAAAGCCAAACTACGAAAAATTGAAATAATTGAAAATACTACAATAAAAGAAGTTTCAAATAATGGGTTAGTACAAAAAAACGGCAATTTTGTTCATGCAGATTTTATTATTTCTTGTATAGGACCTCAACCAAACGATTTGTTTAAAAAGTCAAAAATTGAAAATAAAGATGGATATGTTTGCGTCGACGAAACGCTAAGAGTTATAGGTTTTCAAAATGCGTTTGCAGTTGGTGATTGTGCACATTTCCCTTCTAAAG
This sequence comes from uncultured Alphaproteobacteria bacterium, assembly GCA_902537235.1. Taxonomy (GTDB): domain Bacteria; phylum Pseudomonadota; class Alphaproteobacteria; order Rhodobacterales; family Rhodobacteraceae; genus CACIJG01. The sequence goes on from CACBAO010000005.1 coordinate 29,984, forward strand.
CTGTAGATAAGTCAGGAGTTTATGCAGTTAGGCAAGCACCAATTCTTTATAAAAATATCCTTAAGCTTTTTAAGAACAAGCAGCTAATTCGATTTAAACCTCAAAGTGATTATTTAAAGCTCATTGTCTATGAAGGTGATTCCGCGATTTTCCTTAGAAATGGGGTTGCCTTTTCAGCAAAATGGGTTTGGGCATTAAAAAGTTTTATTGATAAAAAGTTTATAAAGAATTTTAAAAAACTTAGTGAGATGGTCACTAAAAATATGGAAAACGCTCGAAGCAATAACCAAAAAATGCTTTGTGGTGGCTGTGGCTCGAAAGTCGGAAATGTTATTTTGGAGTCTTCGTTAAGGAAGTTAGCAGATCCTAGCTCAAAACATATTGTTAGTAAAATAGGAGATGACGCAGCAATTATAAAATTTAATTCCTTGTTTCAAGCTTTGACGACCGATCATCTGAGGTCATTTACAAAGGATGCGTGGCTTCAAAGTAAGATAACGGCGATTCACGCTTTGGGAGATATTTGGGCAATGGGATCCGATCCTGAAATCGCTCTCACAAATATTATTATTCCAGAGTCCTCCAATGACATACAAAAGCGAACAATCGAAGAAATTATAGATGGGGCAAATAGTGTTTTTGGTGCTGATGGAGTGAAGATAGTGGGTGGTCATACCTCTTTAGGAAAAGAGCTAGTAATCGGGTTCACGTTGGGAGGTTTTTCCAAAAACCAACCTAAGACTGTCGATAAGGCAAGTGTAGGTGATCAAATAATATTAACAAAACCATTAGGCTCTGGGATTCTATTGGCAGGGGAAATGCGTTTTGAAGGTGAAGGGCAGGATCTAAAAAATCTTTTTGATGCAATGTCTAAGTCACAAAGTTCTATCGCAAATGTGTTGAGGAAAGTTGCAAACTCGATGACGGACATCACTGGATTTGGCTTAGGTGGCCACCTTCTAAACATAGTTTCAAAGTCTAACGTAGGAGCAAAACTATATTTGGATCAGATACCAGTATACCCTGGTGCCAATAATCTTATAGCCAAAGGTATTAGGTCTTCGATTTTTGAGAATAATTATATGTATTCTGAGAGAATGATTATTAAAACAACAGCGAATACAGATATCCTTTTTGATCCCCAAACATCCGGTCCATTACTTGCTACCGTTCCGAAGAGCAAAGTAAAGGGTGTTATTACATCTGGTGAAAAGTTGGGTTTTGAGTGTAAAGTAATTGGCGAATTGGCAATTGGAAAGCCCTATATTGAGGTTTTATAGAGTTTTCATTCTATTATTTGCTGTTTTCAATATGCTATCAACGGTTAAACTAAGGCCCTTTCGAGATATGTCCTCTATTTCTATGGTAGCAAATACTTGTTTTTTCTTTCTTAAGAGTCCTCGTTCGTATCTGGGGTCATAGTGTTTTTCAATTAGTTGTTTTGCAAGTGCAATAAATTCTTTGTTTTTTGCCATTCTCAACCAACTCTCTACAACTTTATGCCCAGCTATTGTCGAAAGGCTCGTAATTTGTTTTTCTAATAAATCTAGATCAGTTGTTATTTCAGAATATTCTTCAACTAAAAATTGTGCCCTCTGTTCAACTGTAGCCGATATTTCAATTTGTGGAGAGTTTTTCATTAACTTCCAAAATTCTTTAGGTATATGCAAGTTTCCAATTTTATTAGATTCTGCTTCTACAAATATAGGTTCACCAGTTTTGAGGTTTTTTACTTTATCATAAATCAAAGTTTCGAATAATTTTTGAGATGGTTGTTTCTGACCTTGTGATCCAAATACTGACCCTTTATGATTAGCTAGGCTTTCCAGATCGATAGTTTGCCCCTGCCTCTCTTCTATCAAGTTAAGCAGTTTTGTTTTTGCGGTTCCTGTATTACCTGTTATTAGTATTAGAAAGTAATTTTCTATATTTTTATCCAGGAAATCATTGACATGTTTTCGGAATGATTTATAGCCTCCATCCACTACTCCTACATCCCATCCTATTTGGTCAAGTATAGTTGCAAAGGCATATGATCGCTGTCCACCTCGCCAACAGTAGATTAAAGGAAGCCAATCTCGATGTTTTTCTCGAATATTCTCTTTTAAAAAATTCGAAATGTTTTTTGAGATAAGGGCAGCACCGAGTTTTTTTGCTTCAAACTTACTATTTTGTTTATATATGGTGCCTACCATCTCACGCTCTTTATCGAAAAGAACCGGTAAATTAATTGCGCCAGGTATATGATCAACCTCATACTCGGATGGCGACCGAACATCTATTACATCATCGAGTTTTTTCAAGTCGATATCGGAAAAACTTATACGTTTAAATGCCATATCCTTATTAAAAACCTCTTTTAAAATCTTTCAAAATGATGTGCTGTTATTAGATTAGTATTAACTTAAGCGAAAAAATTGGAGGATACAAAAATGTTTTCAAATTTACGAAGAGTTGTAACTGGAAATGATGCAAGTGGAAAATCGTTGATAACTTTTGACGGGGCACCCCCTGCGTCCTATGAAATGGGTGCAGGTGGACTTTATGAATTATGGGACTCTGCAGGAAATAGCCTAAATTCGCAGGATAAACTTGATCGTGGGCTAGGAAAAGTAGTTCTGGGCCCACAATCTGGGGGAGTGAAATTTCGGTATTTCGCAATAGCGCCAACTCCAGAGGGGATCTCGAATGATGAGTTAAATAAAATGTTTGCTAAAGTATTTGGAGACATTAATGCAGCCGATGATCGTGTGGATGTAACTCGGCATCCTGGAATGCATAAAACTAAAACGTTGGACTATATAATCCTCCTAAAAGGAACTGCAAAATTAATTTTAGACAATGATGAAACCGATCTTAAGCCCTTTGATGTTGTAGTACAGAGGTCTACTAACCATGCTTGGGTATGCACCAGTCAGGATCCTGCTTTATTTATAGCTGTACTTATAGCAACCGAAGTGGATATCTAAATCGCCTTTCCTTTTGGTTATATTTAAATAAAGATTTGGTTTTACATTGTGTCAATTTGTCGCTAACTTTTTTAATATAAGAACAAATATTAAAGGGGGAAACGATGAAAAAACTATTTTTTGGTATTTTTTCTGTATTAATCATTTCTATTACTTCACATCTAGCGGTAGCTAAAGAGATAAGTGTTACTTATGTTGCTGGACATCCACCGGTATTCAGATGGGTGAAACACGTCAATCAAACATTTATTCCAGCAGTAAACAAATCTTTGGAGGGTAGTGGCCATTCCATAAAATGGAGTGAGCAATATGGGGGATCCTTGGCAAAAGTTGGAGATGAGCTTGAAGCGGTTGAAGAGGGGTTAGCTGAAATAGGAGGAATATCAAGCTTATTTGACCCTGCTAAACTAGCGGTGCAAAACGTCACTTATTATTCTCCCTTTGTTTCAAGTAATGTCGACAAAGTATCTGAGTTAATGACAAGAATGCAGTTCGAAAACAAAGATATGAAGGCAGCTTGGGAAGCGAATGGATTAATTCAGCTAGGTGGTTCCATTGCAATTGATGATTACTTACTAATGACAACTTTCCCAGTCAATTCGATTGCCGATTTAAAAGGAAGAAAAATTGGAGCTCCTGGTCCTGCTGTTACTTGGTTGAAGGGAACAGGAGCAGTCGGAGTATCCGGTAATCTGACCACTTACAACAATGAAATAAAAGCAGGGGTATATGACGGAGTAATAGTTTTTGCTTCTGCAGCATTGCCTGGCAAACTTCATGAGGTGGCCCCATATATTACAAAATTTGGGTTTGGAGCTCAATATGCTGGCTCAATTGCGGCTAATAAAGATTGGTTTGAGTCTCAACCCGATGTTGTGCAGAAGGCTCTAATAGACGCTGGTGAAACATACCGAGTTGCATATCAAAAAGATCTAGGTGCATCAGTTGCTAAATTTCTGTCTATAATGGAATCTCAAGGAGCAAAGGTTTCTGAAGCTAGTCCCGAGATGAGGAAAAAATGGGCTGCTGGAATGGATAATGTTGCTATGGAGTGGGCTAAAAAACTAGACTCTTCTGGTGTGAATGGAACTGCAGTTCTAAAAGCCTATATGGACACGATGAGAGCTGCAGGAGCAAAGCCGGTTAGAAACTGGGATAAAGAGTAAAGACAAGTATCTTTTGTAAATTTGAGGTGCCTTTTGAATAAGGCACCTTACTTTTTTTAAATTTTATTTCTTCATATACAGATGGGTTTAACAAAGCTTATATTTTCAAAAACAGAACTGTTCTTCAATTTTATTACGCAGAGTTTTAATATAATGGGGACGATATTAATCATTTTTATAATGATAATAGTCAATGTTGATGTAATAGGTAGAGAATTGTTTCTAATGCCTATTGCAGGCGTCCCAATGATGGTATCAATGTCTATTGTTGCAATAGTTTTTTTGCAAACGCCTCAAACATTTAATCGAGGCAGACTTACTCAAAATGTATCTATATTAAATGCCATTGGACGAAGAACGCCTTTAGTAAAATTGCTATTAGATATCACATATTCTATAGCAGCTTTTTTCTTAATTTTACAGATATTCAAGTCGACTTATCCTTTGTTTATAAAATCTTGGGTAAGAAATACGTATGAGGGAACCATAGGAGATTTTACAGCACCAATCTGGCCCATAAAACTTGTCATCCTTTTGGGGTGTTTTTTACTGATGGTGCAAATCATGTTATTTGGTATTAGGCAAGTGATAAAATATTATGATCCAAAACATCAAGAAAATGAATCAGAAAAGATTAATGCAGAGGATATGGCTCTAAGGTTAGTTGCACAAAATACGAAAAAGATAATCACGGGAACTGAGGAAAAAGAACCCGCAGAGAGGAACTAAATTGATTGTTTTTTGCTTCAGAGATTTTTTTATTAAGAAGCGTTGCTAATGACCCCTTTTGACATTGGACTATACTCACTGGTTGCAATTGTAATACTTGTTTATATGGGCTTTTGGGTTCCCTTTGCTTTGATGCTTTCTTCCTACATAGGAGTTTGGTTAATAAAAGACTCCTCTATTTTAGCAGGAAAATTACTAGCACTGGCAGCATCTGAAACCATTTCAAGCTATTTTTTTGGCGTAGTGCCATTGTTCGTATTCATGGGAAATGTTGTTTCAGCTACAGGGATGGGAGAAGATGCTTATGACGTTGCTAATCAAGCATTTAGAAAAATCAAAGGTGGTTTGGCTATCGGAACAGTTGGAGCCAACGCAGTATTTGCGGCTGTAACGGGAATATCAATAGCATCAGCAGCAGTATTTACTAAAATTGCAGTTCCCCATATGGTCAAGTTTGGTTATTCACCGAGGTTTTCGGTAGGAGTGGTTGCAGGTTCTTCAGTTCTTGGAATGCTTATTCCTCCAAGCTTGTTGTTAATTTTATATGGAATTTTAACGGAACAATCAATTGGGGATTTATTTGTTGCTGCAATTATTCCAGGGATCTTGTTAGCAATAGTTTTTGGCTTTGGAATTTTTATTCTATGTATTTTTTGGAAAAAATTTGTATTTTCAGAAGAAGTTCAAACTTTTGGTGATATTGAATTAATGCCATTGAAAGATTTTTGCTTAAAATGTTTGCCTTTAATTTTTTTAATTTCCATAGTTTTAGGGGGTATTTACGGAGGGATTTTTACTCCGATAGAAGCGGGTGCTATCGGTAGTCTTGGAGCAGTAATAATAGGTATTCTTAAAAGACGGCTTTCATTGAAAGTTCTTTGGGAGGTACTCGTCGAAACTGGCTATATAACGGCTACAATATCTTTCATTATCATAGCGGCACAGATGTATGCCAGAATGCTAGCTCTTTCTGGAATGCCAGCAGAGTTTGGTTCGTTTGTGGTTGGTTCAGACCTAAGCATAATGGGTATAATAATTCTTTATATAATACTCATTATACTGATGGGAACGATATTAGATAGTGGATCAATAATGTTGATACTAGTACCTTTAATGTATCCTATATTGGTCTCTCTGAATATTGATTTGATTTGGTTTGGAATAGTCACCGTTATTGCCGTTGAGGTAGGGCTCCTTACTCCTCCTTTAGGCATATCTATATTTGTTATTAAGTCTTCTCTAGATAATGATAAAATATCATTGGGAGACATATTTGCGGGTGCGGCACCATTTGCTTTAATGATGGTTACAGTTTTGTTACTTGTGATTGCTTTCCCAATTTTGACAACAATTCTTTTATAAGAGGAAAAAATGCCAAGAAAATTTATTGATCTTTCGGTAGCCTTAGAAACGGGTATTGTTTCAGATCCTCCTATGGCTCTTCCCGAAATAGAGTATGTAGATCACGCTATGTCAGCAGATCAAATCTGTTCCTTTTTTCCAGGACTCGACAAAAAAGATTTGCCCGGTGAAGAAGGTTGGGCCGTGGAAAATCTGAAAATAAGTACTCATAACGGTACGCATTTAGATGCTCCTTATCATTACCATTCTACAATGGATGGTGGAAAACGAGCCATTACGATTGATGAGGTTCCTTTGGATTGGTGCTTTAATGATGGTGTAAAATTAGACTTCAGGCATTTTGAGGACGGTTATGTGGTTACTCCCAACGACATAGATGCTGAACTAGATAGAATAGGTTATCAAATTAAACCCTTTGATATAGTCTTGGTCAACACTTCAGCTGGGGAGAGATACGGTTACGATGATTATTTACTCAAAGGCTGCGGTATAGGTCGAGAAGCAACTCTTCATCTAACTAGTAAGGGAGTTAAAATTACTGGAACGGATGCATGGAGTTGGGATGCGCCATTTTCTCATACAGCAAAAAGATATGCTGAGAGTAAGAATTCTTCTATAATTTGGGAGGGACATAGAGCTGGTATGGAAAGAGCATATTGTCATATTGAAAAACTGAGCTCATTAGAAAAACTACCTGACTTTGGTTTTTTAGTTTCTTGCTTTCCCTTTAAAATAAAGAAAGCATCAGCTGGCTTCATTAGAGCAGTAGCAATCCTGGAAGAATAATCAGAAAGAAGAAATATGAACAATAAATTAGATTTAGAAAATTTACCAGGCGAAGCAGAAGTAAAGTTTACTTGCAATGGCCAAGCCGTTGGAAAAATGAGAAATGAACTTAAAGTAGATATGGTGTCTCCAATAGAGGAGACATTCCATTTGGCTACTGACGAAGGGTCTTTTCATGGAGGTGATGCTACTGCCCCACCGCCACTTGCTTTATTTATAGCAAGTCTTACTGGTTGCATAATGACACAAATTAGGGCGTTTTCTAAAAGAATGAAAATTGAAATAAACGATTTAAAGGTTGATAGCCGAATTATATGGAAATGGAAAAAACTCGATAATATTTATGAGACGGCTCCTCAAAGTTTCGAATTAGATGTATTCATAGAAAGCAATGAACCTTTAGAAAGAGTGAAAAATTTAATCGCGGCAGCTAAAAAGGGATGCTTTATTGAGCAAACTTTAAGTCAAAAAAATATTATTAACCATAAGTTAAGGGATGGTGACAACTGGGTTAATGTATGAAGTTGACTTAGGTTGGTAAAGCTCTTTTTATAATTTCGTCAAAATTTGTATTTGAATTTAGAGTTCCAAAAGCTCCAGTCCAGTTGCCTCCAAGGCGACTACTACAAAAAGCTGAGGCTATTTCTTCATTACAATTTTTCAAGAAAATAGAAGCCTGCATCAGTGTTGCTAATCGTTCTGTTATAGATCTTGATTTTATTTCTAAATCCTCTGGGTTCTTTAACTCGAGAAATAAATTATCAACATTCAAATCATAGTAAGCATTTAATCCTCTCGCTTTCTCTAACTCGTTGAAAACTGAAGAAATAGCGTTTTTATCCTTTTGCATGGCCCTCAAAACATCGACACACATAACGTTACCACTTCCTTCCCAAATACTATTTAGAGGAGCTTCCCGATATAATCTAGGCATAATTGACTCTTCTATGTATCCTGGTCCACCATGACATTCCAAGGCCTCAAAAATCAGATACGGTGCTCTTTTAGTTATCCAATACTTACTCACAGTCGTGAATATTCGCGATATTGATTTTTCGTTTTCATCCTCTTCCTGACAATCAACTGACCTAGCTACCCTCATAGCGAGATTAGCTGCCGCGTCGCTTTCTAAAATCATATCTGCAATGACATTCTTCATAAGAGGTTGATCAATCAATTTTTTCTGGAAAGCCGTTCTATGGGTCGTATGGTGTAGGACCTGAACAACCGCTTGACGCATTAAAGACGCTGAGCTGACAGCACAGTAAATTCTGTTTCCTATAACCATATCGAGTATAGTCTTAATTCCCTTACCTTCTTCTCCAATCATTGTGCCAAACGTATCATCAAGCTCAATTTCAGAGGATGCATTCGACCTATTTCCAAGCTTGTCTTTTAGTCTTTGGATGAAAAAATTATTTCGTTCCCCATCTGGTTTCCATCTTGGAACAAGAAAGCATGACAACCCCACATCAGTGTTAGCTAGCACAAGAAAGGCATCGCACATTGGGGCTGAACAAAAATACTTATGCCCTGTAAGAAGATATTCCGATCCATTGCCAACACTTGAGGACACCGGTTTTGCTCGTGTAGAGTTGGCTCTAACATCTGATCCACCTTGTTTCTCAGTCATAAACATGCCTATTGTTCCACCCAATTTCTGATCAATGGGGATATCTCTATCGTCATACTCATTAGATAGTACTTTTGGTAGCCATTGAGCTTCTAAGTCTGGATTATGCTTCAGTGCTGGAATAACAGAATACGTCATTGCCATTGGGCACATAACGCCTCCCTCAATCTGGCTAAACATATAAGTTAGTGCCATATGTGCGACCTGTGACCCTTCTTTTTTATGGTTCCACGCAAAACTTGGGATTTCATTCTTTATAGCTACTCCCAAGAGGTGATGGTAAGAAGGATGATAATCAACGTAGTTAATCCTATTGCCATATTGATCGAATGCCTTTAGTTCTGGCGGATTTTTATTTGCCTTCTCAGCATGATCAAACATTTCAGTGCAGCCCATCAAATGTCCAAACGCACTTAAATTTTTCTCCGCCCAACCAGCGCCTTCTCTATTAACAGCTTCTCTAAGATTTTTATCATTTTTCCATAAATCTTGATTGCCCATATATGGCGGCATGTTTTCAACTTCATGGGTAGGTAATTGTTTAATTGGTCTAAGATGGTTCATATTATCATTCCATTTTATTAAGTGAAAGCACACTATTTATTCTTATGGTCCCGGGTGTTCTCACACTACAGTAAACGCCAAAATCCTGGTGGCCAAAACGTTCATTAAGTATACCTATGGTATCACAATTATGTTGGCCTGTCTTAGTATTAGTTTTTGTAGCGTTACATCGCTCAATTCTATCAACGACCTTTAACTCTACTTTATCAATTTTAATTAATTCACCAACCCAATCAAATTCAGTCCATGGCTTCCCGGTTCGTATCCATATATTTCCTCTAAACCTTTCAGGTTCCAAGCTAATCCCTGCTTTTTTAGAGAGGTCTTCTAGAGAGTCCAACGAATTGATAGAAATTGACTGGAAAGGAGTGTCTGTGAGAGCTGTATCGGCTACGCAAACTAATTTTGTAGGTTTCGGAAATTTATCAGAACAAATAGGGAGCAACCAGTTCACGAAAGATCCTCTGTCAGTATGATCACTAAGGTCTAATGATATAGGTTTTAGCTCAGGATGTTTAAAAGTATATTTTTGATCATCAGTCCTTATTGACTCGACGGCTGATAGCGTAGGCATAATTGAGCCTCTGAGAAACTTAGTACACGGTTGCCACTCATTTGATAATTCGTCAAAAGAACTTTTTTCATGCACCAATGCCCACATTCTGTCTAACGGAAGAGCTTTTCTTCTTTCTAACTTAATCTGTGTAATTTCTTCGCGACTTATCGATTTTATTGGATGCCGAAAAATCTTTTCGACTCTAAAAGGCAGGGTGCTTCGTAAATTCATTATGGCCTCATTGTTACAAGGTAAGGTTTTGGGCTTTTCAATCGGTAAGCTTTAAGCGCGAGTTCTAACCAAGATATTAGTCGTGGACGCGTTTCCCTAGGATCTATCAAATCATGGGCAGAAAAACCTTCTGCTCTTGGAATTGGTGATTGTCTTTGAGCTAATTGATCCTCAAGCTCCTTCTGTTTTTTTTCAGGATTTTTTGCCCTAGCAATTTCCTTTGAAAATGCAACGGCAACGCCACCTTCTACAGGTAAAGCACCACTTAAGGCACTGGGCCAAAGTAATGTGAAGCTATCAGGCCCATAGTGTGCAGTAGCGGCTACTCCAAAAGATTTATGCATATGCACAGACGCCCATGGCACTCTTGATTGCATTATCGCGGATATTGCAGCAGTGCCAAATCTAATTGTACCACTTTTTTCTGACTCTGGACCAATCATGAATCCTGGTTCATCTACCAAACTGATAATCGGAATATGGAAACTGTTACAAAAATCAGAAAATCTTTCTAATTTCTTTGAGGCACTGGTTGTCATCGCTCCTGCATAGAACATGCAGTCATTAGCGATAACGCCAACTGATTGACCATTAAGTCTACCTAAGCCTGTTACGAGGCTTGGTCCATATTTTTTACCGATCTCGAAAAAGGTGCTTTGATCATCATTTATATCTAGTAGGGATGTGATGATCTTTCTTACGCTATATGGTCTACGTCTATCTTTTGGTATTATATCGATTAATAAATCATCACAACGATCCTCCTTGTCGTTAGTAGAAATAGAGTCTGGGAACGTCCAAGCATTATCTGGCACGAAGGAAAGGAATGTTTTTATTTGTTCAAAAGCGTCATCTTCTGTTTTTGCAAAGTTGTTTATTACTCCGCTTTTTAAGTGTACCTCAGGTCCACCGAGAGCTTCTTTCGTAACATCTATATTTAACGCTCTTTTTACGACTTTTGGCCCTGCTATAAGCACTAACGAGCTCTCTGTCATTACTGAAAAGTGTGAAGCAACGAGACGAGATGCGGGCAGCCCGGCGACTGGTCCCAACGCAGCCGTTGCCACGGGGACTTCTCCCAAAGTGTTAGCGAGCGAAATAAATCGTGAAGGCGTATATACGGCATCACTTGTAGGTCGATTACTTTTTTCTTGATTGGTGCCACCAACGGATCCCCCAGCCCCTTCATGTAGTCGAATTAAAGGAACCTTGTATTTAAGTGCTAGCTCTTCTGTGTATATACTTTTCCTTAAACCGGCAGCATTTGGTGATCCACCTTTTAAAGAAAAATCTTCTCCTCCTATGATCACTGGTCTTTTATTGATTTTCCCAAATCCTAGAATAAAGTTTCCGGGAGTAAATTTCTTGAGTGATCCATTATCATTATACTCCGAGTAACCAGCACTTTTACCAATTTCATTGAAAGATTTATTATCTAGTATCCTGTTGATCCTTTCTCTTATAGGTAGTCTGCCTTTTTTATACTGTAATTCTACAGCCTCTTTGCCACCCATTTGATCAGCAAAATTTCTCTTCTCATTAATTTCTTTTGCTTCTTTTTCCCAAGTCAATGTCTATCTCCAATTTATTGTGTCTGGATTCCGTTAAGTTTCTCAACAAACTCTTTTTCGTTATAAAAATTCTTTTTACCGATCACAACAAATACAGACTCCTTTTCATTTTTTTCTGTTTTTTCGATTTTTAAAGTTAATCCATCATATTGGATTGTACATACTTCACCCTTTTTATTTTTAAAAAATCCTTTAGCTCTTTCGATATTATAAACTGGATCCCGCAAAAGTGTGCTTAGCGCCTCAGCATTCATTGTTCCAGTCGGTTTAATTGTTGAGGAAATAAATCCATGCTCCTGTTTTTTCTCTAAGTTTATTTTGTGACTAGGGCCAAAGTCTAGAAGCATATCTTCTTCTTCAATATATGCGTTTACCGTTTTAAGAAACTTTCGTATTTCAAAACGTTTTGATAGAGTGTCGATACAATTTAATAGCTCATCTTCTTTAAGCAAATCAGTTTTATTCAATACCAAGAGATCATGTTGCTCGATTTGTAAACTAATTGTATCACTGATATACAAGTCATTTAATTGTGACCTAAGTCGGGATGCGTCTGTTAACAACACCGTTCCATGAAATGACAGGAAGTCCATAAGCGATATTGTTTGTATAATTTTAGAAGGTAAAGCAATCCCGCTTGCCTCAAGCACAATATGATCTGGTAAAATCTCATTTGAATTCATACTCTCCAAAGTTTCTATCAACTCATTTCCATAGCTACAACACACACATCCACCCGCGATGCTCAGAACGGAGTCAGTTCTAGCTTCAATTAAGGACTCATCAATGTTAACGTCACCAAAGTCATTTACCAGTAGAGCTATTTTTTTCTTAGTTGTCCTAAGTAAATTATTTATTAATGTCGTTTTACCTGTTCCAAGGTAACCGGAGATCAATGTCAGAGGAATACCCACAATTACGAACTATTTTCGATAATATGCGGCTTGCCACCTTTAATCGTCCCTAAGATTTTTTGATCTTTAAATTTTATTTCATCAATATCAAAGGGGTCCTCTTCTAGGACGCAACAATCCGCTTTTTTACCCGTTTCTAGTGATCCTACTTCATGATCTATCTTAAGAGTAAACGCAGCTCCTAAAGTGATCGCATATAACGCTTCCATTTTATTAATTTTTTCATAATCCCCCAGAGTTCTTCCTGAAAATGTTAATCTATTCATAGCACACCAAGCTGTAAATAGTGGGCCAAGGGGAGTTACTGGGGCATCGGAGTGTATTGCCAAAGGGACTTTTTCTTGTAGTGCTGTTTTACAGGCATTCATTCGATGAGCTCTTTCTGGACCAACCGTTAGGGAGTAATGTTCATCTCCCCAATAAAAATGGTGGTTAGAAAATAAGTTTGCACACATACCAAGCTTATGCATCCTTTTAAATTGAGCAGTTGATGCAAGCTGACAATGTTGCAAAGTAAATCTATGATCATTTTTAGGAAATTTAGCCAGAGCACCTTCCAGACAATCGAGAGCTAATTCTGTAGCCTCGTCCCCATTAGTGTGCGTATGTACTAATATATTATTTTCTAATGCAAGCTCATAGGCTTCTTGTATATGTTCAGGTGCTGTATACCACATGCCATTGGGAGCTCCATTATAATATCCAGGCCATTTAAGTCTAGCCGTGAAGCCTTGAATTGAGCCATCTGCAACAATTTTTATTGCACCTAGTCTTAAATTTTCCGTTGATTTTTGTTTGAGTTCTAAGACTTTGGGAATTAATTCTTTTGGGCTTATCCCCTGCATATATCGTAAAGAAACAATTCGAGCTGGAAAATCTGTTTCCGATGTAACCTTTAGCATCATTTCAACAGCCTCATCTGTTTGAAGGTTCGCAAGGTCAGCAGCAGTAGTGACCCCAGCTCTGGCACAGATTTTTCCAAAGTTTCTTAGACCTTCTGAATCTCCTGAGAGCCAATCCTTGCCTAAGCCTACATGCCTAGTTACTAAAGCAATGGTTTCAGCCCCTCTTATCTCCCCAGATGGAAGACCATCTTCACCGAGAGGAAGGCCCTCATGATTTATGCCTGTTCTCAAAAATCCTGCCAGCTTTAAGCCTACTGAGTTTATATTGAGTTTATGTCCAGATGCATGTAGTATTCCTATCGGTCTTTGGTCTGAAACCACATCTAGTATTTTTCTGTCTAACGCTTTGTCGTCAAAATAAATTGGGTCTAATCCCCATCCTGCTAATGGTGCGTTCGGGTCCAATAAGGTTTCATTCTCGTGTTTAAGTGTCTGAACAAGCTCTTTTACATTTTTAATGCCAAGGCTCATTGTTCCATCCGGCTTTTGCCTATCAAAATACCCACAATATAATTTACTCCACAATGCACCTTCAAACAAATGACTATGTCCTTCAACAAGACCCGGCATTAAAACATAATTCTCAAAACTTTTATCCAGTTCGTACTTGCCCTCAGGTTTAATTGTATTGAGGTCTCCCACTTGAACAATTTTACCATCCAGAACACTCATGTATTGTGCTTCTGGATTTCTAGGGTTCATTGTAATTATTTTTTTTGCCTTAAAAATTTTTAACAAGAATAAACCTTTCAAAAAAAACTTCTGTTTATACGAAAGCTTGATATCATTAATATTAAATGTGACTTTTGAATGATAATCAATCAAATGTTTCTATTGCAAATTAGTTTACCTTAAGTCAATCTAATCATAGGGGGCGTTTAGTGAAAATCGGGCAAAAATTTCAATTAACTAGAAAGGTCGAGAAATGAATAAACATTTTTTAAAAACGTTACTTCTCACTGCTACTCTAATTTTTACGTCATTAGGCGTATGTTTTGCAGAGCCGAAAAAGGGTGGTACTCTGATAGCTGCTGTTGGGAATAGCCCACGACATTTAAATCCAGCTGTTCAATCAGGAATTGTGACTGGGTTTCCGGGCGCACAACTCTTTGCAACACCAATTCGATATGACAATAATTGGGAACCACAGCCTTATCTTGCTGAGTCATGGGAAATAAGCGATGGTGGAAAAACAGTTAGACTTAATCTTGTAAAAGATGCTGTGTTTCACGATGGAGTTCCTATTAAATCTAGTGACGTAAAGTTCTCCTTGGAAACAATTAAAAAGAACCATCCCTTTAAAACCATGTTTGCTCCTGTTGTATCGGTCGAAACACCTGACGAGCATACAGCCATTTTAAAATTATCATCTCCACACCCCGCTTTAATGTTAGCCATGTCATCACAATTGATGGCTATAATACCTGAGCATGTTTATGGAGATGGTCAAGATCCAAAAACACATCCACAAAACTCTGAAAATGTTGTTGGATCAGGTCCCTTTAAGCTCGTTGAATTTAAATCAGGTGAGCATATCATCTTGGAAAGATTTGATGACTTTTTTATAGATGGGAGACCATACCTAGATAAGATGGTTCTTAAAATTATAAAAGATCCAGCAACCAGAACTATAGGGCTTGAAAATGGCGAAATTGATTTTTATGCCTTCGAAAATGTGGCTAGAAACATTGTTCGATTGAAAAAGAACGATAACCTGACAGTAACGCCTGATGGATATGCGGCCATTGGACCGATCGACTGGTTAGCTTTCAATACAAAAACTGGAAAAACGGCTGACGTGAATGTTAGACGCGCTATCGCTTATGCAATAGACAGAAACTTCATTCTGAAAGCTATTATGCTTGGTGTTGCCGATGAGGCTCGAACTGGTATTCATCCTGGAAGTCCTTTTTATGAGCCGAATGTGGAGCCATATAATCTAGATATTGATAAGGCAAACAAAATACTTGATGATGCCGGTTATAAAAAGGGTAGTGATGGTATGCGGTTTGGATTGACAGTCGACTTTGGTTGGCCAGGGCTAAAACCAAACGCCGAATATACAAAGGCGGCACTCAAGAAAATAGGTATAGACGTAACCGTAAGAGCATCTGCCGACTTTCCAACATGGGCAAAGACTGTTAGCAACCATAATTTTGATCTAACCTGGGATACCGTTTTTAATTGGGGAGATCCTGTTATAGGTGTTCACAGAACCTATCAGACCTCTAATATAAAAAAGGGAGTTATCTGGTCTAACACTCAACAATATAGTAATCCAAAAGTGGATGCTATAATGGAGAAGGCTGGAGTAGAAAACGATATGGATAAGCGAAAAGCTCTATATTCAGAGTTACAAAAAATGCTGGCAAACGACTTGCCTGTATATTGGACAAATACTCTCCCTTATCATACCATTTACAGCAAGAAGGTTGGCAATCCTCCTATGGGAATTTGGGCAACCAGCTCTCCAATGGATATGACATATATCAAAGATTAAACTATAATGATGAGAAGGGGCATAAGTTGCCCCTTCTCATTTTCCAATAAACTATTTCAGTCATTTATAAATGCCATTTTTTGTTTCACTGATTAGGCGCCTCGTTTCCATGCTCTTGGTTTTGCTTGTTGTAGTCGTCTTAAACTTTCTCATGCTGCATTTAGCTCCCGGTGATATTGCAGACACAATCGCTCAAACAATGGGGGGTGCTGACGAGCAAGATATGGCTGAATTGAGGAAGCAGTATGGGCTTGACCAACCATTTTTTATTCAGTTGTTTAACTATGTTGTTAGGGTTGCTTTATTGGATTTTGGACATTCTCACTTTTACAATTTACCAGTATTTGACTTGATAATGGAGAGATTTCCTGCCACTTTATTATTAGTTTTTTCAGCACAGATATTGTCTTTATTTGTAGGCATACTTTTAGGGGTATACGCTGCTCAAAACCCTAATGGACTATCAAGTCTTTTTGTAAATATGTTTTCTCTATTTGGTTACGCAGCTCCTGTATTTTGGACTGGAATTCTTTTATTGATTGCGTTCTCACTCCACATTCCTATTTTTCCAGTCTCAGGAATGAGGGATATAACAATTGAAAGCGGTAATTTCTTTGTTCATTTCTTTGATGTACTTAGACACCTATTTTTACCTATGATAACACTGGCCTCTATATTTTTCGCCTATTATTCGCGTCTTTGTAGAGCGAGTATGTTAGAAGTACTGGGCGCGGACTTTGTTCGAACTGCTAAAGCGAAAGGACTATCCAAAAAGGACGTATTACTGAAGCATGCACTAAAGAATTCTTTATCCCCAGTTATAACTTTTGCTGGACTGAGCTTTTCTGCCGTTGTCTCAGGGGCCATTCTCGTAGAAACGGTTTACAGTTGGCCAGGTTTAGGGACATTAGCATTTAATTCAATTATATCTAGGGATACGCCGGTTTTACTAGGCATCCTGATTTTCTCAACGCTAATGGTAACTGTAGGAAATCTTTTAACAGATTTAACGTTAAAAGCTTTAGACCCAAGAATAAAAATTTAAGGTTTCAGAATGTTAGAAAATGAAGAAATTGAAGAACCTACAATCAAGCCTGTTAAAGAAATTTTTCAGACATTCTTCAAGAGTTACTCAGCAGTTACAGGACTGATTATTCTTATTGGTATCGCAGTGATGGGCTTTATAGGACCAATATTTTATCCTACTGACCCCTTTGATATGGTATGGATGCCATTTTCGCCTCCAGGAGCCGATGGGTTTCTGTTAGGAACAGATTATTTAGGTCGTGATATCTTATCCCAAATTATCAACGGTGCACGCGTTTCGATAGCAATAGGTTTTTCTGCGGCTTTGGTTTCGTGTTTTATAGGGGTGGGTATAGGCTCATTCGCTGGGTTTTATGGCGGTTGGGTCGAAGAAACATTAATGAGAATAACTGAGTTTTTTCAAGTTTTACCAACCTTATTATTTGCTATGGTAATCGTGGCGCTATTTGGCTCATCAGTACTTTCTATAACTCTAGCGATAGGAGCAGTTAGCTGGGCTAGTGTTGCTAGAATTACAAGATCAGAGTTTTTAAGAATAAAGGAGCTAGACTTTGTCTTAGCCTCACGCTCCTCTGGGAGCAATAATATGGCTTTAATTTTCAAAGTTATTTTACCCAACGCGGCAGCGCCAATAATTGTACAATCAGCATTGTTGGTAGGAGCGGCAATTACATTTGAGGCAGGCTTAGCTTTTCTAGGTTTGTCAGACCCAAATGTCATAAGTTGGGGTCAGGTGATTGGATCTAACAGAGTGTATATTCTTGATGCAACATATACTGTTACATTTCCAGGAGTAGCAATTTTTATAACAGTGCTCGCTATATCTCTTGTAGGTGATGGTCTTAATGATGCGTTAAACCCAAAACTTAGGTCAAGGTAATGGAAGACCTAGTTTCAATAAATAATCTGAATATAGAGGCAAGGACAAGAGCCGGCACGCTAAAAGTGGTAAATGATCTCTCTTTTACGATAAAAAAAAGTGAGACTTTGTGTGTTGTCGGAGAGTCTGGATGTGGAAAATCGGTAACAGCATTGTCCTTGATGAGCTTATTACCTGAGGGAATATTAAACGTTTCGTCAGGAGATATCTTATTCGACAATACTAACCTAGCTCAATTATCAGAGGCAGAGATTGAGGGTATAAGAGGCAATGACATTTCAATGATATTTCAGGAGCCGATGACTTCTCTCAATCCTCTTTTTACAGTTGGAGAACAGGTTTCAGAAGTTATCAGACGGCATAAAAATCTCAATAAAGAAAAAGCATGGGTGAGTGCAGTAGAATTACTAGATGCTGTAAAAATTCCTAATCCAGATAAAAGAGCTTTTGATTATCCTTTTCAGCTTTCTGGTGGACAACGACAAAGAGTTATGATCGCAATTGCGTTGGCGTGTCAGCCAAAAATCTTGATCGCGGATGAGCCAACAACAGCATTAGATGTGACCATTCAAGCAGAAATACTTGCTTTGATTAATATGCTCAAACAAGAAACAGGTACTGCAGTAATGTTTATTACGCACGACATGGCGGTTGTAGCCCAAATGGCGGATCGTGTTGTTGTTATGCATCCAGGTAAAAAAGTCGAAGAGGGGACAGTACATGAGATTTTTAATAATCCTCAGCATGAGTACACGAAGTCCCTCTTAGCGGCAGTTCCAAAACTCGGAGAGATGGCGAGCAAGAAATACCCTGAACCCATGCGGTTAGTAGGAGAGAAAAAGACAAAGGCCCTAAAACCTATTGTTGGCACAAATGAGCCCCTACTTGAAGTGAATAATTTGGTAACCCGCTACCCGGTCAAAGGGGGTGTATTGAGACGAACGGTGGCACGTGTTCACGCTGTTGAAGACGTATCTTTTACTATCATGAAAGGAAAGACACTTTCGCTTGTCGGTGAATCAGGGTGTGGTAAGTCAACGGTGGGACGCTCACTCATTCGATTGGTAGAGCCTACATCAGGGGATGTGAATTTAGACGGTCAGAATATACTATCACTTAATCAAAAGGATATGCGGGAAGCCCGTAGTAATATCCAGATGGTCTTTCAAGATCCTTTCTCATCATTAAATCCGCAACGACCACTTTTTGATCAAGTAGCGGAGCCGTTGCGTAATTATGGGACGGTTAAGCGTGAAATATTGCAAGAGAAGATTGGCGATCTCTTTGATCGTGTAAAATTACCACGAAGTTTTATGCAGCGCTATCCACATCAACTTTCGGGTGGTCAGCGTCAGCGGATAGCAATTGCACGTGCGCTAGCGCTTAACCCTAAGCTTATCATAGCAGATGAAGCAGTGAGTGCATTGGATGTATCGGTGCAAGCTCAAGTCTTAAACTTAATGATGGAACTCCAGGTTGATTTGGGTCTTTCCTTTTTATTCATCAGCCATGATATGGCGGTTGTTGAGCGGGTAAGCCATGATGTTGGTGTTATGTACTTAGGACGCTTGGTAGAGATCGGTCCTAGGCAAGCTATTTTTCGTAATCCACAACATCCTTATACACAGGATTTATTAAAAGCTGTACCTATTGCGGATCCGGATAAGAGGAAGTCCGAAAGAGATCTAAACTTTAAACCGCTTCCATCACCTATTCATGATTTGAACTATAAGGCTGAACCATCTGTATATAGAAAAGTGGCTAAAGACCACTATGTGTTAACAACGGATTGTGGGTATTAAAACTTAAATTGAGAAAGTGGATATAATGCAGAGTATGTTTAATAACATCAATCGGGCTCGTGAAGTATTACAAGGACAAATTGTAAATACGCCAACGCTCAAACTGAATGAGGATGATATTCAAGAGATTCTTCCTCATAATGCTGATGTATCTATAAAGCTGGAATTATTTCAGCAAACGGGCTCGTTTAAGGCGAGAGGTGTGGCTATCGGACTGGAAACTCTAGAGGAAGATAAAAAAGCTCAAGGTATTGTAACCGTCACGGGAGGAAATCATGGCATCGCTACCGCTTGGGGTGCAAGTCAATACAATATTTCGGCAAAAATTATTATGCCAAAGACTGCAGACCCATTTAGAATTGATAAATGCCGTAGCCTTGGCGCTCAAGTAATACTTGCTGAAAATGTTGATGATGCCTTTGCAAAATTAGATGAAATTGAAAAGGATGAAAATCGTTTTGTGCTTCACCCATTTAATCAAGAAAACATGATAATTGGTTCAGCTACTTGTTGTGCTGAGATTATAGATCAGATGGGCGATATTGATATATTAATTATTCCAATCGGTGGAGGCGGACTGATAGGTGGTATGGCGCACTATCTTGAACAGATTAATGCGTCCGTTGAATTATTAGGGGTGGAGCCTACGGGAGCGGATAGTTTCGCACAAAGCTTGGAAAATGATAGTGCAGTAAGAATCAATAAAGTGAACACAATAGCCGACAGCTTAGGCGCTCCAATGGCCATGGACTTTTCTTTCAACATCGCAAAAAAGAGAGTAAATCAAGTTGAAAAAGTTACTGATAATGAAATACGCAGAGCAATGATTACCATGAGAGATAAGCTTGGATTTATTGTTGAACCTGCCTGTGCTACCTCTTTAGCTGGACTGTTAGAGCGATATAAAAAGAAATGTGAGGGTAAAAAAGTTGGAATAATTGCATGTGGCTCAAATATTTCATTCGAAAGATATAATGAAATATTAAAAGACTATAAAGACTAACTCCACCACCTAAATAATCCAATTATCGCAGCACAAGAGTAAAAGAATTGTAATAAAAGAATTCCACTATGACGATTTAAGTACGCCCATACTCCAATTGAAATAGCAGAAACTAATAGTAAGAAAAACCCTATAACCTCCAAACCGAGGTTCAATGCTACGAATACTGAATAGAAGATTGCTGTAATTACCCCTAGCCATTCAAAAATGTAATAATTTTTTTTTTTAATCATTAGGTTTTCTCTTTTTTAAATGAGTAAAGTTAAATACTCCGGTTAAATTTCTAGGATCAATTTCTGGTTCAAATATCTTATGTTTAACAACTTTTTGGGTTCCAGTTACGGGAAGATCATCCATGAACAAGATATAGCCAGGGGCCTTGAAGTAAGCCATTTTTTCTAAGGCATGATTGAAAAGAATTTCTGCTACCTCTTTAGATTCCTTCTTGCCATCTTCAAGAACTACGCAGGCCATAACTTCTTCCTCTCTGATATCATCTTTCACTGCTATGCACGCAATCTTGGATACAATTTCTATTTCAAAGAGGCAGTTCTCGACTTCTGCTGCAGCAATATTTTCTCCAGCACGCCTAATAATGTTTTTTGCTCGATCAACAAAGTACAACATTCCCGTTTCATCCATAGTCACCGTATCACCAGTATGAAACCAACCACTTTTCCATGCTTCTTCTGTTTCTTTTTCTTTATTTAGATACCCACTAAAAGCTCCCGCTCTAGGTGTTTTCTCTGAATGCCTTACAACCATTTGACCTGGCATTCCTATCTCCACTTCCTGATCATTTTCATCTACTACTTTAACCTGAAGATCTTCTCGCGGTCTTCCCATTGCTCTGGTGTGTATCTGCCTCGGTTCCTCGTTATTATAGAGCACTCGACACATTTCCGTCATACCCCAGCATTCGATCAGTGGAATGCCAAATCGGGTCTCAAATTCTTGGTGCAAAGCTGGTTCGACTCCCGCGCCGAAGCCTACCCTCAATTTACTAAGAGATGCTTTTGTTGCAGACTGATCAGACAATAAAACAGCAATAATAACACCTAAATAATGAAAAATTGTTGCTTCTGTCTCATTAATATCTTCCCACCAACTTGAAATACTGAAACGCTCTGGTTGAATGAGACTATTCCCTGTAAGCATGGCTGCAAAAAAAGTAACTATACCAGCATTTATGTGGTAGCTAGGCAAGGGGTTTAAAATCTTATCTTTTCCAAAAGACAAACTTATTGGCGTTCCAATATTTGCATAGACTTCGCCACACATTAGCTCATATTCATGGGATAATATGCATCCCTTAGGTCTTCCTGTTGTTCCTGAAGTATAGAGTAAACTAGCTTCGGTGTTTCCGTGGACCTGTGCTCCACGATCAGATAAGGGCTTAAGTGTTTGAATAGTTTCAATTTCGTCATATGTAACTATTGGAACGGAAAGATCTTTGTAGGCTATCGCTGTTTTGAGCTGTTTTTTGTAATGCTCTGCACAAATTGCTAAGACGGAACCACTATCTACCAGCAAATACGCTGTCTCGTCAGGAGAATAATCAGGATTTATAGGCACTACTGAAACTCCGATTTTATTAAGTGCTAGTTTGACAATATAATGTGCTGGAGTAGACCCTAGTAAAGTAGCAACTCGCAAATTGTTGCCATAGCCATTATCTAAAAAAATAGTCGATATCTTATTAGCTTTCTCAAATGTTTCTTGATAAGAGAAAGTCGTCATACCTTTTTGATTTCTTGAAGGAGATATTAAAAAGGGTGCAGAAGGTGTTTTTCTGCAAATATCTTCAAAGGATTTAAAAATGGTCAGATCTTGTTTATTCATTTGAAAACTTCCAAACTTTAAATGATATCTATTGTTATTCTTACCTAACGGCAATAAGATTAATTAAAAGCTTTAATGGGGGAAAGACTTAATTACATTATATCTGATTATGACTCCACTTTCTTATAATTGGAATTAAGTTTTAAAGGGATTTATGAACAAAATTCAAAAGATCACAAAAGGGAAACGAGACTTTTTTTCCCCCAAGGGTAGGCAAGTGGATGATCTAGCTCTAGACAGGATTAAGTCCATCTTAGCTGACCTGGAAATAAGAAGAGATCTTCTTATAGAGGCACTGCACAAAGTTCAAGATGCTTATGGATACATCAGTGCTGAAGACATGGCGGCATTGGCAGATATTTTCAAATTATCTCAAGCTGAGGTTTATGAGGTAGGGAGTTTTTATCATCATTTTAAAATCGTAAAAGAGGATGGAAAGAAACCCCATAAATCAAAATTAAGAATTTGTGATGGGTTATCATGTGAAATGGCTGGTGCACATGCACTTTTTGACTTAGTGAAAGACGAATTGTCAGCCGAAAAAATAGAGATTGAAAAAGTCCCCTGTATTGGTCGATGCGCCTCTGCACCAGCGGCGCGCTTCAACAATTTACCTATCGATAATTTGAACATAAAAAAAGTTAAAGAAATACATCGCGGTGGAATGTCTTATGTCCTTAAGTTACCTCAATACGAGAATCTTAATGAGTATGTTAGTAGGGGTGGATACCGAACACTCAATAAAATCAAAAAAGGGGAACTAAAATCAGAGAACCTTATTAAATTGATTGCAGATTCAAAACTAAGAGGTTTAGGCGGTGCAGGGTTCCCCGCTGGTAAAAAATGGGAAATTGTTAGGTCTTTTGAGGGACCGCGTTTGATGACCGTGAACGGTGACGAAGGAGAGCCGGGCACATTTAAGGATAGGTTTTGGTTAGAAAGAAGACCGCATCAAATGTTGGAGGGGGCCTTGATTGCAGCTCATATCGTTGAATGTGAAAAAATTTACATTTATATGCGTGATGAATATCCTGAGGTATTAGAAATATTAAAAAGAGAAATAAATTCAATTGAAAAAGAAAATATTGCGGATATTTCTATCGAATTAAGACGAGGCGCTGGTGCATATATTTGTGGCGAAGAAAGTGCCATGATAGAAAGCATTGAAGGTAAAAGGGGCTTGCCAAGACATAGACCACCATATATTGCTGAGGTCGGGTTATTTGGAAGACCTACGCTAAATCATAATATAGAGACTTTAAACTGGCTTCCCGATATAATTGAAAATGGGGTTGATTGGTTTAAAAGAAAGGGCTGGACTGAGGCTTATAGCGGCGTGCGATCTTTTTCAGTATCAGGTCGAGTAAAAATTCCTGGAGTAAAAATTGCTCCAGCGGGTATACCTCTTCAACAGCTAATAGTCGACTATTGTGGGGGAATGCAAGACGGACACACATTAAAGGCATTCTTCCCTGGTGGAGCATCCGGGGGAATACTTCCAGCCAATCTAGCATCATTACCACTTGATTTCGGAATTTTTGAAGAGTATGGGGGCTTTATTGGCTCGCATGCGATAGTGATTTTATCTGATCAAGATAATATCAAAGAGGCAGCTTTGAACACAATGCGTTTTTTTAAGCATGAAAGCTGTGGGCAATGCACCCCATGTAGGTCTGGTACGGACAAAATGATTAGTCTACTAGAAGATAACAATAAGGAATTAGATCTCTATAACGCTCTTATCAAGGTTATGAGTGACAGTTCAATTTGTGGGTTAGGCCAAGCGGCTAGCAACTGTGTATCTCATCTTATTAAATATTTTCCAGAGGAGTTTTGATTATGAGCCTCGATAATCCAACGATTAATGAAAAAATATTTTTTACTTTAGATGGCAAACGTGTGGAAGCAACTAAAGGAGAAACCATTTGGCAAGTTGCTAAGAGACATGGGGTTACTATTCCACATCTTTGTTGGAAAGATGCTCCTGGGTATAGAGCGGATGGAAATTGCAGGGCATGCATGGTTGAGATAGAGGGGGAAAGAGTCTTAGCGGCTTCTTGTGTTAGAATGCCTTCAGAAGGAATGTCGGTTATATCACAGGGAGAAAGGGTCAATAGTAATAGGAAAATCGTTTTTGACCTCCTTGCTTCAGATATGCCGATTAAAGAGCAGAGTCCAGACCCAGAAGCCCATTTCTGGACTCAAGCGAAAAATGCAGATTTTGAAAGCCCATCTTTTCCAAGCAGTAAACCAGGAGCAAAAAATGAAATTCCTGTAGATAGTATATTCCGCGACGCGTCACACCCATCGATTGCAGTTAATCTTGACGCGTGCATAGCTTGTGGTCTTTGTGAAAGAGCTTGTAAGGAAGTTCAGGTTAATGATGTAATAGGTATGGCTAAAAGAGGTATTGATACAGTTCCTGTTTTCGACATAGAAGACCCTATGGGATCTTCCTCTTGTGTAGCATGTGGAGAATGCGTTCAGGCTTGCCCCACGGGTGCCCTGATGGAAAAGTCTTTGATGAATGCAGAATCAACTAAAAGAATAGCCTATCCGGAAAAAAAGATTGAAAGCGTTTGTCCATTTTGTGGCGTTGGATGTCGTACTGAGGTAAGTGTAAAAGAAAATCGGATAATAAAAGTCGATGGCATTCAAGGTCCGGCGAATAGGGGTAAGCTGTGTGTCAAAGGAAGGTTCGGAATGGACTATGTTATGCATCCTGAACGACTTACTAAACCTTTAATAAGAAGGACAGGTGTCGAAAAGAAACCAGACTGCGCATACGATTTTTCAGATATAAATGAAATTTTTAGAGAAGCAACATGGGACGAAGCACTAGATTTAGCTGCTTCAAAATTTTTGAAGATACTTGAGCAAAAAGGAGGCCAGGCGCTTAGCGGGTTTGGGTCAGCTAAAGGAACAAATGAAGAGGCTTATTTATTCCAAAAATTTATAAGACAAGGCTTCGGCACTAATAATGTCGATCACTGTACAAGGCTATGCCATGCTTCAAGTGTTGCTGCTCTTATGGAAGGAATTGGGTCAGGGGCAGTATCAGCGCCTTTTACTGCTGCAGATGACAGTGACTGTATTATGATAATAGGAGCAAGACCGGAACAGAACCATCCAGTGGCCGCAACTTACTTTAAACAGGCAGCCAAAAACGGGAAAAAATTAATTGTTATGGATCCGAGGAAACAGGGTTTAATGCGTTTAGCAAGCCATCCTGTTGTATTCAATGCTGGTCGCGATGTTGCAATGCTTAATGCAATGATTAATGTAATAATTGAAGAAAACTTGTATGACACACAATATATCCAAGCTAATGTGGATGGCTTTCAATCTTTGGCCGAGAACGTAAAGGATTTTACCCCAGAGGCAATGGAAGAAGTCAGTGGAGTTAAGGCAGAGTATATAAGAGAAATTGCACGAACATATGCTACCTCAAACAACAGTATAATTTTTTGGGGAATGGGTATCAGTCAGCACGTTCATGGAACTGATAATGCCCGATGTCTCATAGCCTTATCGTTAATCACAGGTCAAATTGGTAGAAAAGGGACCGGGCTTCATCCTTTGAGAGGACAAAATAATGTTCAAGGTGCTTCTGACGCTGGCCTTATACCCATAACATATCCCGACTACAAGTCAGTTGAGAACTCAGATATGCGTAAGCATTATGAGGATGCATGGGGAAGATCTTTGGATCCTGTCAAAGGACTTACCGTAGTTGAAATAATGAATGCAATAAATGATGGCGATATATCCGGAATGTATATTATGGGAGAAAATCCAGCTATGAGTGATCCGGATCAGCGGCACGCTAGACACGCTCTTTCAAAACTAGATAACCTCGTAGTTCAGGACATATTTTTTACTGAAACAGCTTGGTTTGCTGACATAATTTTTCCAGCCTCAGCTCAAGCAGAAAAGCTGGGTACATACACGAACTCTAATAGGCAGATTCAATTAGGTCGACCTGTATTAGAGATGCCGGGTGATGCGAGACAAGATTGGGAGTTGATAGTTGATTTAGCCAAAAGATGTGGGCTGAAATGGGAATATAATAGTGTTTCAGATGTTTACAAAGAAATGGCAGGTCATATGAGAAGTTTAGATAATATAAGCTGGGATCGTTTGGAGAAAGAAGGATCGGTCTGCTATCCAAGCTTTGGTCCTGACTTACCAGGAGAGGAGGTTATATTTTTCTCTGGGTTCCCAACTGAGACAGGAAAAGCCAAAATTGTGCCAACCGACCTTCTTCCTCCAGACGAATTGCCAGATGAAAAATATCCTTTTGTCTTAACCACTGGTAGGGTACTAGAACATTGGCATACAGGTGCAATGACAAGAAGAGCGTCGATGCTAGAAGCACAAGAGCCTATTCCAGTCGTAAGTATGCATCCAAGGGATGCAAAAATTCAGGGTTTCAACAGGGGTGACTGGGTTTGTGTAAAAACGAGAAGGGGAGAAGTTGAGCTTCAACTCAAGCTTGATAGGGATGTCAGTGAAGGGATGCTATTTATGCCATTTTGTTACGTTGAAGCACCTGCAAACTTCTTAACTAACCCACAACTTGATCCATATGGAAAAATTCCTGAGTTTAAATTCTCAGCAGCACAAGTAACTAGGTCAAAAAAAACGGCAAACTAAGTTTTGATTATACTTTATTAAATAAAGATAAACCCTATAGGACTTCGGTCTGATTTTATGATAGTCTTATTCCTAGCGGTGACGTAGCTCAGCTGGATAGAGCACCAGATTTCGGCTCTGGGGGTCGAGGGTTCGAATCCTTCCGTCATCGCCATTAATTTTGTCCATTAATTAAGTCTAGATTAATTCCAAAATCAGTTTCTATTTGTCTTAATATCTCTGGGCTTAGGTGGCTCCTAAAATTGCTAGAAAGAATTTTTTCAAGGTTTTTTCTGGCTTCGTTTAACATTGTATTATCTTTTTCTTTCATCCATAACTCTGGCGATAACCTTTTTGCCGATTTTGGATAATCAAAATCAGTACTCATTCTTTTCAAGGTATCAGACTCTCCTAAAAAGTGCTTGTCCCCCTCAATTACTTGCCTTATGGACTCTAAATCATCGGTTAGCGCTGGTACATCTATGCTACGCATTGAACTCAAAATTGATCCACATAGTTCATTATCGAGAACGAAAGATTCAAGGGATACTCCCATTAGACCGCTGAGCATACCGCTTGCTTGTGTGACTAAATTTGCTCCTGACTGTGCTGAGGTTGCTATTGAGAGAGCTTTCTCATAACCTGCTTGGTAATCGGGAATATTGCTGTCTGATGCACCAGCGATCGATGAGTTTGGGATCTTGTAGTAATGCATCATTTGACTAAGCAAAGAGGTGGTTTGTGCTTGCTCTCCGCTTCCTCCAGCCATTCCGCCTGTCCTTAGATCGGTTACCATAGCTCTTGGACCACAGATAACTTTTGAATCTGGATCTAAAAGCCAACATATTAATAACCCTGATAATGCCTCAGCAATCGTTTGACAGACTGATCCAACAATGCTGACAGGGCTGGAAGCGCCTCGCTGTCCAAACACGTTTGCCATAACAGGAATTCCATATTTGACACTCTCTCTCATAACTTCGCACGCTTCAGTATCTAACCTAAGTGGAGGAATTATGAAATTGATATTTAAAGATAAAAACGGTGATCGCCTAAAAGCGTCTTCCCCACCAGCTATAAGATAGCAGACTTCGGCCAAGGGTTTTACGGTATTAGAGTTGGCGACGCTTGTCATGACATGTTTGTTGGTAGCAGATAAAGATATAACAGCTGTATAGATATCCATTAGGTGTGGGTCTGCAATATCTGTCAGTACCAAGGGCCTTGAAAAAAAACTCAGATTATCTAATCTATCAACAACTCGGGCTGCGTTTAAGAGATCTTTTCCTAAAGAGGGGCGATAAATTTTTTTTTCATAGTCCAAAATAAGCGGAGCAGCACCCCCTGTTCCAAAATAAACATTTCCTTTTGACAGATCTAAGTAGTTCTCTAGATTTTGTTGATGCAATAAAATTTTGTTGTTGAACGATTTTAGGCACTGATCAATTAGCCCTAATCCAAAGCAGAACCGATTATTTTTTCTAATAATCGTTTTATTATCAATAAAACTTTCTAAAAATTTCGGAAGTTGCTCAAAGCCTATTTCAGACAGAATGTGCTGCACCCCCGCATGGATCTCGGCCTTGTCTTTTTCTGATAGTGTGTTGAGACTGTTGCTAAACACGCCTAAATTTTTAGAGTTATCAAATTCAATGCTCTCTTGAGCTCCACGGGAACGTGATCCTCTTCGTCGACTCATAGAAGCGTTTTTTTTAATAGACTAAAAAGCTTAATCGACTTTTATATTAATGGCAGATTTACGGCCATCTTCGGAAGTCTCTATTTCAAAGGAAACCTCTTGGTCCTCATCAAGTCTTTTTAGACCTGCGGCCTGCACAGCGGTGATATGTACAAAAACGTCCTTGTCTTCACCCTCTGGCGCTATGAAACCGTAGCCCTTTTTTTGGTTGAACCATTTTACGATACCTTTAGTCATACTATATCTCCTTTGACCGTCTATATTTCCGATCTTTTAGTATGTATCTTAAGCAATAATCTCGATACATCAGATAGAATAGTAAAGCATAACCTATCCTCAAAAAATCGTTGATGATAGCGATAGACTAATTACACCGTCTTTTCAATTTATTTTTTGTTATTTTAGTTTTTTTGTTAAAGTCAGTGATATCTCAGTAATACTTGAGAATTTTAAATTAAAGGAAATTACCATGGTAAATAAAGTTGCGTGGATAACTGGGGCAGGGTCAGGTATTGGCGAGGCATCCGCTATTAAGCTTTCAGAAGAGGGTTTCATTGTTGTACTTTCTGGGAGAACTAAGGAAGCTCTTGAATCAGTGGCCTCAAAATGTAGAGGACAGGCTTCAGTAGAGCCTCTTGATGTCTCCAATTCGGAAGATGTGGAAGGTGTGTTTAAAAATATCATCTCAGACTACGGTCGAATAGATGTATTAGTTGCTAGTGCAGGTTTAAACGCGAAGAACAGAAACTGGCATAATGTGTCAGATGAAGATTTCGATCAAATTATAAAAATTGATTTGAACGGTGTGTTTTATACAAATCGCTTAGTGTTAGAAAAAATGAAGGAGCAAAGAGAGGGTTTAATTATAAATATCTCATCTTGGGCAGGAAAATATGTGACTACACTTACAGGACCCGCATATACAGCAGCTAAACACGGGGTAAATGCTTTAACCGAAGGCATAAACATGGAGGCAGGTCACTTTGGTGTTAGAGCTTGTGCTATTTGCCCTGGTGAAGTGGCGACACCAATTCTTGATAAAAGGCCTATACCCGTCTCCAAAGAAGATAAGGAAAAAATGGTTCAACCGGAAGACTGTGCGGAGACTGTTGCATTTCTAGCTAAGCTACCTCCAAGAGTATGTATAAATGAGATTACTATTAGTCCTACTTGGAATAGACTTTATGTAGCTGGCCTTACAGATCAAATTCCAAAAAAATAAAATATAAATGACCCAATTCTCACATCTGGCCCAGTCTATTTTCTGGATGCTAGGGGCTATGATCTCCTTCACTCTCATGGCAGTTTCAGGAAGAGAACTGTTTTCGTCTTTAGATACCTTTGAGATTATGCTCTATCGGTCATTAGTAGGGATTTTTTTAGTCTTATCTTTTGGAAAATATTTTAATACTCTTAAGCAAATACGGGTGGAGAAGCTTTCGCTTCATTTCATACGAAACATAAGTCATTTTGGTGGTCAAAATTTTTGGTTTTATGCTATCGCATTGATACCTTTTTCTCAACTATTCGCCTTCGAGTTTTCAACCCCTCTTTTTATAGTGTTTCTAGCTCCTATTTTTTTAGGCGAGCTGTTAACAAAAGAAAAGCTTTTCGCAGCATCCATTGGTTTTGTGGGTATTATGTTAGTAGCAAGGCCCGATTTAAATGTTGTAAGCTGGGCCTT
The DNA here is from genome assembly GCA_902537235.1 of uncultured Alphaproteobacteria bacterium. GTDB lineage: Bacteria > Pseudomonadota > Alphaproteobacteria > Rhodobacterales > Rhodobacteraceae > CACIJG01. The sequence continues at coordinate 60,462 of CACBAO010000005.1, forward strand.
AGTTGCAGCATTTCTTCTACCTATTTGTTTTGCAGCAACAGCTATTGCAACGAAGTTACTGACCCGTACATTTAGTTTAACCTGTATACTCTTTTGGTTGGTTATTATGCAAACGGTATTTAGTCTCATCTGCGCAGGGTATGATCTCACCATTAAAATACCAACAAAGTCCGATTTACCATTCTTACTTGTAGTTTCTGTTACAGGGTTGACTGCGCATCTATGCATGACAAAAGCATTCAGTTTGGCGCCAGTTTCTGTAGTAATGCCGATTGATTTCGTAAGGTTACCTCTGATTTCTGTGGTAGGTTACCTGTTTTATAATGAAGTGCTAACATGGTACATAGTTTTGGGATCTGTATTAGTATTTCTCGGGAACTATATAAATATAAAAGCAGAGGAAAGGGGTCAAAGTTATGAAAGAGTTTCAGGATCTGAAAGACAGTATCAGGACAGTGCCTGATTATCCAGTAAAGGGTGTTCAATTCAGGGATATTACAACCCTTCTTCAAAATAGAGATCTCTTTAAAAAGATGATTGATGGAATGACAAAACAATGGGCCGAAACACCTATTGATGCAATTTTAAGTATCGAGTCCAGAGGGTTTATAATGGCTGGAGCGCTGGCATTTAACCTTAATGCCGCTTTCGTTCCTTTGAGAAAACCACAAAAGTTACCCTTTCACACATACAATGTTTCATATGAGCTAGAATATGGTGCTACGGATATGCATATACATAAAGATGCTTTAGATAATCACAAAAATCTTTTAATAATTGATGATCTCCTTGCTACAGGTGGGACAGTAATTGCGTCACTTGATTTAATCAGAAAATTTGAAGCCAAAAATATAGTTGGTGCAGGTTTCTTGGTAAACCTCCCTGCTTTAGGTGGATTTAAAAAGTTAGAAAATTTAGGAATTAAATCCAAATACTTAGTTGAATTTTAAAAAATCAATTCAAATTTGCAACGAATCGCTATTTAATTATCATAGAGCTCATTAAAAACACCCGGGGGATATTGTCATGGATAATAGCGATGCAATTTTAGCAATGATGGACGCTTTTGATAATGGAGGCCAAGGGTTGGCCGTTTGGGACCCGAAAGATAATTTGACTTCCTTTAATATCAATTACAAAAAAATATTTTTTAGTAATATGCATTTCAGCCCTGAGGTAGGGCTAAATTTTGGAAAGGCTTATGCTGACGCCGCGAAAAACCCAAAATTCACGCTTGATCCGGAAAATACAAAGCAAAGAATTGCACAAAGAGAACAAGCTAGGTTAGACAAAAGGCCAATTGAAAGTGAATATGAAGTTGAACCCGGCAAATGGCTTCATGTCAAGGAAACAGCCTCTAATGACGGCCACATGATTACCGTTTTGACGGATGTAACTGCAAGAAAAACTAGGGAGATCATGCAATCGAAGCTTGCCGATGCTATTGATGCAATACCCTCACATGTAATGTTCTGGGATGAAAAAGAAAAGCTGGTTAAGGCTAATAAATTGGCAGTAAAAGAAAACTTAGAATACGAGGTGGAGTTGCGTGAAGGTATGAGTTACGCTGAGTTTCTGTCTTCTCAGTTCGAAAAAGGGGTTTACTCTACTCCCCCAGATTTTTCAATTAAGAAATTAGTTAAAAAACGTTTAGATGAAAGAAAAGAATTAACTTCGAAATCCAGAAAAGTACACTACAAAAATGGTAGAACGTTAATCAGAACTGAAAATAAGTTAGACCAAGGGGGCATTCTTACCATCCTAAATGATGTCACGGAGCTTGAGCAAATAGAGGCAAAAGAAAAGCTGTTATCTTCTTCACTTGAAAATATGTCGTACGCTGTTGCTTTATGGGACAAAGACAATAGGCTTGTGAGGTTCAATGAAGCTCTTCGAAGAAATAATGAAAAGTTTGGAATGAAGACTGAGGTTGGAATTTCATTTGAAGATGCTTTGGAGCGCCAGGTAAAGGGTTCTTTTTATAACATTGCTGAAAGTGATAAGAAAGACTGGATTAATAAGGGATTAAAATACTGGAAAAATTTGAAAGGAGAACATACGGTAACCTATCAGCATCCAAATGGACAGCATTCAATGGTTACCGATAAACGCCTCGATGATGGAGGAACTTTACAGATAATTTCAGATGTCACTTACTTAAAGAAACAAGAAAAAGAGTTAATCCGATTAAGAGAAGGGATCGATCAAATGCCCGATGGAATTGCTTTTTGGGATAACAAAGAGCAACTTATCTATGCAAATAAATCGATGCAAGACTGGCAAAATAATGTGGGTTTCGAAATGCAGCCTGGGGCCAAAAAAAAGGACCTTGTCTCTAATCTAATTAGTAAGAAGATAATTAGAACCGAAAAGTCTGCTACTGAATTAGAAGAGTATTTTAAGTCAGTAAAAGTATCCGCTGCGCAACGTTCAAAATCAACTGACATACAGTTTTTTCTGGGGGATCAATTGCAGACTACAGCGGTAACAGAAATAGATTTGAAAAATGGGGATTCAATACAGAGATTCTCTGATGTCTCGAGAGACAGAAAGAGAGAGGCAGAAATCAAGCGGGTATACGATGCATTAGAAAACTTTCCGACCGGTGCAATGCTTTGGGATAAAGAACACAAACTTATATTTGCAAATAGAGCTGCTCGAGAAATTCAAGAAAATAATGGTCTGAAAATGTCTGTAGGTATCAGCCGGATAGATATGGTCAAAAATAGTATAAAGAACAATATTTTTGCTTTGCCGAATGATATAAAAACAGTTGAAAAATATGTTGAATATTCTGTTCAAATGATGAGGGAGAATGAACAAGGTTTTGTGTTTTCTTTTAGCAACGAAAAGAATGCATTTTTAGGTACGAACATGCTGTTGGAAACTGGTGATTATATTCAAATTTATAATGATATTACCGAAATCAAACAAAAAGAAGGGGAGCTTACTCGTCTGAGAGACGGTATTGATCAAATGCAGTCTGGAGTAGCATTCTGGAATTCTGATGATGAGCTAATATACGCAAATAAGGTTGTGAGAGATTTCCAAGAAGCTATTGATTTTAAGATGGAGCCTGGCGTTAAGCGTATTGATATGGTTCGAAATAGTATGACAAAAGGCTCAACCAAGTATGAATTTGATAATGCAGAACAACAGCATAATGATTATGTAAGAAAAATGGATGAAGCTGGCTCAACAGGCATTAGTTACGAAGTCGAGATGGAAGTGGATGGTGAAAGAGGTTTTATGTTGAGTACAGGTTTTAGGTTGGATACTGGCGATTGGATACAGACCTTTAATAATATCACTGATATAAAAAATAAGGATCTCGAATTGAATAGGCTTAGAGAAAGTGTAGATCAAATGCCTGATGGTTTGATGGTCTGGGGCAAAGAGGGGAAACTTGTATATGCAAATAAAATTGTTCGTGATGTCCAAGCCGCTATCGGTTTTGACATAAAACCTGGTGTTAATAGGCTAGACATGCTGAAAAATAATGTTGAGAAAGGCCTGTCCGATTATGGTATGTCAGTCGAGGAATATCAAAAACAGTTTTTAGCTAAGCTAAATGACGCGGGCGACGCAGGTATAAGTAGTGAGTTAAAAATGCAGTTTGAAGGTGAAGAGAGCAGTTTTATCTCAACAGCTTTCAAATTAAAAAACGGTGACTGGATACAGACTTTAAAAAATATCAGTGATATAAAGAAAAGAGAGGAAGAGCTTAAAAGAGTAACTGACGCAATAGAAATTATTCCAAACGGAATTGTAATCTGGGATAGCGAGCATTCTTTGACTTTCTTTAATAAATTCGCTGCTAAAATAATGGAAGAGTGGGGCTGTCCACTTAAATTGGGTCTAATGAGAAAAGAACTGGTAAATAAATTGATTTCCAGTGGCATAATAAACCTTCCTGCTGGTCAGAATGTTGATAGTTATATTGAAAACTCTTTATCAGCAATGAAGGATTCTGAGAATGGTTATAATATTGAAACATCAAATTATGGTACTCACCTTTTGGTAAATAATGTTGCCTTGGAAACAGGAGAATATGTTGGTGTTTATTCGGACATCACAGAGATAAAAAATAAACAGGGTGAGCTAGACAGATTAATGCTTGGCATGAACCAGGTGAAAGGTTTTGGCCTAGCGGCATGGTCAAAAGATAACAAGCTCATATATGCTAATGATTTTATGAAAGAGTTTTCGAGGAAAGTTGGCTTCGATCTGGTTGCAGGTGTTAAGAGGTTAGACTTTATAAAAAGCCAATTTGCAAAAAGAAGTTTGTCCGTTGAGCATAAAACGCCAGAGGCCTATTTAAATTGGTTCAATAATGAAATGGATAAAAGTGAAGATGGGTTTACTTTTGAGTTTGAGGCATTTGATGGAGAAAATAGGTTTCATAACCAACAAAGTGCTCGGCGAGTAGAGAATGGAGACTATTTCCAGATGATTACCGATATCACACAAGTGAAACAGCAGCAAAAAGAACTTGAAAGGTTGTATGATGGGATCGATAAAATGGGTGACCCAGTTATAATATGGGATTCCGAAAATGTTCTGGTATTTTGTAACGAAGCAGCAAAGCTGAGGAATAAAAATGAGTGGGATTATGATATAAAGCCTGGGGTTAGACGAGCGGATATGTTAAACCATTTTCTTAAAAAAGGATTAACCATTCCCAATGGGCTAAGCGTAGAGGAACATATGGGAATACAAAAGGGCAGAATGCTAGAGCGAGAAGAGGGTATTACTGTCGAAACCAGAATGGGTGAAACTACATTTATTTCAACTTCAAAGATGCTTGGTGATGGTGGTTTTATTCAAAATTTCACGGATATAACTCAGCAAAAAAATCATGAGGAGCAAATAGCGCTCCAAAAGGAAAGATATTCTCGTGTTTTAGGAGACCTAAATTCAATTGTTTTTGACTCAAATTTAGAAACTAGAGAAGTAACCTATGAAGTACCTGAAAACCTTAACAGTGAGTGGGGTGATTTAGCTCAAGCTACTACCACAATTGAGGCAACCGAAGATTTCTATTCTTTTGTAAGAGAAGACTATAGAGATGCTTACAAGAAGGCATTTAAAGAACATGTTAAGGGCGAGACTGATGCTGTAAGGATAGAACATCTGAATAAGACACAAGATGGGAGCGAAATTTGGTATGAAACTAGAGCCAAAGCTGTCTTCGAGGAGGGAAGAGCAGTAAGGATAATTGGCTTGGTCGAGAATATTGATGCAAGAAAGGCTCTGGAACTTAAAGTAAAAAAAGCGCAACAGCAAGTTTATGATGCTATAAATAATATTGAAGGCGGAGTTATCCTTTGGAGTGAGGATGATAAGGTAATTTTAATAAATAGTTATATGAAAAAATTGACTGGAGAAGATCTTGAAGAAGGGATTCACTATAGAGATCTAATTGCAATTTTTATTAAAAAGGGCCTGTTACAGCTAGATGATCAGGATCCAGAAGTATGGATTGAAGAACGCCTGAATGCAAGACGGAAAGTAACTGGATTTGAGGAACAGACAATGCCTCCAATGAAAAATGGACGCTCGTTTAAGATGTCGGGTCGCAGACTTCCTGATAAAACTTTTATTCAGATCTTTACTGACGTGACTGATCTTAAAACAAGAGAGATTGAATTAGAGAGGATTGTCAACGAACTAAATGCAGCAAAAGAGCAAGCAGATGGTGCAAATAAAGCAAAAAGTCAATTTTTGGCAAATATGAGTCATGAACTTAGGACACCTCTAAATGCAGTGATCGGTTTAACAGAGATGCTAAAAGAAGATGCTGAAGACGACGGCAATGACGAGTACTTAGAGCCTTTAGAGCGTATTCATGGTGCTAGTAAACATTTACTTAATTTGATCAACGATGTTTTAGATTTATCTAAAATTGAGGCGGGAAAGGTTGAGCTTTATAATGAAAGCTTTTCGTTGCCTTCGTTACTTGAGGAGGTTGCAGATACTTCTAGAACTTTGGTGGAGCAAAAAAACAATAAATTATTGTTAAATGTCGACTCTGGCATCACTTTTATAAATGCAGATATTACGCGCACAAAACAAATCGTTCTAAATCTGATTTCTAATGCTGCTAAATTTTGCGAGAATGGAAATATATCTATTAATGTTAAATCTAAGAAAAGTCCTAAAACGAGACTCATTCAGATCGATGTCCAAGACTCCGGTATTGGTATGACACAAGACCAAATTGACAAATTGTTTCATGCTTTTACTCAAGCCGATGCTTCTACCACTAGAAAGTATGGAGGAACTGGTCTAGGTCTCACCATCGTACAGAATCTTGCAAGGTTGATGGGTGGAGATGTTTCGGTAAAAAGCGAATTAGGTAAGGGTACAACGTTTACCGTTACAATTCAGGATATTGAAGTCGAGAAAACCTCCGGTGTTGATGCCGAGGATCTAGAGAGCCTTAACCGGCAGACGGCTTTAATATCTAAGAAAAATGGAAAAAGCACAATTTTGGTAATAGATGATGACCCAACAATCAGAGACCTGATGACAAGGCACCTGGAAAAGAATAATTTTAGTGTGCTTCAAGCTCTTGATGGAGCTCAGGGCATTAAAATGGCGAGGGAATACAGGCCCGATGCGATTACCTTGGATATTTTAATGCCCGAAATGGATGGATGGTCCGTCTTACGAACGTTGAAAGCTGACAAGGAAGTTTCTCACATACCTGTTGTGATGGCTTCTATAATTGATGAAAAGAAGAAAGGATTTTCTCTAGGGGCAGCTGACTACCTATCCAAGCCTGTAGAAAGGGACAGATTAATAGGCTCTATAAGTAAATTGCTTGGCAGTAAATCAGGAAAAGTCATTTTGATTGTAGAAGACAATGACGATTTGAGGTTTACTGTAAAAGAAGCACTTACTAGTGCAGATAATATAGTGTTGGAAGCAGGTAACGGAAAAGAGGCTCTTGATGTATTGAACGACAAGACAAACAAAAGCCCAGACCTAATTTTACTTGATTTAATGATGCCTAAAATGAATGGATTTGAGTTCTTGGAAGCCTATCGTACTCAATTTGAAAAACAGGTTCCAGTAATTGTAATTACAGGAGCCGATTTGGATGAAAATGACAAAAAATTCTTGTCTTCAGAGACTAGCAGAGTTTTAGAAAAGTCTTCTATGAGTGACACTGGAATAGCTGATCATTTAGTAAAAACAATTGAATCCGTTGCAGGAGTAGGCAAATGACAAAAATCCTATATGTAGAGGATAATCCTGATAATGTTTATATGCTTACTCGAAGGCTCAAGAAAAAAGGTTTTGAGCTAATAATCGCTGGAGACGGTCAGGAGGGAATCGATAAAGCTGTAGAAGAGAATCCAGACCTTATTTTAATGGACTTAAGTTTGCCAACTATGGATGGTTGGACTGCTACTGCCAAAATTAAGGAGATTGAAGAGGTGAAAGATATTCCGATTATAGCACTATCTGCTCATGCCATGCCTGAACACCGCGATAGAGCTCTTAAAGCTGGATGCAGTGACTATGATACAAAGCCAGTGGATATTAAAAGGCTTCTTAGCAAAATTGGCCAATATATAGAGTTACCGGGATAAAATGAATTCTTACAATCAAAAAATACTTATTGTTGATGATATCGAAGATAATAGATTTACACTCGAAAGGAGGTTATCTAGAAACGGCTACACCGCCATAAGCCAAGCTGACTGTGGGAAAAAGGCCCTTGAATTAGTGAAAGAAGAACGCTTTGACCTGATACTACTCGACTTGATGATGCCGGATATTAGTGGTCTCGATGTGTTGAAAACACTAAAAGCTGATCCTAAGAATAGAAGTATACCTGTTGTAATGGTTACAGCGGCGGATGAGATAGAGACAACGGCAGATTGTATTAGTAATGGTGCTGAGGATTATATAACAAAACCAATTAATGCTACCTTGCTAAAAGCAAGAGTTTCTGCTTGTCTAGAAAAGAAAAGGTTCAGAGATAGTGAGGAGCACTATTTAAGCAAAGTTGAAGCTGATAAAAAAAGGTCACAATCATTCTTAAAGCAGATATTGCCAGAAAAAATAGCTGAGGAACTTAACTCATCCGGACTAGTTAGACCAAGAAAATATGAAGATGTAGCAATACTTGTTTGTGATTTAGTTGGTTTCACGGCTTTCTGCGAGTCTAATCCTCCTGAAAATGTGGTAGAAAATCTTCAAGAGATTTTTGAAAAGTTTGAAAGTGAAATCGAAAGATTTGGACTAGAAAAAATTAAAACTGTAGGTGATGCCATACTGGCGACTGGAGGGTTAACCAGAAGTTTAGAGAACCAAGTGCTTTCAGCATCGAAGTGTGCAATAAATTTGAAAAAGATAGCGATTGAGTCGGATCCTAATTGGGCAATCCATATAGGTATTCATTCTGGACCATTAGTGGCGGGACTAATAGGAAAAAAGAGTTTTCAGTTTGATGTTCTAGGTGGTAACGTGAATACAGCATTTAATATATGTGATAGAACGGAACCTAATGAGATTTTGATCTCTAGTGAGGCATGGATGTCGGTGAGAAGCGAAGTTGAGGTCCAATCAAAAGGGTTAATGAAACTTAAGAGTGATAACCAGATAGAGATTTTAGAACTTCTCAGTATAAATAATTAAAGGAGATGAAAATGGCGGTATCAATGCAAGTGGCTTATCCGGTCAATGATGATACAAACTTCGACCTTGACTACTATATAAAAGAGCATTTGGCTATTATTAAGGAAAACTGGTCAGAGCATATTCAGCAAATGATTGTTACAAAAGGAACATCAGGAGGTAAGGATGTTCCTTCCCCTTATTATGCAATTGCCACTGTAATTTTTGAAAACGCTGAAGAAATGAGAGCTGCAATGAAAAAGGGTGGCCCAGTATTCAAAGATATAGGCAACTACTATAATACCAATCCAATCATGATGTTGGGTGAAGTTGTTGGATAATATCCATTTATTTTCTTAATTGAGCTCTCTATTTAATCTTAAATGTTAATCTTGTAGATACTCCTTAGAGCCCTCGCTTTTATCTCGGCTTTGCTAAAACCTATATCGGCTAAGTCTCTGTTAGACATCTTTTCAAGTTCTCTAATGGTCTTTAGATACTCTCTTCTTTTTTTTACTCTGTCCAATGTTGCGAAGTAACTTCCAATGAATATTTGGCTTACTTTTTCCATAAATGTAAGATTGGTTGTTGTTATTTTTGTTACTGCCATCTTGGCCTCCTTAATTAGTTTAACGATGAACTATATGTTAAAGTTATGACTCATATATTTAGTTTAAGGCTAAACTACTATTGATATTTCTAGAAGGCACCTATCGAATAAATGCATAGCCTAAAGTTAAATAGTGATTTGTTTTATCAAAATGTTAATATTTTCGAAAAAATGAAGTATGCGAGGTCAAATGACTAAAATTGAAGAACTAAAAGAAAAAGCTAAAATGGGATGGGCATCATTCATTTCTTTTGAAGCGTTAACAAGTACAGCAGCACCAAAGCTTGTACAATTTAGTGGTGCAAGACAAGGAATGAAGTTATTGGATGTAGCTTGCGGCACAGGAGTGGTAGCTTTGACTGCATCAAGACAGGGAGTAGAAGTTGAGGGTATTGATCTGACACCAGAGTTAATTAGTAGGGCAATTGAAAATTCAAAGATAATGGGACTTAAAGTAAAATTTGTTGAAGGTGATGCAGAGTTTCTACCCTATAAAGAAAATGAGTTTGATTTTATACTTAGCCAATATGGCCATATGTTTGCTCCAAGACCGTCAGTTGTTGTCAAAGAATTGGCAAGAGTCTTGAAACCAGGAGGTGTTTTGGCGTTCTCTACATGGCCAAAGGAGTTGTTTATGGGGAAATTTTTTAAGCTCATTGAAAGTTTTTCACAACCTCTTCCCACTGAAGTTCCCTCTCCGGTTCTATGGGGAGATATGGCAGTAATAGAGGACAGGTTAAAAGATCATTTTGATCAGATTGAATTTGGTAGAGATACTATGTTTGCGCCAACTATGAGCCCGGGACATATGCTCAAATTATTTGAAAAAAATGCCGGTCCATTAGCAAATTTGGTAAAAGCCCTATCCGATGATCCAAATAAATTAAGTAATCTCCGTAATAGAGCGTTAGAATTAATTGAAAACTTCTTTTCAAACAATTTTCTCAGGCAAGATTTTTTAATGACAAGATGTATAAAAAAGGTCTAACTTTTTTAAAAAAATTATCTTTTCCTCATTCTTGGGTCGAGGGCATCTCTAAGTCCGTCACCAAGATAATTGATACTTAAAACCGTCAGCGAAATTGCAAGGCCTGGCCAAAAAACCCTTTCTGGGTACTGCTGTATATAGTCAACAGCATCATTTAAAAGCCGGCCCCATGTCGGAAAATCGGGAGGAAAACCTAAGCCTAAAAAGGATAATGCACTTTCCGTGATAATACCATTGGCAATTCCGAGGGTCGCAGATACCATTATAGGGGACAAGACATTTGGCATTATATGCCTTAAAATAATCAGAGTATCTGAAGTGCCACTTGCTTTGGCTGCTAACACAAACTCTCTTTCTTTAAGTGCCAGAACGTCAGCCCGTACTATTCTGGCTGTAGGCATCCAACTCGTGATACCAATGGAAACCACAATTAAAACAAACATTCCTCTCTCGGGACCATACGCCTCGCTGAGCGGCTCTCTAAATAAGAGCATCATCACTAAAAGGAGTGGAAGTAGGGGTAAAGAAAGAAATAAATCAGTAATCCGCATAAGAATGCCATCCAATTTTTTATAAAAACCGGCAGTCACTCCTATGAAACTTCCAAAAAACAAAGACAGGGCCATTGCTGCTAATCCTACTGCAATTGATGTACGCCCCCCTGCCATCATTCTTGCCAATGTATCCCTACCTAACTGATCGGTTCCAAATGGATGCAATAAGCTGGGACCTTGGTTGCGAGATCTAATATCAATTTGATTTGCGTCAAAGGGCCAAAGAAATGGTCCAATCATTACTAGCATAACAATTGAGAAGAATATTATCGCTCCCAGAAGAGCGCCTTTGTGGCTCTTGAACTGATCCCAAACATCTCTAACTTTACTGCGTGGCTTTCCAGTGATATTATTGTTATCAGTCATAGCGTATCCTTGGATCAAGTATTCCATAAATGATGTCAGCTAATAAGTTGAAAAGCACTATTAATACGGCAAACATAAATGTAATCGTTTGTACGGTTGGTAGGTCGTTGGCATAAATTGCGCCAATTAATTGTTGGCCTATACCATTTACCTTAAACACTTGTTCTGTAATAATTGCTCCCCCAAAGATTGCGGGCACGTTTAAAGCGATCACCGTTATTACTGGAATCATGGAATTCCTCAATACATGGACCATCACGACAGTCCACTCACTTAGCCCCTTTGCCCTTGCGGTTCTGACATAATCTTGATTTAAATTATCAAGCATAGTTGCTCGCATAAATCTATTTATCATGGCTGTTGTTTGGAGTGCTAAAACCATAACTGGCATGACCATTTGTTTTAATTGAATCTTGAATGTTTCCCAATCGACTACAGAGTGTGTTGTATCATAAATTGATGGCAACCACCCCAATTGGACAGAAAAAATCACTATAACAAATACTCCAGTGAAAAACGGTGGTACTGAATAACCAATCATTGTAACGAAAGTACCGACCTGATCAAAAACCGAGTATTGTTTGTAAGCTGAATATATTCCTATGGGAATAGCGATTAAAATACCAACAACGTAAGACATTCCAACAACCCATAGTGTTTGGGGCATTCGTTGAACAATTATATCCATTACAGGACTACGAGTTTGCCAGCTAATTACTCTTTGTTTGCCTTCAGAAAAGCTCGTATCGAAAAGGTAATCTATAAATACTTGGGGTTCTATCCAAAAAAATTGGATCAGCCATTTTAAAAATTGAATGTAGAGGGGCTGTCCAAGCCCTAATGCCTCCCTCATTTTTTGCTTTACTTCTGGAGGAACAGTTAGTGGTACTTGAGCCATAGGATCGTTAGGCGCTAAGTTAAGCAACAAAAAGATGACCAAACTAATAACAATCAGTGTTGGGATCGAAATTAATAAACGTCTAGAAATGAAGCTAAGCATTCTAATTTTATGCTGAAGTTTAACGAATAAAGGCGCAACCCTTGAGTTGCGCCCTTACAAAATTATTTAATTCGGTACCAATCGGCAACATTCCAGAGTTCGGAGTCCCATGTGTTCAACACAACTCCGCCAAGGGATTTGGCATGAGCTGAAACTCTTCCTCTATGTACCAAAGGAACAATTGTGTAGCTATCCTTAGTCAACATATTGTTGAGCTTAATTCCGATCTCTCCTCTCTTCTTGAGGTCACCGGTAGCGGACAACTCATCTAGCAACGCGTCATAGGCTGGGTCGCAATATCTATTAATATTCTCACCCTGCCATTGGCTTTCTGGCTTTGGCTCGTTACCACATCTATACATGGAAAGGTAATTTTGAGGGTCAGTACCATCAAATGTATTTGCATACATTTCTACATCAGCATAGAATTTTTGAAAAGTATCTGGTGAACCAGGGTCCCCTCCAAAGAAAACCGATGCGTTTAGGTTCCTCAACTCAGTTTCAACACCAATTTGCTGCCACCAGTCTTTAATAAGAGCTTGGAAGTCTTGTCTTACGGCATTAGTAGATGTTTGGTATAAAATAGAGAGCTTTACACCATCCTTAGCTCTAATACCATCCGAACCTTTTTTCCATCCAGCGCTTTCTAGCAAAGCATTGGCCCCAGCTATATCCTGTTTCATGCAATAATCATTTTTAGCTGCATACAAGTCTGGAGCAGGAACAAGATCACAAGTAACATCACCAGCTTTGCCATACCCTATTTCTACTAGTAATGTTCGATCTATTGCCATCGATAGCGCTTTACGAACGTTGATATCTGTTAGAAATGGATGGGGAGCTTTCCTCGTAGCTCTGGTATTTGCATCTAAATCTGGAGATGGGTCTGTTAAATTCATTTCTAATCTTTCAACCAATGGTCCAAAGCCGGCGATTGCGATACCTTTTCCAGCTTTTTCCATATTAGCAATAACTTCAGGTGCTAATTGTAGGTTCCAAGCATAATCGAATTCCCCTGTTTCAAGTACTGATCTTCCTGCAGCTGTTGCATCTCCGCCACCTTTAAAAGTAACAGTTGCAAAAGCTGGTTTGTTAGGATCTCTGTAGTTGTCATTAGCTTTCATTTGAATGACATCATTAGGCTTAAATTCAGTAACTACAAACGGTCCAGTTCCAATGGGCCCAAAATTTGCGTCGGTACAATTTGGTGCTTTTGCGCCCATACAGTTTTCGAACTGTTTTTTCTGTATTATTGGCGATTGGCCACCCATGAAAGGACCGTAAGGGTTTGGTTTAGGTGCAGAAAATTTTACAACGATAGTTCTTTCGTCAGGGGTTGATACTGAAGTCACCCCATCAAATTTTGCTAACTGTGCACAGCCTCCCTCAGGGTGCATGCAGTAATCTGCAGTAAATTTTACATCAGCTGATGTAACTGCTGAACCATCAGACCACTTTAAACCCTTTTTGAGCTTCCACGTAATAGACATTAGGTCTGAACTAACGCCTCCGTTTTCAACGGTCGGAATCTCTTCAGCCAAATAGGGAACAAGAGCTCCTGTTTCGGTATATCTTCCTAGCGGTTCAATAATCATCGATGACGACTCAATATCCTTTGTTCCGCTAGAGAGGTATGGGTTCAAAATTGAAGGTGCTTGCCAGTATATTATGCTAACATTTCCATCAGAACCCCTTCCTGCAAAACTAGCGGTAGCTATAAGAACTGCAGCTAGTCCCACAAATAAAGATTTAATTTTCATATTATTTTCTCCCAAGTTAAGAGTTTAAAACCAGATATAAAGACAAGCATCTGATTCCAAAACCCGTTATAAGCAGAGAATGAGTATGCAATATCGATTTGTCATTGTAAATGATGTAATTCGAGTTGTAAGATAGAAAGCTAAATTTATTTTTAATCGGAGATTAAATCAAAAATGCTAGATGATAAAAAACCCCTCGCATCCTTCGAAAACTTACGTGTTGAGTTTGATACTAAGGATGGAAAGGTTGTGGCAGTTGAGAATATTTCCTTTGAGATAAAGCCGCAGCAAACCGTATGCTTGGTCGGTGAGTCTGGTTCTGGGAAATCCGTCTCATCGCTTTCCATGATGAGGCTTGTTGAATTTGGCGGTGGGAGCTTGGCCGGTGGCAAGTTGATTTTTAATAGAGGTGATAAAGAATCAATTGACGTAGCAGTCTCTAATCAGTCTCAAATGAGAAAAATCAGGGGTAATGAAATTGGTATGATATTTCAAGAACCCATGACCGCGTTAAATCCCGTTTTCACGGTTGAAAGACAATTGACTGAAGGTCTAATGGTTCATAAAGGGTTTTCAAAGAGAGAAGCGAAGAAAAGAGCGTTAGAGCTAATGACTATGGCAAAAATACCAGAGCCTGAGAGAAGATTAAAACAATTTCCACATGAACTCTCTGGCGGCATGAGGCAAAGAGTAGTAATAGCTATCGCGCTGGCGTGCCAGCCAAGACTTTTAATCGCTGACGAGCCCACAACAGCTTTGGATGTGACCATTCAAGCAGAAATACTCGCTTTAATAAATCGATTGAAGGAAGAAACAGGTACAGCAGTGATGTTTATTACGCATGATATGGCAGTGGTAGCGCAAATGGCAGATCGTGTTGTGGTTATGTACCAAGGCAAGAAAGTCGAAGAGGGAACAGTACATGAGATTTTCAATAATCCTCAGCATGAGTATACGAAGTCCCTCTTAGCAGCGGTTCCAAAACTTGGAGAGATGGCAAGTAAGAAATATCCCGAACCCATGCGGTTAGTAGGAGAGAAAAAGACAAAGGCTTTAAAGCCTATTGTAGGAACGAATGAGCCCCTGCTTAAAGTGAATAATCTAGTGACTCGCTACCCGGTTAAAGGGGGTGTATTGAGAAGAACGGTAGCACGTGTTCACGCTGTTGAGGATGTATCTTTTACTATTATGAAAGGAAAGACACTTTCGCTTGTAGGGGAGTCAGGTTGTGGTAAGTCAACGGTGGGACGCTCACTCATTCGATTGGTAGAGCCTACTGCAGGAGATGTGAATTTAGATGGTCAGAATATACTATCACTTAATCAAAAGGATATGCGGGAAGCCCGTAGAAATATCCAGATGGTGTTTCAAGATCCCTTCGCCTCATTAAATCCTCAAATGATGTTAATTGATCAAGTAGCGGAACCGTTTCGTAATTATGGGACAATGAAGCATGAAGTATTGCAGGAGAAGATTGGAGATCTCTTTGATCGTGTAAAATTACCACGAAGTTTTATGCAACGCTATCCCCATGAACTTTCCGGTGGTCAGCGTCAGCGGATAGCAATTGCGCGTGCGCTAGCGCTTAACCCTAAGCTTATCATAGCAGATGAAGCAGTGAGTGCATTGGATGTATCGGTGCAAGCTCAAGTCTTAAACTTAATGATGGAACTCCAGGTTGATTTGGGTCTTTCCTTTTTATTCATCAGCCATGATATGGCGGTTGTTGAGCGGGTAAGCCATGATGTTGGTGTTATGTACTTAGGACGCTTGGTAGAGATCGGTCCTAGGCAAGCTATTTTTCGTAATCCACAACATCCTTATACACAGGATTTATTAAAAGCTGTACCTATTGCGGATCCGGATAAGAGGAAGTCCGAAAGAGATCTAAACTTTAAACCGCTTCCATCACCTATTCATGATTTGAACTATAAGGCTGAACCATCTGTATATAGAAAAGTGGCTAAAGACCACTATGTGTTAACAACGGATAGTGGGTATTAATAAGATGAGTGAATTATCGGCTTTAGAAATTCTGGAAAAATTAGTTAGCTTTCCCACGGTAAGCGATAGAAGTAATCTTGAGCTTATTGACTGGGTAGAAAATTACTTAAACTCATTTCAAATAGAGACATACAGAAAATATAATGAAGACAAGAGTAAGGCTTCACTATTTGCTCATGTAGGTCCGCAAATAGAGGGAGGCGTAGTGCTATCTGGCCATACGGATGTAGTTCCGGTTGAAGGCCAAGATTGGAGCACTGATCCTTGGGTACTTACAGAAAATGATAATAAACTTTATGGTCGGGGATCCTGCGATATGAAGGGATTTGATGCATTGGCTATTTGGGCAATGATTGAAGCCAACAAGAGTGAACTGAAAAGACCTCTCCAGGTAGCACTTAGTTATGATGAGGAAGTTGGCTGTATAGGCGCGCCTCCGATGATAGACGAAATGATAAAAAAATTGCCAAAAGCCAGTATGGTAATTGTTGGAGAACCATCCACTATGCTCGCAGTAACTGGACATAAGGGTGCTCTAGGTTTTACAACACATTTAGTTGGGAAAGAGGTTCATTCCTCAATATTAGATAGAGGTGTTAGTGCAATAATGAATGGAGCAAAGTTGATAGACTGGGCTAACGAACAGAATATAAACAATAAAAAAGCTGAGCAGACAGAGACTGCAAAGTTATTTGACCCTCCCTATACCACTTTACATGTAGGTGTTGTAAAAGGAGGAACAGCACATAATATAACCGCAAAAGATTGTCATTTTGAAATGGACATAAGAGTTGTTTCGGACCAAAAAGTTGATTTTTGGATTGAAAAATATAACGAAAAAGTACAAGAGATAGAAACTGAAATGAAAGCCATCTCGGAAGATGCAAAAATAATTGTTTCAAATAGATCTGCAGTGCCAGGGTTAAGACCGGAAACTAATGGTGAAGCTGAAACTTTTGTCAGACAAATTACTGGGGATAATGGGAACCATTTTGTTTCTTATGGCACCGAGGCTGGTCAATTTCAAGAAAGAGGGTATTCTGCTGTTATATGTGGGCCAGGTGATATTTCTGTAGCCCATCAACCTAACGAATACATTGAGAAATCTCAGTTTGAACTTGGCCGCAGCTTTATGAAAAATATGATCAAAAAGCTTTCTTGAAAATTCGAAAAGTTCAGTTTTTTGATGCCAGTTCCTATTGACAGAATGGAGCTAATTAAAATACGATTTATTTATGAAATTATAAAGGAAATACTAAATGCACATAGAACCTGGAGTAGTAAACGGCGCAAAAATTGGATTTAGTTATTTAACCGGCGCAGCAGCGATAGCAATAGGATTAAAGTTACTTTTTCAGCGAATGTCTAACAACACATCTGTTTTGATAACAGCTGTTAGATGTCTATTAACCACTATTTTTGTTTTTTCTTTTTTTGAGGTTCTTCCACAGTACCCACTTGGTGTTTCGGAGGTTCATTTTATATTTGGTGCTACTCTGTTCTTATTTTTTGGTGCTGGAGCAACAGCTTTTGGTTTGGTTGCAGGTATATCTTTACAGGGACTTTTGTTAGCTCCATCAGATTTGCCGCAGCTCTACATAAACATATCAACTCTAATATTTCCTTTATTTGCGGTTTCGTACATTTCAAAGAAGATAATACCGGCCAACATTGCGTATACTGATTTGAAGTATAGGCAAGTTATATCATTAACAGGAATATATCAGGGTGGAATAATTCTTTGGGTCGCGTTTTGGTGTTTCTATGGCCAAGGATTTAATCAAGAAGCATTTTACAATGTCGGTATATTCTCCTTAGCGTACTCTACGGTCATTGGCATAGAATGTCTACTAGATGTTGGATTGCTAGCCACATTTAAAAGTTACAAAAAAAGATCTTTGCCATATGTATTTAATCAAAGGTTGATTTCTGTGAAAGACTGATTATTTCTTTTATTCAAATAACAAATTTAAAGTTGAATTAATTTCCAGAAATGGAATACCTTCTGGGTTACACTGGCATTTAAATTGAAAGGTTAATCACTATGGGTTCTATAAACTTCGAGAAGTTGGATAAGCTTGCTGAACTCTCAGTTAGTACTGGGGTTGCTCTGCAAAAAGGACAAAACCTATTAATTACCGCGCCATCAGATGCACTACCACTAGTGAGATTAATAGCAAAGCATGCGTACAAAGCGGGAGCGGGCTTGGTTACACCTTTTTTCTCTGATAGTGAAATAACGCTTGCAAGATATAAATACGCTTCCGATGAAAGTTTCGACGTAGCTGCAGATTGGCTTTACAAGGGTATGGGTGAAGCTTTTGATAATAATACGGCTAGAATGGCAATTGCCGGTGATGACCCAATGTTATTATCAGATATGGATCCGGAAAGAGTTGCGAGAGCAAATAAAGCTAACTCTAAGGCTTACAAACCAGCAAGAGAACGAATTACCCAGTTTGATATTAACTGGAACATTATAGCTTGGCCAGGCTTATCTTGGGCAAAAAGAATGTTCCCTGATCTAGCTGAAGATGATGCGCAAGCTCGATTAGCTGAGGCTATTTTTATGGCTTCGCGTGTTAACGCAGAAGATCCCGTTGCATCATGGAAAACACATAATCAGACACTGAAAGAGAAAAGGGATTGGTTGAATCAAAAAGATTTCAAAGAGATACATTTCAAGGGGCCTGGAACAGATTTGAAGGTAGGTTTGGCTGATGACCACGAGTGGATGGGTGGTGCTTCAATAGCTCAAAATGGTGTGATTTGTAATCCTAATATTCCTTCTGAAGAAGTTTTCACTACCCCACACGCGCTGAAAGTTGAGGGCTATGTATCTTCTACTAAACCATTATCGCATCAAGGAACGTTAATTGATAATATTCGAGTTGTTTTTGAAAAAGGTAGTATTACAGATGCAAAAGCTAACAAAGGTGAAACCGTTTTGAAGAAGGTTTTAGAGTCTGATGAAGGGGCTCGAAGATTGGGAGAAGTAGCACTCGTACCTAATAGCTCACCAATTTCGAACTCTGGACTTTTATTTTATAATACACTTTTTGATGAAAATGCTGCTTGTCACATAGCTCTTGGCCAGTGTTACTCTAAGTGCTTTAAAGGAGAAACAAACCTTTCGACGTCAGAAATAAGGGAGCGTGGAGGCAATTCAAGCATGATCCATATTGATTGGATGATTGGGTCAGGTGAGATTGACATTGATGGTTTTGGAAAAAACGGGGAAATAGTGCCTATATTTAGGAGAGGTGAGTGGGTTGATTAAAACAAATATAGTAACATCAAAAGTGCTAGCCGAGGGCTTAAAAAAAATAGTAAAGCTTGAAGGTGTCGATGAAAAAAAAGAGCCGTATGAAAAAACAAAAAAAATTACCAAAGGGGTAGTTGTAGCTTTGAGTTCAGAAGCAAAACAGAAAGTAATTAAGTCCCTATAGATTTTTTTTAATCAACCCATATCATAGAATTTTCTTAAAAGATTTAAAGCCGTAGGTTTCAACTTATTTGGGTTAGACCAAAATTGGTCATCATTAATATTGATGAATCCTGGAATGTCCTCAAGTGCTTCGGTATTTAAGTTCTTCAAACCCATAGACCATGTCGAAAAGTTTCTTTCTTCAAAACTCCCATCCTCTAGAACTGTTATTGTATGATGTCTAGGGTCAGCAGTAATTCTATCCCACGTAGGTGAGATTGATTTTTTTGGTCCCTCAATGATTTGAAGGAAGTTGCCTCTTTTAAACTTTTTATTGTATCTATAAATAAGTAATCCTGTGATTTCATAAGCTTCGTTCCATTCTCTTGCTTTTTGTAATAATTCTTTAAGCTCACTACTGCTTATTTCTGACTGAGAGAAGCTGTAATAGACAATATATTTCAACATAGCATCATTTAATCATTATAGACCTAGTATTCTTATGGTAAAGTATAACTGGTAACAAACCAAATTAAGATTATCAGGGAGATAACTCCAATGAGAGAAGCCGTTATAGTATCGACAGCCAGAACCCCCATTGGGAAAGCATACCGTGGATCGTTCAATAACACACATGCACAAACTTTAGCAGGGCATGCCATTTCAGAGGCAGTAAAACGAGCAAAAGTAGATCCGACTGATATTGATGATGTAATATTAGGGGCAGCAGCTCAACAAGGTACGCAGCAAGGCAATATTGCAAGGCAATCTTTACTTAGAGCTGGCCTGCCTACAAGTGTTGCTGGTATGTCAATAGACAGACAATGTGCATCGGGTATGATGGCAATAGCTACTGCAGCCAAACAGATAATTGATGATGGAATGAATGTTACAGTAGGGGGCGGAGTTGAGTCTGTTTCATTGGTCAGAAATGAAAATTTTAGAATGGATAATGCAAGAGATCCTTGGCTTGAGAATGAAATGCCTGAGCTTTACATGACTATGATTGAAACAGCCGAAACAGTAGCAAATCGATATGGGATATCTCGTGAAAAACAAGATGAATACGCGTTACAGTCACAAATGCGAACAGCACATGCCCAAAGAAATGGGTTTATGGATGATGAAATTGTGCCGCTTAAGTCTACAATGAAATATTACGATAAAAAAAATAAAACTGCTACTTATAATGAGGTGAATTTAATAAAAGATGAGGGGAACCGACCTGATACAAGTTTGGAGGGCTTAAGCGCGCTCAAACCGGTTTTTAAAGATGGCATTCACATAAGTGAGGGAAGTCACATCACTGCAGGAAATGCCTCTCAATTGTCAGACGGAGCATCTGCAAGTATTTTGATGGAGTCAAAAGAGGCTGAGCGGAGGGGGCTAAGCCCTCTGGGAGTTTATAGAGGTATGGCTGTTGCCGGTTGTGATCCTGATGAAATGGGAATAGGTCCGGTATATGCGGTACCAAAGCTTCTGAAAAATAATGGGTTAAAAATGGACGATATTGATCTCTGGGAGCTAAATGAAGCGTTCGCAAGCCAAGTCATTCACTGCAGAGATAGGTTAGGAATTCCAAACGAAATTTTAAATGTAAATGGAGGAGGGATATCTATCGGCCATCCATTCGGAATGTCAGGCGCTAGACTTGTAGGGCACGCATTAATTGAGGGGAAACGGCGAAATGCAAAGTTTGTTGTTTGCACTATGTGTGTTGGAGGAGGTATGGGGGCTGCCGGACTCTTCGAGGTTTTGTAATTGCTTAAATTAAAATATCCAAGAGATTTAAAGAAATTTGAGAATTATGAGTTGGGCTTTAGTGATTGGTTTTTCATTGATCAGCAACTTATCAATGCCTTTGCACAGCTTTCAGGTGATGATCAGTGGATTCATGTTGATACAGGAAGAGCATTAAATGAAATGCCAGATGGAAAAACAATTGCTCACGGGTTATTAAGCCTTTGCATTTCTCCAACTTTAGGAAAAAACAAAATTCATATTGAGAACCTAAAGCATACTCTAAACTACGGGATTGATAAAGTTAGATTTATTTCTCCAGTAAAAGTTGGATCATTTATAAGGCTTAAATCAAAGATAATGAAAGTCACAATACGTGAAGACAATTCCGTTCTTGTCAGAATTGAGAGATTGATGGAAATTAAGGGAATAAAAAAGTTAGCTATGTATGCTGAAACTTTGTCATTAATGAATTCCGGTGATTGAGTTAATTGAAAAGGCTTTCAACAAAGCCTACAAGAGATTTTTGCAAACCTTCATTATTTAAATGAAACCTGTCTATTTCCATTTCCCAATCCATTTCCTTGAAATGATCTTTATTTTCAGTAAACCAAACTTCTGAAGTATATTCTATCTCTTCATCATCACAAATTTTTGCGGTCACTAGCCATGATTTAAAGTCAACCTCTTGCAGGTTTTTTATGAGCTCCTTGCACTTGTCACTGTTTCTATCCATAAAATATCCAAATAGAACGGCTCTAATTCTATGATCTGTATTTGTTTTCCCCATTGGTATGGGATCTAATTCCAGAGCACTTTCTAAAAGTTCTATTCCCTTTTCTGTTGAACCAGTTCTAGAAAGTATTTCTCCATACACCGATAATACTCTCGGATCATTTGGAACCATCTTAAATGACGTACGAGCATGCCTTTCTCCAGCCTTGAAATCGTGGGTGCTTAAGGCAACTTCTGCCAGCATTCTATGGACTTCAAAATCATTATCATTTAGCTGTTGAGCTTTCTCTATACACTGCATGGAATTATCCCACCACTCTTTCATATCACCTTCTAAATAACCACGACCCATTCCCTGACCAATCGCGCAAGCCTTCCAGGCATATGCCTGCCCATTATTATTGTCAGCCTGAATCGCTTTATTGAATGAATCTATAGCTTCAAGGCAAGCCTCTTTCTTAAATTTATGGTGCAACACTTTGCCTCTAAGTAATAATTCGTATGAGGTAAGATTCTCAGTTGGTTTACGATTAGCCCGCTCGAGACTTGAAATTTCAATTTCGCCCAGAAGTGCTATTGATATTTTTCTTACAATCTCATCTTGCACATCGAAAATGTCTTCTAGGATACGATCATACTTATTATTCCAAAGAGCATTACCATCGCTCGAGTCTGATAATTCTACGGAAATTCTAACTCGCTTTCCTGATGTACGAATACTACCTGAAACTGCGTAATCTACTCCAAACTTTTTGCAAAAATCTCGTATGCTGCTAGAGGCATCACGAAATTCGAAACAAGACTGTCTGGATAAGACCTCAAGTTCGCGTATTCGTGAAAACTCTGTAATTAAATCTTCAACAACACCATCAACTAAATAACCGCTGTCTTCATCATTGTTCATATTATCAAAAGGTAAAACTGCTAATTTTGGCTTATAACTTTTAACCGCCTCTTGTGCATCCTTTTCTTTAAGTGCATCGGTCTTAGAAATTTTTTCGCCAGAGGGAGAGATTCCATATACTTGAAAGGCCTCGTCAATATTTTTTAAAGATTTTGTTCCAGCATCTTCAATACTAAAATTTATTCTTTTATTAACCTGATCTTGTACTGCTGTTGAAAGTAATATTTGTCCTGGAGAACAGGCAGTCTCAAGTCTAGCTGCAATGTTTACGCCGTTACCATAGACATTATCTCCTTCTATTATGACGTCATCGAGATGTATACCAACTCTCCAGTCCAGCTGAGATTCTTCAGAAAGCATATTATTTCTATCATTAATAGCTTTTTGAAAACCTATTGCTGCGTTCACACATTCAACAGGACTTTCAAACTCCGCTATTACTGAGTCACCTGCTGTATAAAAAATTCTTCCGCCAAATTCCTTTATCTGTGGATCTATTATAGATCTGCAGGCTTTTAGGTTTTCAAGTGTTAGTTCTTCATTTTCATCCATTCTTTTGCTAAAGCCGACACAATCGGTAGCAAGAATTGTTGTTAATTTACGTTTAACTTTTGACATTTTTTATTACAGAAAGCTTTGATTTTAATAGGCAACCAAATGCCCAATTCAAAATTTAGTGTAAAACGAACAAATGACCAAAAGCTATAAAAAAATTAGTTTCCATCGCTTGTTCCTTGAAAGTCAGACATGGGCGGACACGTGCAAATTAGATTTCTATCCCCATGGACGTTATCAATTCTGTTTACGGGCGGCCAATACTTATCCACACGAAAGGACCCGGGAGGAAAACAAGCTTGCTCCCTAGTATATGGTCTATTCCACTCTCCAACTAGATCTTCAACTGTATGAGGAGCGTTTTTCAAAGGATTATTATCCCTATCGATACGACCCTCTTCAATATCCTTTGCTTCATGGAAAATCGCTATCATAGCATCACAAAATCTATCAAGTTCTGCTTTGGTTTCACTCTCTGTTGGTTCAATCATGAGAGTTCCTGCAACTGGAAAACTCATGGTTGGTGCATGAAAACCACAATCAACTAATCTCTTCGAAATATCATCAACAGTAACACCTGTATCTTTAGTTAGGGGTCTAATGTCTACGATACATTCATGTGCAATTCTTCCTTCAGGCCCAGTGTAAAGAATGGGATAAAACTTTCCCAATTTTTTTGCAATATAATTGGCATTCAAAATGGCTACTCTTGTAGCTTGCGTGAGTCCTGTTCCGCCCATCATTAAACAGTAAGCCCATGAAATAGTCAAAATTGAGCCTGATCCAAATGGAGCAGCAGAGACAGCTCCTCCATCATTATCCTCAACTGGATTTCCTGGAAGAAATGGAGTTAAATGATCTTTGACCGCTATAGGCCCCATTCCTGGCCCACCACCTCCATGGGGAATCGCGAAAGTTTTATGGAGATTTAAATGGCTTACATCAGCGCCAATTTCTCCTGGTTTAACCAGTCCAACCATTGCATTAAGATTTGCACCATCAAGGTAAACCTGACCACCAAATTTATGGGTAATTGCACAAATTTTTGAAACATTAACTTCAAACACACCATGAGTTGAAGGGTAGGTAATCATGCAACATGACAGCCGATCTTTATATTCCTTAGCTTTACTTTCGAAGTCTTTTATATCAACGTCTCCATTATCTGACGTATTGACTGGAACAACCTGTAATCCAGCCATCTGTGCTGAAGCCGGATTTGTACCATGTGCCGACATCGGAATTAAACAAATGTCTCTGTTATTATCTCCCCGTGATTTATGGTATCGCCCAATTGTAAGCAGTCCAGCATACTCTCCTTGGGCACCTGAATTAGACTGCATCGATATAGAGTCATACCCGGTCACGTCACATAACATTTTAGACAAGCTGTCTATCATTATGTTATAGCCTAAGGTTTGTTCCTTGGGAGCATATGGGTGGACTTGAGAAAACTCAGGCCAGGACAGCGGGAGCATTTCTGCAACCGCATTGAGTTTCATTGTACATGAGCCAAGTGGTATCATAGATCTATCAAGAGCTATATCTCTGTCAACAAGGCGGCGCATGTATCTTGTCATCTCACTCTCCGCTCTGTTCATATGAAATATAGGATGTGTAAGGAAATCAGTAAGTCTGTATAATTCCTTCGGAATTCGATAACCTGAGTTTAAGTCTTTATCTTTTCGTTTTATACCAAATGATCTCCATACTGCCTCAATTATAGCTGGCCTGGTTCTCTCATCCAATGATATTCCAATTCTAGACTTGCCTATCTTTCTAAGATTAATTCCTTCACTAGTTGCTGATTTGAGGATTACATTTTGCATGGGACCAACGTCTATCGTAATCGTATCAAAAAAGTGTTTTTGCTCCACATTGAAACCATGTGCCTCCAATCCCTTGGCTAACCTAACGGTTTTTCTGTGAATCCTTTGCGCAATAGCTTTTAATCCATCTGGCCCATGCATCACAGCATAAAAAGATGCCATTACCGCTAGAAGGGCTTGTGCCGTACACACGTTGCTAGTAGCCTTTTCACGTCTAATATGTTGCTCTCTTGTTTGTAGAGCCAATCGATACGCTTTATTCCCTTTACTATCTATGGAAACACCTACAATTCTGCCAGGAAGAAAGCGCTTGTAAGTCTCTTTGGTAGCCATATAAGCGGCATGGGGACCTCCAAACCCTTGCGGAACACCAAATCTTTGAGTTGATCCTACTGCGATATCGGCCCCCATGGAACCTGGTTCTTTCAGTAGAGTTAACGACATTGGGTCTGCTGAAATTGTAACAAGAGCACCAGTTTCGTGCAGTTTATCAGTCACATTTGTAAAGTCTCTGAGCGTGCCAAAAGTTCCAGGATATTGGAATATTGCTCCAAAGCAATCTTCATAGTTAATGTCTTTATCCGGATCACCAATAATAATATTTATACCAAGTGGATGTGCTCTTGTCTTCAGGACTTCGATATTTTGTGGGTGGCATTCTTGGTCAACAAAGAAATTGATAGACTTGTTTTTAGTTATCCTTTTTGCCATAGTCATCGCCTCTGCACATGCAGTGGCTTCATCAAGTAAAGAGGCGTTCGCTATTTCTAGTCCAGTTAGATCACTGATCATTGTTTGAAAATTGAGAAGAGCTTCCAAACGTCCTTGGGAAATCTCTGGCTGGTAAGGGGTATAGGAAGTGTACCAGGCTGGATTTTCTAAAACGTTTCTTTGAATTGCAGGGGGTGTTATAGTTCCGTGATACCCTTGACCAATTAAGCTCATCATTTTTTTATTTTTTATCGCTGTTTCTCTAAGATGGAAAAGCATCTCTCGTTCAGATTTTGGCTTATCCCAATCAAGTAATTTTTTTTGTCTTATGGATGGAGGAATTGTTTGATCAATTAATTGATCAATACTATTCAGACCAAGAAGCTTAAGCATTTTTTCCATCTCCTGAGGCGATGGACCTATGTGCCTCCTATTAGCAAAATCGTAAGGTAGATACTCTGTTGGCTCAAAATTATTATTTTCAAAGTTCATTTTTTCCCCCTAATAATTTAGTTATTCGATATGTTTCTTGTATTCGTCTTCACTCATTAGACCGTCAAGCTCTCCTTGACTTTTTAAGGACATTTTGAAAAACCAAGCTTCGCCTGTTGGATCGTTGTTAACCATAGATGGGTCGTCCACTATTGCGTTATTGATCTCGGTAATTTCTCCATCAAGAGGTGCCAGGATATCCGATGCTGCCTTTACGCTTTCTATAACAACTATTTCTTGCCCTTTGGTAACTGAAGTTCCTACATCTGGTAGTTCAATGAATACAATATCTCCCAATTGTTCCGCGGCATACTCTGTGATGCCAACCTTGACCATATCACCTTCAGACTCAAGCCATTCATGCTCCTCTGTGAATTTCATATTACTATCTCCTCTTAATTTCTTTTAAAACTGGTTGGTACGAACGGTAATTTTGTAAGTGTTACAGAAAAGAACTTGTTTCTTACTTCACCAAAAATTGGTTCATCAACATTAAATTTATTATGGTTCAAATACCCCATTGAAATCGGCCTTTCTAGAGATGGTGAGTAGCCGCCAGATGTGATCATACCAATTCTATTTTTCCCTTTATCATCGCTAAACAGTTTAGTCCCAGATCTTAAAGGAGCTTTCCCATCGGGGAAAAAAGCCTCTCTCTTGAAATAAGGTTGTTCTTCAATTTGTTCTAAAATCTTTTTTTGTCCTACAAAACCGCCTTCTCGCTCTCCTCCAGCCCGTCTAACTTTTTGAATAGCCCATTTCAAACCGGCCTCAATAGGAGTAATTGTTTCATTTAAATCTTGTCCATAAAGGCAAAGCCCGCATTCCAGTCTGAGGGTATCTCTGGCTCCCAGCCCAATCGGTTCAATACCATTTTGTTCGAGAATGTTTTTACAGAAAACTTCACCTAGACTATTAGGTAGTGATATTTCAAATCCATCTTGCCCTGTATAACCAGACCTTGAAACCCATAGTATCTCTCCTTTATACGAAAAGTTTTTTACATCAAGATACGTTAGGGAACTCAATTCTCCGATTTGGCTGGATAATATCTTTTCTGATTGAGGACCTTGAATAGCGATAAGTGCTCTTGTTTTAATTAAGTCAACATCAATTTCTTTAGAAATATTTTCTTTAAGGTACTTGAAATCAATTTCCTTTCTGGAAGCATTTATAACAACAAAATAGTGATCACCTCGATTTGATATCATTAGGTCGTCTATTATTCCTCCATCTATATTTGGTAAAAACCCATACCTCTGTCTGTCCTTGCCAAGACCTAATACATCTATAGGGAGTAGTTTTTCTAACTCAGTAGCGATGAATTGCATTGACTGTGTGTTAGACGAAATGACCAACTGCCCCATATGACTAACATCAAACAAGCCTGCAGACTTTCTGCAATATAAGTGCTCTTTCATAATTCCTAAAGGGTAATTAACGGGCATTTCATATCCAGCGAAAGGTATCACTTTAGCGCCGAGAGATCGATGAAGATCGTATAAAGCTGTCTTCTTAAGCTCTGTCAAAACTTAACCTTCTTATTCCGGTATTAAATGATTTTACCGGCATTCGTTAAAGATGTGTATAAGTACACATCGAAGAATGCCCCCTCTGTTCATTTGCCTGAGATCGTTATCCCTTCGGCGGACTATTTAAAGTCGCTCTCCAGAGTGTTCAGTCCATACCGGTCCTTTTTGCCTGAGAGTTTCCGGGGCGGTTGCTCCTTCGGCAACTATTACTAGTTTCTCCCGATATAAAAAAATGGTATTACAAAAGCTTTAAACTTTCAAGAATTTTGCTGAAATATATATTCAACTAAAAAAATAACCTATTCAGAACCGTTAAGTTTATCCTGTGTTTTTAATTCAAAATCCGAAGCGTCGTGTCTTTCGTGCAGCTGAAACTTTGGGTTGCCTACTATACGATTGACCATTCGTGCTTTACTTGCTGTCGGTCTTCGATCTATTTTCTCGGCCCAAGCAACGACATTCTTATATGAAGTTACATCCAAGAAATTACCAGCGCTATATAATCGACCAAGTACGAGTTGTCCGTACCACGGCCAAGAAGCTATATCAGCAATAGTGAATTTGTCACAAGCTAAGAACTCGGCTTGACTTAATCTTTGATCCAATACGTCCAACTGACGTTTAGTTTCCATTGCATATCTATCTATCGGATATTGAAATTTTTCAGGCGCATATGAATAAAAGTGACCAAAGCCGCCTCCCAAATAAGGAGTGCTTCCCATTTGCCAAAACAACCAGGAAAGGCATTCAGTGCGCTCATTTAGTTCAGTTGGCAAAAACTCTGAAAATTTTTCGGCTAAATATAAGAGAATAGCGCCGGACTCAAAAACTCTTTGTTTTTTTCCATTTGATTGATCTAGTAACGCTGGAATTTTTGAATTAGGGTTTATTTCCACAAAACCAGATGAAAACTGCTCACCTTTATTTATTCGGCAAAGCCACGCGTCATACTCAGCGCCTTTGTGTCCTAAAGCTAGCAGCTCTTCTAACATCAATGTTATTTTTACACCATTTGGTGTACCCTGAGAATAAAGTTGCAAAGGATGCTTCCCTCTGGGAAGTTTCTGTTCATAAGCAGAACCAGCCGTGGGTTTGTTTATGCTCTCAAACGCGCCTCCACTAGGCTTATCCCATTCCCAAACCTCAGGCGGAATATATTTGGTTTCTTTATTCATTTTGATGCCCTCTATGACCCCATAAAATTTTTTGATCTTTTAACAAAAGTGATAAGCAAAGGAAATTATTTAATATGCCGTTGTGAGTAAATCGTGATAGTAAACTATCATGCTTTCACGCTTTCGAAACAAAAAAATTCCTGACATATATCTTTTTATTAGTCATTTTTTAGACCACTTCATAATTCTCGTCTTTGCCAAAGCAGCTTACGATGCGGGGCGGGACATAGGGCTCACCTATGGTGAAACCATACAGCTAGCAACATTGGGTTTCATCCTGTTTGGTATTGCATCACCAATAGCAGCAAGAGTAGCAGACATTTTTTCAAGATCTATTACAATGGTAGTATTTCATTTTGGGATAGGCATCTCGTCGATTCTGATAAGTTTTTCTTACTCATCACTCCATCTGGTATTAGGCTTGTCCAGCTTGGGTTTTTTTGCTGCTATTTTTCATCCGGTCGGAATAGCAATGTTGTTAGAAAAAAAGGAACGCGTTGGTTTACGCCTCGGTATCAATGGATTATTCGGAAATATGGGCGTAGCTAGCGCTCCATTAATTACAGGCGTAATTATTTTTTATAGTGATTGGAAAATAGCTTTTTTGATATCTGGAATAGTATGCATAATTTACGGAATATTTTTTGCGCTGGCACTCAAGCCGACGGTCCCGCCAAGCGGGTTGCCATCTAAAATAAAGTCTGAAGAGTTTTCTCACGGTTGGAAGCAAGCTCTTTTAGCCTTAGCAATAAGTACCACCTTCGGAGGTTTTGTCTTTACTGCGGTAACTTTCCTCGTTCCACGGTACTTAGAGCTTTATATGGAAAATCTCATGCTTTCTGTTGCGATGACTGGATTACTTGCATCTTTTGTTTATGCGGTTTCTTCTCTTTCGCAGGTCATTGTTGGCTGGTTGATCGATCGTATTTCACCGAGGATAGTTTTATTTATTGTCTCAGTCGGTCAGATTATCTTTATTTACCTTGCTTCACAATTTGACGGTTACAAGCTACTATTTTTTATGACATTAGCTGTCTGTTTTGTTTTCGGGCAAATTCCAATTATTGATGCTGTTATGGTACGGTATGTTCCTGATGGTTGGAGGAATCGCGTTCTTAGCATGAAGTTTGTTCTCAATCTTGGAGTTGGCGCTACTGTGCTACCGACATGTAGTTTTATGCTGGACAAGGGATATCAATTATCAGAGCTTTTTTGTTTTTTAAGTTTGTTTTCTGTAATTATTGTTCTGGCATCTATTCTATTACCGTCACAAAGTTCTATTCGTAATGGGAGGAAGATGTAAAAGAATAATTAAATCGCTAGACTATTTTTTTTAAGATAATTGGAATTAAAAGAGCAATGAAAAAGAGCCGTATAACGTGGTGGAAAGCTACATAAGTTGGTTCAGCATTCACTAACCCACCCATTGCGACCATTGTTTCGAGTCCTCCTGGAGCGATAGCTATAAATATATGGACAAATGGAATTCCCGTTAACTTAAAAATGATGGATGATGCAAGGAAGCAAATAGATATTCCAGCTAACGTTATTGTTAATCCGCTAACTAGACATGATTTGAGACTTTGCATTTCAACACCCACAAACCGCGCTCCTATAACTGTACCTAAAATTGCAAAAGCTATGCTTTCCAAAAAATTTGGTACATATCCAGGTGTTAAGTTGGTACCATGAGTAATTGCTGACAAAAGCATTGCTCCGATCAGGAAGGGTGCTGGTATCTCTAATCTTTTCAAGATAAATCCGCTTATAATTGAGAATAAGCATAAAACCACTAAGCTCCCTGAATTTATAATCTCGATTTGCACATTAGTTTTAGAAAGATCATTTCCACTATATAAAACAACGAATACAGGAGTAATAATTGTTAGTACCAAGACTCTAATTGACTGTATTACTGCTATTTTAGTGGTATCGGCTTTTGTCTCGGCACCCAACATAAGCACAAAACTCAGATGTCCAGGCGTAGAAGCCAACAAAGATGATCTCTTGTCCATTCCAAAATATTTCTGAAGAATTATTTTGCATGCAAAAATAATTGTAGTCACTGACAATACCATTAGTAATATACTTAAGGGCCACCTGGAAAAGCTTAAAAGTGCTTCAGGCGTAACGTTTGAACCCACGCTGATACCGATTAAGATAAATGAAATTTGCTTGACTTGTTCTGGGATTGAAAAATTTATACGTAAAATTGCGAACAGGGTTGATACTAAAACAGGGCCCATAAGAAATGGCGCAGGCAACATTAAACTCCAGCCAAATAATGAGCCCAGTATGCCGGCAAAGAGAGCTATAATGATCGAATTGACAGATTTCATATAACTTTTCTAACTTACATCTTTTGATCACTGTAACTTTTATTCAATCATAAGCTCTGAAATTAAGTTAGCAAGTTGTGCACCATGAATATCTCTATCAAATCTACTACACTGAATAAACGAGCGGTCTATACTTACTTTCACAACTTTTAGATTATCTATTAGGTAAATTTTTATAGACCCTCTTTCACATTTAAATACTTTGACAAAAATTTCTTATTAAGGCTTGCCTCAATTTTTATGTATATCTCCTCTCGTTTGCAAAAAATATCTATAGTAATAATCAACGGCCCAGCATTTTTTGATAGTACTTTTTCAACAACAGAACCCAAACTATGCATATCTAACTTCATTGACTAAAAATTTAAAGCCCTCGCAAGGATTGTTAAGTATTTCAACGTGATTAAGTGCAAATTCATAAAGTTCTCCCTTATCAATACTGGCTGGAGAGAAGGGGAAAGAAAAAGTTGGCAGTGCAGTGTTTTCTTGAAAAGGCAAATGCAACAGATAGGGATTAAGAACAGCAGCTATTTGAGTAGAAATCTTTTGGGTGCTAGCGGTAATAATCACAAGAATTCCAACCTCTCTCAAATCTCCCAAAAAAAACTTTTCTTGGTTGCCTAAGGTGGCATCACGACCAATAATGCGAACATCAATATCGAAATCACAGTTATTAAGGCTTAAGTTTGCTATTACTTTTTCTTTTCCCAATTCTTTTAGTTTTTCAGTCCATCGTACGACATTATCGACATAATACTTTTCTCTAATAGTTGCGAGCATTACAGTCTAAAACCCGCCAGTTTGGCTGCCTCTAATTTTACTGTGTATTCTTGATTGGGTATCCATTTTGACCCAGTGACTCTCACTTGCCTTTTATTTATCGCTTGATATTAAGCATCTGAAACATCGAAATGCCCTCCTGGTTCATATAGAATAAATGGGTTTGAATTTTCGTAAAGCATATGAGCTGAAACAGAATCCGGCGAACAAAATGCGTCCTCGGCCATCGCCTCAACTGTGAAGCCAT
The DNA here is from genome assembly GCA_902537235.1 of uncultured Alphaproteobacteria bacterium. Lineage (GTDB taxonomy): Bacteria > Pseudomonadota > Alphaproteobacteria > Rhodobacterales > Rhodobacteraceae > CACIJG01. The sequence continues at coordinate 92,841 of CACBAO010000005.1, forward strand.
TCTTATCAACCTCTAAAAGAATTACACCGCTTTGTGGATTGGAAGAACAAAAAGCACCACATTCTGCAATCTTCGCTCCATGCCAGCTTGCTCCATTATTTTATTTTTTAAGGAGTGGCAGAGCAGATATAATCGCTGTATCTGTTGCTCTACCCACTATCACAATGTCTGCTCTCTGATTAAGGGCATTTTGGAAAACCTCGGCACCAGCTAAAGCAACAATATTAGAAAATGTCTCTATCTCTCCCTCATTAACCGACAGAATAGGATTTAGAGGTTTTATGGCATTCGATCTCAATGCCGATATAAGAGCATCTTTCTTTCTTTCACAGTAAACTCTGACTATTTTAAGATCTTGGCCTAATTCTTTTGCAATTTCCAAAGTAAGTTAAAGAATCTAAAGTCTAAGCATTGAATGCTCTCACGCTTTCCTAAAAAATGCATTAATTTTCTTGTTTTGAGAATAATAAAAAATTTTTATGAGCACACAAAATTAGACAAGAAAAGATTAGATCTACCTATTTTCTTTGCCCACATGCTATACTTTCGATGTAACTTTTTGTAACAAAAAATTAAAGATTGCGAGATGTATATGAATGAATTTAAGAAAAGAGATTTTTTTCACGAAGGAATGAGAAAGTTTCAGGATCTTTTTGACGGGCGCAGGACAGCTGAAGCTATAGAAACAAAAAGAAAGCACTATGAGTTTTGGAATGACGAAAAAGAATTAATAAAAAACGCACAATTTTTCTTTATAGCGAGCTGCTGGAAAGAATACATCGACTGTAATATAAAATCTGGTGATCCTGGTTTTGTGAAAATTCTAGATGGAGGAATAATTGAATATCCGGAATATGATGGGAATTCGATGTATCGGACAGCAGGTAATATCATAAAAAATCCAAATGTTGCTTTATTATTTGTAAATTTTGATGGTAAGAGTCGCCGTATAAGGATTAATGGACAGGCGAGTATTCATAGGGATAGAGAATCCTTAGAAAAACATTATGGTGCTAAGTTTGTAGTGCGAATAAAATGCGAAATTTATCCAAATTGCCCGCGATACGTACCAAATTTAAAAGAGAGTAAACCATCCCCACATGTGCCTAGAAAAGGAAAGGGAGTACCTCCACCACCAGAGTGGAAGCAAAGGGATTATATTCGAGATATATTACCTAAGGGGGATCCACATGGGAAAAAGTGAATGTCCAATTCTCTATCAGAATAAGAAAGGAAATAGATTAACTAAAAAATCGATATGGATATTCCGACAAGTACTAAGAGTATACCAGAAACTAAATTTGTTAAACTAATGGCGTTTGGAGAAGATAATAGTGACCTTATTTTTGCAACGAAAAGTATCATTAAAATATTTCCTATCATCGGGACGGAAAAAGAGAGAACTGAAATTAGAAAAACATCAACAAGTCCTATTAATTCAAAATTGAAAAAACCTGGAAGAAGTGTCATATAGAAAAGTGACGCTTTGGGATTTGCAGTTACTGCGATGAAACCTGCATAAAAACCTGCAATAAATCCTGATTTAGTAAGACGATGATCTTCACTTAACACCTTATTCCTTGAGTATATTATATTTAATCCCATCAAGACTAAAATAAAAGAAGCAAAGTATCGAAATATCAATAAAATATCGGAATAAATTGATATAAGAAGACCTAAGCTAAAATAAACTGCAAAGGGCCAAAGCATGTCACCTAGAGAAACGCCTAGAGCAAGCGAAATTGAAGATTTAGCTCCGCCAGAAACTGTTCTGGCAATTAGTGCCACCCAAACAGGACCAGGAGTAAGAAACAAAATAATTAATGCAAAAAAATAAAGAATGATTTGACTGTTTTCGATTGCCATTTTTTTTCCTAAAAAACTATTTGCTTCACTTTTTTTTGCTTAAAGTGCTAAAGACTAAATGACAAGGCAAAAAAAGGATATTTTATGGAAACTGCATATGAAGCCCTTAAAAAGAAAATTGATGAAAATGATTTGATTATACTGGATGGAGGGGTCGGAACTGAGTTGCAATTTAGAGGTATAGAGATGGATGAAACTTGGTGTGGGTCCGCCTCACTAAATACTCAAGTTTTGGAACAAATTCATTTAGATTACATTAATGCAGGTGCAGAAGTGATCACTACAAATACCTATGCATCTAGTCGTTTAATGTTAGAAGTAGCAGGTCTGGCAGATAGCTTTGAAGAAATTAATTCAAAAGCGATTTTTGCAGCGCAAGAAGCAAAAATAAAGGCAAAAAGAGACGATATATTAATTGCTGGATCTTTATCACATAGACTTCCGATACCTGACGGTGCTAAGCAATCTGATCCAAAGCATGGAGTTTCCGAAAATAGATTGAGAGAAAATTGTGAGGAAATGGCTCTGTTTTTAGCTGAATATGGTTGTGACATTATTATTTTAGAAATGATGTACCACCCTGATAGAATGCTATCAGTCTTTGAAGCTGCAGCAAAAAGTAAAAAACCTATATGGGCAGGTTTCTCAACTCGATTGAGCGATACGGGTCTTGTGTTAAGTTTTATGGAAGAAGATGATATTCCTTTTGAAAGTGTTGCTAATATAGTCAAAGATTTTAATGTCGATGTTGCTGGCATTATGCACACTGATGTAAACGCCGTAAGCAAGTCTTTAAAGGTATTAAGAAACTTTTTTGATGGACCACTGATGGTTTATCCGGACTCAGGCGGGTGGGTTTCGCCGAATTGGGACTTTGATAAAGTAATACAACCCAGACAACTCAAATCCTTTGCTGAAAAATGGATTAAGGAAGGGGTAAATATTATTGGCGGCTGTTGCGGGTTATCACCAAATCATATCAGAGAGATAGCCCAATTAAAATGAAAATGTCAGTTAGGGTTTGTTTCTTATTACACCCATAGGCATGGAAGAAATACGCTTCATCTCTTCCGAAGAAAATAGCTCAGGATTTTTTATAAAGTCTAACATCATATCCGACGCATCTCCTCCCCAAAAAACTTGTCCTTCGACTACAAATGTTGGTACGCCAAATACGCCATTTTCAATAGCCTTGGATGTGTTGGTACGCAATATCTTTTTAAGAGCACCTTCATCTCGTGTCGAATGTGTTAATCTTACGTATTGGTTTACTACTGCTTCAAGTTTCGCTATTCCCTCTTCCTTATCCGGTTGTTCTCCTTGTTTGTAGATAATGTCGAATATTTCTTTAGTTACTTCATAGGTTGAATTTCCTGCTATACAAGACAGCAAGGCCGGTAGAGGGTTAAATGGGTGTGAAGGAGGCATAGTATATTCTATCCCTAACTTATCAGCTTTCCATTTGAAAAAACGATATGTAAATATTCTTTTAGGGACAATTTCTGCGGGTCCAAGTTGACCCCAATGTTTCAGAAGAGCGCCAAATAAGACTGGATGTATTGTGATGTTAAGCTCATTATCAAACTTTTTAAATTGCGAAAACTGTAAATAAGCAAACGGAGAAATAAAATCAAAATACCAATCAACTTTTTTCAAAATAATCTCCTAATTTACTCAAGCTATCATATAGAACGAACTTGTGCTTTTTTATTTAGTATAATAGCATTTCATCCTTAGGAAACACTATGTATAAACTTTACACAGCACCCACTCCAAATGGATGGAAAGTAGCTATGGCTCTTGAAGAGTTAAGAGCTCAATACGAGGTACAGCTTATAGATTTACAATCAGGCGAGCAACATTCAAACTGGTTCTTACAAATAAATCCCAATGGACGAATTCCAGTGTTAAAAACAATGGGAAAAGACAGCACCAACATTTTTGACTCAAACGCCATCCTTCTTTATCTGGCAGAAAAGTTTGGCCAGTTATTACCAATTAATGAACCTGATAGAACATTAGTATTACAATGGTTAATGTTCCAAGCAAGCGGGATAGGGCCAATGCAAGGGCAGGCAGTGGTTTTTGAACGGTACTTCCCAAACGATGTTCCTGCCGCGCGCAAACGATATCATAATGAAACAAGAAGATTATATGAAGTCTTAGATATACGGCTCAGTCAATCTGAATGGCTAGCTCGGGACTTCTCTATCGCGGATATTGCGAATTGGTCTTGGATAAGGAGTCATAAATGGGCAAGAGTTTCGACTGAGGGTCTGGAAAGTTTGGAAAGATGGATGGAACAAATGCGTATACGTCCAGCTTGTGACAGAGGTCTTAACATTCCTCCATCGCCAGGAAAAGCAGATAAGGTAAAGTCTTTTGGAAGTGCGATGACTACGACATGAGTGAAATTGAGATTAATGGTATGGCTCATGTAATATTAACGGTTTCACGTTTTAGTGAAGCAAGACAATTTTACAAAAGCCTTTTGCCAAAATTTGGAATGATCTGTGTTATGGATGGACAGGATTTTTGCTATCATGTTGGAGGTAGAACGGCTATAGGTATAAGAAGATGTGATCCTGAATTTGCGGCCGAAACCTTTCAACAATATAGGGTTGGTCTTCATCATCTATGTTTAAGGGCAAAAAGTCGTGATGATGTCGATAGAACTTATGAGCTTTTGACACAGATCAATGCAAAAGTTGTACGTGGCCCCGAAGAACGAGATTGGGCTCCAGGTTATTATTACATATTATTTGAAGACCCAGATGGAATTAGGATAGAGGTAAATTTCATTCCTGGTGCTGGTCTATTAAAGGAGGGCGAAGAGTTTAAATCAAAAGATGATTACATTCGAAAGGATGGTAAGGATATAAAGTGATTAATAATAGGTTAAATCAAAATAGGGTAAAAAATGCAAAAAAATTTGCTAGAAGAGTATACGGATTTCGTAGATAAAGTTACAAGTGAAGCTTCAAAATCATCTGATAAAATGAGGGACCGTATCAATTATCTCAATACCAAAGATATCGAGATGTCACGATTAATAACGGCTGGTATTGGTTTATCTGGAGAAGTCGGTGAGTTTAATGAAATAATTAAGAAAATAACGTTTCAGGAAAAGACTTTTGATGTTGTCGCGCATGAACACATGAAAAGAGAATTGGGAGACATAATGTGGTACGTAGCGCAAGCTTGTCTAGCGCTGAAGGTTGATTTAGTTGATATAATAAATGGTAATAAGGAAAAATTGTCAAAGCGATTTCCACAAAAACGATTTAATGAAAAGTTTGATGCTAACAGAAATAAAGGGGACGTTTAAAGTCCCCTAATAATGTTAAGCACGGTTTCCACGCAGAGCGAAAAATAAACCTCCGACCCACATAAACACGTGAAGATTGTCATACAGGATTACGTCTAGAAAACTTTCAGGTTCGCCAATCCATATCACGCCAGTTGTTATGCAACCTATAGTAAAGCCGCTAAAGCGCGTAAGGGTGTCTCCCAACCAACTAGGTATTTTTCTTGTGTTGAACAACCCGCCCGCTATTAAACCAAGTCCGCTTCCTAGCTCACCAAGTGCTACCACCCACCAAACAAGAACAGAAAGACCATAGGATTCTGCTTCAGCAGGGTCTATGGGCAACTTCATCAATCCCATTTGTATGAACAACAACGCTAAAGGTATTCTTAATAACCAATGTGACGTGCAAAATTCTGGTATGGCACTGTTAAACCGTTCTAATCTTTTCACAATTGCATTCATGTCCTCGCTCCTTATTACGCGCAGTCGCAAACAACTGTTTTTAAATCATTGCATCCACAAACACTCACAGAAGTGTTTGCGGATGCGACATATTTCTTAGGACTGAAGGAGGTCTTTTTATGGCTTCCATCGCATAGTGGGTACTTTGCACTCTGGCCACACTGGCAGAGGAAGTAAGACTTTCCACTTACTACATCAAGCTTAGTAAATTTCTTCTTTTCGATACTCATATATTACTCCAAAAATTCCTAATTACCAATGATCTTAGTTGACAGAGACTAAATCAAGCGCCTTGTTGCATGAGCTTATCGTACTCACGGACATTCCCATGTCATGCTGTCTTTTGCATTCAGACTGTAAATTTCTGATATCTGCTAAGGTCTTCTCGTTGAAGGACGCTGTTTTTAGTGCTTTATTAATTTTTGTATTAAATGCTGCCATCTCGCTACAGCCACTCGCGTACACGCTTGAGCCAAAGAGCAAAACGACAAATGCAGAAGCTATAATCTTTTTCATTTATATATCTCCGATGTTGGTTTGTAGGAGGTAAATAAGTCTATTTTTTTAAAAACCAAGCAAAAAAAAATTTTTTTCTTACTCTGAGGCAAAATGACACACCCAGTTGTCATCTTTCCGATCCAGAACATATTTCTTGGAACAAATTCAAGGAGATTTAAATATGGGAACAAAGCGAAATTCAACCCTAGCGATGAAATCTAAAGGTCAATACCCAAGTGACAAAGAAACACTCCAAGACTCCGTTGAGCTGATTTTTGGGTCAGATCCTGAAAAAATGAAAGAAATGGCTGCAAAAATGAGAACAAGGTTTGCTCAGGTAGCGATAGCCGGCGCTATCGGATCCATAATTTTCTACTACTTACTTTTAAATCATCATATTTAATGCAAAGTGTTGAAAGAAACCTATCTCAAGCGCGTCTGTCTGAATTAATTGAGTTAGCACTTAGTGACAAAGTAAGTTTCAAGGCTATAAGAGATGAATTCGGGCTTAAGGAGATAGAAGTAAAAAATCTAATGCGAAAAAATCTTAAACCGGGGAGTTACACTGCTTGGCGTAAAAGAATTTTTCGTAAAGGAAAGTAGGACGCAAGTTGAATATTGTGTGGTTCAAACGAGATCTTAGAATGCTAGATCACGAGCCTCTCTCGGTTGCCTGCGCGCGTGGAAAAATTTTACCCCTTTACATATTGGAACCAAACCTCTGGAAACAGCCCGACGTTTCATACAGACACTTTGTATATCTTCAACACTATCTCAGCCAACTTGGCGATATGTTCAATACGAAAGGCTCTAAGCTAGTAATCAAAGTTGGAGAAGCACTTTCCGTACTAAAGTCTTTGACAACCCGACATGACGTCAAAGCTATATTCTCTCACTACGAAACGTGGAATAAATTTTCAAAAAATCGCGATTTAGCTATCCGAAAGTGGACCGAAAAAAAATCCATAGACTGGAAAGAATATCAACAAAACGGAGTAGTAAGGAATTTGAATTCTCGCGACGGATGGTCAACCCTTTGGCATAAGCATATGAAAAAAAGGATTTATGAAGTACCTGAAAAAATATTTTGTATACCTGAAAAATCTGATAAATTTCCTTCGTTTAAAGACTTACAACTGGAATTTGATGGTTTTGAACCTAATACTAACTTCGGCAAAATTGATCCAGGTATCGTTTTGGAAAGTTTTTTATCTGACAGAAGTGAAAACTATCAGAGGGAGATGTCTGGACCTTTGTTATCCGCAACTTCTTGTTCTAGACTGTCTACACATATTGCTTTCGGGACAATTTCTATTCGTACACTTTTCCAGAGGACACAAGAACAAACCCAAAAAAAGCTTGACCTAAATGGGGATAAAACAAAAAACTGGCGAGCCTCTTACAACTCATTCCAGAAAAGACTTAGATGGCATTGCCATTTCATACAAAAATTGGAAGATTTGAGAAGCATCGAGTGGAAAAACATTCATCCTATTTATGATAAATTGGAAAGAGAAACCGCTCAATCCAAAAATTTTGAAAGATGGAAGCATGGAGAAACAGGTTTTCCATTTGTTGATGCATGTATGCGATCACTGATATCAACTGGATGGATAAACTTCCGAATGCGGGCAATGCTTGTTAGTTTCGCTAGTTACAATCTTTGGATAGATTGGAGGCTAACATCTCTTTACCTAGCGCGCCTGTTCTCTGACTATGAACCTGGAATTCATTATTCTCAAGTACAGATGCAGTCTGGTACTACAGGTATTAATACGATAAGAATTTATAACCCAATCAAGCAAGGCTTGGAACATGATCCTCAAGGAAAATTTATCAAAAAATGGGTCCCAGAGTTAAGGCATATGCCTGTGGCAAACGTCCATACGCCCTGGGAGACACCAGAACTATTAGGTGAATATTATAGCCCCATAGTTGATGAGAAACTATCAAGGGAAAGCGCTTTAACAAGAATATATCAGCTCAAAAACTTAAAAACAGCAAGAATTCAAACGGAAGCTATCTGGAGAAAGATAGGTAGTAGGAAAACTTCAGAAAACGATTATCTTAAATCCAGAAAAAGGAAGTCAAAATTACAAAAAGAATTTGAGTTTTAAAGTTTCCATTTTCCTAAGACGTACTAATTGTAATCTATGGATCTACCAGGAAACAAACCCCTAGCTTTATTTTATGGTTTATTGTGCCATGGCATTTTTATAGTTGCCGGCACAGTGATGTTTTTAACCATATTGACCGGCTTTCAATTTTCATTTGGACCCTTCGAAGGCTTTGGTGCGGTGGCAATAAATCTTCTGTTGTTAGTTCAGTTTCCTATGGGCCATTCATTCTTTCTATCTAACCGCGGTATGAAGGTATTAGAGATCTTTGCGCCTAAAAGTTACGCTAAAACTCTTAGAACAACGGTCTACGCTACTTTAGCTTCCATACA
>CACBAO010000006.1 GCA_902537235.1 uncultured Alphaproteobacteria bacterium
CGTCGGGCCTAGCCTTAACTATTTTTGGGCTGGGAATAGCAGCTCTAATGGGTCACCCTTACACTGGTATAAAATCACCACAAATTTCAACCATTTCAATTCCTTTTATAAGTGAAATCCCAGTACTCGGAACAATGTTTTTCCAACATGATTTGATAGTTTATCTATCGCTAATATCTGTGCTAGTCATTTGGTACTTTCTTAATCGTATGAGAGCAGGGCTCATCCTCAGATCAGTAGGGGAAGATCATGATGTAGCACATTCATTAGGTTACAGAGTAGTAACTATCCGGTTTTTGGCTATTACTTTTGGTGGAGCGATGGCCGGAGTTGGAGGAGGATATCTATCACTCGTGAGAGTTCCACAATGGACAGAGGGAATGACGGCCGGGGCAGGCTGGATTGCCCTTGCTCTCGTTGTATTTTCGGGATGGAGACCCTTTCGGTTACTTATAGGAGCCTATATTTTCGGCGGTATAACAATTCTTCAGCTAAACTTGCAAGCAATTGGGGTAAATATAAACATTGCGTTATTATCTATGGCTCCATATCTTGCAACGATATTAGCTTTAGTGGTAATATCAATGAGTCGATTCCGCGGGAATAGGGGAGCTCCGGGATGTTTAGGTAGATCGTTTGTGAAGATAACATAACACTTATTTAAAAATGGAGAGAATATGAGACAATTTATGAAATATTTTTCAGCTTCTTTTTTATTCATATCAATGGTGATTACTTCAAGTATCGCTATTGCGGCGGATTATAAAGTAGGCTTTATATATATTGGTCCTCCAGGGGACCACGGTTGGAATTATCAACATGACGTTGGGAGAAAAGCTGTGGATGAGGCTTTCGGAGATAAAGTAGAAACAGTCTTCCAAGAAAATGTTCCAGAAAGTGCTGACGCTGAACGCGTAATGACCCAAATGGCTCTCTCTGGGGCAGATATGATTTTTGCTACGTCTTTTGGTTACATGGAACCTGTGCTAAATGTTGCAAAGAAGTTTCCAAAAGTAAAATTTGAACATGCCACTGGATATATGACTGCCGATAATGTTTCAACTTATAGTGCGAGGTTCTATGAAGGCAGAACAGTGGCAGGCCATATTGCAGGAAAGATGACTAAATCCAACACAATTGGATATGTCGCATCATATCCCATTCCTGAGGTTGTTAGAGGAATAAATTCTGCTTATCTTGCGGCAAAGAAAGCTAATCCAAATGTGGAATTCAAAGTTATTTGGATTTTCACATGGTATGACCCTGCTAAAGAGGCTGATGCCGCAAAAACCTTAATTTCCCAAGGTGCAGACGTTATATTACAGCACGTTGATAGTTCTGCTATAATGACCGTTGCAGAAGAAGCGGGAGTGTATGCCTTTGGTCAGGCATCCGATATGAGTGCCTTTGGCCCTAATGCTCATTTGACGGCTATTATCAATGGATGGGCTCCATATTATGTAAAAAAGGTTAAACAGGGTATGGATGGAACTTGGAAGGGTGCCGAACAAACCTTCGATGGAATTGGAGCGGGCATGGTCATTATTGGACCTCTTTCCGATAAGATTCCAGAAAGTGTAAAGAAAGAGGCAATGGCAATCAGAGATGGTATTGCTTCGGGAGCACTTCATTCCTTTACAGGTCCAATAAATAAGCAAGATGGTTCGCCATGGCTAAAAGCTGGGGAAACAGCTGACATGGGTACTTTGCTAGGCATGAATTTCTATGTTGAAGGTATTGAGGGTGATATCCCGCAATAAAGTAAATTTGATAGTGGAAAAAGGCCCTCTCAAGGGCCTTTTTTTTGGAGATTTGTTAAAAAATGAAAATATTTAAAGGAAGAATTTTTTCGTTTTTAAGGAAACCAGAAGATATTAATGATACTGGTAGCTACATTTATCTAGAAAAGGGAGGAGTAGCATTTGATGATAAGGGGCTAATCATTGACGTTGACGACTATTCCAAACTTAGTAAGAAATATGAGAGTACTGAAACAATAGATTTTGGTTCTAAAATAATCTTGCCCGGGTTTATAGATCTACACAATCATTTCCCCCAAACACAGGTAATCGCTTCATATGGAACAAAATTACTTGAATGGCTGAATAAATATACTTTCCCAAACGAAAGCTTATTTGTTGATGATAAGCATTGTGAAAGAGAGTCAAAAATATTTTTAGATTTATTAAATCATAATGGTATTACAACTTCTGTTTCATTTGGATCAGTGCACCCTAATTCAGTAGAATATCTATTTCAGGAAGCGCATAGAAGAAACATGTGTGTTATTGCCGGTAACGTGTTGATGGATAGAAATGCGCCAGATACAGTTCTAGAGAAAGCCGATAAAAGCTATTTAAGTAGCAAAGAGATAATTAGTAAGTGGCATAATGTCAGCCGTTGCAAATATGCAATAACACCTAGATTTGCAATAACCTCCACTCCTGAGTTGATGGAAGTTTCTCAAACCTTATGTGCTGAAAATCAATCATGTTATGTGCAAACGCATTTATCTGAAAATATAGACGAAATTAAAACAACACTGGAACTATTTCCAGATCAAAAAGATTACTTATCTATCTATGACAAATATAAGTTGCTCTCGAGCAAAACATTATTAGCTCATTCTATACACCTGGAAATGAACGAAATTGAGAGAATGAAAGAAACAAAGTCTATTGCTGTCCATTGCCCAACATCAAACCTATTTCTTGGAAGTGGGCTATTTAAATTTAAAGAGTTAGAAGAAAAAGGAGTGAGAACCGCAATAGCAACAGATGTAGGAGGCGGTACATCCTTCTCAATGTTAAGAACGCTGGACGAAGCGTACAAAATTCAGCAATTGGGAAACTATAGCCTAAATCCCCTAGCTTCATACTTTTGGTCAACGATGGGTAATGCAGAGTGTCTAGGACTTCAGGATCAAATCGGAACAATCAAGACCGGAAACTGTGCTGACTTGATAGTTTTAAATAGTAAAAGTACTCCTTTAATGAGACATAGAATGGAAAAATGTAAAACAATTGAAGAAGAACTATTCATCCTTCAGACCTTAGGAGATGATCGAGCAATAGACTCGGTATTTATTGCTGGTAAAAAAATTAAATAACCTTACTGCTGATTTTTCAGCCTTATTTCTGCGATTTTGTGTATTTCCTCTATAGCTGTATCAAACTCTGTTTCAACAGTATTTTGTAGCCTCACCTCAATATTTCTAAATACTTCTTCTTTTTTTAAGCCTGATACAGCGATAATAAAAGGAAATTTGAATTTATTCATGTAGTCTTTGTTTAACATGCTCAATAGATTATATTCACTTCCAGAAAGATTATCCAGACCAGCTCGGTTTTGTTCTTTCTTTGAATGGGCTGTTAGGTTGTTCTGTTGTCCCTTCTTAATACCTAATTCTGGATGTTCTAAAATTAGTTTCATTTTCGATTGATGATCCATCTTGGTTACGTAATCCTTCATTAAGCTCAATATTTCCGAGGGTGACAACGTATCCAAACGCTGGTGCTCGTATATTGCAAGAGCTATATGAGGTGAATTTTCATACAAGCTGCCATAATGCCTAATGAATTTTTCTTGCTCCAAAGTTTGCCTTTTCTTTGGTTGTTTTTTGTCTCGTTATAGTTACCATGTAATATCAAAAAAAAAAAAGCTTTTAGTAAATGACAAGTCTTACCACACATGTTTTAGATTTGACGCAGGGGAAACCCGCGGATGCACTTGAAATTAGTTTTTATTCTACGCGTTCAGACACGAAAGAATTGATTGCTAATTTTGTAACCAATTCTGATGGAAGATTAAATAAACCAATATTTGATCAGTCTAACATTCGAGAAGGATGGTATGAAATGGTATTTCATGCTGGAAAATATTTGGTGGCAAAACATAAAATGAAAGAGACGGATTTATTTTTTGATAATATTTCTATCTGCTTTCAAATTAATGACCTAAAGCAACACTATCATGTCCCTCTGTTACTATCTAAGTTCGGCTACAGTACCTATCGAGGCAGTTAAGCATGGATTTTGATTATCTTGAGTGGATAGAATTTATGGTTCGATGGTTTCATGTAATTGCTGGAATTGCATGGATAGGATCTAGCTTTTATTTTATTGCGCTCGACCTAAGTCTAAGAAAATCATCCTCATTGCCTAAAGAGGCACACGGAGAGGCTTGGCAAGTTCATGGAGGTGGTTTTTATAATTTGGTAAAATATCTCGTGGCTCCAAATCATCTACCCGATCACTTAACTTGGTTTAAGTGGGAGGCTTATGCTACATGGATTACCGGTGCAGCGCTATTCATACTCGTCTACTATCTTGGTGCTGAACTATATCTAATTGATTATGAAAAAATTGAATTATCTAAAACTGCTGCTGTTTTAATATCAATAGCAGGTGTTATATTTGGATGGGTGATATACGATCTAATATGCAGATTGCTGGTTGGCAAATCTAATTTAGTATTGTCAATTGTACTATTAATATTTTTTGCATTTTTGTCTTGGGCATCCTATTCATTACTAAGTTCGAGAGGGGCTTTTATGCAGATGGGAGTAACTCTTGGTACGATAATGGTAGCAAATGTTCTAATGGTAATTATTCCAGGTCAGAAAAAAGTAGTAGCACAATTAATCGCCAAGAAGACACCCAGCCCTAAATATGGTATCCGTGCAAAACAAAGATCTCTTCACAACAACTATTTGACCCTTCCTGTAATCTTTATAATGATCGGCAATCATTATCCTACCGCCTATGCTACCTCCTATTCTTGGGTGATAATTGTATTGACCATAATTATAGGAGGCCTTGTTAGACATTTTTTTAATGAGAGACACGCTGGTAACAAGAGCCCGTATTGGGTTGCAATTCCAATTGTAATCCTATCATGGGGTTCTCTAATGTTGTCTGAAGTTGACGAACCTAGTTTGGACCAACTATTGCCAGAAAAGCTAAGCCTAATCGAAAGCTCATTTTCAAAAGAATTCAAAGATAATATTATGGAGGTGACGGCTTATAAATGTTCCACTTGCCATGTTATGGAGCCATCTTGGGAAGGAATGAAAAAACCTCCTAAAGGGGTTTATTTGAGCGAATTCAGTCACTTGATTAATAACTATGAAACTATTTATAAGCAGGTTGCAGCGTCAAGGGCGATGCCACCTGGCAATATTACTTTTTTAGAAGACGAAGAGCGGTTATTGTACGCAAACCTTTTTCATAAGATCGAGGAAATATTAAGAGAAGAGAAGTGAGCAGTATGGAAACGAAACTCAGAGATCTAGAAGGTTACCATGGTGAAATTCCTCACTTTAGCTGGCCAGGGGGTAGAAAGTTGGCGGTTCAATTCGTTTTGAACTTAGAAGAAGGTGGTGAAAATTCAATAATCTATGGAGATAAGCATTCCGAGACTTTTCTTTCAGAGATCATAGGTGCCGAGCCATTTTTTGGTCAACGACACATGTCCATGGAAAGTTTATATGAATATGGTACTAGAGCCGGTGTTTGGCGAATTTTAAAACTATTCAGAGAAAGACAAATCCCGATAACAATTTTCGCTGTAGCACAAGCTTTGGAAGAAAATCCAAGAATTGTAGATCAAATTTTGAAAGATAATCATGAGATTTGTTCCCATGGACTAAGATGGATAAACTACAAAGATGTTCCCAGAGCCACTGAAAAAGAGCATATGCAAAAAGCAATAGAGATTCAAAAAAGAATTTGTGGAGAAAGACCTATGGGTTGGTACACAGGTCGTACCTCAGAGAATACAAGGGATTTGGTTTGTGAAGAAGGGGGCTTTCTTTATGACTCAGACGACTATAGTGATGACTTACCATTTTGGTCTAAAATGACAAAAAAGCCGCACTTAATTATACCTTACACTCTTGATACTAATGACATGAGATTTCTAACCCCGCAAGGATTTCATAATGGCGAGCATTTTTTTAATTATCTTAAGGATAGTTTTGACTGTCTATACGAAGAAAGGCATGAAGGTTCTAAGATTATGAACATTGGACTTCATTGTCGTATAATTGGAAAACCGGGAAGGTTCCCAGCACTAAAAAAGTTTGTTGATTACATTCAGTCATTCAGCGATGTCTGGTTTACAACTAGAATAGGAATTGCGAGGCATTGGAGAAAGGTACTACCACATGAAAAATGAAGACAAATTAATAGTATCAAAAAAGGTTAATTTGGCATCACCGAAAGCAGGGGCAAAAATCATTGATGTGTCTGACGACTTTTTTGCAAAATGTGATCGAATGTTAAATGACACTGATCCCATTTTCATTGACGATAAATATGATGATCATGGAAAATGGATGGATGGTTGGGAAAGCCGTAGAAAAAGAGTAGAAGGAAACGACTGGGCTATAATTGGCTTAGGAGGCAGATGTTCTATAGAGGATGTAGTAATTGATACTAGTCATTTTACTGGTAACTATCCGCCAGCTGCCTCGCTAGATTTCTCATCTAACAATAGTTATGAAGCAGGATCTTTGGACTGGCACACACTTCTTGAAAAACAGATTTTGAAAGGAGATCACATAAATGAATATAAGCTCCTAAAAAATCAAAATGTAACCTATGTAAGATTAAATATTTTCCCAGATGGAGGTGTAGCGCGGCTTAGACTTTTTGGAGATCTTATTCCCTTTTCTCAGGATCTATCTAAAGACTTAGAATTATCTGCTTTAAAAAATGGAGGCAAAATCATTGGGTATAATAACGCACACTATGGCAATGTAAACGCTCTCCTGTCTGAAGGTAGAGGAACTACAATGGGCGACGGGTGGGAGACTCGGCGTAGGCGTGTCCCTGGAAATGATTTTATAATCATTGAATTAGGAACACCTGGGCTGATTTCGAATGTAGAAATAGATACCTGTCACTTCAAGGGTAATTTTCCAGATAGAGCTTCAATTCAAACAATTGATTTAAAAAATGAAAAAGACAAAATAAAAGCATTTGAAGCTTCTAGTAACTGGGAATTTTTTTTAGATGAGAAAAAATGCAAACCAGACTTTATTCATAACTTTGGAAAAAATGATTTCTTACACGAAAATACGGTCTCCCACGTGAGATTAAACATCTATCCTGATGGGGGAGTTTCGAGATTTCGAATTTTTGGTCAACCAGTAAGCTAAAATGCATTTAAATTTAGAAAAGCTGACCGTAAGCCAGAAGTTATTCGAACCTTTTGGTGATGTAATTTCAAAAGGGATGGAAAATAATAAATTTCTGATAAATCAGGGATATTGTGAGAGGTTTGACGAGGTAGCAACGGTACAAGTACTTGACAGAAAAGCTAATCCAATCATTTCAATATTTTCTGCTACTCCTAGAGAAAGACCAATAAAAATTGATTATCTGGAGATGCACCCTCTGGCGTCTCAAGCTTTTATGCCAATACAAAAAATAGATTGGCAAGTAGTCGTGGCAAATGATAAGGACGGATCCCCAGATCTTTCTTCAATTAAGTATTTCGGAGTGCCAGGTGATGTAGGTATAAATTACAATCCAAAAGTTTGGCATTTTCCACTGCTCGTTAATACTGCTCAAGATTTTTTGGTTATCGATAGATCATCAGCATTGGATGCAGGCAAAGAAAATTTAAGAGAGTTTTTTTTTCAAAGCAATGGTAATGAGATTTACATAGAGTGATCATTATGCACCGCAGCTAAAATTTTTGAAGGTGTTGCGGGAGCATTTAATAAATCTGCATTTGATGTTTCGCTAGCCATTGAGACGGCATTTTTCAAAGCCAAAAAGTGAGAAATGGATAGTAATAGAGGGGGCTCACCGACAGCTTTAGATCTAAATATTGTCTTCTCTTCATTGGGAGTATTCTCTAATAGCTTAATATTAAATTCAGGTGGTACATCTCGGCTTCCAGGTATTTTATACGTTGAGGGGCCAAGAGTTAAAAGTTTGCCTTCTGGATTAAAATATAGTTCTTCACAAGTTAGCCATCCTATACCCTGGATGAAACCTCCTTCTATCTGCCCTCTATCAATTAGGGGGTTGAGAGAGCTCCCACAGTCTTGAATGATGTCTGCCCTAAGTATTCGACTTTCTCCTGTATCAATATCTATAATTGCTTCCGATACTGCCGCTCCCCACGTGAAATAAAAATAGGGGCTTCCCTTAAATTTTTCCTGATCCCATGAGATTTTTGGTGTTTTATAAAAGCCCGTTGATGAAAGAGATATTCTGTTTTCCCAGCAGGAAAATGCTAATTCCTTAAAGGTCATGCTTTTATTTCCGCTCAGTATCAGACCGTTCTTAAATTCAATAGAAGAGGGTGGCTTTTTAAAAACTTTGCTCGCGTGTTTAAGCATTCTTTGTTTGATAACAGTAGCTGCTTTCCACGCAGCCATACCATTAATATCGGAGCCAGACGATGCAGCTGTAGCTGAGGTGTTTGGGACCTCATCGGTATTCGTTCCAGAAATATGTACATAGTCTAAAGGAATGTTGAAACATTCTGAGACGACCTGAGCAACTTTGGTAAATAGGCCTTGTCCCATCTCTGTTCCGCCATGATTTAGTCTCACCGAACCATCTGTGTATACATGGACTAATGCTCCTGCTTGATTTAAGGATACCTTATTAAAAGATATCCCAAACTTGGCAGGCATGAAGGCAATTCCTTTTCTGTAAGGCTGATTTTTATTAATTTGCGACGTGTTAAACCTTTCTACAAGAAGCTTTCTTTTTTCTAGACCTGCGAAAGTTTCCATCTCATCAATTATTTTTTCAATTTTAATATTTTTAACTATTTGCCCATAGGGTGTTTTAATTCCATTTTTAGCGGAATAATAATTTTCACGTCTAAGTGCATCTAAATCGATTCCGAGAAATCGAGAAACTCTTTCAAGAATAGTCTCAATTGCAAGCATTCCTTGAGGGCCACCAAAGCCTCTAAACGCTGTGTTAGATACGGTGTTTGTTTTACATATATAGCCTCTTGCGGTAAAATCTTTAAAAGAGTAACAGTTATCTAAATGGGTCAATGCCCTCGACATTACAGGAGCTGACAGATCGCAGACATTACCTGCATTGCTAAGCAATGTGATATCTAATCCCTTAATCTTTCCTTTTTTATTAAAACCTACGGTGTATTTCACTTCAAAGTCATGACGTTTCCCGGATGATGCCATGTCATCTTTGCGATTAAGACGAAGCTTAACAGGCTTATCCAAAATGTATGCTCCTAGAGCTGCTATGGCGGCGTATATTGTTGACTGGCTTTCTTTACCTCCAAAGCCACCGCCAAGTCTCCTGACCTTACTAGAGATCTTGGCCGCTGGAATATTTAAAACGTTGGATACACCATGCTGGACTTCAGTTGGATGTTGTGTGCTTGACCAGATTGTGAACTCAGAGTTTTCATGCGGAATGGCAAGAGCAATATGTGTCTCCAAATAAAAGTGATCTTGACCTCCCATAGAAAATGAACCCATAAGTTTATGGGGTGCCTGCTTAATCTGTTCGTTTGCCTTACCTCTCTCAAAGTGAATTGGTTTTAAAAAGAAGTTTTTTTTCTTGAACGCTAAATCCAAGTCTAATATCGGTGTTTTATCTTTTTTATAGACAATCTTCACTTCATTTACGGCTGCCCTTGCTCTCTCCATTGATGAAGCAACAATGAGCCCGATAGGTTGGCCTACATAAGTCACCTCTTTTTCTGCAAAGATTGGCTCATCTACAAAAATAGGCGCTATATCATTCCTACCAGGTATGTCTTTTGCTGTAATAACTGTAATGCTTGGATCAAATTTTTTTGCTTTTTCGGTCTCAATAGAAGTTATCATACCAGATGGTATTTCTGAGAGAATAAGAGCTCCATGCAAAGTATTTTCTGACAATGGAATATCGTCTATGTACTCGGCTCTTCCCGTAAGTTGTCTGAAAGACGAATCTTGGTAGTGAGACTTTCCAACTGAAATATTATTTTTGTTATCTAACGCCATCAAATACTCATTATCGAATGTTGTTTCTCACCACTTATGGCGGATCTTTGCATTTTTTTTATCAATCCAACCATTGCAGCCGATCGATATTTTGCTGTCCCTCTAAGATCACTTATTGGAGAAATATCATGACTTAAAGCAGTTATTAGAGAGTTTTCGTTAAAGCGTAGATTACTATCCTTTAATAATTTACCCGTTTTATCTAATAACAAAGGCGTGGGTCCTACGCCCCCAGCAGATAAAATAATATTCTCTATAGTGTAGTTTTTATCCATCTTAAATTTGGCTGCCAGCGATAAAGTTGATATATCTTGATCATACCTTTTTGATAGCTTCCAAGAAAAAATTGAATCTTCCTTTTTTGTTTTTGGTACCTTAACCTTGTAAATAAGCTCATTGCGTTTCAGAGCGTTCTTTCTATATCCCTTAAAAAAATCTTTAATCGGAATAGTTCTTTCTCCTTTTGGACCGAGTAGAGACAATTCAGCCTCCAATACGAAAAATAGGGGAGCTAGGTCACCAATAGGGCTCGATGTCCCAAGATTCCCTCCAACTGTTGCGGCTGTTCTAATCTGTGGAGAACCAAACCTAATAATTGTATCCAGAAAGGGGGAGAAAAATTCACGGCATAACTCTTCGAATTTAGACAGTGTAACACAAGCTCCTATTTCAAATGATGAAGTCCTGGTCTTAATTGTAGACATTTCTTTAATATTATTCAGAAATAATATTTTCTGTTCTTTAAAATTGGAGGTTTCCGCTTCAAGGTTCCAGTCTGTACCTCCAGACAAAACAGTATAATTTTTTTCCTTTGATATAAATTCAATTAGTTCTTTTTTAGAGTCTGGGTAAATGTAAGTTGTCTTTCCAAAAATTGCGGTCTTTAATTTTGAGCCTTTACTATTTATAGGCATTGGAAACTTTATTTTTTCTTTGAGAGATTGGATCCCGTTCACTATTGGTCTATACCCTGTACAGCGACATAAGTTTCCAGATAGAGAGTCATGGATAACGCTCTCAGAAGGGCTTTTATGTTTTTCTTTTAATGCAAGCGCTGCCATTACAAAGCCAGGTGTGCAAAACCCACATTGCGACGCCGCCTCGGAGTTTAGTGCTTGAATTAAAGGTTTAGCAGAGCATAATTTGCTAGCACCTTCAATTGTTACTATATTTTTATCAATTATTTGTCCCACCTTTAAAATACAAGAGTTTACTGGTGCTAAGGATCCTTTTCCATCAAAAATCAATACAGAGCATGCACCACAGTCTCCCTCTGAGCACCCCTCTTTTGTCCCAGTAAATTTACAATTATGCCTTAAAAAATTTAGCAAGCTTATATTGCTGTCTATATTACGTGCGTAAACTTTCTTAAAATTTACATAAAAGCTAGGCTCTGATTGTTTATTTTGCTTTTCCATTATAAATTATCCGGCTCTACTCGAAGTTTTTATCATACATCATTGTGAGACTTAAAAATATTGTAATTTTTCTGAATCTAAATATGAGTTAAATTTGGGCTTCATTTATTGTAAAATGACAACAAAGCAATTTTTTTATGGTCAAGGGAGTTTATAGGAAATGCCTAGTTTTGATATTGTTAGTAAATTGGATATGCAGGAAGTTGAGAATGCGATTTTTAATGCTAGTAAAGAGATCAACCAGCGATATGATTTTAAAGGTTCGAAGACCGATATTGAGAGAAATCAGAACTTGTTAACTGTAGAAACAGAAGATGACTTGAAAGCAAAGCAAGTTAACGAACTTTTAATAGGCCATTTTGTTAAAAGAGGTATAGACCCCAAAGCCCTAAAAGTTAAATCAACGGAAAGCGCTTCAGGTAATCGAGTAAGGCAAAACTATGATTTGCTGGAGGGGATTGAACAAGACACATCAAAGAAAATTATTTCTTCTGTCAAGCAGAGTAAGTTAAAAGTGCAGGTAAAAATACAAGGTAATGAGCTTAGGGTTTCAGGGCAAAAGAAAGATAGTCTTCAGGAAGTTATTTCGTTAGCAAAAAAGCTCGATTTACCTCTTCCTTTACAATTTATAAATTTTAGAGATTAGACCTCGTATAGATCGGAAAACTTTTCATCTAAATAATTCAAAAAGGGCTCAGGCGTAAAAGCCTTTCCTGTAGCTTTTTTGATCAGGTCAGCAGGTTCGTATAGGCTTCCATGCTGATGTATGTTCTCTGCTAACCAAGTGGTTGCTAATGACACATCACCTTTCTCAAATCCGTCTGCAAGATCAGGAATATCTTTTTGCATCTTTTCAAATAAACAACCGGCATTTAAGTTACCTAAAGTGTAGGTTGGAAAATACCCAAATGCACCGATTGACCAATGAACGTCCTGGAGAATTCCATCAGAGGCTTTTCCAACGTTACGGTCAAAATATTCCTTGAATTTTGCATTCCAGGCCTCAGGCAAATCCGGAACTTCCAAATTTTTTCCAATTACCTCTAATTCGAGCTCAAAGCGAAGCATTATATGTAGATTGTAGTGAACTTCGTCTGCTTCAGTTCTAATAAAACCGGTTTCAACCTTATTAACCAAACGGTAGAATTCTTCCTCATCTCTAATGCCAAATTCTCCAAAATAGCTTTTCATTTTTTTAAACAGCCACCTAGTAAATTGCCTAGATCTTCCAATTTGGTTCTCAAATATCCTAGACTGACTTTCGTGAATGCCTAAAGATACGCCAGAACCGAGAGGCGAGTGTAAAAATTCTGAAGACACGTTTTGTTCATAGCAAGCGTGTCCCACTTCGTGAATAGTACTGTATAAACAGTTAAATGGGTCCTTATTATCGACGCGGGTAGTAATTCGTACATCATCCCCACCACCTGAACAAAAAGGATGCGCTACAATATCAATTCTTCCTCTATCAAAGTCATAGAAGAATGTCTCTGCTATTTCATGGGCGAGTTTTAATTGTTTTTCAGTATTAAAGTCGCCTTCTAATTCGGGTTTGGAAAGTTTTGCTTCACTTATTCTCTGCCGCAAATCTAAAAGTCTTGGCTTCAATTGTTCAAAAATACTGGAGGTCTCTTTTTTTGTCATTCCAAATTCGTAATCATTTATTAACCCATCGTATAAATCTCCACTAGGAGATAGAAGGGATGCCTCTTCTCTCTTTAAATCAATTACCTTCTTTAAGTGAGGTGAAAACTCAGAAAAATCGTTATTTTGTCTAGCTTTTTGCCAGGCCATTTGAGCTAAGGATGTGGTTGCAGCCAAATCCGATGCGAGTTTGCTTGGTATAGCTTCTGCTCTGTCAAAGGCTCTCTTTATTAGTGTATAAGCTCTTTCTTGAAAAGGTGTTTTAGGTTTGGCTTGTTCCAATAACTTTCTGACTATTGAATTTTTTTTTCTATCGTGAATAACTTCTTCAAGTGCACCCATCTCCATGGCTCGAGAATTTCCACTCTTAGATGGCATCATTGTCTCCTGATCCCAAGCATTTCTACCCGCTACGGATTGGAGTAAACCAGTCGTTCTATTATAATTGATCAGCTGATCTATGGCTTCCATAAAGCTCTCTATTTTCTATTAAAATTGTTGTCTATTTCCAAAAAGTTAGCTGATCGACATTGCTGACCAATACAAATAGAGGATGCTTAATAAACTCGCAACCCAACCTGCAGATCTTAATCCAATAATATTAAATCCGTATGCGATTACATAAACGATACGTGCCCAAAAGAAAACTTGAACAGCCAGATTAGTATTTGCACTGCTGGTTTCGGTCATTGCAAGTGCAAGGATTGCTGGACCTATCATCGCGAATGCTGTCACACAATTTAGAATAGCACGCTCTAATCGTCCGGTCATACCTGAAAAATTTACGCCTTCTCGACTACTAAACACGGGCATAATTCCAACGTTTGCCAAGCTGGTGAGCTGTTGGACAAGGGTAGTTGCTATGATTAGAAGTCCGTAGAGACAGATATAGTACAGTTCAACGCTCATTTTTCATACCTCGTATTTTTTATATTACTTACTCCAAAATAGTTTATTATGAAACTGTTTCAACTACAAAAGATGCACGATGGATGAAATTCAATTAAGAAATCTTTATGGTCCTGCTACTGAGAAAGCATCTGCGAAGATAATGAAAAGCTTGGATCCACATAGTGTCAGTTTCATAAATGCATCAAATTTTCTGGTCATGGGGACTTTTGACGGTGAAGATATTGATCTCTCACCCAAGGGTGATCCAAAAGGTTTTGTTAAAGTGATATCTGATGATCGCATCGAAATAGCCGACAGACCTGGAAACAATAGGATTGACGGGCTTCTAAATATTTCTAAAAACGCAACTGTATCGCTTATATTTTTCATTCCAAAGGTGACAGAAACACTTAGAGTTCAAGGGAAAGCTACGATATCAAATGACCCAAAAGTTCTTGAAAAACATAAATTAAAATCTAATTTGCCAAAGACAGTTACAGTTATTAAACCAACAAAAGTATTTCTGCATTGCGGCAAAGCACTACTTCGATCAAGTCTATGGAAGCCTGAAAGCTGGCCTGATACAAGACCCATACCCACGCTTTATGAAATGATTGAAGATCAGACAGGATTAAATTGTGAAATAAAAAAAGAAAACGACATTATAGAAATGTATGAACGTGAACTTTACGAAAATAAATAATGAATGCAACTTTTATGAATTATTTTATAAAAACAAAATGTGGACTAGAAAAGTACGATTTGCTCAAATCACGAAAAGGCATCTACGCAAAAATTAGATTTTATTGGTTCGTCCTCTTCGCATCAATAAGAGACTTAGGCCACAAAAAAAGGATTTAAAAAAACTTAAGTTAAAGCTGAGTAATCTCCCGTAACCTTTGCACTAATAAGAGCTAATTTTTCACTTCCCCAATATATTTCTTCTTCAAAGACAAAGGTTGGCACCCCAAATATTCCCATAGATAGCGCGGTATCCATTAAAGAGGTCACACAGTTTTGATTGTTGCTCTTCCAAGATATGAAATCAGTGCTATCAAGTTGAAATTTGTCGATTAAATTTAAAAGCACCTTTTCATTTTCTATGTCTAGCTCTCTCTTCCAAAACAATTGAAAAGACTCGCGCAAAAAAGGCAACAAAGTTTTTCCCGATTTTTCTTTGACCCATAAATGAGCCATAGAAAATAATGAGCTATCCCAAATTTTTTGAGTACCTAAAATTGTTTTCCCTTGTAGATTAGCCATCCTTCTGCAATCCATGTAGGAATATTTAACTCTGCGCCACTGATGTGCTGTTCTATTTGAAGAGATTATCTTCCCTTGGTTATTGACCGTTGCGCTTCCTAAATAGTCAGCAATATCCAGAGTGTATGGCAATATATTCCACTGTAATCCCAGTTGATCAAACATTTTAATTGCAGGGTCTAACGCCAAGTAAGCGTAGGGACTTTTTATGTCGATGTAAAAGTCAATTGAATTATCAGACATAAGTAACTCAACCTAAATGACTTTTAAGTGACACCATTTTGATTGATTAAAAGCTAAAATTCGCTCAATCGGTCTTAGCGTATGTTTGTGCTGCGGTTGAGTTAAACTCGAACGCTACTACTTCTTCGTCACCTACTACCCAACCATTGTGACCAGGTTCAATGACATAAACTTCACCGGGCCCAAAAACCTGTTCTGTACCGTCATTATGCTTGGCAGCCATTTGACCAGAAATCACTGTTCCAACGTGTTTTGCTTGACAGCTTTCTCCTCCAACCATTGGTTTGACACATGTTTCCCAACTCCAGCCTGGCTGAAGAACGAGCTTTGCAGCTGCTATTCCCCCTAGATCACAGACAGATACCTTTGCCTTGTCAGGTGCTCTCACTTCATCCGGAGTATCAAATGATTTTTTCATTACTGTACTCATCTTTGCTCCTTTTTTAGTTCAAATGTAAAACTAATAGAAATTATTTTAAAATTAAAGTATAACTATGATCCTTGAAATTAACCAAATACTTTTTATCTCTATGATGGTGGATAAATGAACAAAACTACTACAGAAAACTTTTCGAGCGAGATAACGCCGGCTTTTCAGTTCGGCCTCCCCTATATTTTTGCACCGTTAATGGTAATTTCGTGGATATTCGGGGGATGGACTATACTCCTTGTGCCTATGTTTGGGTACGTAGTGATTACATTTTTTGATGCTTTGATAGGAAAGAAGCTAATTAAGCCAACTGAGAGTAGTGGTGAACCGGAGGGCCGATATAAATACATTCTTTACGGTTGGGTGCCAGTTCAGTTCTTTTTGATCTTTGGCAGTTTAATGGCAATATTTATGTTTGACCATCTCAGTGGTACCGAAGCATTTTTTCTTATGATAGTTCAAGGCATAATATCAGGAGCAGTCGGGATTGTCTTTGCACACGAGCTTATGCACCAAAAAACAAGGTTTGAGAGATTTTTATCGGATCTTTTAATGGGGATGTCGCTGTATGGTCATTTTAGAACAGAACATGTTCTCGTCCATCACCGGCACGTTGGAACACGCAAAGATGCGGTCACTGCAAGATATGGGGAAAACTTTTATAAATTTTTTATCCGTGTTATTCCTGAATGTTTTTTGTCCTCTTGGAACACAGAGAAGGAGCTATTGCAGAAGAAAAACTTGCCTTTTTGGGATTTTCAAAATCCTTTTTTTATTTACTTTGGGCTCATGCTTTTCTTTTTATTGCTAGCCATCCTTGTCGGCGGAATACTTGGCGCTGTATGTTTTTTTATACAAGCTTTGATCGCAGTATTACACTTGGAGGTCGTAAATTACATTGAGCATTACGGTCTTGTTAGACAGAAGCTAGACACTGGCAAATTTGAGCCTACTCGCCCGCATCACAGCTGGAATGCTAACGACCACGCGAGTAATCTTTTGCTAATTAATCTTCAAAAGCACTCTGATCACCACGCGAGACCAAACAAGAAATATCAACATCTCCAATCATATGATGCAGGCGACGCGCCTCAGTTACCTTTTGGCTATCCTTTGATGGTGCTTATGAGTTTAATCCCACAATTTTGGATGAAAGTTATGAATCCAAAAGTCTTGGAGTGGAGAAAACGGTTTTATCCAGAAATACAGGAGTGGTCATAGAGCCAGTAATCAGGTTCCTGGAGGAGAGTAGGCACTAGCAACACTT
The DNA here is from genome assembly GCA_902537235.1 of uncultured Alphaproteobacteria bacterium. Lineage (GTDB taxonomy): Bacteria > Pseudomonadota > Alphaproteobacteria > Rhodobacterales > Rhodobacteraceae > CACIJG01. The sequence continues at coordinate 17,148 of CACBAO010000006.1, forward strand.
TTCGCCGTCTTGAGAGCGCTATCTATATCAATCTCGCTTAGCGTTACGAGATCTTTGATTGCACCGCTAGCATTAACGGCAATGGCCGCGCCTAAAGCAACATCTTCAGATGGAACTTCGAAGGTGACTACGATATCGTATTGACCACGAGTGAACATCATATCTGTAAGTGTTGCGCCTGCGCTAGTCACAACAGCTTCCATTACTTTTCTTCTTTCAGCATAACTGCTTCCAATCATACCCTTCCATGCTGACTCATTATATTTTGCTAAGGCTATTACTTTCATTTTTATCTCCTACATTATTTTTAGTTTTAATATACCACCTATAGATTAATACCTTAATACTTATTCACAGTTCCCAATTAATACAGGAAAGACCATTGTCATCTAAATATTCGTTTGTTTTTGAAAATGGTTTTGAATCAAAAAATCCATTTGCAGCTGAATATGGTGAAGGGTGAGCACTTTTTATAATTAGATTTGCATCCCCGTTTAAAAAGGTCCCTTTTTCCTGGGCTTTTTTTCCCCATAAAATATACACCAAATTTGTTTTTTCTTTATTTAATAAAAAAAGTACTTTGTCAGTAAAGATTTCCCAGCCCTTATTCTGATGGGATGCTGGTTTACTCTTTTCAACGGTCAATACAGTATTTAACAGCAAAACACCTTCTTTCGCCCAATTTTTAAGGCTTCCTGACTTAGGTCGGGCTAAGCCGATATCTGATTTTAACTCTTTGAAGATATTTTCTAGAGATGGGGGCGGTTGAACACCATCTTTTACGGAGAAACTTAGACCATGTGCTTGTCCCCTCCCATGGTATGGGTCTTGACCTAAAATTACGACCTTTACTTTTTCAAATGGAGTAAAGTTAAAGGCTGAAAAGATTTCTGATCCTATTGGAAAAATTTCCTTTCCCACCTTTTTTTCCATCTTCAAGAAATCACTTAACTGTCGCATGTAAGGTTTTTTGAACTCATCAACCAGTCGCTTTCTCCAGCTTTCTTCAATATTGATAGTAGACAATTTATGTTCCTTGCTAAACTGAGATGCAGTTACTAATGTAATAGTTTAGTATAAAAAAAGGTCACAGGGATACCTTATTTTAATGATTGAAAAAGAGCTTTCCGAAAGAATAAACATTGAAGTTGATAAACTTTTTGATGATCAAATAAGATTTACTCAAAAGTTAACAAGATTTCCTTCTTTACGTGGCCAAGAGCATACAGCTCAAGATTTTCTCTTTGATGAATTGACAAAGCGGAGTTATGCACTTGATAGGTGGACGGTGAATGTGGAAGAAATTAAAGATCACCCAGGATTTTCACCAGTAAAGGTAGATTATTCAAATGCAATAAATATAGTTGCTACCCATAGACCCAAAACAGAAATAGGAAGATCTCTTATACTTAATGGCCATATTGATGTGGTTCCGGAGGGACCTTATGAAATGTGGTCACGTAACCCCTTTGACCCAGCAATTGAGGGCGATTGGATGTATGGTAGGGGAGGGGCAGATATGAAAGCGGGCATTGTTGCAAACATATTTGCTATGGATGCCATAAGAAACTTAGGTTACCAACCAGCTGCACGTGTCCATATTCAGTCAGTAGTAGAGGAAGAATGCACAGGAAATGGTGCATTAGCATGTTTGGTAAGAGGATATAATGCCAAAGCTGCAATTATTCCAGAACCGGTAGATGATAAATTGGTTAGAGGAAATGTTGGTGTCCTGTGGTTTAAGGTAAGTATAAAAGGTTTGCCTGTACATGTAAGAGAAGCGGGTTCTGGTCAAAATGCAATTGAAGCATGCTTTCCCATAATAAAAGCACTAAGAAAACTTGAGGAGGCGTGGAATGCAGAAAAGACAAATTTTAAATATTATAAAGATACTGAACACCCCATAAATTTTAATGTTGGAAAAATAAAGGGAGGTGACTGGGCTTCCTCTGTACCATCTTGGTGTGAGTTTGACTGTCGTATTGCAATTTTTCCTGATTGGGACCCAAAAGAGAAATCATTAGAAATAGAAAAATGTATTAGAGAAGCTTCTCTGAATGATGCTTTTCTCTCAAATAATCCTCCTCAAATTGAGTGGAATGGATTTTTTGCAAAAGGCTATGTTTTAGAAGAGGGTACGGACGCTGAGAAAGTATTAGGTGAGGCACATTTTCTTGCTTACGAAGGAGATATGAAGAGCTTTATTAGTCCTGCATACCTGGATGCTAGGGTATTTATGGTATATGGGGATTGCCCCTGTCTAGTATATGGGCCATATTCAGAAAACATTCATGGTTTCGATGAAAGAGTAAGCTTGAGTTCCGTTAGGAAAATAACAAAGACAATAGCTTTATTCATAGCCGACTGGTGTAAACTGGAAAAGATTTAGTTTTAAAAAATCTTTAAACTCCTATCTACTAATCTGGCATCATGCCCGTTGGTACTGCTTTACTTTTAATAATAAGCTTTGGCTCTTCTTTAATTCCAACAAGTTCGGGTCTGCAATTCAGATATTCGGATACGCCACTCAAGTTCTCTATTGCATTAAAAAAGCTCACTATATTGGGCCAATCATCGAAGATAGTGGGCTCAAGGACTCGAATCATTGATAATTGATGGTATACCCCGAAATCACAGTATGAAGGATTCTCGCCCAGAAAAAATGGGCCTCTCTTGTCGCTTTCTAAATATTTATTAAAATAAAATATCTTTGGCTCAAAACCGGCTAAAATTTGTTTCTTGAGAGCTTCATATTCCTCTCCGGTCTTAAAGTTTATTGTCGCATTGAGGGGTTGGAATAGCTCTTGGCTTGACTCAAATACAGCGTCAGCTATTGCTCGATCTTCTTCATTCGCAGGAAGGGTATTCGCTAATTTAGCTGTATATCGCATTATTGAGCCACTTTGCCAAATTGTGGTTTGGTTATCTATAATAAGAACAGGTAGCTGACCAAACCCAATTTCTTTTTTCATTTCCGGCCAAGATTTCTCAAAATATTCCCACGCCATATAGTAGGTGTAGGGAACGTTGCCATAGCATAATTGCATTTGTATAGCTTCTGTAAACGCGCGCATTTTAAAATACACGAGATCCAGTTTCGGGAAAGATTTCTCCATGGTGTTTCCTAATTTTAAGTGCAACGCAAACAACGAAGGAAGCTGTTGCGTTACTAATCAAGTTAATTTAATTATTAGGACTATATCATAAATTATTTGGGGATGGCCCTATTTGTTAATAACAATTATCTTTTCAGCTATTGAAGCTATTCTTCTTTTTTTAGGGATATTTTCTCCTTTTGCAAGGATACAAGAATTCTGGATTTTTAAGGAGGAGTTTTCAATTCATAGCTTAATTATTGCTCTATTTGACCAACAAAATTTCTTGCTTGGTGGAACAATTTTAGTATTTGGTGTTTTGATCCCTCTAATGAGGCTATGTACGAATTTCGTTCCAATTACTAGACTGAAAAATTTAAATTTACATAAATTGGCTATGGTTGACATATTCCTAATAAGCTTTCTTCTCTTTTCCTCACAATTGTCCTTTTTCTTCGAGGTCAGTCTACTGAAAGGGTTTTATTTTTTGTTTGCAGCATTGGTTGTAAGTTACGTAAATCACTGGACTATGAAGAGTATGAAATAATGTCAGAAAATGAATTACTTATTGAAAGAGAAAAGTTACTTGGTCGATTGGTAGAAATAAACTGGTATTTTATGGCAAAAAAATATTTAACAACCATTCTCAAAAGAAAACAATTTTTAACGATTTTGGAGAAACAAATCACCCAAGACGCAAATGCTTCAAATGTCATTTTTGTAGAAGAGGATGGATATGTGTATATTTGCATGATATTCAGGGCTAAAAGTATAGTTAAAAAAGTGGTAATCGATGTCTTGGATGAAAACCGAAAACCCGTTCAGCCAAATTTGCAAGCAGGAAATGTCTACATTTATGGAGCTTCTGGAACTATCTTTCAACCAAAAGTAAAAAATGGTCATCCAGATATTATTGATAGTGAAAAATATGGTGATTTTGATTCTTAGTATAATATCAATACTATCTTATTGAGATATTCACATTAACGGGCGATTTTTAGTGCCTTTTTGCCTAAATGAATTGTTACAGGTAATTCCCCTAAGTATTCTCCATCTCCAGAGACAATCGAGCTCCACTTATCTGAGGTGAGACTTTCTATTTTTACGCTCGGAACGTGAGTATTTGTCACTGCATGATGGAATATATGCCTTCCAGTAAAGACCATAATTAATAATTTTACGGCTTGAAGTCGACTAAGTTTTTTTGCAAACAATAAGTTTAATTTGTCTCGGAACTTTTTTGCATCGGGAGCAATATACATCCCACCGCCGGTATATTCTGAAGCAGCCCCTGCTAATATAATATTGTTCATCTCCATTTTTTGGGACTCAGTGGTAACAACATATTTATGTGATTTTAAGTTAATGAAGCTTATTAATGCGGCGGATGCATATAATAGTGGCCCTTTAAGAATAGGAATCTGTGAAGCACGAAATGAAGCCTCACTTAATAATCCAACCCCAGCATTCGTAAGCGAGATCCGGTTATTATCCGAAAAGACAACGTTTAAATATCTAACTGACTTAAAGTTGCGACCCCTTATTGCATCAATAGCCTTTTCCAGTGTATTGAGATCAAGAGATCTAGCAAAGTCATTGCCTCTTCCAAACGGAAGAAGGGCCATATTAGAAGCGTAATCTATTGCTTTTTGGGCAATTGTATTAGTAAAGCCATCACCTCCACAGGCTACGACTAAATATTTCTTCAACATAAACTCCTGCGCCTTTTTACCAGCATCTTCTAAGGACTGTGAAAAAATTATTTCTGGTTTGGTGCTTGGATCTATATTTTCAATTATACGGATTTTTTTTTTCTTAGATAGCTTTCCTGATATTGGATTCACTATGTAAACAATATTTTTTCTCATGGGTTCTCAGAAGTATAACTTTAACTGGTACAGTGTAGAGTTTAAACAGAGCGGTCGTAAACAACAAACAATTATACAAACCGCAATTTGTACTTTACTAGTAGTTAAACTAGCCACCAAAATTATAATGATTAAATTACTAAATAAGCGATGGAATGGAATAGCAATTGTATTATTGTCGTCATTCTTTTTTGCCTTCGTTCCAACGTCGGCAAAAATTGCTTTGGATAGTGGCGTATCTCTAATGGTTTTGCTAATGTCCAGATGTCTTATAGGTTTGATAATTCTAGCTCCTTTGACATACGGTCTGCGGGAACCCATTTTTGTAGATAGAGGCAATATCCCTACTTTGATATTTGTCAGTATCATTTCAGTTTGCTTAATCGCATGTACCTACCACGCTATCGAGTACATTAGTATCGCTCTTGTTTTAATGATCATTTATCTGTTTCCCATCGGGGTAGCACTAATTACAACTTTTAAAGGAGAGGAACATTTATCACGAACTCAATGGTTTAGTATCATAGGTGTTCTATTAGGTCTTGGCATCCTAATTTTAGATGAATCATCAGAGACGAGCCTCTACGGTATATTTATCAGTGTTATAGGCCTCTTATTATTTATTGCATTTATATACTTCACGGGGAAGTTAGTGAATGAGATAGGCTCTGTTACGATAAACTTACAGTTGAGTTTTTTCAGTGTGATTGTGTTAATAATATATATCTTATTTGTACCTGTGGATCTTTCGTTTCCTACCAAAAACTATGGTTGGCTAGGAATTCTAGGTAATGGCATATTTTATGTCTTAAGTTATGTTCTCTTTTTTATTGGCTCCAGAGCTATCGGTATCACAACCGCCTCCGTTTTAGCATTAACAGAACCTCTTTTTGCAACGATTATAGCACTTTTAATTCTTAGCCAGTATTTGTCGTTACAGGAATTTTCTGGTTTTATTGTAACACTTTGTTTTCTGTCTTTATTCTTGATATTTGCACACAAAGAAGATGGATAAAAAATTATTTTTAATTTAGCCAGAGAGAATTATGTTATATCGTAATCAACCACTAGAAATCCTAATTTACGCACACCTTATGGAAATTAGTCTTAAAAAAAATTTAATGGTGAAAATGCTCGACCAAGTTCCAAACCTCGGGTGGACATGGAATGCTTTACATGAAGGCGCAAAAACTGCCAAAAAAGCAAAAAATTCCGATAAAAAAGAATTACAGGATCTTTTTGACAATAAAATTTCAAATATCATCAGTACCTTCAATGATAAATTAGATGAGGATATGTATGTAATATTTAATACCGAAAACAATAAAGATCTGGGAACCACTGATACTGTAAAGACGCTTATTTTATCAAGGTTAAAAGCATCTGAAAATTACAAGAGTATCATCAAAACGTCTTTGTTTTTTATGGCGCAGCCAAGAAATGCCTATGATGCATTTATCCAAGTAATGAAAACATGTAATAAAATTTGGGAAATAGCAGGCGACACATCAAGCGGAGGAACATTTTACTCAAAAAGACTTATCTTGTCGGGAGTATATTCTTCCACTTTAGCGCACTGGCTTGCAAAGGAGACCCGAACTGTTGGAGAGTCGGAGTATTTTTTGGACCGAAGGCTCGATGACGTCAAAAATATTGGTAAACTATCTAAACAATCGATTGAAGTATTTGAGAAAACTAAACGTGAGCTAGGATCAATTCTTACAAAAAAGTAGAGATGAGACCTAGTTCTCAACCTAAAAATTATAGTCATGTAGAAAATAAATGAGCGAAAAAATCAGAATATTCTCCTACTTACCAAATCCAAGGGTATGGAAGTCTCTAATCACGGGTAGACTTGTTGGTGTAAAAGTGAAGGTCTTAGGAGATAAACCAAAAAATTTAGTTAACTGGTTATGGGACTTTGATGCGGAGAAGTTAAGTAATTTAGAACTTGATGACATAAAGCACTTTGAAAGACAGGGGAAAAGGGGCTTTAAGGGTAGTCTCTACAAAACGGATAGCTTTCTTGAGAAGCATCCATTTGGTACGGTGCCCGCTGGTTACAATAGCGATGGCTCAATAGGTATCTTTGAGTCGAATAGTATTATGCGCGCTGTGGCTCGTAGTTCAACTAACACCACGCTTTATGGAAATAATGATCCGTATTTACAATCCCGAATAGACAGTTTTCTCGATGCAAATCTCGTCTTTTCAAGAGAATTTCAGGTATATGTCTTAGAATTAAAGTCATTAAATGATCAGTTCTATAACAGAATGAAAGCAGCCTATTCATTCTATATGGGTGGTATAGAAAATGCTCTTTCAACAGGAAAGTTTATCTCTGGATCCTATTTGACGATAGCTGATATATCTTTTGTCTGTGACGTGGCGCAATTTTTGAGAGAACGAGATCGACGGACCATTATTAATGAACAAGGATATGAGCTTATATCAAAAAATTTTGAGGAAGATTTTCCAAAGTCGCGTAAACACTTAATGAGTTTATACAATAAAGATGATTTTCAAAAATTCATGAAAGGCTATCTCGATGGGATCTTGACTTGACATTTTATATTAAGATTAAGTTACTTCTGAATAGACCAGCTTCTCTTTTATAGGTAGGTGAATAAGAGCAGCAAAAACTGCAAGAGCTGCATCAAGAAGCCAAACAGTAGTATAATCTCCTGTAACACTGAAAAAGTATCCTCCAAGATATGCCCCAAGAAAGCCACCAATCTGATGCGAAAAGAGAGCAAAGCCAAAAAGTGTTGCCATGAATTGCGGACCAAACATTTTTCCCACCAACCCAGCAGTTGCCGGAATAACAGAAAAATAGGTTAGCCCTAAGGCGGCAGAAAACAAAATAACGGATATTAGGTCTTTAGGTGATGCAAGAAATAAAAGCACAATTATGCATCGAGCAAAATACGTATAAGCAAGAAAAATTCGCATGCTCCTTTTTGATATATACCAACCAGCAAATATACTTCCTACAATATTGAAAAGACCAATAAGGCCTAACGACCAGCCAGAGACTGTCGGTGGTAACCCACAAACCTGAATTACACCTGGCATATGGGTAGCTATAAAGGCAACATGAAATCCACAAACAAAGAAACCTAAAACCAAATAAATATAGCTTGGAGTATTGAAGGCGATTCTCAGTGTCTGTGACAAGCTTTTTGTTTGAACACCACTAGTCTGTTTCGTATCTGTCCTTGATCTAAGAGTGAAAGAAAAAGGCAATACCAATAATAAAACTGTGCATAAAAATAAAATACACAAAATCCAACCAAAATTTACAATTATGAATCCCGCGAGTGGAGCTAAAATTAGTTGCCCCAAGGATTGACCAGCGTTTACCAAACCAAATGCCATTCCAACTTTATTTTGGGGAATAAGTCTATTTACTGAGGCAAGCACTACAGGAAGTCCAGCGACACCTAATCCGATAGAAGAAATAACACCTAGTGAAATCGATAAAGTGAATGCCGTAGTGGAATAAGGTATTAAGATAATACCTGAAAGACCCAGTAAAATACCCACAGTCAAAGTTTTACCAGACCCATATTTGTCCGCTATCATTCCAGCAAATGGCGATATAGCGCCTACCACTAGCTGTCCAAGCGCAAATGCGAAACTGATTTGTAGATAATTTAGCGTTTGAGATTGATTAATACCCTCAATGGTAAGTGAAAGTGAGTTTCTGCTCCCAAACATTGCTGCAACTAGACATGATGCTGCTACAACGATTAGTAAAAATTTTTTATCTTTTTTTTGCTCTTTCGAGAAAGCTGGCGATGACATTATAAATTCCTTCTTAAGTTCTCGATTAGAACTAAAAAAACGCGTTGTAAAGGAAAATTAATAATACCTCTAATTTAAGTGATTTTTCTTTAGTCTCAATGTGTTAAGGTAATAACGTTACTAAAAATGGAGGATATGTGTACCATCGGCTTGAAGATGATCGGCCAAAAGACGAATGTGGTGTCTTTGGGATATATGGGCACGATGATGCAGCTGCAATAACGACGCTTGGATTACACGCCCTCCAGCACAGAGGGCAGGAGTCCGCGGGAATTGTTACGTTTGATAAAAACCATTTCCATGCAGAAAGAAGAATAGGCTTAGTAAGCGAACATTTTACGAAACAAAGCGTTATAGATAGGCTTTCTGGAAACACAGCGATTGGCCATGTTCGTTATTCAACCACTGGAGGTACGGTTCTTAGAAATGTGCAACCACTCTTTGCTGATCTTACAGTTGGAGGTTTTGCAATAGCTCATAATGGAAACCTTACAAACGGCCTCACGTTACGACATGAGTTGAAAAAAGAAGGTGCCATTTTTCAATCGACATCGGACACAGAAACAATCCTTCAACTGGTAGCCCGATCAAAAAAAGGTAATACAATTTCAAGATTTATCGATGCACTTTCTCAGATCGAAGGTGCCTACGCTTTAGTTGCATTAACAAACAAAAAATTAATAGGAGTAAGAGATCCTTTGGGGATTAGGCCACTGGTGCTTGGTCAATTAGACGGAAACTATATACTGACTTCAGAAACCTGCGCTTTAGACATTATTGGCGCAAAGTTCATTAGAGAGGTGGAAAATGGCGAGATTGTAGTAATAACTGATAATACTATCGAGAGTATTAAACCCTTTCCACAAGTCAAACCAAGGCCATGCATTTTCGAGTATATTTATTTCTCAAGGCCTGACAGTATCGTAGGAGGATTAAGTGTTTATCAATGTCGGAAGGCCTTTGGTAAAGAACTGGCTAAAGAATCTTTTGTCCAAGCTGACATGGTTATCCCGGTTCCAGATAGCGGGGTGCCAGCTGCAATAGGTTATGCAGAACAGTCTGAGATACCATTTGAAACTGGGATTATTAGAAACCACTATGTTGGCCGAACATTTATCGAACCCCAGCAGTCTATAAGAGCATTCTCGGTCAAGCTAAAGCATAACGCGAATAAGATTTTAGTTGATGGAAAGAAGGTAATATTAGTTGATGACTCACTGGTTAGAGGTACTACATCAATAAAAATTGTTAGAATGATGCGGGATGCAGGAGCCCACGAGGTACACATGCGCATAGCTGCACCGCCCATAAAGTATCCAGATTATTATGGGATTGACACGCCTGTAAAAGAAAATTTACTAGCGGCAAATAACGAGCTTAATGAAATAAGGGATATGTTAGACGTTGATAGTATAGCCTACTTATCGATTGATGGCTTATACCGTGCAATGGGTCATAAAGATGGAAGAGATCCCAAAAGCCCGAGTTACACGGATCACTGTTTTACGGGTGATTATCCAACTACCCTAATGGATCAAAGTGGAGAAGAAAATATCAGACAACTATCACTACTTTTTGAAACTGAAAAAGAATAAGTAAGTTTTTATCTTACAACTGTAAAGGTTGCATCGTTTTCTAGACTATTATCTCTCACAATTCGAGTTGGACCTAACTTTGATACGCAAAAATCGATGACTTTTGACGCATTTGCGTAATAAATATTTTGTGACGAAATTTTACTCTTTTTTGATGTTTGTAAGTTAAAAATCATAGCAGTTTTTGTGTAAGACCAGCATTCAGATAGGCAACTAAATAGATACTGTTCCCATAATGAAACGTTTGTTGTTGTAGCTAGGTTATAAGTACCAGAAATAGTTAAAAAGTCCTTTTTTGATGATGGCTTGCTATCGATTTTGAATCTATGATTCTCCTTCGAAAACTTACTACGACAATATTTTATAAAATTTGAATTAATATCAAATCCTTCATAGTTAAACTTAATTTTATTATGGTTCCTATTTAGATAATCAGCGAAGGAACCGTATCCACAACCTATATCAGCAATTTCCAAGACAATATCGTTTCTCGAAATTTTCTGAATTTCCTTGAGGATCAGATCAAATCGTTTTTCTTGACGCGCAGTTGAAGCCCAAAAAACTCCTTTAGCTGTAGGCCCAAACTTTTCAAACCTTTTTGAGTATTGAGAATTAATTTCAGTTTCTAATAATGCCCAGCTTTTCATTTTTTAGTACAATCAAATTACAATTCACTTAATCATGTAGTATATTCAAATCGCCTGAGGAAAATCCTCTGCTACTAATTTAAACATAAAGAGAAGAATAGGAATATTAAAGATGGGCACGAGTATGATGAAAGCAATAACCTATAGTGAATTCGGTATATCTACTGATGTTTTAAAATTAAAAGAACTACCAATTCCAAAACCAGGTAAAGGGGAGGTGCAAGTTTCCCTCCAATTCTCTGGTTCCAACCCATCAGATGCAAAGTCAAGAGCAGGAAATCGTCCTGGAGTTACTAAACCACAGTTTGAGCAGATCGTTCCAAACTCCGATGGCTCTGGGGTTATCAGTGCTGTTGGAGAAGGCGTTCAGGAAAGTCGAATTGGACAAAGAGTGTGGATTTGGAACGGTCAATGGCAACGACCAAACGGAACTGCAGCAGAGTATATTACGGTTCCAAGTACTCAAGCTGTCGAAATGCCAGGTGATATGTCTTTTGAAACGGGTGCTTGTTTGGGAATTCCTGGACTAACTGCTTCGTATTGCACTTTGGGAGATGGACCAGTTAAAGGGAAAACAGTGTTTGTATCTGGAGGAGCGGGGGCAGTAGGACATACGTGCATACAATTGGCCAAGTGGTCTGGTGCAAATGTAATCGCCTCTGGATCTGAAAACGGGTTCGAACACATTAGAGATGCGGGTGCAGACCATGTATTTGATTATAGAGATCCCAATTTATCCAAAAAGATTTTAGACATATGTCCTGCAGGAGTTGACCGAGCTATAGAAGTGGAATTTGGGGAGAATGTAAATCTCTTGCACAAGATTGTCAGACAAAATGGAGAGATTTCTCTGTATGGGGGTGCAAAAAATATGAACCCTACATTTCCTTTTGGACCCTACCTTTTCAAGGCTTTAAAGATTAATATTGCACTGATTTATATTTTGCCTAAGCAAGACAGAGATATTGCTATACAAGCGTTACATGATGCTCATTCAGACGGTGCTCTTAATATGGCGGTTGGTGGTGTTTTTAACCTTGAGGAATGTGCATTATCTCATGATGCTACATTAACTCCTGGCAGAAAGGGTAGTGTTCTTATAAAATTAAAATAGTTTATTTAGTTCTATAGGCAGACGGATAGACATAAAGTCCTCCCGTCTGCGAAATCGCTTTTAAATATGCATCAACATTCGCGAAGATTTAAGCGCTCCTAAATCGTTAGCTTTTTCAACTAGAGCGGCAAAATCAGGGTTTTGTGACATTGCGTCTACTGATGTCCCCCAATGTTCTAGCGAGTTAAATCGATAAACCACGCCCATCATCTCATGGTCTGAGGCCAACATAGGCACACCAACTCCCATTGAAACATCAAGACTTTTTGTAAGCGCATCCATTTCAGGTGCAAGTTCAAGAGCCTTCGAAAGATTTTTTCGAGGCATGTGATACATGCGTTGAACAAGGATTGGTCTCGGAGGATTGGTAGGAGCCCCGTAAGCCATCCTAAAAAGGTTCGGACCTCTTAGTTCTCCTGCGGGGCTCGCAGAGCGTTCATCCATGAGTGCAGCCATGTCAGAGTCTCCAGAAAAACTTTGGAAAGCTGTCGCGCCCTTTGAAAATGACTCATACATACTCATAAGGACTAAATCACCAACACCCTGCCCAACAATCACTTTCCACAAGCGAGTTGTTGCTCCATGCTTGGCAAGTATTTCGCTTCCTCTCTTAAATCTGAGCTCAGCTAATTTTTCTTTACCTACGTCAGGTGTTACTTCTCTAATAGATACTACGTTCATTGGTCCCTCCTTTTTTTTAGTTCAAATTTTGCACTATTATAGCAATTAATTTTTAAAAAAATATGACAAAAACTTCTTATAAAAAAAAAAAATGATAAAATATTTTCGAACATGTTAGAAAATTTGTCATAAATGAAAAAAACCCTCATTATATATTCCACTACAGATGGGCAAACAAAAAGGATTTGTGACCGAATAATTGATTTCTCAAAGAGAAAATCGGACATAACTCTATGTGGAATAGAAAACGCTCCCCAGATTGATTTGGCTCAATACTCAAAAATAGTGATTGGAGCCAGCATTAGATATGGAAAACATAATCCGCTAGTATATGAGTTTGTTAAAGTAAACAGAGATGAGCTACAAAAAAAATCCACTGCGTTTTTCACAGTAAATGTTGTTGCTAGAAAAAAGGAAAAAAACCAACCAAATACTAATCCCTATATGAAAAAATTCTTGGAATTATCGGGGTGGCAACCAGATAAATTAGCAGTTTTTGCAGGAAGGATTGACTATCCTAGTTATAGGCTTTTAGATCGCCTAATTATTCGATTTATTATGCTTATAACAAAAGGTCCAACAGATACAAGCCAGACGTATGAGTTTACTGACTGGAACAAAGTTGCAAATTTTGCGAAGGAAGTTTTATAACTTTAAAAGTGGGAGAGGGCTGTTACCCCCTCCCTGTTAATTTTATTTAATTTTTATAAGACGTGGTTTCTTTTCTTCTGGAACTACTCTCTCTAGTTCTATTGAGAGCATTCCGTCTTTTAAAGCCCCGTCTTTAACGATTATATCGTCGGCTAAAGTGAATTTACGAGTAAAATTTCTGGAAGCGATACCTCGATAGACTTTATTATCGCTTTCTTCAACTGTTTTCATTGATTTGATTGTCAAAACGCCGTCCGCTAGTTCAACGTCAATATCAGATTTACTGTAGCCGGCTAATGCCATTTCAATTGTGTACTTATAGTCATCCTGTTGTACGATGTTATAATGGGGAAACCCTAAGTTAGTGTCACTCTGGTGCGCTGCGTAGTCCCAAAGGCGATCAAACGTCTTATCAAAACCAACGGCAAAGGGTGAAAATGTATTAGTGTCAAATGCCTGTAAGGCACTTCTTAGTGTGCTTAAACTATTCATTATTATCTCCTTTATTAAGCAAGATTTATGTGAGTAGACCCTATTAGGCATCTACCTGAGATACATGGGGACAAAAAAAAAAATTACAAGATGTATGCTTGTAAAAAGTGTATTTTTATTTTTCCCTTAGCCCATAAGGTTTGAGGGTAGATATTAACTCGTTAAGATATGTTTTATCACGCGCAGTAATATATTCTTTATGAATAATTTCACCAGTTTTACCCTTTCCGTCGATGGCTTTATGTAGCTCGAACATTTTTTTTGCTTTCTTCTTACTTCCCTTCAACTCATACAGATAAGCAAGTTGCAAATATAATGTTTGGTCAACCCCACTCCAATTATGCTTTTCATTTAATTTCGTAAGAGCGAAGCTCTCAGATTTCTCATATTGTTTATTTTCAATTAAAGCGTGATTGTACATATAAAATATCCATGCCGCATGATGGGGATTCGACAACATTATTTTTTCATAGTTTTCTATTGCTTCTCCTAGATTACCACAGGAGTGAATAACTATATTGGCTGTGGCTAAATCTGAAAGATCTTTTACTTCCTTTATCAATGTGGGTATTCTACTACAGGCTTTGTCATACTTTTTTAAAAATAATTCGATCATGCCTGCTAAAGTTTTAGGCGTTGCCCAATTAGGAAACTCATCAATTGTATTTAATGCAATAGAATAGGCTATTTCCATATCTCTTTTGGGATCATCAGACATTCTCATAGTGACTTTTCTCCAATGAACCCATGCCATCATAAAATTTAATCGTCGGTGGTTTGGATCTAGCTCTATGGCCTTTTTCCATAGCCTTTCGGCTTTTTCACTTCCCTCCACCGTTTTAAGGCCAAAAGCAGCCCATGCATTGAGAAAATGTCTATACGCTTCTGGGTTAGTGAAATAATTTTTCTGGGTTAACTGTGATCCGCTTGTCTTAACTCTCATGTGCTCCAAAATGGCTATACTTATCTTTTCTTGAACAGGAAAAAGTTCCTTTAACTCCTTAAAGTCAAAAAGTTTTGACCATACAACCTCACTCTTTTTGAGATCAGTCATTTGTAAGGAAACGCGATAGGCTCCTTCAGCACCCTGAACATCTCCTCTTAAAAGATATTGAATGCCATAGTTTTCTAATATCTCGCTATCAGAATAATTTTTCTCCTGAACATATTTACCAGTGCTAGAGGAAGATACCAATATTGAGTCATTAATTGATAAGGTAGAGATAATATTACTTGTTATTCCAAATCCTATGAAGTCATTATCAGATTTCCCAGTTTGATTTTCAAATGGAATGACCAAAACTGAGGGTTTATCCGTTGGCATGTTTTGAATTTTGCTTACTAGTTTTGTATCTGATTGGAAATAAAAAATAATTCCAATAACTACTACTGCGAATACGGAGGCTACAAGACCTAAATTTCGTAGTATCGGATTTGAAGATGTTCTTAGAGTTCGTTTTTGCGATTTACTTAAAAGAATATCATAGGCGTAAAATTCATTTTCTTTGACTTTTTGTAAACCAAGATCATTGAAGGATAAATTTACTTTTCCTTTAACTAAATCAAATATTGACTTGGAAATCGTTACTCCTGAAGGTTGAGCCAAGGCCTCTAGTCTCGCTGCAATATTAACGCCATCTCCAAGAAGATTTCGCTTCTCTTTTATTACGTCACCCATATGTATTCCAACTCGAAATTGCAACTTAATTGGAAGATTATTCTGAGAGTAAAATTCTCTTAGACGTCCTTGAAATTCAGATGCGCATTCAACAGCTGATACGGCGCTAGGGAATTCGGCAAAGAAAGAGTCGCCACCAGAATTAAAGAGACGCCCTTCATATTTTTTGAACAGATCTTTAAGAATATTTTCGCATGCTCGAAGAGTTTTTACTGACTCATTCTCATTTTTTTCCATATGCTTGCTATAACCAACGACATCAGTGGCAAAAATAACTGCTATTTTTCTATTTATGGTGTTAATGATTTTGCTCTCATAGAAGTTTATATAAAGAACTATTAATCAAATATATCGCAAATGGCTAATTTGTGTATAGTAAACTTGTCCGCTAAGCGGTTCTAAGTAGCAAAATTATTAACAAAAATGGAGTAGGCGCATTGATTGCTGTAATAAGCTATTTTGATAGTAATCCAGAGCCTTTAAATTGTGAGAGCGTTGTAGCAGAAAACACTGCAACCTCTCGTGATGGTTTTTATTTTGTGCCTTTGAATAAAGATGACGTGCCCTTGGGAACTCAAATAATTTTAAAAGAAGAACCAATAGAGGGCCTGAAGAAATATTTGTCGAATAAAAACTTTCAGGGTATTGGACCAAAGAATGCTGATACCATAGCGCAGAATATTGGGATGACAATTATCAAGTATTTACATGAGCGCAATGTAAACATACTTGAAGAAAAAACGTCAAAGAAACTTTCCGAAGCTTTATTGGGAGGATGGGATCTAGATTATGAAAACTCGGGGTTTGAAATATTATTTTCACAAATTGGCTTTTCATATATGCAAAAGAAATTTGTTAAAGAAGAGTTTGGGAATAAGTTTTTTGCGGAAATACATAAAGATCCATATATGTTGCTTCAAAGAATTCCTAGGCTCAGCTTTGATAAGATAGAGAGTATTATTTCCATTTTTGGAATTGAAGTTTCTTTAGATCAAAAAATAGTTGCCGCTACGAGACATGCACTGATGCAAAGTGAAGCCGAACGCGGCAATACCTGTGGGCCTTTAGAGAGGGTTTTACTGAGAACTCAAGAAATAACAAAAAATGACATTGAAACAATTCAAACGGCTATTAACAGCCATGAGCATTTATTTAATAATTTTAAAGTGCAAGATAAAAATTTTTTAGAAACCATAGAAGCATGTGAACGAGACAACGATATTGCTCAACAGATCTGTTTGATAAAAGATAATTTCAAACCAATAAAGGGCAAGCAGTTTTCGGCTAACAAAAATGCCACTAATCCTTTGTCAGAAGAACAAGTGCAAGCAATCCAAAATTCATTAGAAGCAGGAGTTTCGATTATTACTGGTGGCCCAGGAACAGGTAAAACAAGAATTATAGAAGGCCTCGCTCAAGTTTTAGTCAACGGCTTTAGAAAGACAATTCGTATCTGTGCTCCCACAGGACGAGCGGCAAAACGAATAGCAGAAAATCAAGCATTAAAAAAATTTCAACCTTCGACAATTCACATGCTAAAAGCGATGATAGATTCATCAGCTAAAGATATTGAGTTTGATACTTTGATTGTGGATGAATCCTCCATGATCGATATAAATTTATTCAATGATTTGGTCAAAATGCTACCTTTAGGGTCACAACTTATTTTAATTGGAGACGTTGACCAACTACCTCCTGTCGGCGCAGGGCAACCATTTTTAGATTTAATAAGATCAAAAAAAATTGTTGTTAGCAGATTATCAAAGCAATTTCGACAAGGCAGTGATAGCGTGATCCCAAAAGTAGCTAGAGCAATAAATAAAGGCGAGTTAATAGAATTCTCTTCAGATTTTTCTAGCTCAGGCTTTTCATTTGTAGAGGTTGACAAGGGTCAAGTTGTCGAAAAAATTATTGAAGTAGTTGATTTTTTTACCGGGAATAAAAACGGCAGTATAGATTTTGACAAAACACAAATTCTTTCCCCAATGCGCCGTTATTCAAGTGGTCTTATAAATTTAAATTCAATTATGCAAAAAAAATATAACCCTAATGGCGAAAAGGTTTTTTCAAAAATAGAGGGTGAAAAAGAAATAAAATTTTGTGCAGGTGATAAGGTGATATGTACACAAAATGATTATGATATTGATGTTAGAAATGGCGATATTGGTTACGTTGTAAATAAAGTTGGAAAAAATATTAGAGTGGAGTTTGATGGAGAAATGAAACTCTTTCATAACAATAAAATAGATTATTTAGATTTAGCGTATGCTATAACGGTTCATAAGAGTCAAGGTTCTGAGTACCCAAACGTCGTGATGCCAATAGTGGACGATCATCGCATAATGCTTACGAGAAAATTGATATATACGGCAATCACAAGAGGGAAGCAGAATGTCTGCTTAATTGGGAGCAAAAGAGTATTACGAGAAGCACTTAAAAAGGTGTTTCTGAATTTACGGTATTCTAATCTCAATCAAAAAATTGAAAACGCTAACATAAATTTATTTCACCAAAATTAGGTTAGTAAGATACTTATTTTACAAAAAGGAAAAATTTGATGATCATCAAAGCACCCATAAAATTAATTGGTAACAACGGATCACCTTACACACGAAAGATGGTCGCCTTATTAAGGTATAAACATATCCCGTATAAAATTATCTGGGGAGAGCCAGACGAATATTTAGACCGGATCAATATCCAAAAACCTAAACCAGTTTTACACCCAACCTTCTTATTCGAAAATTTTGAAAAGCAAACCATAGCCGTTACCGACTCCACCCCCATCATTAGAAAGCTAGAGAGCAAATTCACGAGCCGCAGCACCATTCCCTCAAACTCAGTTTTGAGATTTTTAAACTATTTGCTTGAAGATTATGGTGATGAGTGGGGAACGAAATTTATGTTTCATTACCGATGGCATGATGACAAGGACATTGACAATGCAGGGACGTTGTTACCCCTTTATGCAAACTCCACTCTTACAAACGAGGAACTTAGTTATAAAAAAGAAAAAATAGCACAGCGCCAACTTGGAAGGGTTTGGGTTGTAGGATCGAACAAAAAAACAGCGCCTCTTATAGACCAATGTTTCAAAAAAATTATAAGCATTTTAGAGGATCATTTCATTAACTTCCCCTTTTTGCTTGGATCCCGTCCATCTTCTGCAGATTTTGCTTTCTTTGGACAATTAAGCCAATTGGTAGGATTTGATCCTACACCTCGTTCTATAATAGAGAAAAACTCAATGCGCACTATGGCTTGGGTAGGAAAAACAGAAGACCTTTCTGGATTAGAACCCGATAGCGAAGATTGGATCAGTGATTCAAAGCTTCCTGAAACCATTAAAAGAATTTTTTGTGAAGTTGGAAAGACATATGTCCCAACTATGCTAAAGAACGAAGAAGCTTTTAATAGTGGTGAAGAAAAATGGAGTGCAGAAATTTTAGGTCGTGAGTGGGAACAAAGAACATTTCCCTATCAAGTAAAATGTTTAAAATGGATTCGTGAAGAGTTCAGAAGTCTTGGTGACAAACATCAAACAAAAGTACTTAACTTACTCAAAGATACAGACTGTGAAAGGATCTTGAATTAAATAAATGCCCTTATTTTGTAAAGTCATTTATCTGTCCTTAGATTCAAGATTATTTTCTTTGTGGTAGGTATTATCTTCTCATATACGTGAGAAAGAATTTCAATCCTATCAAAAATAGTTGGGTTATTTAATAAGTATTCCCTCAGATTTTCTCCAAAAACCTGTCTTAATTGTGTTCCTATATTAATTTTGCAAATGGCAGTATTTTTTGCTAACCAATGAAGTTGGGTGGTCTTTATACCGGACCCGCCATGAATAACGAGTGGGCACTTTACAAATTTTTCAATTTGAGAGACTAGTTTGGTATCGACTTCTGTTGCCTTCTCCTGTTCGAGATGAGTGTTTCCAACAGAAATTGCTAAAGCATCTACCTGCGTAGCTGCATAAAATTTTTGTGCAAGTTTCGGTTCAGTAAACTTAGATTTTATCCCTTGATCGTAACCAACAACTCCCAGCTCTGCCTCTACAGATGCTCCATAATTTTTTGCAAGCTCCACGGCTTTGCATGTCATATCAATATTTTCGTTAAGTTCCATGTTTGACCCATCAAACATAATTGATGAAAAGCCATTATCTAGAGCTCTTTCGCACTCTTTTAAATTAGTAGAGTGGTCCAATAGAGTTACGATATTAATTGATGCATCTTCTGCAAGTTTTTTTAACATCGGCCCCATTATTTCTATAGGAGTGTTTTCGCGGCAATTTGGTCCAACTTGCAAGATAATTGGGCAGTTAATTTCTTCTGCTGCCTTTACATAATATTTTGCATCTTCCCATCCCAGTATAACTAAACCTGCAAGTGCGTACCTCTTGCTTCTAGCAACATGAAGCTCTTGGCTAAGTGTAGATAAGGTCATTTAAATTTGGCTATCATATCTTTAATGCCAGGTATAGTTTCGACTTGCCAGCTATATTCAGGTTGAAAATATTGAACTAAAGATCTCTGAGATTTACCGGCTAAAATTGTGAAATAGTACATCTGATAACCTGGAGCGACCACACAAGGATGATACCCCTTATCAATTACAAAAGTTGATCCATCCACTATATGATGCGCATCTCCAACCTTTTTATTTTCTCCTTGCAATAATTGAAGAGCAAATCCTTCCTTAGGATCGAATCTAAAGTTGTAGACTTCATCATGGTGTGTTTCACCATCTCTATCAGTATCGTGTTTGTGGGGTGGAAACCCTGACCATCCACCTTTACCGACAGTAAAAAGCTCAGAAACTAATAGGCGACCAACTTTTCCATTTTGTTTTTGTCCTAAGATATGTTTAATTTTTCTATGAGTTTTGGTGTCGTCAGACCCATATTGAACTACATCCACGTCTTCTCCCATAATATAGAATGGCCGTAATTGCTCTGAATACTTGGCTCCCGCAATAAAAATTTCCGCTTGGTCACAGGCACATTTTATTTTTGCGGTTAAACCCGTTGGCACATATACCCCCTCAGGCTCTCCGTCCCAAACGTTATTCATCCGATTACCTATTAAACGTTCGTCCAAAGAATAGACATTCACAATAATACTCCCTGTCACAGGGACAATGCAGCTCTCATACTCTTTTAATTCGTATACAAATTCTTCATCTCTATTTAAAGTAACCCTATTGAAAAAAGCGTATGGAACTTTTGCATCGTTTATATCAATTATGGGTCTATTATCATTGTCATGGGGCGGTATGTGCAATTTATACTCCTAATGTGTCTCGATAAATTCAATTAGCTGGTTAAGATTGGGCATTGCCGATGCGCATCCTTCTTTCGAAACGACAATAGCTGCAGACGCGTTACCTCTTTTTATAGCTGATTCTAAACTTAATCCATTTGAGAGTGAGCAAAGAATTGTACCTAAGAACGCATCACCAGCGCCGTATGGTTTCTTTGCTTTCACTTTAAACACGGTATATGACTCCGTTTCACCATCTAAAATAATGTCACAACCATCAGCTCCTTTTTTGAATAACACTATTTGGTTTGGATTAAAATTAGCACTGACCTTTCGTAAATCCGTTTGTTCAAACATTATTTCAAACTCTTCTCTATTGCCAACACACATATCAGCTATTTTTGCAACTCCTCGAAGTTCAGCGGATGCCAATGATATTGAAGTCCAAGCATTTGCTCTGTAATCAACGTCGAATATAACTGGGCATTTTGCATTTTTTGATTTTTCGATAAGTAGGTTTATTGTCGATCTCGATGGTTCATCTGAAAGCGCAGTTCCAGTGATCACAATGCCGGCATAATTCTCTAGATTTAAGTTATCAATATTTTGTTTATCTATCAAAAGATCAGCGGCATTATTACGATAGATAACGACCTTTGGCTCTTCTCTTATCTCTGCTATTGCAAGTGATGTACGAGCATTATTATTTTGAGACTTGGTTACTAGTGAAGTATCTACTTTATGCTCTTCTAATTTTTTCCAAACAAAATCACCAATTTCATCGTCTGAGACCACGGTTATAATTTGAGAACGACCTCCGAGTTTGGAAATAGAAACAGCAATGTTTGCAGCAGATCCCCCCAAATCAGAGATAAATGTACCGGCTTCACTCGTTTGTTTATTGGCTGGTTTAGGGTAAAGGTCCATTCCAGCTCTTCCTACAATTACAAATTTACCCTTTGCCATTCGTTGTTTTAATTTTATGGGTAATTCGATGGTCATTAAACTTAGGCAACTATCTTAAAATCATATTCTTCTAAGCAGGAAACTAAGGTATTGAAACCCTTTTTTGCGTACTCAAATGGATTGGCTTTCAGAGGATCTTGCTCTGCTTCAATCACTATCCAACCTTTGTATCTAATATCTTTAAGCCGTTTGATAAATTTTCGATAATCAATGCAACCATCTCCTGGCACTGTAAACACGCCATCCAATACACAGTCTAAAAAGCTATCTTTACTTTTATCCACATTCTTGAAAACGTCCTTTCTAATATCTTTTGTATGAATATGATTTATTCTATCCCCATAATTAGAAATAATTTTATCATAATCACCGTCGGCAAATAGAAGATGTCCTGTGTCTAGAAGAAGACCAACTGAGTCTCTAGTGCTATTCATTAATTGCTCGATCTCATTTTGTGTTTCTACGGCTGTACCCATATGGTGATGAAAGGTCAATGGTACGCCTTTGTCTAAGCAATAATCGGCTAGATCACCTAAATCTTGGCCGTATTGCTTAATATCAAATTCGGATAATCTCGGCCTCGAATTCAAGGGTTTATTCTTTTTGTTTTGAACTGTATTGAACGTTTCACCATAAACTAAAACGCTCGCACCAACTTCGGCAAATAAATTTAAAGTTTCATCTAGTTTAATTTTTTCGTCTTTTAGATTGTTATTTAGCATTGTGCCAGAATACCAACCGGAAATAAGCTTTAATTCATGCTCTTCTAAAACTTCTTTAAGGCTAGAAGGGGTCTTTGGAAATTTTCCACCCAGCTCAGTACCTGAAAATCCGGCCAATCGTGTTTCTTTTAAGCATGTTTCTAAACTCGTATCACCTCCAAGTTCAGGTAAATCATCATTAGTCCATGAGATTGGTGACATACCAAGCTTTACCTCCATATACAACTCACTTTCTTTAAAACAATCTATTTATTCACTATCCAATCATGATTTGGATCGTTTTTAAACTTCCAAACTCTCTTGGGACCTGCCATTACATTTAAATAATAACTTTTATACCCATGTGGGACACCAACTGGATGATAGCCAGCCGGAACTAGTACGACACTTTTATCAGAGGGCGACATGGATTCATTAATACTCAAATCGTCCGTGTATACGCGTTGGGTTACGTATCCTTGCGAAGGATCTATTCTATGATAGTACGTTTCTTCAAGATAGGACTCTGTTGGTAAATTGTCCTGATCATGTTTGTGAGGTGGATAGGAGGACCAGTTTCCTGATGGAGTAATAACCTCAACTACTAATAAGCTATCAGCTGGCTCAGTTTCTGGAAGTATGTTGCAAACATATCTAGTGTTGGAACCTTCCCCCCTTTTTTCTTTTTCCATTTTCTCTGGTATAATTACGCGAAATTCCTGATCCTGAGTTAAGCCGGGTGCGGTGCAATAAGCAAACTCACAATCTGTAAGTGTATTTATTTCAAAGCTTTGATTGGCTGGACAGTAAAACGCAAAAGGTGCCTCGTTATCAAAAACTGAACTTCTGCCTTTAAAGTTCCCAACTTCTTCTCCATTTAAAAAAAAGTTTATTTCTCCACTTAATAACACAACGCAGACCTCTCGTGAGTCACCATTTCTAGAGAACTTATTTCCTTTAAAAGCTTTATAAACCTCTAATCCAACATATTTCCAGCCAGCACTCGAAGGAGTGATGTTATGTAATCTCATAGATTTCAAATCTGGATTAATTAGGAGCTTGCTCACTATTTGGATCCTTTGTCTTGTATTGCTCTAGCCACTAAATACTTCTTTGAAAGATCTGACTTGCTATTATCGATGAAGGTTTCTGGAATCGCCACATCCCACCAAGCACCTCCTTCCTCAGTACTTATATTTGGATCTGTATCTATCACTATAACATTAACGCCCTTTTTTGAAATTGCGCTTTTAACCTCTCTCTCCAATTCAGTTATGTCGGAAACATGGGTGGCTTCAGCTCCCATAGATTTTGCATGAGAAACGTAATCAATTTCTATCTGATTCTCGAATTTAGAGTCTGAAAACAGGTTGTTAAACTCAGTCCCCCCAGAAGCTTTTTGTAAGCGATTAATACAACCATAACCTCTATTATTTGTAAGGATGAGAGTCATTGAAACGCCCATCATTGCGGCGGTAGCGAGTTCCGAATTCATCATTAGGTAAGAGCCATCGCCTGCAAAAATTACATTTGGTCTATTAGGTGCAGCGAGATTTACTCCAATACCAGCTGAAACCTCATATCCCATACAAGAATACCCATATTCCATATGATACGTATCTTGATCTAAAACTCTCCAGAGTTTATGTAGTTCTCCCGGCATTGACCCTGCTGCGCCTATTACGACTGTGTTTTCTGGCACACTTCGGTTTACTGCTCCGATTACTTGACTGTCGGCAGGTAGACTATTCATTAAACTAGTAGAAGTTACTTTGTCTACGTCTTTTGTCCAATTTGACTTTGCTTGGGAATAATGCGCGATATAGTCTGCACTAACCTTATAATTTATGCTTAGCTCTCTCAGCAATTGGAGTGTCTCCTTAGCATCCCCCAGAACAGGTATGGACTTGTGTTTAGTTAGATCATGTGCCTGAACATTTATGGAATATACCGGAGCTTTTATTAGTCCGTTGGAGCCTGTAGTAAAATCTTGCAAGCGACTTCCTACGGAAATAACGAGATCTGCACCTGATATAATTGCATTGGCTGAACTAGAACCTGTCACTCCGATAGATCCAAGGTTCTGCTCATCTTTTTCTACTAAGACTGATTTTCCAGCTTGTGTTGCCACTAGTGGTATTTTAGTTAAATCTAAAAATTTCTTTAGTTCGTTTTGCGCATCGCTATATTTTACTCCTCCACCAGCGATTACTACAGGTTTTTTTGACTTTTTTAGTGAGTTAGCCAACCTCTCTATCTCTCTTCGGTCTGGTTGAATTCTTCTGACATTCCAGTGAACAATTTCAAAAAAAGATTCTGGATAATTATAGGCTTCGGCTTGGACATCTTGACAAAACGCAAGAGTAACAGGGCCAGCCATAGCTGGGTCAGTAAGAATAGACATGGCTTTTGGTAACGCATTGAGTAATTGTTCGGGCCTAGTTATTCGATCAAAATATCTGCTGACCGGTCTGAAGCAATCATTGGCAGATACAGTTCCGTCTTCAAAATCTTCAACCTGTTGAAGTACTGGGTCAGGGCGTCTGTCAGCAAAGATATCACCTGGTAGTAAAAGAATTGGTAGCCTATTAACGTGAGCTAATGCCGCTGCTGTTACTAGGTTGGTTGCTCCAGGACCAATAGATGATGTGACGGCCATAAACCTTCTCCTTCGCATCTCTTTTGTATATGCTAATGCCGCATGGGCCATGCCTTGCTCGTTATGCCCTCTATAAGTCGGAAGTTCGGATTTATGCTTTTCTAAAGCCTCACCTATGCCAGCAACGTTACCGTGACCAAATATTCCCCACACACCTTTGAAAGCCATTTCAAACGATCCATCAAATTGTTCAATCTTCTGGGCAATCATCCACTTTACCAGAGCCTGCGCTGCAGTTAATTTAACTGTTTTCATTTTTAATTTTTCCTCTTCCATAACTTGATAAGCTTAGTAAATTTATTAAACATCTCATCCTTTGCTTGTTGATTAGTTATTTTATTTCCAAACCACTTTCTGGCTGTTTCAAAAAATATCGACCGTCCCACTGCAAACCCCTTTACGTGTTTATAATTTTTACATAGATCAAAAACTGAAGCCAATTTATCTGAGGGCGCATCCATGCCCAAAACGATTATTCCTTGGGCATATGGATCAAACTGCTGTATAATATTATTGGCTTTTGACCAAAACTCGACATTTTCAATAGGCTCTAGTTTCCACCAATCGGGATAAATATTATCTTCATACAATTTCTGCATAAGAGATAGGATCTGCTCAGGAGAGCAAGCTTTGTCATTTCTTTTTGTAATAATCTCCAATAATAGTTCATGGTTAGTAAGCCTACACGCTTGCGCTAATTGACTTAAAAGTTTTACTTGATGTTCATAGATGTCTTTTGGATCATCATTTCTTAAGGGTGCCAAGACTTTCACACAATGATTAACTGGCCAGTTTGCCAGTCGTGATCCTATATCAGGCTCCTCAGTTAATTCTAAAGGAAATACACCTGCCTTTTCAATTGGTCTACCAATCCATATGTCATGATCAGACGCGGCATGCAAAGAGCTTTCTGCATATTCTTCATCTAAAAGGATACCTACATTTTCATGCTCAGTTTTTTGCGCCTCCAAGCAGGCCTCTAATGCCATTGATTTGAAAACAGCGATATCCTCTTTTTGTTTTTCATTTTCCTCTGCTAGCTTTTTAAATTGCACTCTGTGATCTATTGCCAAAGTAAAAAGGTTATCAAAACTCTTTCTTCGATTTGTACTCCAATGCAGTTGTTCAAGAAATGTATCTTGTCTTAAAGAAAAGTGCTGGCTACCATTTTTGAGGTAGTGTTCTAACTCTATTTTAGATGGATAAGCTGGTGCACATCCATGTCGAGAGACTGCTAAAGCACCACATGCATTGGCATACTTCGCGCATAATTCCAACGACTGATCATTTAACCAACCATATAAAAAACCTGCCATAAAGCCATCACCAGCACCCAGGACATTAAATATCTCAATTTTATTAACTTTTACAGAAATACCTGAATCCCAGTTAATTATAGCATTGGGGAAAACGGTGCACCCCATGGCGCCCCTTTTACAGACTATTATAGCTTGCGTTAGTTCACGACAGATTCGAAGCGCCTTTAATGTGTCTTGAGTTCCTCCAGCTATATGCCATTCTTCTTCCGTTCCTACAATAAGATCACAGTGGCTTATGATTTTTTGAACATGACTTGTTACGACCTTACTTTCTTCGAACCTGCTCTCACCATCACCATGACCGCCTAGGGACCAGAGGTTCGGACGATAATCAATATCAAACCCGACAAGCACATTATTATTTTTTGCATAGTTAATTGCTTGGAACGAAGCTTCTGATACTTGCTTCGAGCTAAAGTGGGTACCGGTTACAACAACACATTTTGAGCGTTTAATAAAATCTGGATCAATTTCATTCTTTGTTAGGCCCATATCAGCACAATTCTCACGGTAAAATAATAGAGGGAATTGTTCCTTATCGCGAATTCCTAAAATAGCGAGAGCGGACAAACGTTTCTTATCAATAATAATTCCCTCTGTGTTTACACCCTCTCTAGTTAATTGCTCAGTAATAAATCGCCCGAAATGCTCATCACCTACTCTTGTAATGACTGCAGATCTCAAACCTAATCTTGACGCTCCGATGCTAATGTTAGTAGGACTACCCCCAATGTATTTTTGGAACGACGTCATGTCTTCCAGTCGTCCTCCAACTTGCCCTCCATATAAATCTACTGAAGATCGTCCAATTGTTATTACATCAAGATCATTTTTTTGATTAACCATTTTACTTTTAAGCCTTTCAAAAAGCTGATGTTTTCTCCTTTTAAATCACTGCTATCTTCCGGAGAATTCTGTTTCAAGTTTCTCTAACTCTGCACCACCTGCCATCAAGGGTCTAAGGTTATTCATATCAATTTCGTCTCTTGATCCCTCGGCCAAAACTTTTCCTCTGTTCAGAAAAGCAAAACGATCTCCCAAAAGCTTAGCATGCATATCATTATGGGTTATGAATATTATGGCTATGTCACCTAACTCTTTTACTTTTTTTATAGTTCTTAAAACTTCTAACTGCTGTTTTTGTCCGAGGGCCGAAGTTGGCTCATCCAGAATAAGAACATTGGCTCCAAAATAAATAGCTCTAGCGATCGCTAGTGTCTGTCTTTGACCGCCTGACATAGTTCCTATCGGTTGTGTTGGGTCCGCTACATCAATACCCAGTTTCGCCATTTCCTTTTTTGTGATGGTATTCATCAGAGGCATATTTAAAAATAAGCCTTTGGTAATCTCTCTACCTAGAAAGAAATTTCTAGTCACACTCATCAAAGGTTGTAACGCCAAGTCCTGATAAACTGTACCGATACCAGCAGACACAGCCTGTCTTGGTGACTTAAAATTCACTGGCTCACCGCTCAGCAGTATTTCGCCCTCACTAGGCATGTGGACCCCAGATAACAGTTTTATTAGTGTTGATTTACCTGCACCATTATCACCCAATAAAGCCGTTATCTCACCCTTAAAAACCTTAAATGATATATCCTTCAGCGCTATTATGTTACCAAAAAACTTCGATACACCCCTAAATTCAATTGATGGGATCATAGTCTCTTTAGCCTTTCACTATCCTGTCTCTCAAAAATTGGTTTAAAAGAGCAGATCCTAAAATTAGCATTCCTAGCATCACCCTAAAAAGGTTATTGTCGATAAAAGGTACAAAGTTTATTCCTCGGCTTGCGATTGCAAAAATTAATGCCCCAAGAACTGCTCCAACGACAGAGCCGTAACCGCCGGTTAATGCACAGCCGCCAATAACCGCCGCTGCAATTGCATGTAGTTCACGAAAATCTCCTGCTTTGGGATCTGATGCACCAGATGTCATTACGGTTAAAATACCTAAGAGACAGGCAAGAGAGGTCGAGATCATAAATAAGCTAATTTTCACCCTTGCTACTGGAACACCAACAGCTCTTGCAGCCACTGGGTCACCTCCAGACGCATAGATCCAATTTCCATATGGTGTTCGATTGGTAATGAAAGCAACTATGAATACAAGAATGATAAAGTAATAAACTTCGGCATCGAAGGGAACCCCAAAAGCCTTGTCGAATGCGAAAATGTTATCAATCAGTGTAGGATCCTCTCCACCTCCTGGGGGTGGTTTTAGATTTGCCTTCACAGATAATCTAGATTGATTGAAAAACGTTTGGCTTAGAAAAACTGCGAACCCTCTACTAGCAAACCAAAATGCCAGAGTTACGATAAAGCTGGGAAGTCCCGTTCTAACAACAATTACTCCAATGATAAATCCTAAAAAAGCCAGCTCTATAAAGGTTAAAATGATCGCCAACTCAATAGGCACTCCAAATAAAAGAAAAATGGCAAAGCTATGTCCAGCTAAAGCAATATTTGCTCCCATGCTGAGATCAAACTCTCCTGCTATCATCAAAAGAGAGGCACCGATAGCTAAGATGCCCACAAACGCTGCTAGCTCAACCCATGCCTGGATTCCAATTGGATTTAGCCACATTGCTCCAAAGGTGCCACTGATTGAGGTAAGCGTCATAAAAGTAATGACAATTATTATTAAACCAAAAACAGACCCTAACTCTGGTCTAGATATAGATCTTCTGATTAATCCGATATCTCGTATGCGTTCATCAGATGCCATTTGTCCCCCTAAAATAAATCTGGCAAATCGCCATGATTTGCCAGACCGTTATAAATAAGAAAGAGGTATACTTCTTATCTTTCTTTTCCTGCTAGTTTCTTCACTAATTCAACATTTCCCTTTGTCACAAAACCTGGACCTGAGTTAATTGAATTACCTGGAAGAGTACCATTTCTATGATTTAGGTGTAGTACTACCACTGGTACATAGCCTTGCAAAAATTGCTGCTGGTCGATGGCGTAGTTAACTGTACCGTCAATTATTCCATCCACAATTGCTGGTCCGAGGTCAAAACAACCTAAAACGACTTTTCCAGCTTTACCCATTTCCTTAAGAGCAGCTATAGTTGGATCACAACCAGTAGGACCAACGGCCATTATAGCTCCTGTATCTGGATTGGAAGACATATGTGCGATAACGGTGTTTTTGATATCATCGAAATCTGATGAAACCTCAACCATATTTAGCTTCTCACCCATACCGTCAGCAAAACCTTGGCATCTATCTTTAAGAGCTGTATTCATTGGCTCGTGGTTAAAGCAAACTGAGTTCTTTCCACCCAACCCTTTGCTTTTTTCGCCGCCACCTAGACCAGCTTCATATTCAGGTTGTCCAACGTGCATTACAGCACCTAAGCTTTTTGAAACGCCGGCTCCAGAATTCATTGATATAACTGGAATTCCTGCTGCAACAGCTGCCTTAATTGGTCCACCTAAAATATCTGGTGCAGGTATTGACACGACAATACCATCTGGCTTCTGAGCAATAGCAGCTTCAATCAAAGATGCCATTTCGTTTAAGTCTCCAGTTGGTGGGTTTCTGTATTGAACATCTGCACCGGTGTCTGCCTTTGCAGCCTCAACTCCATTTCTAACAACTCCCCAAAAGGCGTCTGTATCAGATCCGTGAGTTACCACGATTATGTTTGCTTTATGATCTGCACCAAAAGAAACACCAGTTGATAGAACTAGCGCTATCAATGTAACTAATAATTTTTTCATGAATAATTTTCCTCCATTTATATTTAAAGAGACAAGAATCTTGGAGAATCCAGTCCCTCGAACAGTTAAATATTAAATTAACGCAAAATCAATATCAAAAGTGGTGCTTATAAAAGAAATGTAATAAAATTTTGACACAAGATTGGAAACAAATGTTTTTGGAGCGCACTAAAAAATAATTATTAGTCATTTGCTTAGGAGAGTCATATGAAAGGTATTGGTGTAGGAGTTATCGGTACGGGGTTTATGGGGAAAGCCCATTCAGTTGCCTACAGTGGATCTGCTTCAGTTTTTGGAACAGGATTGAGGCCAAGACTAGAGATAGTTTGTGACTTGAGCCCCAAGAGAGCCAGCCAAAGAGCAACAGACCTTGGCTTTTCACGGTATACAAGTAGCTGGCAAGACGTCGTTAACGATCCAGAAGTAAAACTAGTTTCTGTTTGCACACCGAACGACACGCATGCCGATATTGCGATTGCAGCTTTAAAGTTGGGAAAAAGTGTGTGGTGTGAAAAACCTATGTCTAGTAATCTCCCCGATAGCAAGAAAATGCTTGCAGCATCTAAGAAGAGCAAAGGCAAAACAATTATTGGTTACAACTATACAAAAAATCCAGCAGTATTACATGCACGAGAGTTAATAGAAACTGGTGTCATTGGCGACGTTGCCGGTTTTTTCTGTCGTTATGATGTTGATAATGAGGCCGATAAAAAAAGACCATGGTCGTGGCGTATGTCGAGAAAAGCGTCTGGTACTGGTGCAAATGGAGATATATTGAGTCACGTTATAAGCGTGGCGCACTTTTTAGTTGGATCGACAATATCTAAAGTAGTAGGGGATATAAATATTGTACACCTAAAAAGAAAGGATCCAACTAATAGAAAACAAACTAAGACCGTTGATAACGATGACATGATCTCTGCTCTTATTCATTTCCAAAATGGGGTACATGGGCATATCGGTGCCAGTCGCGTTACTTGGGGTAAAAAATGTGGACTTACATGGGAGGTACATGGAACCGAGGGCACCATAATATTTGATCAGGAAAGACTAAACGAGATCAAACTATTTACACGACAAAAAAAGAAAAGCACCGATGGCTTTAGAACAATTTTAACGGGTCCTGATCATCCTTTTTATAAATCCTTTCTGCCTAATGGAGGTCACAGTTTAGGATTTATGGATGTCAAGATGTGTGAACTACAGATGCTCCTGTTCGCAATAGAGCACGATACTGAGACTTGGCCCAATTTTGAATCAGGATATGAAATAGAAAAAGTAATGGACGCTGTAGATAGATCAGCACTTAGTGGAAAGTGGATTAAGATTTAGTTAACATCAGCTCAAATAAACTGTTCTACCTGTTTTAGCAGATTTAAGAGCATTTTCGGCTAAGTACAGTGCGTAATAACCATCATAACTGTCAGGTTTAGGCATTGACCGTTTTTTTATACAGTCAACAAAGTAGTCGATTTGATTTTTGTAAGCGTCTATGTACCTTGTCATAAAAAAGTGGTGCAACCTATCTTTAGTTGTTCCAGCTTCCTTTGCTAGTTCTATCTCCGAGAGAGTGGGATTGTTAACTTTTAAACTTCCTTTCGACCCATGAACCTCGACTCTTTGATCATAACCATATGTCGCCCTTCGTGAGTTAATTATTGAAATCTGCTTTCCAGAAATGGTTCTCATTAAAATAGTGGCAGTATCGTAATCACCGGCTTGCTCAATTTTTTTGCTTACAAAATTGGATCCTAAAGCGGTGATAGAATGTATTTTCTCATCAGCTAAGAAGACAGCCATATCGAGATCATGGATAGCCATATCTTTAAATATACCACCAGATTGTTTAATATATTCAATTGTTGGCGGATTTGGGTCTCTTGATGTTATGGTGATTTGCTCAATAACCCCAATCTCTTTTTTGGTTAAATGTGCTTTCAATTTTGCGAAATGAGGGTCAAATCTTCTATTAAACCCGAGCATTACTTGAGATTTGGATTCGCTAACTAATTGAACGAGTTTCTTAACTTTTCTTAAATTTAGATCAAGAGGTTTTTCGCAGAACACAGCTTTTTTAGTATAAAGAAATCTTTTTATAAGATCGACATGTGTATCAGTGGGAGTGCAGATAAGAATACCCTTAATTTGATCATTATTAGTAATGTCATCAAGTGACATTTGTTGACACGAATACCTTTTTTGAAGTCTATTAATTTCATTATTTATTGGATCGTGTATAGCAGCAAGCTCAGCGTTGGAGTTTGCTTGAATTGTATCAGCGTGAACTTTACCAATTCTGCCCATTCCCAAAATTGCAAATTTTATTCGCATCATATTATCAAAAGCTCTTTACGAAGATTGTCGAATATCAAGTAAATTCAATTCTTCAAAGACAAAAGTTGGTTCTTTTTCAGCTTTTAATGACTCAATGATAATCATAGCTTGGGTTTTTGGCGCCATTCCGTCTATGGGAGGATCCAGATCTAAATTAGTTGGAAATGAATAGCCCTCCGAACTTGCCCCCACAACATTTTCGATTAGCCTGAAAGGCATCTTTTTTTTCATAACTAATTCTAATAACCGAGGGTATAGTGTCTTAGCCATAGTTTTCCTATCAATGGTTTCCATTGCTCTTCCAAATGCTGATGATATTTGGAGTAGATTGGCCATTCTTTTTACTGATTTAGTTTTATTATTTCCTGCTCCATGCATAACAGCAGGATTAAAGAACACAGCATCTCCCTTTGTCATTTCAATCTGAACAGCATTTTTATCGAAGAATTTTTGATACTTCTCATTAGAAAAGTCAATATAGCCCCTTCTATATAATTGGGAGTACGGTAGTAAGAGCGTAGGCCCACTTTCAATACTCATGTCGCAGTGCGCAATTGCGCCTTGAAGTGTAAGGTAAGGTGACATTGCATGTACATGTAGAGGCCAACTGGCAGATTGTTCACCTGACATAAATCCTAAGTGATAGTCTCTATGAGCATTTTGAGCTTTTCCACCAGGATTCACTCTATTGACTTGTGCCGTTACTTGGTAATTGGGGCCAAGCCAAGCTTCTGAAGCTAACGCGATGGCTTCTGAGCAATAGTAATCTATAAAGTTTTGTGGGTCCTTCATACAGTGCTTTTGGAGTGAATTCCATATTCTATCGTTCGCTCCTGGTTTAGCAAAGTGATCGCCTACATTCCCATTTAATTTTTCAGAGTTTATTATTTCTTCAAAATTAGTCGTTGCTATGTCGACCACAGAAGTATTTTCAATAGCATTTGAAATCGCAATTATTCCCGCACCGCTTTCGAATACGCTAGACCACTCAGTTAGTAATTCCTGTTTTCTCTCAAATAAATTTGCACAGTCTCTGACTAACTGCCCAGAATAAATTGGAATATTATTCTTAATTTCTATAGCAAGCGGCGCATCAGCTTTTGTTGTTTCTCGGTTAACAATTTTTTCAAAAGTTTGAAAATTCTCATGTTCCTCATTGGAGGGAATTTTTTTTTCTAAATCAGTAATTCCATCTTTCATGTCTTAATCTCCAAGTGCTAATGTATCCAATTTTAATCTTTTTTTTGAGAACGAAAACTAAATTTTTAATCAGATAGGAAGATTAATAATAGATAGGAAGATTAATAATTCTCAAAACATTAACCAGCTAAGCCGTTGTCAAATCGCTCCGGAGTCCCTAAGTGCCTCTATTTGTTCATTATTCAATCCAAGCATTTCTTTTAAAATAGCTATATTATCTTCTCCAAGCTTTGGTGCTCTTCTAATTTCGGTTTCGGCCATATTCGAAAGCTTTATTGGATTGCCAAAGACTTTAACAACCTCGTTTAGTACAGGCATATCAAGAATCATTTTGCGGTCTATTAATTGAGGATCAGAAACAACTTCACCAATTCCCTTGATTGGGCTTAACGGAACTTTATCGGCAAGCATAGTTTCAAGCTCGGCCTTAGTGTATCTGGAAAACCATCCATTAATGAGAGGCTTTATGCGTCTGTCATACACTTCCTTATTAAAACGCTTGTGCATTGTATCAATTTCAGGATCTGACGCCAAATCATCACAATTAAAAACTTTGAGCGTTTCTCGCCACTGTTTATCATTATATCCCCCAAAAAATACGAACCCATCCTTACAGGAAAATTGTTCATATGGTCGGACAAAAGCGTGATCATTTCCTGTAGGGGTGGCCTCTACACCATCGACAGAATAACGAAGAAGCGCGCTTTCGGTTAAACATAGAGTGGAGTCAACCTGAGCTACATCAACTAATTGCCCTATTCCTGTTTTTTCTGCCTCTCTAAGCGCCACAATAGTCCCTATTGTGCCAAAAAAACAGGCTGCCAAATCTCCAATGATGGTGCCCACTCTTACCGGCGGCCTGTCAGGATAACCATTCATAGACCAAAGACCACTTTCAGCCTGTCCAGTGTTATCAAAACTTGGTCTTGACGACTTTGGTCCCGTCTGACCAAAACCACTTATTGAAGTATATACAAGTGCGGGGTTTTCTTTTTTAAGATCTTCATACCCCAACCCTAGACCATTCATTGCTCCAGGGCGAAAATTCTCAATTAAAATATCTGCCTTTTTTACCAATTGCTTTAAGGTTTTTTTGCCCTCTACAGTTTTTAGATTCAAGGTCATGCCCAACTTATTTCTATTATACTGAGCAAAGAAAGCACTTTCTTTATCGGTTTTTGTGAAAGGCGGAAAGTTCCTCGTGTAATCAGGGTCTCCCGGGTTTTCAATTTTTATAACCGTAGCTCCTAAATCTGCTAGGATCATGGCGCTGTAGGGACCAGCGACTACTCGAGTTATATCGAGTACAACTACACCTTCAAGAGGTAGTCGAGTATTATCAGATTTTTTGTCCCTACTTGCTTCCATAAATAAAATTTTTCAATTGAATTAAATTTTATGCATAGATCTTATCACTTAATCCATATATCAGAATAGCATTCAGTATGGTGAAGCCAGCAGGTGCGATATATGCTTCAGCTGTATATTTTACACCATCTAATTTAGCAGCTTCAGAAAACTTTACTGTAACATAACCGAAGTATGTAAAAATCAAACTTTGTAAAAAACCAAATACAAAGATGGGCCATGTTCCCTGAGGGCCATTTTCCCGAAATAATATATATATTGAAACAAGAACTAGAGCAGCTATCAAAGAGCCGGCAAGCCTAGTTGGTAATATTGCGGAGTGGTGTATACCATACTGGTCGCAAAACTTTTCTGATGTAAACAGCGCTTGGTAGGCGTAATATGCTCCCCCTATTAAGTTAAGTATGAAAAGGATTAAGAATACTGGGCCATTAAATGCGTCGATCATTTTTTCCTCCAAAATTTATTTATTAGAGCGTAACACGAGTAGTTCAAAAATGCTACGACGGTAGCAAAATATTGGGTCTTGAATGGGTGAAAATTAATTGGATTAACTTTGAAATAAAAAAATACTTCGATTACTATCAGGTGATTACTAGATATTAAAAATGAGCCTTTAGGGCTCGAACAAATTTAGTGTGGAGAAACTATAAGTGTTTGATACAAAAATAGCCATAGTACTTTTATCATCTCTGAAGACTTGGCAAAAACTGAATGTGACGTCATTCTTGACAAGTGGTATCATTGGTCAATCGACCTCTTTAATTGGTGAAAAATATACTGATGCATCAAACTATGAATATCTTGCATTAAATAGACAACCAGTGGTTGTTTTAGAAGCTGATTTATCAGTTTTAAAAAAAATCCATAACAGAATTTTGGGAAGATCTCTAATCTGTTCTATCTATATAGAGGACATGTTTTCGACAGGGCATGATGAGGCTAATCGGGGTACAGTTAAAAATTACTCTAGTGAGGATCTTCCGTTAGTGGGCATAGCTCTTAGAGAAGAGAAAAAAATAGTCGACAAAGTTACAAAGGGTGCGAAGCTACATTCGTAATGAGTTAAGGATCATTTAAATAACCGAATTAGACCGTAACTTAAACAAACATTAGTCACATGTTTTAAAGGAAAAAAAACTTATGCAGTGGGAATATTATGTGAAGGATTTTAAGTTTGATGAAAGTCAAATAGAAGATGGATTTCCAAATAAATTGGAGCATGACGATTTGGCTCATCTGGGAAATGCTGGGTGGGAATTAATAAATATTGTTTCCTATCGATCAAGCGACAATGAACTCTGTTTAAGGTATTACTACAAAAAAGCTAAAATGACGAATTAAATAAAAAAATCGAAGGAATAGCTGTAATTTGCGTCTTTGATTTTTCTTTATTAGACGAAATATTTCTAACGGCACAGTCCACCAACTTTTTCACAAAAATTTTATCCTTGTCAAAGCAAAATAGAACCCTATTTGAAGATCATGATTTTATTTTTAACAACTCTGCTCACAATCACGCTTGTTCTAGACTATGGATTTAGAAACCAAATAAATCCACGGCGCGTGAGAATTGATAAAAAAAAGAAGTCAAATTAAGACACAAAAAGACTTTAATCGTTATGGGTTAGGCTACTTACAACTCATTTAATATCGATTTTTGGAGATATCATGGATGACAAAGACGTTAAAGAAGCCGCTTTAAAACAAGCGCAGGAGGCTTATGGAATGTTTTTAAGTTTCATGAAGTGGGTTGCCTATATTTTTATTGTTATGGTAATCATTTTGGCTTTCTTCAATTTTTTTGATGATCCAACAGGTAGCAAACATTTACCGGAAGAGATTTCTGACCAATATGATCCCAGCGGATTATCCAAGAAATAATATTCCATCTTCGTCCGGGCTGATTTAAATAGCTGTGCGAGTGAATAATTGAAAAGCATTTTTTACAAAATTCTTGATGAAAATTAGCCTAAATTGGCTTTATTAACTATTAAATGAATTGTGAACTGCTTCTTTTCCTTGCAAAAAACTATATTAAAGAAATGGTAAGGCTGTTTCAAATATTCACGCTGATTTCCCTGTTGGTCTCGTGCGATGTTGGAGCCTCTCCCCAGTCATTGAATGTTTCTTCCACATCTTCTGATCACGGTACACTTGTACTTGGTCGTTCCACTGGAATACCGGGCATGTTTGGCCGTTTTACAGTTATTTTGAATGGTAAAGTTTTGGGGATGCTAGGAGAAAATCAGATTATCAAGAAAAGGTTAATCCGAGGTCGGTACACGCTAACTATCAGGGACGATGTGGAATATCGTAAAATTCTAGGAACGAAAGTAAGATTTTCAATTAATTCCGGCCAGATTGAGTTTTTAATAGTTAATCTTGAGAAAAAAGCGTTTGATTCGCGATATAGAATTGTTGTCAAAAAGGTAAAAAGAGATTAGGCAGGATCTAAGGATTGATAAATTATGAAATTTAAACCTATACCTCATGACGTCGAGAAAGATAAAAGCTACTTTTGGTGCAGTTGTGGAAAGAGTAAAAATCAGCCTTTCTGCGATGGTAGTCATGCAGGTAGTGAATTTGCACCCTTAAAATATGTAGCGGAGGAAACAGAGACGAAATATTTCTGCACATGTAAAAAGACAAAAAACAAACCTTTCTGTGATGGTAGTCACAATAAACTAAATCAAAGTCTCAATGATGAAGATCTCTTTTCTGCACTAGTACACCCTGACAAGAAAAAAATAGAGGTAGGTGTAGATGAAACAATACTCACAGCATCAATAAGAAATAATATATCTCACTTAAGTGCTTGCGGAGGTACTGGAAAATGCTCGACTTGCAGAGTTGAAATTACAGAAGGATTAGAAAATTGTTCTCCAAGATCAGATGCTGAGAAAAAACTATCGAATAAGCTTTCCTTTCCCGAAAATATAAGACTTGCCTGCCAAACCACAATAAGCGGACCTGTTTCGTACAGAAGACTTCTCCTCGACAAGAGGGATTTGAGTAATTCAAATAAATTGTCTGATACGAAACTAGAGTCTGTTGGTACTATAAGAAATTTGACGGTGATGTTTTGCGATATAAAGGGTTTTACCCCTTTTTCTGAGGCGCTTGCTGCTTATGATGTGATATTCATTTTAAATAGATACATCTCTATAATGCGCGAAATCATTATTAAAAATGGTGGAGAGATAAATAATTATATTGGTGATGCAATTTTGGCTATCTTTGGTCTCAAAGACTCAAGACAACAGACACTCAGAGCAGCAAATACAGCATTAGAAATGCTAAAAGCTATGGACGAATTTAAGGATTATCTATCTCAAGCTTACGGGAGAGATTTTGATATACGAATAGGTGTTCATTACGGTGAAGCCATTCTAGGTTCTGTTGGTTTTGGCGAAGACAAAAAATTTACCATAATTGGAGACACTGTAAATATTGCCAGTAGAATTGAAGCTATAAATAAAGAGGCGGGAACACGTTTTCTTATTTCCGATGTTGCTTATGAAAGAATTAAAGATGCTGTTGATGTAAGAAATTTTGTGCGATTAAAATTAAGAGGATCCAGCAATTTAATCACCCTGCATGAGGTTAGCGGTCTAAATAAAGATAAGCTAATAGATCACTCTGATATTAAAATAAAAGAGATTGATGGCAATACTTGGATAAGGACTTTGCCCATTAGCGAGCTCGATGTCGGCGAAAAGAAAAAGTTTGAATATGATGGAAAAGAATTTCTTCTTATAAATCAGGAAGGCATCTTTGCTATCGAGAATATATGTCCTCACATGAATTTACCATTGGACATAGGTCAGATAACAGATGAGGGAACTATTTTATGTCCTTATCATAATAGTGAGTTTTGTTTTAGATCAGGTGAAGTGAGAAAATGGGTTGGATTACAACCTAAAGAAGTTGAAAGAGACTGTGAGCCACTTACGGTTATTTCCACTCTGGAAGCAGATAGTTATATCTGGATTCAGAAACTTAAAGGCAGGGGACGATATAGGTAAACACATTGGTAGATTATATTAAAAAAGATAGGATAGCATTTATCACACTTAATCGACCTGAAGCTAAGAATGCAATAGATCCTCCAACACACAAAAGGCTATGGGAAATTTGGGAAGATTTTGAAAGTGATAATAGTGTTGACATAGCCATACTTACAGGTAATGGAGATGCCTTTTGTGCAGGAGCAGATTTAAAAAGCTACATGTCCCGATGGCCTAATGCGAACCCAGAAAAAGTTCGTAAGAATATAGCTGATGGATTAGGAGGATTGACCAGAGGACTTCATCGCTTGAAAAAGCCTACCATAGCGGCTGTCAACGGATGGGCATTAGCAGGAGGATTTGAAACGGCGCTGGCCTGTGATATTCGTATTGCATCTGAGTATGCTAAGTTTGGGTCTTTCGAGGCTAGGAGAGGATTTCATCATGGTGATGGGGGGATACCAAGGCTAATTAATTCTGCCGGGCTCAGTGTCGCTATGCAGATGCTACTCACTGCTGAACCAATTGACGCGAATAGGGCTTTTCAATGGAATTTGGTCAGTGAAGTAGTGCCTCATGAATCATTGATGGAAAGAGCAGAATTGATTGCACGTCAAATATTGCGAAATGATCAAGTTGCTGTACGTTCGGCCAAAGAGACCATTCTGGATATGATCGGAAGAAACTTAGATGATCAGCTTCGCGTTGAGGCAATTAACGGTTACAGTGTTGCCACGAGAAAAGAAGTGCTTTCTCGATTGCAAGAGTTTTACGAAAAATCAGATAAAGGAAGACACGGTAAGAATTCTACTCAACTCTAATCAATGGTATATGTGCGGCGCAACAATGCCTTCGTGTCTCGATTAAATAGTTTTTTTTGTAAACTTATTGAATACAGTTTCCATATTAAGCATACTAATGTCTGGTTCTTTATTAGGGAGGAAAAAATGAAATTTTTAAGAGATACCTTTATAATGTCCATAGTTTTTATTTTATCTCCATTTATTGCACTCGCAGATAAATCGGATGATACGCTTGTAATAGCGTTTACAAGAGAAATAACCAACTTGGACTATAATTATGGTACAAAAACTGAGTACATAATTCTAGGTGATATGATTGACGATTCTTTATTTTATGTCGAACCAGAAAACTTGTCTTATGCTCCATCCTTGGCATCAGATTTCAAAATCGTTAATGAAACTACGATCGACGTAAATTTAAAACAAGGAGTGAAGTTTCATGACGGCTCAGAAATGACAGCTGATGATGTAGTCTACACTTTTAACTTTATAAACAAAAACGATAAGAACAGACGTCATTCAAAAGTTTCAGGATGGTTGGATAGTATAGAACGGACTGGAAAATATTCTGTGAGGTTCAACTTAAAAACTCCCTATGCTAACTTTTTCAATGATTGCTATCGAATTAAGATAAGAAAAAAGGGGATTATGGGTACTGAGGGTAACTGGATAGATGATGCACAAGCGACATCGAATACAGGCCTTGGACCGTATAAGGTAATATCTTTTGAGCCAGGAGTAGAAGTTGTGCTTGAAAGAAATGAAGAGTATTTCAATGGACCGAAAGGTAAACCAGCAATCAAAAATTTAATCATAAGATCCATACCTGATATGGGTACCCAGCAGGCTGAGTTGATGAGTGGTGGTATTCATTGGATGTACAATGTTAAAAAAGATATTGGTGAAGCAATGGCTAAGACGGGTAAAGCAGATTATCAGCTTGGACCTAGTTTAAGAGTAGGGTTTCTAGTCTTGGATGCTGGAGGATATTCTGGAGAGGGTAATCCAATTACAAAGCTAGAAGTAAGAAGAGCGATGAACCATGCAATAAACAGAAATAGCATTGCGACGAATCTTATTGGAGGCCCCGCTAAAGCTATTCATACCGCGTGTAACCCAGTGGTATTTGGGTGTTTCCAAGATGTTATGAAATATGAATATAATCCTGAGAAGGCCAAAGAATTGCTAGTGCAAGCTGGTTATCCAAATGGTTTTGACTTAGAACTTTATTCATATAGGGACAAAGAAGCGGCCTTAGCTATGGTAGACGATCTTGCGAAAGTTGGAATAAACGTGTCTTTGAAACATGGGAAACTAGCTGTTCTGAATAAAGCCCGTAAAGCAAGACAGATAAGAGCTTACTTTGGAACGTGGGGATCTTCCGCTTCTCCAGATACTGCAACAATTTCCAACATCCATTGGAGAAATCCTGAGAAGGGTGATAGAAACCTTAGTGGAGATCCGAAAGTTAATGAGCTCATGCTTGGAGGCGAGCAAACTTTAGACAAAGAGGAAAGAAAACGACTTTATGCTGAAGGTTTAAAATTGATTGCTGAACAAGCATATTGGGTTCCACTTTGGTCGTATTCCGAAGGGGTTTTATCGAGCAAAGATATTAACTTTGTTCAAGATCCTGACGGATATCCAAGAATTTGGAAAACCACTTGGAAATAAAAACTTTTTGGCTTGGCGATAAATTATGACTTTCTTCAAAGTGAACAACTGAAATGTTAAAATTTGTCGCCGGGCGGTTTTTAGTATCTTTAGCTGTCGCGTTCACAATCTCTTTCGTAACATTTTTTTTTCTTAATATTTTTACTGATCCTGCTCAAGCTGTTGCAGGAGAAGAAGCATTGTTTGAAGAAATTGAGCAGATAAGAACACAGTATGGCTTTGATCGACCGATCCTCACTAGATATTTTGAATGGTTGGGGGGAATTTTTACGGGAGATTTTGGAGTAAGCTATTACTGGAATAAACCTGTCGGTACGCTTTTATTAGAAAGAGCACCACAGACAATAAAGCTTGCTTTGATGTCCGTAAGTGTGACCATTATGGTTGCTATCCCCTTAGGAATATTCGCTGCATTAAACCCAAATTCAATAATAGATCGTTTTGCGTTAAGCGTAGCTGTTTCTGCTCAAGCTATCCCTAATTTTTGGTTAGGGCTTATTCTTATTATTATTTTTTCCGTAACCTTTCAAATATTCCCAGTTTCAGGAGATAAAACATATTACCATTTTATTTTGCCATCAATTGTTCTTGGCACTAGTTCCGTTCCTCCTGTGATGCGATTAATGCGGACGGGTTTACTTGATGTAATTAACTCTGATTATATTAGAACAGCCCGTTCGATTGGATTTTCCGGTTGGAGGTTGGTCACAAAGCATGCTTTAAGAAATGCTGTTTTACCAGTAATAAGTGTAGTTGCTGTGCAGCTTGGACACAAATTTGGAGGTTCACTAATAACTGAGTCTGTTTTCGCAATAAATGGACTGGGACGATTAGCATTACTATCTATTTTAGGAGCTGATATCCCAACTGTTCAAATTTTA
This sequence comes from uncultured Alphaproteobacteria bacterium, assembly GCA_902537235.1. Lineage (GTDB taxonomy): Bacteria > Pseudomonadota > Alphaproteobacteria > Rhodobacterales > Rhodobacteraceae > CACIJG01. The sequence continues at coordinate 59,687 of CACBAO010000006.1, forward strand.
ATTTTTGTTTTTGCCATTACTTTTATAGTTTTTAACCTTTTGTCTGACATTTTAAATGCATATTTAGATCCTAGGTTACGGTTATGATTTTGAAATATATATTTAGACATACAAATCCTGATTTTCTGAATAGAGATTTTGAAAAGCTGACGCCTAAAGATATAATGTTCAGAAAAGCCATTTATCATTCGGGTTTTAAATTTGGCTTACTTCTTCTATCTACAATAACGTTTATAGGAGTTTTTGTTCCCTTTTTTGTCGATATGTCTCCATATGATCAAGATATTTCAAAGCGCCTACTACCACCAGTTTGGTCAGAGGGCGGTTCTTGGCAGTATATTTTTGGAACTGATGGAAATGGAAGAGACTATTTAGCGCGGATAATTTATGGAACAAGGGTCTCTCTAACAATCGGTATTGGTGCGGCGACCGTTGGAATGTTGATTGGTGTCACATTGGGAGTAATAGCAGGATACTTTGGTGGTATTGTTGATCAAGTTGTAAGCTACATTCTTACTTGTCAACTAGCGTTGCCAGGAATTTTATTTTTGCTAACAATAATCTCTATTGTTGGGTCCTCACTAACAGTGGTTATTTTAGTTATTGGTGTCTTACATTGGACTCTTTTCTTAGTTGTTACTAGAGCTGCGACTCAAAGAATAAGAAACCTCGATTACATAACAGCAGCAAACGCTATTGGAGCAAGGAAAACGAATATAATATTTACCGATATATTACCGAATGTCTTAAATCAAATTATTGTAATTTTTACACTTGAGGTTGGCGTTGCAATTTTAGCAGAAGCAACTATTTCCTTTTTAGGTTTAGGGATTCAACCGCCTACTCCATCTTGGGGTGTATTAATAGCTGAAGGTAAAGAAGCAATATTTTTTCAACCTTGGCTTATTATTCTTCCAGGTATAGCTCTTTTCCTTTTAGTTATTTCAATCAATATGTTGGGAGATGGCCTGAGAGATATTACTGATCCTAATACTAATATTGAATAAATAATGGAAACGACACTTCTTGAAATAAAAAATCTAAACATTTCATTTAATGTTAGTAAAAATATTGTAAATACTGTGGATAATTTTAGTTTGACGCTCAAAGAGAAAGAGACAATTGGTATTGTCGGAGAGTCTGGAAGTGGTAAAACAATTTCTATGTTAGGTCTTACAAGACTTCTACCTAAACAAGCTTTCGTAGACAAAGGATCGATCCTTTTCAAGGGAAGAGATATTTCTAATATATCAAATAAAGAATTTTATCAAAAAATTAGCGGAAAAAAAATTTCAATGATCTTTCAGGAGCCTATGACTGCCCTGAATCCAGTGTATACCATTGGAAGACAATTGATATCAACCTATTTATTCCATAATGATGTGTCAAGAAATAGTGCTTACAATAGGGCAATTGAATTTTTAGATAAAGTTCAACTAACAAATGTTAAAGAGCGAATGGCTCAATATCCTCATCAACTTTCAGGTGGCCAAAGACAAAGGGTTATGATTGCGATGGCATTGATAAATAGCCCTGAATTACTAATTGCTGATGAACCAACCACTGCCTTAGACGTTACTGTCCAAAAAGAGATTGTTGGGTTAATTCAGAAATTAATTGAAAACCTTGGAATGGCCATGATCTTCATTTCCCATGATCTAGGTTTAGTATCAAAAACCTGTGAAGATATAATTGTGATGGAAAAGGGATTAATATTAGAAAGTGGTAAAGCAAAAGACGTCTTAACTCGACCTAAGGAAAATTACACAAAAAACCTCTTAAAATGTTTATGGAGTTTAGATGTTGATCATAAAAAAATTAATGAGTATAGGACCTTACTACTTGACGTCAAGGATATTTCTAAATCTTATCAACTCCCTGGAAGTATTCTAAAACCTAAAAAAGTTATAAATGCGGTCAGAAATGTTTCTTTTGAAATTTTTAAAGGGGAAACATTGGCGATAGTGGGTGAATCAGGTTCAGGCAAGTCTACGGTTGCAAAGATTATTAACGGCCTTACCAAAATGGACTCGGGAGACGTTTTGCTAGAAGGTAAAAAAATCGATAGTTATTCTCCATTAGAAAGAGCATTGCGTATTCAGCCTGTTTTTCAAGATCCCTATTCGACGCTAAATCCTAACCACACAATTGGTTTTATTGTTAGAAGGCCCCTTTTGCTAAATACGTCTCTGTCTTACGATGAAATAGAAACGAAAGTGGCAAAAACATTGGACTTGGTTGGTTTATCTAAAAATTTTATTAATAGATTTCCGAGCCAACTATCAGGAGGTCAGAGGCAGAGGGTCGCAATCGCCCGTGCAATAATTCTGGAACCTAAAATACTTATTTGTGATGAGCCGACTTCATCTTTGGACGTAACAATTCAATCTCAAATTTTGGATCTTCTCAATGAACTTAAAGCACGGTTAAAAATAACTATTGTTCTTATAAGCCATAATATTTCCGTGGTGAAGTTCCTGTCTGATAGGGTCTTGGTAATGAATAATGGAGAAATTCTGGAGAGTGGTAATACACTTAATATTATAAATAAGCCAAAAAATAATTATACGAAGAAATTAATGTCAGCTATTTTTACTGTTAAGAAAAAAGTGTGAACCATAAGATGAAAGAAGTTGTTTAAATTATGAATTCAAAAAACGATTTATATGTTTATAGGCCCAAAATAAAATCTCTTAAAACATCAGATCCAACTCATTTTCTCTTTATTGGAAATAGTTATTTATACTACGGTGATGGCGTGCATAATCACGTTAAAAGAATGGCAAGATTAGATAAAGGGTTTCACTCAAAAAAAAATGCTTTTATGTCAATTACTATAAGCAATGGTGGGCTTCATGAGCACTCTTTAGAAAGTTATTTGACCCCAGGAAAGCTTCATATAAACGAGCCATTTAATATTGTTATACTTCAAGAAGGGAGTGCTCTTGGATGGGATGGGAATAGAGAAAGTTTGTTTAAAAATACTGTATCTGATTATGTAAGAAAAATTCGGGAAGCAGGAGGAGAACCAGTTCTTTACATGACCCCTGCATATGTCAAACCCCATGAGCTGGCAAACGAAGGAATGACAGATAGATTAAATAGAATTTATACTGAAACCGCTAATGAACATGATCTTTTAGTAATTCCCGTAGGACTTGCTTTTGCTGAGGCATATAAAGAGAAAAACGATATTGAGCTTCACAAAGATTTTGATGGAACCCATCCCAGCCTACTAGGATCCATTCTAGCTTCATGTACGGTATATGCATCGATTTTTGGAAATCCAATTGGCAATCAATACAATTATTTTGGAAAGATTAGTAGGGACGATTTAGATTTTATCCAGACGATTGCTTTTGAAACCGTGAGAAAATATGTTTCCTTATAAAGCCCAATAGCATCTTACATTTGAAAAATCTAATTACTAATGTTTATAAATACCTTGGCTTTTATTCAATAGTGGTTGGAAATCCTTAGCTCTTAAAGTCAATTCCAAAAGGGAGAGTGAATGATAATTGTATTAATTGGAATTCGATTTAGCTAAAAGTCCCTATTGCACACTTCTCTTTAGGCCTTTGTTATTTTGCAAAGAGGTTATTAGATAATCTCCCTATCAAAAAATACTTACATTGCTTATTTTTTGACCGAGCCACCTGGATCAAACCCGAGAATTGTCGGGCTCCCTAATTCTTTTATTAGCTGTGAAAAACGTATGCCCTTATTGGAAGGACGTGTTTCTCTAATTTTCTTTACTTCAGGTATTTGGGTCCAGTCTCTGTCAGGGTCATGAATAGAATTCACAACTGTTATACCATCCGGTAAATTTGGCTCCTTATCTTTTGGATAATCGACCATATTTATCGCTATCGCCGGGTCCATTGATGTATCAATGTCTGTTACGCAGTGACCCCCAATAAACATAAATCTTCGGTCATTATAGACAGGAAAATCAACTCCCAATAATGAATAGCACGTAACGCAGTAAACCCTTATCGATTGCCCACCCTCCCGAAGTAAAAAGGGTTTCATATTTGCCTTTCCTTTAACTTTTAAAATATCAGATGGAACGTATATGGTATGCTGCAATTCTTCACCTTTTTGTCCTCCTTTAAATTCGGCCCATTTGACCGCTTGCCGACAATCTTGGCAGCCACAAAGGAAAGAACCGAGAGCCTTGTTAGCAACAACAATTATCTCGCATTTACCACAATAACATTTAATTTTGCCTATTAGAGCTCTCCAAAAGATCAACTTTTATTTAAGTATGAAGCGATTTGTGAATAGATCAATAGTTTTAAATTTTTTTAGGGTAGTGCAGAACTCCCCCAAAATTCTTGCAATAACCTTTAATTTATATCAAAACCGTTCAAAGTGATTAAGTTTATTTTTAATTAAGTTCTGCATATTTTATGCATTAGGGTCGATTGTAATCTCATCTGAATATAAATATGTTATTGTATCACAAAGCTGAGGTAACGATATGCAACAAAACATTATCAATGTAGAACAATCCGAATACTGGAACGAAAAATCTGGGCCTAAGTGGGTCAAAAATGAGGATGCACTAAATGAGCGATTATCAATACTAACTGATGAACTTTTTTCGAGAGTGAACATAAAGGCATCGGATAAAGTTTTAGATATTGGTTGCGGAGGTGGTGATACAACTTTTCGAGTATCAAAATTATTGGCTGATGCTGGACATGTTGTTGGAGCGGATATTTCAAACACTTTGCTTAATCATGCAAAAAGTAAATTTTCAGATATTGATACAATGACATTTTTGCATTGTGATGCTCAGAATTTTTCTTTTGATGAAAATTACTTTGATAAAGTTATATCTCGATTTGGTGTAATGTTTTTCGAAAGTCCCTCAGAAGCCTTTAAAAATATTTATGGTTCTATGCAGACAAATGGTTCTCTAAATTTTGTGTGTTGGACGAATATGATGGAGAATGAGTTTATAATTGAAGGTATGGATATTATCACTAAATACACTAAAAAAGTTCTTCCAGAGGTAACAAGGGACCCAGGTCCCTTTGCATTCAGCGATCCTGAATATATTAATGAAGTATTAGAATCAGCTGGATTTAAAAATATAAATATAGATAAGGTTTATACATCTATCTCAACGAAAGATAGCACTGAGCAAGATGCTCAACTTCTAATGGGGATTGGTCCGAGAGCAAAAATTTTATCAGAAGAAAATTTATCAAGCGAGAAAATCGCAATGATAAAAAATGAAATCATTCAACTATGCGAACAACGACAAAATGGAAAAGAAATTACGTACAAGGCATGCCTCAATTACGTATCGGCGAATAAATAAATTAGTTAAATTTTGATATCATTTTAAATTAAAATCGAAAATATAATCGTCTATTTTTTCTTTCTAGCGTGCTCTGAAACAAATAGTTCAGCTCCATCAGTCTCTGCGATCCCAAAAAGCCGGAGCATATTATTTTCTTGCATTTCTTTAAGCCAAGAATAAAGCAAATTTGATCCCAATCCCTTATTCTTGAAAATCGTTACCACTAGCCCTTGCTCAAGGCTCGAAGTGATTAAATCTGCGTTTTAATAGAACAGACATATGTTTTAGCACCACTATTTCCAGAAACATCTTTTACATCAATGTTTTTTTTCTGAAGCATTTGGCCCAATTGCACTTAATGCTAACTCTGCAATCTCATCCAATGATGCATCTTCAAGTTTTAATTGTAGAAGCTCCGACACTTTAGTTAGCCTATCAAATTATTTTAATTTTCTGATGACTTAGTATGGAATGATTTGCTGATAAATCAATATCTTCAATATCTTTCGACCTAGTCTCATTAAACTATACCTCTTAGAAAGCTAGTTCACCTAATTAGCTTTTTATTAATCTGTCCTCAACTACTTTGGCTAATACTGACGCCCCAATTGGAAGTATGCTCATATCGAGAGTAAAGTGAGGACTATGAAGAGGCGCTTTCCCAGAATGGCTAATGAAGCAATATGCACCCTTCACATGCCTTAGCATATCGGCAAAATCTTCGGAGCCAGTAGCAGGTGGCTGATTTCTCTTAATATTTTTTTCTCCAACAATTTTTTCAGCAGCATTCATGTAATAATCCGATATTTCATCATCGTTAACTAAAACATCAAAAAGCTTTTTGATGTTTAGTTGGATCTTCACCCCATTACTTAATTCTAATCCCTTACATATATTTTTGAAACGCTGTTCAACTATTGCGTAAATTTCGTCAGAAAAATATCTAACAGTTCCAGCGATAGCACAGTTACTGGGTATTACGTTGAATGCAGATCCAGCATGAATTTTTGTTATTGATAAAACCAATGTTTCTAAAGGAGGAACATTTCGACTTAAAATGCTTTGAAGTTGCGTAATAAGTTCATGTGCAATAATTATCGGATCTTTTGATTGATGAGGCATTGCTGCATGGCTGCCTATCCCATCAATATTAATATCAAATATGGCTGCACCTGCCATAGCTTTACCCTTACAAATGCCTATCTCTCCATTTTTTCCGTTGGGGTCGTTGTGCATGCCATATATCTCATCACATGGAAATTTCCGGAATAATCCCTCATCGAGCATTTTGGTTGCACCACCCTGACCTTCCTCTGCTGGTTGGAATATTAAAATTACTGTTCCACTAAAATTTCTGGTTTTTGCCAAATACTTTGCGGCGCCTAAAAGCATAGTTGTATGTGCATCATGACCGCACGCATGCATTTTTCCATTAACCTTTGATGCAAAAGAAAGACCAGTGTCTTCTTGTATTGGAAGCGCATCCATATCAGCTCTTAAGCCAATTCTCCTATTTCCTCCACCATTGTTGCCTTTAATAATACCCACTACACCAGTTTTCCCGATCTCCCTATGTATTTCATCTACACCGTATTCCTTTAATTTTTCTTGCACAATTTTTGATGTTCGCTTTTCTTCGAAACCAAGCTCAGGATGAGAGTGTAGATCCTTGTATATCTCTTCAAGGTTTTTGGAATTTACGCTAATTTCAGGCAAAATATTCATCTGGTTCATCCTTTCTGATCACAGATTTAATGTTTCAAAGCAATATGGGAGGGCCATCCGGTTTGGGTCCCGTTCTACAAAACGTATTAATGTTTAATGTTGATTATTCAAGCATAATTTTTATTCATAATGGTTTCATATTTGTAACAACTAGGTATGGGAAGAAACCTATTTGCATAAAATACACTATTTCCTGTCCTCATTTTTCTAAATATAAATTTAAGTATACGAAAAACTTACGATTTTTTATTCAATTTCTAATAACAATCTCCACTTTTCTTTTAATTCTTTTGGAGGTGGAATTACCCTTCTGCTTACATGGTCCATGAAAGCTCCGTTACTTGCTATTGAGGCACAAATTTCCCGTTCCACATTCAGAATATAAGATTGACTAGACCACTTTTTGCAATCTTCCGATATAGAAATAATTCTAGGATTTACAAAAATTATTGAGCTTTCTCGAACTTCCTTTTTAAAGGATACGCTCGTCTGAAAGGTAATGGGACCGATCTTTAATTCTTCGTAAAGTTCCGGAGTGCAACCTTTATCTTCACAAAGTTTTCTTAATCCATCAACGCCATAATAATAATAACCAAATTCCGCTAGGTGACCATTAAAATCAATAAATGATTTATCCACTTTATATTTATATTCCTTAGCCAAATCTTTTCCATTAAAAAAAATTCTATAAGTCTAATTAGGTTCTTTACTCCAAATTTTGCAATAAGCTTGATATGCGTTATACAGTTCCGTTTTCAGTATAAGGTTCTACCAAGCATTCTGGTTTATTAGTCCATGATGGTCTTAATCCAATACACATTCCTCCTTTTGGCTTAAATTCTATTTGGTCTCTTGGTAACCGAGCAGGCACATATATAATACCGTCCAGAATATCTGTCTGAGTTAATGGCTTTGTGCTACACGTCTCACAAAAAAAATTTACATGGATACTCTGTCCACTTCCTCCTGAATAGGTATATGTGGATAGTACACCCTCTAGGGATAATTCATCTCTAGAAATCGCGTAACCCTCGAATGATCCATTAAACATAATCTGACAGTCAGTACAGTGACACAAGAAATGCATCATCGGATTGTGTTAAAAGTAAATTTTATCTTCCCACAAGCACGTTTTCCTGAGTAAGACATTGGCGTCTCCTTTTCAATTACTAATAACCTAGTAGGATAATAACCTACTCTTCAACCAACGCAAAAAATTGTTTCAAGAAAAATTATAATAGAGTTGCACTCTATTCAAAACTTACAAGTTATTTAAAGTGCTACTAATGTATCAAAAGGAAGAAAGCTCAAAATAGAGTGCCACTTTACTAAAATAGTTGACGATGTTACATTGAGCACCAGATACCCACAAGACTAATAATAATCATTTTTCAATTTGAACTTATTTCAGTTAACCTTGGCAAGTGTGGGAACTGATATCGACGTTAGAAAAGTATAAACGATATTAAATAGCTTTGTTAAACCCCTTACCAAATAGCTGGAGTTTGGCATTGAGGAAAGCATTTTTATATATAACGCTCATTAAAAATTTTCATCAAAATGCAGTTCTAATAAAAATAAATGGGACAATAAGTTAAGATAACCTGTTGACGAATCGTCTGTCTTTGCTTCACAATTTATTGACCAAGAGGCAACTGGTCTACTTCGTTATCTTGAAATAAATTAAAACTTTTTGGGACATTAGTTACTAGGTAGGCTTTTGGAATTTGATAGATTGAGCTGAGAATATGGAAAATTGAATATTTCAGTTAAGAATTGGGAGAGTGTTCAATGATTTGGCTATATATTTTGATCGCCATTGTTGTGATCGTTATTTCAATTGCTATTCTGAACCGTTATTATCGCAAGGCAACCCGCGAAGTTGCACTGGTGAGAACGGGTGCTGGTGGGCAGCGCGTAATTATTGAAAGAGGTTTTCTTGCCTTTCCCTTCCTGCATAAGGTTTCAGAAGTGAATATGAAGACCTCCAAGCTAGAAATAGAACGCTCGGGTCCGAAATCTATTATCACGGCAGATAGACTTCGCATAGACTTAGCTGCAGAGTTTTATGTTCGTGTCGCCCCCAACGTCGATGGCGTAAAAACAGCCGCGCAGGCGCTTGGTGGCAAATCATTTCGAACTGCAGAATTGGGAGAGACACTAGAGGGTAAATTTGTAGATGCACTCATGACAGTCGGAGCTAAGTACACCATGGATTCTCTTCAGGATAATCGTGGAGAGTATAGTAGTGAGGTTAATGATATAGTATCGGCTGAACTGGCAAAAAATGGTCTCTTGTTGGAAACTGTTGCAATTACACGTTTGGACCAAACGCCGTTTCATGCGCTAGATGAAAATAATGCCTTTAACGCTGTCGGTATGCGTCAGCTTTCCGAAGTCATCTCCACCAACAAAAAAGAACGAGCCGCAATCGAGGCTGAAGCCGAAGTATCCGTGGCACAAACACATTTAGATGCAACAAAGCGGAAATTAAGCATCTCTCAGGAGGAGGAAGAAGCTTCCATCAGTCAGCAAAAAGCAATTGAAACAGCACGTGCTGTAAGTATGGCTGATATTGCAGAACAGCAGGCTGCGTCTGAGCGTCGCCGTGATGAGGCTCGAATTGCAAGAGAGCTGGAAATAAGTAAATCAGAGAACGCTAAGGATCAAGAACTAAACCGTGCGCGCCTAGCAAAAGAACTTGCATTGGAGTCATCAAAATATGAAAACTCAGTAAAGCTTTCTGCAAAACGTATAGAAGATATTCGCTCGCAAATTGAAGTACGTCAAATTGAAGCTAGCGAAGTGCTTGCTGCAGAAGAAGTTTCAACCAAACGCGAGAAAGAGGTCGCTAAGCGCGAAAAGGATATCGCGTTAATTCGTGCTGCAGAACAGACCGAAGTCGATAATCTTCGTGTAGCCTCTGAGGCAGAGACAGTTCTATCCATGGCTAAGGCAAAAGCCGATGCTACTCGGCTGAAGTCGGATTCCGAAAAAAGCGATATGCTTGCTAAAGCCGCTGGAAAAACCGCCATAGTTGCCGCAGAAAATTCACAGAGCAAAGAGATAATTGATATGAAGCTGGCCAGTAAGAAACTAGAAATTCTGCCCGAAGTGGTTGAGAAAATGATGAAGCCTACTGAGAAGATTGAAGGCATCCGCATTAACAATATTTCTGGCTTTGCAAAATCAGGCGGCAGTGATAGTTCGAGTAAATCTGAAAGCTCAAGTGTTAACAATGTTATTGATGGGGTTTTGGATCTCGCCCTGCAATTGCCGGCTGTGAAAAAAATCGGAGAAGAAGTAGGGTTGAATGTTTCCGAAGGTCTAAAAGGACTTTCTGAATCTTTAGACAGCACAATTCCCTCAAAAGAGACCAAAGGAAAAGGAAGTAAAGAAAATAAAGACAAAAAGATCATTAAAAAAGGAGAAAAAAAATGACTTTAAATCGTAGACGTTTTCTAAAGACTACAGCGGGAACAATTCTTGCCGCACCAGCACTGGTGAATGGGGCTTTTGCAAGTAATCACGGTCCAATTAAATTTGTATCTATTCTCGACCAATCGGGCGGTCTTGATATCTATGGTAAACCCATGGTTGATGCTACGAAAATGGCAATTGATGAAATGAACGAAGCCGGAGGGCTTTTAGGTCGTAAGATTGATCTGAAGGTGTACGACCCACAATCTTCGATTCAGTTTTATACTCAATTTGCTACCCAAGCTACAGCTGGTGATCGTGCCGATGTTGTACATGCAGGAATAACCTCCGCCAGCCGGGAAGCGATAAGACCCACCTTTTCTCGTTATAAGACGCTGTATTTCTACAACGTTCTTTACGAAGGTGGTGTGTGCGATATTAACAATTTTTGTACAGGGTCTACTCCCGCACAGACCGTTGAGAAACTAGTCCCATATACAATGAACAAATGGGGTAAGAAAGTTTACATCGTGGCTGCAGATTATAACTACGGCCAGATCACAGCTCAGTGGGTACAAAAATATGTACGCGACAATGGCGGCGATCCTGTCGAAACCGAGTTTTTCCCGCTTGACGTGACAAACTTTGGCCCAACTATCAAGAAAATCCAATCTTCTGGTGCAGATATGGTGATGTCAGCCCTTGTTGGCGGTGCGCATATTTCATTCTATCGTCAGTATGCCGCTGCCGGTATGAACAAATCCGTTCCGGTTGCTTCAACAACATTTGGTGTTGGTAATGAACATAAGCTGATCTCTGCCGAAGAAGGTGATGGCATGATATGCGCCTACTCTTACTTTGAAGAAATTGATAGTCCTGCAAACAAAGATTTTGTAGCGCGCTTTCAAGCCCGCATGGGAGCAGATGCACCTGCCTTAAATGAGTTGGCAGCGCGTTCATATGAGGGAGCTTACCTTTGGGCAGAGGCTGTAAAAGCAGCAGGCACAACCGATCGCATGCCTGTTATCGAAGCTCTTCGTTCTGGTATCGGTGTGGATGGGCCATCAGGTCGCGTGGAAATTGAACCAAAAACGAACCACGCGCTCCAAAACGTCTATCTGGCAGAATTGAAGGATCAGTCCTTTAACATAATCGAGACGTATAAAAACCAGCCTCCCTCAGATACTTTATTGGTTTGCGACCTCGTGGCAGACCCTAATCAGAGTGTTTTCAAATTTGAAAACGGTCTGAAAGCGGCCGGTATCGATATCTAAAACATTATAAAGGCCAGTTTATTTTATGAACTGGCCTTTTTAAACTGGAGCCTTTAATGGATCTCTTATTTTCTTTAGCTCTTCAGATCCTTTACGGGATCGCTAATCTTGCGCTGATAAGCCTAGGGTTAGCTATTGTTTTTGGCATGATGCGCGTGATCAATCTGGCACATGGTGAGTTTCTAATGCTGGGTGGTTATACGGTAGTGGTAGCCACTAACAATGGGGTAAATCTTTGGTTTGCCATGCTGATCCTTGCTCCACTCGTTGTAGGGCTTATTGGACTTATAGTGGAACGATGTCTTATACAATGGCTTTATGGCAGAATGATCGATACGCTTTTAGCAACCTGGGGATTGTCTCTATTGTTTATTGGAATAATTACATCAATTTTTGGAGCTTCTACTTCAACTGTAATTTCACCACCGTTAGGAACTGTCACAATTGGAGAGTACACATCATCGGGCTATGAGCTCTTTTTAATCTTCGTGGTGATTATTTTATTGGCCTTAGTCTACCTAACTTTAAAATTTACTTCTCTCGGGTTGGTAGCGCGGGCGACCATGCAAAACTCCGACATGTCCGCATGCCTGGGGATTTCTACATCCAAAATTTACATGGTCACATTTTCTCTTGGTGCAGCAGTGAGTGGATTGGCAGGCGGTCTTTTAGTACCAATCACAGGCGTGTTGCCTAACATTGGTGTTATATATATCGCTAAAGCTTTTATTACTGTAATCTCGGGAGGCTCTGCCATACTGGCGGGCACTACCTCTGCCTCGGTTCTTCTAGGTGGGGTGAATGGAATAATGTCTTATATCACAGGGCCAACCTTTGGTGAGGTTGCACTTTTATTTGCGGCAATCATATTGCTCAGACTAATGCCAACTGGCATTACCGGCCGTTTCTTTAGGAAGAGCCAATAATGCGACTTTATGGAACTTTTAATGGGACATTGGTAATAGCAGGCCTTGCGATTGTTTTTACTTTGATAGCGCCGAGTATTTTTCAGTTTTTCACGATAATCACGCTAACTCAGGTGATTGGCCTATCAATTCTGGCTCTTAGTCTGGCGCTCGTATGGGGATTTGGTGGCATTTTATGCTTTGGGCAGAGTGCTTTTTTTGGGATTGGGGCCTATGCATATTCAGTTGCAGCCGTGAATATTGGTGGGTCTACAGGTTCAATTTTAATCGCTATTCTTGCAGCAGCTGTCTTTGCAGCTATTTTGGGATACTTCGTATTTTATGGTAAAGTGTCCGATGTTTACCTTGCAGTAATCACATTAACTGTCTCGCTTATTTTATATTCGTTAATGCGGCGTACCTCAGGTCCAGAATACAAGATCGGTAATGCACTTTTAGGTGGCTTTAACGGTACGGGATCAGCCCCCCTCAATATGCCAGGCGATGGCTCTGCGATGCTATTTCCGATGCAGACATTTTATGTATCAATGGCGATACTAGTTATTGCCTATGTATTTACGGGATGGCTTGTCACAACTAAGTTTGGGCGCGTTTGCGTATCTATTCGCGAAAACGAAGTCAGAACTGAACTATTAGGTTATGACACACGCCTATATAAACTCTGTCTCTTTAGCATCAGCGCGGGGATAGCAGGGCTGGGGGGCGTGTTGTTTTGTGTCGGTGTTACAAGGGTTACGCCCGATGTCTTCAGTTTGGGACAATCCGCCTTAGCCATTATTTGGGTTATAGTTGGAGGCCGCATGACCCTGATTGGACCGATTTTAGCAACTTTTGTGTTATATTTTTTAACTTCATCGCTGGGCAGTCAGCAGATACTAAATGCTAACCTGGTGCTAGGTATAATCCTAGTTGTTTTTGTTCTTCTTGTTCCAAATGGTGTGGTTCCAACCATTATGAACTGGTTTGAACGTCGCCGCACAAAACGCTACGAACGTCAGAAAGAGCGCCGTATGAAGTTACGGAAGCACAGAGCAATAGGATAGGGGTAGATCATTAATGGCCAGACGCGAAGTTGTTGTTGAAACTAGAAATTTGTCAATGCATTTTGGCGGTGTACGGGCGGTGGACAATGTCGACTTTGAGTTGCGCGAAAAAGAATTGCGTTGTCTTATTGGCCCAAACGGGGCTGGAAAGTCAACATTTTTTAAATGTCTTACCGGGCAGTTACGCCCGACATCAGGGGATGTGGTAATCCGTGACATAATAATGACAGGACGCGAGTCTCATGAAATCGCAAGCCTTGGTGTGGGAATAAAAACCCAGGTCCCAAATTTATTTGATGGGCTTACCGCGGTTGAAAACCTTTGGCTTTCGTCGCGCAGGTGGCACGGTGACAGGCGGGCCAACACGCTTGTTAAAGAAACGATTGACCGCCTTGAACTAGGCGAAATTCGAAGCTCAATTGTGGGTAGTCTTGCGCATGGTCAGCGCCAAATGGTGGAACTTGGTATGGTGGTTGCGGCTGAACCATGGCTGGTATTGCTTGACGAGCCAGCAGCAGGAATGACAGAAGAAGAAACCTTTAAGACAGCCGAACTTGTTCGCGAAATTAATAAGACTTCAGCGTTGATTGTGGTGGAACATGATATGAATTTCATTCGGGCCATTAGTGATATCGTGACCTTGTTCCACCAGGGATCAATTTTCATGGAAGACAAAATGGATGTGATCTCTGCCGATCCAAACGCCAGAGAAATTTATCTTGGACACAAAACATGAGCGCATTACTTGAAATCAAGGGCTTATCTGCTGGTTATGGCAGAATACCAGTGCTACACGGCGTTGAATGTAACGTACATGACAATGAAATACTAGGTATTTTGGGCAACAACGGAATGGGGAAGTCCACCCTTCTTAAGACAGTCATGGGCATCATCTCGCCAACATCGGGTACGATCCTTTATTCTGGGCAAGATGTTACGCGCTTGAAACCTGGCCCAAGAGCACAATATGGTATGGGATATGTCCCTCAAGGACGTGGGATATTCCCCAATCTAAGCGTTTTGGACAATCTGCGCATGGGTGTTGTGGGTCATGGATTAGATGAAGAAGATGCAATTCGCGATATAGTTCTTGATTTTCCGCGACTTGAAAGTCTCTTGGATCGCTCAGGCGGTACCCTATCTGGTGGTGAACAGCAAATTCTTGCGCTTGCGCGCTGTTTGATTTCACAACCTGACCTTATTTTGCTTGATGAACCCACTGAGGGTATTCAGCCTTCAATTGTCGATGAGATTGGTGAGATTCTCAACACGTTGAACCGTAAAAAGGGGGTAACGATTGTTCTGGTGGAACAGAATATGGAGTTTATAACAGAACTGTCGCATCGCATAAAAATTATGGAAAAGGGAAGCTTTGCAGGTGAAGTAGATATGATTTCGGGGCAAGGTAAAGACCTCTTACAAGGCTTCTCAGGTTTTGGTAGATCAAAAAAACAACGATCATCTCATTCAACATCGGAACCAACTTCACCAAAAACGCCCGAGCCCATTCAAAAAGTAACTGCCGCCGAAAAAAGCCCAATGCAGCCCACTGCCGCGTCCTTTAGTGACGCCCCACTAACTGAAAGGATTGTGAAAATGACCGTTCAACGCCCAACATTTACCCAGCTTAAGGAAATTACCCTTGAGCTAGGTATGCAGCTCTCTGATGAGCAAATCAATGAATTCCTAGATAATATGCAAGGATCGCTTGACGCATATGATTTGGTGGATGGTATGCCAGATTATTTACCACCTGTTCTCTATCCGCGTACTAGTGGTTCACGTCCTTCAGACGAGGAAAATCCCTTAAATGGATGGTATATCAAAACCGAAGTGCGTGGTGCTCCTAAAGGACCTCTGTCTGGCAAAACTGTTGCACTGAAAGACAATGTTTGCTTAGCTGGGGTTCCCATGATGAACGGTTCATCGACTCTGAAAGGGTACACGCCAGATGTGGATGCCACCGTTGTAACTCGTCTTTTGGATGCGGGTGCAACAATTACAGGAAAAGCGCATTGCGAATATTACTGTTTTTCGGGGGGCAGTCACACAAATGCAACTGGGCCAGTCCATAACCCTTTTAAAAGGGGTTATTCTGCGGGGGGATCTTCGTCAGGGTCCGCAGCACTTGTAGCAGGCAAGTATGTAGATATGGCCATTGGAGGCGATCAGGGAGGATCTATCCGGATGCCAGCCGCTTATTCAGGCTGCTACGGAATGAAGCCGACACACGGACTTGTGCCCTATACCGGTATCATGCCTATTGAGTCTACCCTTGATCACGCAGGACCAATGACCCAAAACGTTGCTGATAATGCTCTTATGCTTGAAGTTATAGCTGGTGCTGATGGTCTGGATCCGCGTCAGTACAATGTAGTAACAGATACCTATACCCGTGCAGTAACTGCAGGAGCCTCAGGTCTTAAGATCGGTATTGTAAAAGAAGGCTTTGGCCATGCCAGTAGTGAAGCCGATGTAGATCAGAAAGTTCGCGCTGCAGCCAATATATTAAGTGAGTGTGGAGCTTCTGTCGATGAAATATCTGTCCCTTGGCACCTTAAGGGTCTGCCAATATGGACCCCAATCGCCAGCGAAGGCGCAACCAATCAGATGATGCATGGAAATGGCATGGGGACTGGTTGGGAAGGCATGTACACAACTTCTTTATTGGACTATCATGCCAATTGGCGCGGACGTGCCGATGAGCTGTCAGATACATTGAAAATCACAATGTTTGTTGGGCAGTATTTTCTAAAGCATCATAGGGGTCATTACTATGCCAAAGCCCAAAACCTATCGCGCCAACTGCGCGAAGAATATAACAAGGTCCTTGCCTCCTATGATCTTTTGCTGATGCCAACAACTCCGATGAAGGCGACGCCAATTCCAGAGAGATCAGAGGGCCTCGCAACCTGGACCCAACGCGCGTTTGAGATGCTGGTCAATACAGCCCCTTTTGATGTGACAGGGCATCCAGGCATGTCCGTTCCCTGTGGAATGTCTGATGGTCTACCTGTTGGAATGATGCTGATTGGACGTCATTATGAGGAAAGCACAATTTATCGCGCTGCTGGTGCCTTTGAAGCTGCAAAGGACTGGGAGACACTCTAAATCTGCAAGAGGACACAATGGTACAAATTGCGCCTAATGAAGGGCTTAGCCACGTCATTGGAGACCAATCAAACCACCTTTTGAACGTAACGCTGCCAGAGTTTTTCAACTATTCCCGACGAAAATATGGACGGTGTGAAGCCGTTGTTTTTTCACAGTTTAACAAGCGCTGGACCTATAGTGAACTTTTGGACAAATGTGACGCTTTTGCAGCAGGTCTTTTGGCGCTTGGTCTTTATAAAGGAGACCGGGTCGGTATTTGGTCCCCAAATCGAGCAGAGTGGATTATCGCACAAATTGCAACGGCGCGCCTTGGAATAATTCTTGTCAACATTAATCCTGCCTATAAAGGAACAGAGCTTGAATATTGTATAAACAAAGTCGATCTAAAATGTTTGATCTTTGCAACGCAATTTAAATCTTCCGCTTATGCTCAAACAATTCTAGATCTTTGTCCTGAGTTGGTTGAACAAAAGCCCGGACACCTACACCTAAAAAAACTGCCAAGTCTGCGGGTGCTAGTGCAGATTTCAGATATACCCATATCAGGCGCTTATTCCTTTCAAGAGGTGATTAAAAAAGCGACCTCAGGCTATTTTGAGCGACTGGATCACATTTCTAATGGGCTTCGTCCTGATGACGCAATTAACATACAGTTTACATCCGGTACTACGGGTTCACCGAAAGGAGCAACCCTAAGTCATAAAAATATAATTAACAACGCAGTATCTTGTGCCAAAGCAATGAACCTAACTCACTATGACCGGTTATGCATTCCGGTCCCTCTTTATCATTGTTTTGGGATGGTGCTTGGAACGCTTGCCTGCTGCGCGGCTGGGGCTACGATGATATTTCCTAGCGAAGGCTTTGAGCCAGACAAAACTATGCAGACTCTTAAAAGTGAAAACTGTACTGCTGTTCATGGGGTGCCTACCATGTTTTCAGCAATGTTAGCCTCTTCGGAATTTGAGGGAAAACCGATTAAGTCTTTACGCACAGGTATAATGGCTGGATCACAATGCCCTGAGGTACTGATGCGTCGCGTGCTTTATGATTTGGGATGCTCTGAAATAACAATCGGATATGGAATGACAGAAACTAGCCCCATCTCATTTCAATCAGACGTCAATGATCCAGTGGATGTACGGGTCAGCACTGTGGGTCGTATCCAACCTCATTGCGAGGTGAAAATAGTAGAAGATGATGGCTCAACGTGCGCTGTTGGTCAAACGGGAGAGTTGTGGACCAAAGGCTATTTGGTGATGAAAGGGTATTGGAACGATGTTGAGGCCACCCAATCTTCTATTGAAAACGGATGGATGAAAACGGGTGATCTCGCCACTATTGACAACGAAGGTTACTGTCGGATTGTTGGCCGCAAAAAAGATATGGTGATCCGTGGTGGGGAAAATATATACCCTGCGGAACTTGAAGAATTTCTTACTGCTCAAAAAGGGATTTTGGAAGCACATGTTTTTGGCATTCCAGACGAAAAATTTGGTGAGCAATTAGTAGCCTGGATAATAGCTGAAGAAGGTGCCACTCTCGATGAAACCACCATTCAGAGCCTTTGTAAAAATTCGTTAGCCTATTATAAAGTACCAGCCATTGTGCGTTTTGTGGAGGAGGTGCCCCTGACTGCTACAGGAAAACCCCAAAAATTCAAAATGCGCGAGGTAATGTTAAACGAAGCCTAAAGTGCTTTATTACATCTCTTTAATTGCCAACACACGGTGTTACTTCTCTTAAAGATACTACAGTCATTTTTCTACCCCCTTTTTTAATTGAAATTTAGAACTATTTCAGTACTATTGAAACATCTAACTATTACATCCCACACCAACTCTGCGTTTAGTTAACCTTGACGTCACGTTATTATTGCAGCTTAAAGTATTAAATTTAGAATCAAATCAAGTTCCTAATCGGACATATATAGATAACAAGCGTTATTTTAACGCTTAACATTAACCTGTTATGATCAAAGCAAGACCCCATCTTTTAACACTCTCACTCCTAGCAGGAACATATATACTCGTCCAAGTCATAATCGTTCCATCCCTTACTGACTTGCAAGAACAATTTAAAACCGATTATAAAACGATCCAATATACTATTTCTGGCTACCTTTTGGGTGTTGCATTTGTAAATTTCATAGCAGGCCCGCTATCGGATCGCTTTGGAAGGCGTCCAATAATGGTTGCGTTCTTCTCCATTTTTTTTGCTTCCTCGCTTGGGTGTTATATTTCATCAGATCTAAATAGCTTTTTGTTTTTCAGACTTTGTCAATCCTCCTCTGCAGCGGGTCTAGTTCTGTCCAGAGCCATTATTGGGGATTTCTCATCGAAAGATGAAACTGTGAAGATGTTGGGATTATTATCCATTGCAATGGGCATTGCTCCTTCTCTGGCACCTTTAGCAGGTGGAATAATCAATGACTATTTTGGTTCAAAAGGAATTTTTCTTTTTCTTACTTTCCTCAGTCTTTTACTTCTTGCATTAATAATAATTGATCTCAAAGAAACGCATTTCCATAAAAGCAAAGATATATTTTCTCAAATAAAAACATACCCCACTTTGATAACTAGCTTAGACTTTTGGTTGCCAACCTTTACATTCGCTCTCAGCTTTTCTATTTTCGGAATTTTCTTTATTGGCGGCCCTTATGTTGCGGTAAAAGTTTTTAACCTTTCTCCAACAATTATGGGAATATGCCTATCGTGTCCTGCTCTTGGATATGTGCTAGGTAATATATTAGTTAGCAAAATCGCTAATACAGTATCAACCAAGAATTTGATGGTATTAGGTAGTGTGATATTATTCTTAGGCCCCTGTATTTCATTATTGCTTTCAAACTTTTACTTCCATCCTTTAAGCTTCTTTCTGCCTATACTTATAATGACTTTTGGGTCAGGGATTATTTGGCCGGCATCAAATGCTGAAATAGTCAAGGCAATACCACATCTGGCAGGAAGTGCCTCCGGTTTAGGTTCCGCTATAATGACGTTAATGTCTTCATTTGCTGCATTTTTAACGGGTATCTATATCGAATACTTAAACCCAATAGATTTTGTATGCTACTTTTTGATTTTAGTAGGAGTTCTCTCATTTTTCTCTTCTCTGTGTACTAGATCAAAATAATACTCAAAAACGAAACCATATTAGAACTATGAGAGACAGAATTAAGGTTTGTTTTAAGTGTCATGAACCCAAAGAAGTTCTTTATCGTTGCAGATACCAAGAACTTAAGGATTGGATGTTTTTATGCGGAAAGTGTCTTCGAGTAGTTAAAGAGAAGTATGAAGACACTTATCAATATGGTGGAACTTGGAAAAGTAAGAAGAAATAAATTGTTTCAAATAGGTAAACTCAATGTAACAGCTGGTGATTGTCTCAAAATGGACTTTTAAAGTGCGTTCTGAGATGATAAATCTCTAGGTGATGTTATATATTTTGAAGAACTAGCGTAAGAAATTGTTCCTAACTATGTAACTAGAGCTTAACTGTCTGTACTATAATTATACTGATTAGAAAGGATTTTGAAGATGAGTAAGCACACTGGTGGTTGTCACTGTGGTAAGATAACGATTAAATCTGACTTGGAACCTATGCTCGTTGGTAGATGTAACTGTGCAAGATGCCGAAAGCTTTTAGGTGTTGTAAACGTAGCAGCAATGTTTGGGGAAGATGAGGTCGAAATTCAAGGCGAAACAAGTGTATATGAGTACACTGGTGGAAGTGGTATGCCAGTTAAAAGTCATTTTTGTTCCACGTGCGGTTGTAGGATATTTGGGAAAGCGGACTCTTTTCCTGGGATGATAGCAATGGTTATTGGCGTTTTCGACAAGTCTCTGGAATTAAAACCTAAGAGTGAAATATTTAATAATTACAAATTACCGTGGCTAAAAGACGATGGATGTATTCAAGAAAGATTTGAAGAATCAGCAGTTGAAGAAAGACTTATGATGCTTCTTGAAACACTGGAAAATCGTTGATCATCCATTTGATACTTTTGATGCCATTTATGAGAAATGGAAGATCAAGTGCTTGCGCGTCATCCCATGATTGCCAATTCGTAAACTAATTTTCCGAAATAAGATGAAAAAATTACTTCTCACATCCCGTTTTTGCATGATTTAGAAAATAGGTTATGCTAAATCAAGAACTGTAGTTTGAAACAAAATACGGCAAAATGACGGGCTTCGAGATCTTTGTAAATATTGCAAAACTCGAAATTGGGACTTGAGTATAAGGTTATGCATGAAGACTATATATGTATAGATGAGCTTAACTTACTCAATAAAGAGGAAATGAAGCAACGCTCAATGAACGAAAAAAAAGAGGTCTTAAACTTATAGATGGAAAAGAGATATCTGATAGTGAATATATATATTGATTTTTTCCCATTCAATGAAAGGTGATTGGGGAGCATATACGGCAGTTGAAAGATATGACGAGATTATTAATGTCTGTTTGGAGAAAGATGAAAAAGCTTGGCGATAAATGATAAAAGTAAAAAAACTGAGATTGCTTGATAGCGAACAGATTAACAAAAATATTTCGTCGAGTTGCGTTTATAACGATGGTTTATAGGGGGGGGATTGCAAAAATGTTTGTGCTTCTTAGCTTTCAAGCTGACATTTTTCTTCGACAAGTGATGATTAACTTTATGGCTCTAGGCTTATACGCTCCACCCACAAATAGGGGAGGACTAGGCTGACACAGAGTGCAAGGGAATGAGGGAGGCGAATCAACCAAAACTAAATTACACTGGAGTTTGACACGTAGTGACATGAAATAGTTATGTGTACTGGCCTACCACACTCCTCTGTAAGCCTTTATTATCTTGACTATATTTTAACAGATAATCTCTTTACCCACAAATAGTTATACAAATCCTTTGAGGAGCTAGAACTCTACAAAGTCTACATGACTGTGGTGATAGTGGCTGATCCTATTTTCAAAAGCGGATGTAACTTTTATTCAAAAGAACCTCTGGGGTAATTTTTTGAATAGGTACGTGACATCCATTCCACAACTTCAGGATGCTGATCTACCAAACTGCAAATGCTTTTAATTTTTTGAAATTCATGTAAAACGTTTTTTGGGATGCCATCAATCGTCCCTGAAACCAACCAACCCATATTTCTCCAAAGAGCCAAATCAGCTATACTCATATTAGAGCCAACTGACCAAGAGCTAGATTTTGATAAATTGTCTTCTAACATTTTTAGTTTCGTTTTCAGTTCTCCCGCAACTAGTTCTTCTCTATTTAGTAATTTCTGTTTCTCTGAAACATCTTTTCCAGAATATAATATCAAGCTATATATATCTGTTTGAAAATCAATAAACTGATCGACTTTAGCGGCTAATAAATCATCATCTTTAGGATATAAATCAGCTAATTTTCCACAGAATCTTGCTATGCCTCCTGTTTGAGCGACAGAAACACCATTTACTACCAATACGGGAAGTTGTCCAAATGGTATCAAGGTGCCATCATCTAAACACCCATTTGATTTTACTCTTTGAAACTCCTCTGAATCAATTCTTCTATCGTTAAACTCAATCCCACCCATAAAAAGGGCAATCCTGGAAACCTCCGCTCTCCAAAAAGGAAAATCAAAATAAATTAGTGTTATATCCATTTTTTTACTCTCATAATTAGTTCAAAATAAAAACTTACAGAACTGTACCTTAAATGCGATAAGTGACAAACTTAAAAAAAATGGAGTGAAGAATGGATAAAGACAACAGAGCAAAGGTCCTTGAAGCTTACAATCGATATCTAAATGCAATAATTGAAGCTGACATAGATGCGATAAATGAGTGCATTGATTATCCATTGGCTTATATTGGGGGAGATTCAGTTAAGATGCTCGATAAGTTCCCAATTGATCCGCGAGAGTGGAAAGAGAAAACTGGCTGGGCAACCAGTAATGCGTTTGAAATCGACGTGGTAGCCGTAACAGAAAAAAAGGCACATTTATTAATGCGAAACTGCAGAAGACTGAGGGATGATGGCTCCCTTATTGAAGAAGCAAGTGCCTTTTATGCATTTAAGACCACAGACGCAGGATGGAAAATTTACGCATTCTCAGACATAACATTTCCAGCTTAATCGTTTACTCTACAGGCAGTTTACGATTTATATAAACTTGTATTAACACCTCAATTCTTATGCCAAAATCTCTTGCATTTAATATATTGCTGGAGCCGTTGGCATAAAATAAATTTGGTAAATGCACATTTTAGGCAAATCGCTCGGACCTAATGTATCCAACAGATGTTGAGGCAAAATGCTTAAGGGGGATTTCTCTTGAGTTGATTGCCTCAATGACTTCATTGGAAACATTGCCATAAATCTCGATGGAGAAATGCGTTGCCAGCTCCGCATGCTTTTCTACGTACTCTAAAACAGGTGGATTATCTGCATGAAAAAGAAAGTCGTCACTTTTGCGATAAACTTCTGTCCAAACAAATTTATGCGGATCATCGGGATCACGATCAAAGGTATGAAGCAACATACCCTCCTCCGTATTTTCCACCGCTCTGTCCACCTCTTCAGCAATTTCCAAATACGCGTCAACCATTCCTTCTTTAACCGTAATTCTAGCTAACAAGACAAAGGGATTTTCACTATCGCTCAT
>CACBAO010000007.1 GCA_902537235.1 uncultured Alphaproteobacteria bacterium
AACTATATTAAATCGAATATCGTTCCAAACGACCGAAGTCGCTTTTGCCAATATTGTGATACCCCGTTCACGTTCAAGATCGTTACTATCCAAAGCGCGTTCCACTGTCGCTTCATTCTCTCTAAAAGCTCCAGATTGCTTCAGTAACTCGTCTACTAATGTCGTTTTTCCATGATCTACGTGTGCGATAATCGCAATATTTCGTAATTCCATTTTTACTGCTCACTGTGAATTTCAATTAACCAATGAGGTTGCTTAATATCAAACATCTTAAAAAGCAAGAAAAATCCTTTAAAGGCTAATGAGCCTTTGAGAATAAATTTAATGGCGTAATCAGTTCACTTAATGTACCGTTTAAGGAAAGTTGAAGCAGAATTACGATGGTAGAAAAAAAAATACAGAGAAAGATAGCTGTGATATTTATTGCAGACGCCGTAGGTTACTCGCAACACATGAAGAGAGATGAAGATGAGACGGTTAAGAGCTTTAGATCTTGTAAGCAAATACTAGATCGGCTTTTTGAGGAACATGATGGACGCGTTTTCAATACCGCAGGAGATTCAATACTCGCAGAGTTTACCAGCGCTGTATCAGCACTAGTTTGTGCATCAGAATTCCAATCTCTTATAAATGAGCGAAATAAAAGTGAGAACACTAAAATTAAGATGGAATTTCGGATTGGCATTAATATGGGCGACGTTGTTAAAGAGGGTAAAAATCTATACGGTGACGGTGTAAATATTGCTGCGCGTTTAGAGGCGCTCTGTCAACCAGCAGGTATCTCTCTTTCAAAAAGTGTCTATGAATTTGTTAACAATAAAACAAAATTTCTATTCAATGACCTCGGCGAGCAAAAGGTAAAAAATGAAAGTTTTCATGCATTTGATGTTTTGCTTGATCCATCACAAAAAAGAACAATAAAAAACAAAA
Organism: uncultured Alphaproteobacteria bacterium; assembly: GCA_902537235.1. Lineage (GTDB taxonomy): Bacteria > Pseudomonadota > Alphaproteobacteria > Rhodobacterales > Rhodobacteraceae > CACIJG01. The sequence goes on from CACBAO010000007.1 coordinate 931, forward strand.
GCATAAGCGCGCTTAACTTTGCATTATTGCTGATAATCCCAATAATTTTACTATCTCTAGGTGCCGTTTACTTTTTATCCAGCGAACGAACACAATCAGAAATTCAAGTCGCTGAAAAAATAGAGAAAACAATCATAGGAAAAACACTTCTAATAAAACCATTAGAAAATCGTAGTGGCTCTGAAAAAATAGAAAATTTATCTAAAAGTATTACAGACCATTTAATATCATCTATTTCATCCACGGTGTTACTAAATATTGTTCCAACCCAACTTAGTTACACCTTGAAAGAGGCAGACTTTTCAAATTCAGATATTAATTCTAGGTATGGGGTTTCCTTCGTAATTAGTGGAAGTATCATAACCTCAAAGGAAAAATTTAGAGTAAACTTAGAATTAGTTGAACTGAAAACAAACAACATTCTTTCGACAATAAATGAAGAATTTGATTTAGATGATCCTTTCGGTGCTCAAGATATATTGGAGCAGAAAGCTAGAAGAGCAATATTGTCAAATCTAACACTGGGTGAAGAGGCAGTTAGATATTATGAAAAGTATTTCCCTGCAAAGGAAGAATTTGTGCAAGTAATGAAGTTAAGCGTTGCACAAAATAAAGATGGAGTTTCCTGGAGTAAAAATCATGCAGAGCCATACAGGCTAATTTTAGAGAAAAATATGAATAACTCAGGCGCTCATTTACTTTATGCGCGCAACTTATGGAGACAACTAGCAGTAAATCGCACTAATATTTCAGATAATATAAAAAATATACAGTTATCGATTAACAAGGCAATTGAATTAGATCCTAACAACGCACAGGCATACGCAGTTGCTGCAGGTTTTAAGGCAATGAGAACGATGCAATCAGTTGATAAGCTCCTCGTAGAGAAAGCATTAAATATGGGTGGAGATAATTCAGAAACCTTAAGTGCAGTCATCTCTGCATATCAATTTGGAAATAATCATCCAAAAGTTATAGAAACTTCAAAAAAATATTTTGAGATAGCGCCATTTGGACAAACTAGGTTGAGATTAACAATGTTAGGGTCACATATTGCGTTAGGTGATAACGTTGGGGCAAAAGAAGTAGCCCTTAAAATGGTTGGTTCTGATGAATTTTCAGATTTTTGGGGAAAGTTGTTTTTAATATTTTTGGAAGAAAAAAGTGGGGATAAGGAGAAAGCAAATGCCCTATATACTGATTTTATTGCAAAAAATAAAACTAACAATCAAGATCTAATAATCAAAATAAAGAGCTTTCCATGGGGTCTTCAGCCTTGGTATATAAACAATTTAATTTCCTCTTTAAGATCAATAGACCGACGTGTGTTTCCCAGTAGCTAGAATATTCCTGGGAAAATTGAAAATATTTTATCATTTAAATTCCAGTTTCCAGTATTGAAAAATAAGATCACATTGAATTGCATGGATCGCCATTGGGCCAAGCAACTCCATCGCCCTTATCCATAGTGCTTATTTCTTTCATATCATTATCATCAATCAAAAAAGAAAGATCAAAGTTTTCTCTTATTCTGTTTTCATCCGAAGATTTTGGTAAAATCACAAAGCCCATTTGAAGACCCCATTTAAGTAATATCTGTGCCTCAGACACTCCATACTTTTTTGACATTTTCTTAAATGGAGAGGAATTATCAGCACCATCCTCTTTCATGCTTTGTGATTTTGCACTATCTTGATTAGGTTTTGCCCTCCATCCCTCCAAGGGAACTAATGAGCTGTAGGCAACTATCTTGATATTTTTGTTTTTTAAAAAAGAAACTAATTTCTCTTTCTGGCACCAAGGGTGTAACTCGATCTGATTATATTCAGGAACTTCTAGTCCTTGATCAATTATCTCTTGAATATGTAACTGACTGTAGTTCGAAACACCTATAGTTCTGGTTTTCCCTTCCTTTTTGAGATCACATAATGCTTTCCATTGCTCTAGTCTTAAGTCCTTACAGAAAGGTGCATGAATTAGATAACAATCAAGATAGTCAAGATTAAGCCTTTTAAGACTACTGTCACAAGCCTCAATACACATCTTATAATTTTTTGCCTCTCTACCCCAACTTGGATTTCCAGGAAAAACCTTACTGGTAATGAAAACCTCATTTCTTTGAAGAGAAAGTTGAGAGAATGTGTCTTTAAGACCTAACCCAATACCCACCTCATTTCTGTAAACCTCAGCAGTATCAATATGCCTATATCCAATTTTGAGTGCTGTACTTATAGTTTTCTGTGCCTCCTCGTTTGGGATTAAATAAGTTCCAAAACCAATGATTGGCATATTCACTAAAATTTGATCTGCATTCATTTATTCTCCCTCTCACTTATTCCGTTAATTTCTAAAGTTCTTTCCCTGCCAGCAATTCCCCTAACTTTATTCGGGAGGATACTGCGATTTTCGTCAAAGGTTTAAACGGCAGCTTTTTTGGCTGAGGGTTATTTAACAACTGTTCAACTAGGGCTGTTTTTTTTCCCATAGCCAAGTCAGCAGCAGCTAACCCATGAAGTGTCCCCTTCACAGTACCTAACCCATTTTGACAACAGGCAGAAAAAAGACCAGGTTTTAGTTCGCCAAAAGCCGCTACATTATTTCTTGAAAGGGTCAAGTGCCCACCCCATGTTTGGCTGAGTTTTATATCCTTCAGCATGGGGAAACGATCTGAAAAGCTTTTGATATGACTTCTCAACACATTATCAAGTATCGATTTGTTGGGGCTCATATTTGGGTTATAAGTAAAGCGATTACGAATTACAATTCTATCCCCTCCAATCCCAGATATACGTCTTACCGTGGTCCCTAAAGGGTCTGCTGGAGTTATCCCCCACTCTTTTTTGCCTCCAAGAATTTTAATTTGGTCGGGCGTAAGTTTTTGTGTGATGGAACCATAAGTGTAGATATGAAGAAGTGAGTTCTTGAAATAACCAAAATTTTCTATATTTCCATTCACTGCGAGTATTACTTTAGAAGTGGTGATAACACCTTTAGGTGTTTTCGCTTGCCATTCAGAACCAACTTTATTTAGTTCTTCTACGGGTGAAGTTTCATATATTTGAACTTTATTAGAAAGCATTTTTTCGCCCAAAGCTCTAATGTATAGAGCAGGTTGTATCATTACGGTTCCTGGCGTAAACAGTCCTCCTTTATAATAACTCGTTCCGGTAATGCCATTCATTGATTTTGCATCGAAATGTTCATATCTCTCGCCAAGTTGTGAAAGATGTTTTGCATAATCAGTGTTATGACGCATGCCTTTGACGGTTGCAGCGCCATTTATTTTCCCGATTTCTTTAAAACATTCCTTAGGTAGGCCTAGAACCTCAACGGTCTCTTTTGCAAACTTAATGGCAAACCTATTTTGCTTGATAGTTTGGCGATCATTTTCTAATTGGCCTCCGTAATCATCGCTTGCCAAGTCATGTGGTAAATCAATCATAAAGCCAGAATTTCTTCCTGCTGGTCCAGAGGCAAGTCCTTGAGCATCTAAAATGACAATACGGTCATTTGGCGCTTCTTTTTGAACCCTTCTTGCAGCTGATAACCCAGCAAAGCCTGCTCCGACAATAAGCCAATCAGATGTTAAGTTGCCCGAGAGGCTAGGAAGTGGTTTTCTATTGGGAAGCAACTCGTTCCATGCAGAAGGTCCAGGGTTTTGGGAAACACTTATCATTTCACGGTAAACTCAATTTGGCGGTTCTACCCCCGTCTACAGTCAGGACTTGACCAGTCAAAAAAGATGCCTTCTCAGATGCAAGCCAAACAATTAATTCAGCCACTTCAAGAGGTTCTCCACTTCGCTTCAAAGGATGGATTTCACCAATTTTATTCTTAAAAACTTTGGGATCTGATAAAGATTTTATGAATTCCTCATTTAACTCAGTATTAATCCAGCCAGGAGCAACAGCATTACACCGTACGCCATCAGGTCCATGGTCAACTGCGACCGCCCGCGTTAATGCATGTAGCCCTCCCTTAGAAGCACTATACGCTGGATGGCGAGGATTGCTTCCTAAGCCTTCTATAGAACCTACATTAATAATGGAGCCCCTTCTTACCTTTAACATGGGAAGAGCATATTTTATAAGAAGAAAGGGAATCGTTAAATTAATTTGAAGTTGCTGAAACCAATCAGTTTCAGTTGTTTCTTCAGCATTCCCTTCACGCATAATGCCTGCATTATTTACTAAAATATCAAGGCGTCCTTCCAAATCTCGTATCCGTGACAGAATCTTTTTTGGGGTTTCTAAGTCATTAAAGTCAGCCTCAAGCCAAAAACGCTCCCCTTTACTTCTTTGCGCTGTGTAAACCTTAGCACCTTTTTCAGTTAAGAGCTTTGCTGTGCTAAACCCGATTCCACGTGAAGCCCCAGTAACTAAAGCAATCTTTCCCTCCAGTTCTCTCATGATACGGGTTTTCCGCCGTTTACTTCGACAAGAGATCCACACATATACCGAGCTTCATCTGAGGCTAAAAACAAAATAACGTCTGAAATATCATCAGGTTCTGCTATGCGGCCTAGAGGAACGGTATTATTGAGTTCTTTTATAGCCTTCTCTGGATCAAGACCACGAATAGAAAAACCAGTACGTATCATAGGTGTATTTACTTCATTTGGACAAACAGCATTTACCCGTATGTTTTGATGTGCGTGATCACGACCTAAACACTGTGTCAATGAAGCTAAAGCGGCTTTTGACATTATGTAAATCGGATGATCAGGACCAGGATTTAAACCCCAGCAGCTAGCTATATTTACAATTGATCCACCTCCATTTTTTGCCAAAATAGGGATTGTGGATCGACATAACCTAAACGGAGCTTCTATGTTTACGGCCATCGTTGATTTAAAGTCGTCATCTGTAGCTTCAGTAATTTTTCCTCTTCGAATGATGCCTGCATTGTTTATCAGAATATCTAGCCCCCCCAATGCATCTGTCGCTTTACTAGGCAATTCGTCACAAAATTGAGCAGTGGACAAGTCACCTAAGAAATGAGCCTCAGCTTCAACATTACTGATAGTAATGTCTGTTATTGCAACTGATGCTCCTTCGGCTCTCAATTTTCTTACAAGCGATTTGCCAATTCCACCGGCGGCACCTGTTACGAGAGCTTTTTTTCCTTGAAATCTCATTTATATTAAAACTCCTGATTAAGGGAGTCGGTGGCGGGAATTTGCGACTCTCTCAGAGCAATAAATTCCAATAACTCATCATTGATTGCTTCATTGATTTTTGGTTCTTCATAATCTGCCAAAAGAGATTTTGCGTGCTTAAGCGCTCTTTCAGTTATTTCCGTTGAGCCTTCGGCTTGCCATTGCTCAATAGAGTTATTATCAAAAAGCTCAGGCATAAAGAAAGCTCGTTGAAAGTTTTCTAGCGTGTGGGGATGACCGAGATAGTGGCCGCCGGGTCCAATGTCATTAACTGCTTTTAGGCCCTCATCAAAGTCGTCCCAATTAATGCCTTGAGCCATTCGATATGCCATCGCGCATTGCTCTGCATCAACGATAAACTTAGCTGTACTACAGTGCATACCAGCCTCATTCCATCCAGCTGAATGCCAAATATAATTTGCACCCGACATCATGACAGCCATCAGTGTTGTTGCACTCTCATAGCCAGCCTGTGCATCAAAAGTCTTTGCGCCTCCTAATGTGTTTGATGTTCTCCACGGTACTTTATAATAACGTGCCATTTGACCAATCATAAAATTCATTAAACTGATCTCGGGTGTTCCTGCCATCGGAGCTCCTGACTTCATTGATACTGTAGAAAGATAATGACCATAAATTGCTGGTGCACCTTTTTGAATAACTTGTGTATACGCCAGAGCCGATAACGCCTCAGCATTAAGTTGTGCAACTGTTGGAGCTACCGATGCGGGGGTGTTTGCTCCTCCTAAAACGAAAGGAGAGCATAATACCGGTTGGTTTCTTTTGCAAAAAGCTCTCATCGCGCCAAGCATCGTTTCATCCCAAACTAAAGGAGAGTTTCCGTTGCAGTTACCTGTAACTACTGGATGACTGTCAATAAAACCAGGGCCAAACAGAATATCGCACATTTTAATCACATCTTCTGCGTTTTTGGGACTTGTTGTCATTCCCATAAATGTTTTGTCTGAGTATCGCATGGATGAATAGGTGATGCGTAAATGCCGATGACTTATAGGATGATCATAGGGCTCTACTATATGATGTGCACTTGAATGCAAGGAGGGAAGCATGTGTGATAGCTTATGAAAATTAGCCAAATCTTCTAAGGTTGGATTACGCCGTTTGTCTTCCAGGTCTCTTATGTATGGAGCTCCTGTCATCGGCACGAACATGCAGTGGTTTTTTCCAAAGTTAAGATTGTTTTTTGGGTTTCTTGCGTGGTATGTGAATGTCTCGGGTATGGATTTAATAAGATCCTTTACAAGAAACCTATCTAGAAAAACTGTTTCTCCAACAATCTTTGCTCCAATGGATCTCCAATCTTCAAGAGCAATTTTATCTCGGAAATGAATGCCGGTATTTTCTAGAATGTCCATAGAAGCGTTATCAATTCGATTGATTTGATCTTGATTTAATGGTTCTGTTAATGGGAGGTTGTGCCGTAATGCTGGCAGCATTTTAAAACTTCTTGTTTGGCTCTTTAACCGTCTAGAGCTTCGTCCCTTTCGTATAGTTCCTACGGCTTGCACCGTCATTCGATCTTATCCTGTGATGCTGGATCGGTAAGATCGATCCATATGGTTTTCACTTCACAGTATTGTTCATGTGCATGAACACCATTATCCCGTCCACCAAATCCAGATTGTTTGTATCCCCCGAAGGGTGTTGTAATATCACCTTCTCCATAGCTATTAATAGTGACAGTGCCAGCCTTAAGTTCTCTAGCCGCTCTTAAGGCGTTTGTAGTGTTCGCACTAAAAATAGATGCCGTTAATCCATATTCTGTTTTATTTGCTAATGAAATTGCCTCTTCATTTGTTTGTACTTCTAGAACACTTAGAATTGGTCCGAATATTTCGTCTTTGGCTTTTTTATCATCCGTTGTTGTTTCGTAAATTGTTGGCGCAATATAGCACCCATCAATCTCTCCGCCAATTACCGCGCCTTCGCTTAGATAGCTAGAAACTTTTTTGCAATGCTCTTTGTCAATAAGTGCTCCTAGTTGATTTTGCGGATTGAGAGGGTCTCCAGTTTTCCAGTCTCTTAATCGATCAACTATTTTCTTGAGTAAATCCGATTTGATATCCTTATGAACAATCAGTCTAGATATAGCACTGCAGTTTTCACCCATATTCCAAAAAGCTCCATTCACTATGTGTTCCGCTATAAGGTCCAGGTTTTCTGCATCATTAAAAACAACGGCTGGGTTTTTGCCACCACATTCCAAAACGGTTTTCTTTAAATTACTCTCCGAGGAGTACTTTAGAAAAAGCCGTCCTGTTTCTGTTGAGCCAGTAAAACTAACCATATCAACCTCTGCATGACGCCCAAGTTTTTCGCCAACTATGGACCCAGCACCTGGTAGCACCTGTAAAACACCTCGAGGAATTCCTGCTTCAGCTGCGAGCTCTGCAACTCTAAGAGCAGTAAGAGAGGTCTGCTCGGCAGGCTTTACAATGACCGAACAACCAGAAGCAAGAGCAGGGCCAATTTTCCAGGCAAGCATCAATAATGGGAAATTCCATGGAAGAATTGCCGCAACTACACCTATTGGCTCTCTTATTATCAGAGATAATGCGTCATCACCACTTGGAGCAGTTTGGCCATAGATTTTGTCAATTAGCTCAGCATGCCACTTAATAGTATGGATTGTTTCCGGCAAATCGATTTGAACGCAGTCTCTTATTGGTTTCCCACTGTCTAAGCTCTCCATCACAGCCAGGTCTTCTTGATTTCGCGTTAACAACTTACATAACTTTATTAGTATATCTTTTCTTTCAGACGGGTGGAGGCGACACCAACGACCTTGATCAAATGCCTCCCTTGCTTTTCCAACGGCAAGATCCACATCTTCATCGCTAGCGGTAGTTATACTTGTTATTTCCATGCCCGTGGAGGGGTTAAGAGTGGGCATCAGTGCTCCTGAACCTTTGTAATACTTCCCATCAATAAATGGGCTTTGTGGAAAATCTAATGCCGCTCCAAGACTTGTATATTCTTCGTGTGTCAAAAGCTTACTCATAACTATCTCCCCATTATTCTATCAATCGTAACATTCATTGTATTTACTACTTGTTCAAAAATACGTTTTTCGTCTTTATTTAGGGGCTGTAAAGGCTTCCGAGGAGGTCCGGCATCAATCCCTCTTAAATTCAGCCCATACTTAATGCATTGTACAAATTTTCCTCCCTGCTCTAGAACCCGCATCAGAGGAAGCATGGCTGACATTACAGCTCTACCTTTAGTGAAATCCCCTTGAAGCACACATGTTTTATAAAGAGCTAAATGTGCTTCAGGTGCAAAATTGGAACCAGCACATACCCAGCTTTTAGCACCCCACGCAAAAAATTCTAATGCCTGATCATCCATTCCACAGCTTAAAGATATGTGAGGATAATCTCGTGCTAACATATGTAATCGGTTTGGATCTCCTGAACTTTCTTTTATTGCACAAAAGTTTTTTGAGCGACCTAATCGATCAAGTGTCTCTTCATCCATATTAACGCTCATTCGCCCTGGATAATTATATAGAATTACAGGTAAATTTGCTGCCCTATCGATTGCTAAGGCATGCAGTGCAATCTCTCGTCCAGTTGGATAAGCATAAGGTGGTGTAGCAATCATAATTGCATCAGCTCCAGCAATTCTAGCTTGCTTTGCATATTCGATGCTGTCCTCTGTCCGAATAGCTCCCGTTCCAACAATCATAGGTAAACGATCATTAAGTAATTCTTTTACTCTATTCATTAAGAATACACGTTCTTTCATACTCATGGCATAATATTCACCTGTAGTACCAGCTACGATTATTCCGTGAACACCTCCATTTACTAAAAAGTCAATGGCCGAGGCCATGGCATCTGAATTGAGCGTGAAATCACTTTTGAATGGAGCTATTAAAGGCGTGTATATACCCTCAAATTGCATGGTCAAATTTTTTCACGAATGAAAATTTTTGTTGTCTGGTTTTTTGTAAAGAAAGGCAAAAAAAACTCATAAATACACACCATTTTCTATTTATTCTGTATTCAGTTAATCAGCGTGTCAATGATAGAAAAGAGTAGAAGAGAACCTAAATATGCCTCAACTACTCTCATTCTATAAAAAATTAGTAAATAACCATATGTTGAAAGATACCCACAATCACATACATACCGGCAAATACTAGTTTTAGCACTGAAATTGGAACGGATTTTATTTCTTGTCCGTAGGCTCTTTTAGCCATCTTGTCATCCATTTCGTCAACTATGAATTTTAAGTTTGTCATAATTCTAATTATTCCAATGTTCCAAGAAGTGTTGGTACCACTACTGAAGCGGCTAACATTTGTTCTTTCCCAGAAATATCTCCAAAAACTATCGTAAGCATAGTTGCGACTTGGGCCATATTAGGAAGAACAACGACAATTTGGAAATTGTAAAAAGTATTGATTTGTTATGAAGCTCGTATATTTTAACCTATGTCAAAACCCCCTTGTTAAAATTAAAAAAATGGTAAACCAATTCTTCTTAGTTCAAATGGTAAACTTTTTGATTAATGAAAAGACTTTAAAATATCTACTATTTCTCTAAAAATTTTCTTTCCTAAAGGACTTTGATCACGACATCTAATGAAACCATGAATTAGTGATTGGGCCTCTTTGTGAAATACAGGTACCCCGTCATCTATAAGTTTTTTTGCAAGATTTTTACCCTCGGTGGCTAAGGGATCTAATTCTGCATTTAACAATACAGTTTTAGGCATTCCGGAAAAACTCTTTTGTAAAATTGGAAATGCTAATGGATTTGAATAGTCCTCAGGTCCGTTGAGGTATGTATCAAAAAACCAGAGCATCATTTTTTTAGTGAGAAAAGGCGCTTCTGCATGCTTTATATAAGAATAGCTATCAAAATCTTTGTCTATACATGGATAGATTAGAAATTGATATAGAGGGAGAGGGTCACCATTTTGCATAAGAAGAAGATTAGTCGATATGGCTAGATTTCCACCTGCTGAGTCCCCTCCAATTGAAAGCCTGTTTCTATCAATGTTAAACGTATCAGCATCTTGAAAAACTTTATTGAAAACCTCATGGCACTGATAGAGAGCTTTGGGAAACTTATTTTCTGGAGACAACCCATAATCAAGTGAAATCACTTGGCACTCGCCATCTAAAGCTATGTCGACACACACCCCATCATGAGAGTCAAGATCTCCAATAATCCAACCTCCTCCATGCATATAAATTAGGCAAGGAAGTTGTTTATCATTTCCTTTGGGTCGGTATATTCTTGAATTCACAAGTCCATTTTCCGTTTTAAATAAGTGATCTTTAACATCTAATGCTGAAGGTCTTTTGAGAGCAGTCATTGCAACTTTTTTTTTCATTGACTCTCTAAATGCTTGCGGAGTGGAATTGTATGGCATGTTATCCTTTTTTGGTGCCATAGCTTCGACAAAATTATTTAGTGAGGGGTCCATATTTGGGTAAACCATTTATATCGAACTTTCTAAAGCAATAATTTAATGACTTTATTCTATTAAAAAGTTAGCCTTAAAGTAGGGGTTTTACAAGTGGTGGTTGATATGAGACTTGAAAGGGGAGGACCCATCCAAACCTTTTATGTAGGCAACAAAAGATTGCCTATGGTTGAAAGGGGAGAGGGTGTATATCTATACGACGAAGAGGGGAAAAGGTATTTCGATGCCTCCTCAGGTCCTATCACCTGCAATATTGGGCATGCAAATCCAAAAGTGTTAGAAGCTATTAAAGATCAATCTGAAAAAGTTTGTTTTGCAAGCCATGCTTTTTTTGAAAATAGGCCTAATAGAGATTTAGCAAAAAGTTTAGTGAATTTAACAGGCAATAAGTATGATCAAGCGTTCTTTGTATCAGGGGGTTCCGAAGCAATTGAAGCATCATTTAAGCTTGCAAGACAATATGCACTTGCCTGTGGGAAAACAAAAAAGCATAAAATAATAGCAAGAGCGCCAAGTTATCATGGTTCAACAATGGGTGCCTTTTCAGCATCAGACGATGTTGAAATGATGGAAAACTTTCAAAGTTTGACAAAAATATCTATCAAAGTACCTGCACCATTGTCCTATAGAATACCAGATAATTTTGATACATCATCCTACGCAAGATTTTGTTTAGATGAGCTTGAGAGAACTATTGCTGATGAAGACCCTGAAGAAGTATTAGCTTTTATCTTGGAGCCTGTTGGAGGCCTTTCCACTGGGGCACTCGTGGCCCCCGACTTCTACTACAAAAAAGTTAGAGAGATCTGTGATCAATATGGAGTGCTTTTGATTTATGACGAGGTGATGAGTGGGGCTGGTCGAACAGGACAGTTTCTTGCCACTGATCATTGGGAGGGATCTGACCCAGACCTAGTCATATTGGCAAAAGGTCTGTGTGCCGGTTATTCACCACTGGGCGCATTATTGGCCCCTAATAGGATAGTTGAACCAGTTGTTTCTTCTGGTGGATTTTTGCATGGGCACACTTATGCATCGAATCCTTTGTCTTGCGCGATCGCAAATGCTGTACTTAATGAGGTTATTGAAAATAATCTTACAGAAAACGCTCGAACTGTAGGTGACTATCTTAAAAAAGGTTTGGAAAATTTAGCGACGCAATTATCAATTATTGGTGACGTCAGAGGCAAAGGACTGCTGCTAGCTGTAGAAATTGTTCGAGATACAGCAACCAAGGCTATGTTCGATATGGATCATAGAGCTATTTATCGAATAAGTGAGCTTGGAATTAAAAATGGGATTCTTCTCTATACTCGAAAAACGGCAAAGGGTGAAAATGGTGAGTGGCTAATGATTGCACCCCCGCTAATCTCAACCACAGATCACTGCGATGAGTTTTTATCTAAACTTTATCAAACACTAAAGGATTTTCAAAGGGAACAAGGAATAATATAAACCTTACTTCTTTTATTTGGGAGAGGTAATCTTCAATCTTTCCATTATTTTTTCTCTTTGATTGTCCGTCATGATTACCCATTCTCTGATCTCATCTTGTGTTCTTCCGCATCCTATGCACACTCCATCTTCAAGAGTACATATTTTCACACAGGGGCTTTTGATATCTTCCCAGCGAATTCTATTTCTCTGTCCTGTTCTTACCATAAACGTAAAATCTTTATTTTATTGATAAAAGCTTTTAAAACCAGCAATCGCTTTATCAAGACCTTCGTCCGAAACATCGCGGTGTAAGACCATTCTTATCGATGGGTTTTGATCTCCTATTTTAACACCATATTTTTCCAAATGTAAACGGAGGTTGTCGGCATGACCATCTTTAGGCGTGAAAAATACCATGTTTGTACCGCTATCCACGTGCCCTATATTCATTTCTCTAAGTTCGTTAGCGAAAAACTCTGCTCTATTATGATCTTCGACGAGCCTAGATATATTGTTATCCAGAGCATAATGCCCCGCTGCAGCTACAATACCGACTTGTCTCATCGAACCCCCAAGAATTTTTCTGTTTCTTCTTGCTTTTCGAATAAATTTAGACGAACCAACTAGCACCGTACCAAGGGGTGTGCCAAGGCCTTTTGACAAACATACCGATACACTATCTGCACAATTGGCCAGTTCTTCAGGTTTACAGTTTAATGCTGTAACAGCGTTAAAAAAGCGTGCGCCGTCAAGATGGATACTAAGATTGTTTTTTCTAGCTGTTTTAGAAACATCTTTCATTTTTTCTAAAGATACTGCTTTGCCGCCAACGGTATTTTCTAAGCAGAGCAAGCGACTTGATGCGTGATGGGGATCGTCCTCTTTAATCGCTCCTTCAACGGATACTGGTGATATAGACCCATCAATTTCTGTTTCAACTGGCCATAAAGATATTCCGGCTAACACGGAAGCACCTGATGCCTCGTCCCAGTATACATGATAGTTTTTGCCGACAATTATTTCTTCGCCTCTGCCACAATGAGCCATAACTGCTGATAAGTTACTTTGAGTGCCTGAGGGGAAGAAGGCTCCATCTTCTTTTCCTAAAAGTGATGCCAATCGCTTTTCTAATAAATTTACTGTTGGGTCCTCACCATAAACATCGTCACCAACTACAGCAGTTGCCATCGCCTCTCTCATACCTTCATCAGGAGAAGTAAATGTATCACTTCTTAGATCACATTCCCATGTTTGATTTCTTATCGCATTATGCTTGTTCAAGTGTAAACCTCTTCAGTTGTTATAAAGATCTCGAGGATGATTTATGCCGTCAAAGTTTTTTATAACTCCTTTATAATTTGCGATATTGAAATCATCAATGCAAGCAACATTTACACAAATCTTAACAGGATTGTTTCTACTTTTATGATGGGTGTGAGTGCCACATATTATACAAAAAAAATGTGGGGCTTCGGTGGTATTGAACACATATTCGGTAACTGACTCAAAACCTTCGACTACTGTCACCTTATCATTCTGTACACATAGCATCCCAAATCCTTTATTTTTGCTACAGATTGAGCAATTACATCTAACAATCTCTGAAATAGGCTTATCCAAAACAATGTTTAATCTTATTGATCCGCAGTGACAAGAAGCTTTTAGTTTTTCAATTTTATCGGTCATTCAGAGTTCCAACTGGTATTATAAACAGTCATAAAAATTAAACAATGAAGCAAAATGAGTTCATTCTTACCAGCTTTAAAATTTAATGTATTATTGGACTAGTTTTATTTTTTTGTCTTTCTCCAACCAAATGCCTGAGCTTCTTTTTCGGAACAAAACCATCTTTCGCCTTTTGAAGTTGAGATTTTTGTTTTAAAGTAATTTTTTGAGTTTGGAAGGTGATAAATCTTTTCTCCATTGGAGGAAATATTTCCTTTAATTTGGCACCCAATCTTTTTAACTTCCTTAATACGCACGCCTCTTCGCCAATTCCAAGGTTCTATAAATTCGCCCTGCCAAATGCCAATTTTCTTTTTTGATGCTAATTCTTCAACGTGAATGTAATCTTTAGAATATTGTTTGTACGCTAAAGCCCATCCACTTTCTACTAAATTTCTATTTATGTCCTGATCTTCGATATAGCATACACCTAGTGATCTACCATAACGGTCCTTCGAGGATATCTTGCAATACAATGAGGGAGGAGAAACATCTTTCAATAAATTTTTCAAATATTCAGTTGCTTGTTTTCCGCATGGCCAAGCTGCTTTTTCTATATAACAATATTGCTCTGTTTCTGGTGCATCTATTCCGTAGAGACGAATTTTTTCGTTGTTAAAAACAATTGTATCTGCATCAACAACTTTTATTTGGCCAAAAGCGATAGAAACGAAAAAAAAATAAGTTCCAATACCAACTATACCGTAAAGAAACGAAATATATGCCCAGGATTTTTTTTTCACGATTGTTAATTTAAACCTTTTTAAAAAATACATCACATCGAAATTCGAAATAATGGATACTTTGATTTTTAAGATTTTATTATTCAAAAAATATAATCTACTGTGTTTTTAATACAAATATGGGACAAAATAATTCATGACGAAGAGCTGCGCTGAAGCAACTATAGAGCTTTTATCAAAGTATGGAGTTACAACTATCTTTGGGATACCCGGGGTTCATACACTAGATTTTTGCCCTGCTTTAACGGATAAAGCTGATGATCCAAATAAAATACTGCATGTTCAGGCTAGAAATGAGCAGGGGGCAGGATTTATGGCGGAAGGTTGGGCAAGAGCTACCGGTGATGTTGGTGTCGCACTAGTCATATCTGGCCCAGGTGTAACCAATGCATCGACCGCATTGGGTCAGTGCTATGCTGACTCTCTACCTTTGCTTTTGATTTCGGCAGAACCTAAAAGTGAAAGCCTAGGAAAGGGAGAGGGTGTTTTACATGAAATAACAGAACAAAAAAAGGTTACAGAACCTCTTACAGCTATTTCTGAAACCGTTAAAACGCCAAATGATGTACCAATCTTATTAGAGCGAGCCTTTACTATTTTTCGAAGTAAAAGACCTAGACCTGTTCACATTTCAATACCAATTGATATTCAGGCAAAACCGGTTAACACCATTTGGGCACCAATCCAGGTCCCTCCTTGTCCCAAGGCTAGCGAAGACGAGTTATTGAAAGCTATAAGTTTAATAAATGAAAGCAAAAAAATTGTATGTATATTAGGTGGAGGGTCCAGTGACGCTGGAGAGGAAGTTCGCAAATTGGTGGATAATCTTGGAGCCGTTGTGATTACCACAACAGCTGGGAAAGGTGTGATTAATGATAACCATCCACTTGTGATTTCTGGGGGTACGGTTAGAGCTGAGGCTAGAGAATATCTATCAAAAGCTGATTTAATCCTAGCTATAGGCACTGAAATGGCAGAAACAGATAACTATGTTGGAAAATACTCAATCAATGGAAGAATAGTAAGAATAGATATAGATGACAAAAAGATAGATGATAGTTATAAGGCAACTGTGGGACTTGTAGGCGATGCCAAAGAAACAGTCAAGAAGCTAAACGCTAAACTCAATAATTCTGTCTCTCTTGAACAGCTGGAAAGCGGTAGAAACGCGGTTATTGAGATAAAAAGAAAGATAGACGCAAACCTAACAAAAAGCGAGAAAAGACATAAGAAACTTTTAACAATATTGCGGGAAATTGCCCCTTCCGAAACAATATTTTCGACTGATGCGTGCCAATTATCTTACACGGGTGTTTTTGATTTTAATATTCCTGAAGCAAGAAAGTGGCTGCATCCGGTTGGGTTCTGTGCTCTTGGTAACGCCCTCCCTAACGCGATAGGAGCAAAGTTGGCACTGCCTATGACACCCGTAGCCGTTTTAGTTGGGGACGGAGGATTTATGTTTTCTATGCCAGAGCTACTTACTGCGAAAGAACAAAACTTATCTCTTCCAATTATCATATGGGAGAATGGGGGTTATAAACAGATACAAGATGATATGGGAGTAAAGAAAATTAATCGAGTAGGGGTAGAAGGACTTAATCCTGACTTTGTTAAGCTGGCTGAGGCTTGCCATTGCAATTCAGTTTATGCCGACAATGAGGAGCTATTTGTAGTATCTTTCAAAAAGGCTTTATTAAATAACAGTCCAACTATTATTGTTGTAAAAGATAATTATGATTGGCTAGACTAAGAACAAAATTAAACAAAGTGACGCAGTAATAACAGATAAGAAACAATGAAACGTAAAAATAGCCCCTGTATAGATGTATGTCAATTTTCTGGGAAAAACGGTTGGTGCAAAGGCTGTGGGAGAACCCGAGAGGAGGCAAGGAAATGGAGATCTATGAAACCCTTTGCTAAGACTGCGGTACTCAGAGATCTTTCAAGAAGAATTGCTATTATTAAGCGTGAAGATTAATCCTAGTATTTTGTTCTATTATTGCTTACTCATAAGTCAAAAACTTAAAGGCAACTTATGAACTAATTGTATCAATTACGACATTTGAAACAAATGGTCGGCGGCACCATATGATAATTAATAATTGGTGCCGCTTTAGTTAAGTTAGAAGCATCCAGCGAGATTAGTTGCCAAATTTCTAATAAGTTGTTCGTAAAGTTCGGGTCCAGGCTTCAATTTGACACCTAATGGGTCAATAACTGTCGTATTTGAATTTGTTTCTTCAATAACAGCTTTTACAAGCCCTTTTTTGTACTGAGGCTCTGCCAAAACACATTCAATACCTTCATTGACAACTCTTTTTCTTACCTCTGCCAACCTCGCTGGACTTGGGTCTGAGGCATCACCAAGCGAAATTGCACCAGATGCACTGAGATCAAAATCATTTTCGAAATACTGATAAGCATCGTGAAAAACGACGAATTTCTTATCTTTTATTGGATCTAAAATCGTCTTAACTTCGACTATGAGATTATCCAATTTTTCTATGGCAGTTTTTGCATTTGAAAAATATATTCCTGCGTTTTGCGGATCTACTTCAGACATTTTTGCCGCTATGACATTTAACCATACTTTTGCAATATTTGGTGATAACCATGCATGTGGGTCATGAGCGCCGTGATCATGGCCTTCATGCCCATCGTGGCTTGCATGATCATGATGACCACCATCTGGTTCTTGTGCAGTTGGCTCTATATCAGTCCCTGAGGCATCTTTAAGGAAGTGCTCATCCGTTTCAAACTCAAAAGGCATATGCTCTGTGAAAAAGGTATACTTCCCACTCTGCTCTATCTTAATTTTAAAAACAGTCTTATTTTTAGTACTGTCAAAGTTGAGGGAGAATGACTTCTCTTGCGCAACTAGTTGTTCATTGTGTTTCTTTGTTTCAAATGAACTTGACTCTAAAAGCCCTTCAGCCTTTTCCTCAACCGCCTCAATATCAGAAGCTTTGAGGATAACCATTTTCATTGCTGGATCAGCATAGCTGCCGTCGACCTTTGAGAATGACCAATTGTATGTTCCTTTTGCAAGCTCAAATACGCCGGCCCATTCAAAGGAATGGCCTTCATGTTTTCCATGTGCCTTATGACTACCTTTCCCATGGTCATCGTGATCGTCTTTTTTGCCATGATCATCATGATCGTCATGCTCACCATGATCATGTGCCTCAAAAAGCGCACCCTCTCGGAAATCAAGCAACTCTATGCCATTTACGTCTAAAAGTGTATTCACCGACGCATTTGAAGCAAGAGAAGACAAGCCCTTCTCCAACCAAGGAGTCAAATCTTTTCCTACCCAAAAAACAAGATTTGCGTTTTCTAATGACTCTGCGTTTGATGGCTTTAATTGGTAGGCGTGTGGAGATGCTTCAGCAGGAATTATGAGATCGGGTTTACCAACTCCAGTCATCACTTTCGATACCAAAGAATGTACAGGAGCGATATCAACGACGACTTTTGGCGAGTCCGCGATTCCTATGCTTGTACTTAATAAAAATGCAGTAATGGTTAAAATAAATTTGTTGGACATAAAGTTCTCCATGTATTAATTATTTATAGTAATGTTATTACGTAACATTGTTATGTTATAACATTACTTATAATACAACGGGTTTTAATAGCAATAGTTATTTTCACAATGATAAAAAATATGAACTCAAACCACATTATGTCATCATTTGAAAAACATGATCATAGTATTTGTAGTGACCGATATACGGCATCAATTGAAAAGTACTGTCTTCAAAACAATTTAGAACTAACTCCCCTTAGACAAAAAGTGTTTGAGATATTGATCCGAGATCATAAACCGCTAGGAGCGTACGAGATTCTTGATGTTTTAAGTAAAGAAGGGTTTTCTTCGTCGCCTCCCATTGCCTACAGGGTTTTAGATTTTTTGATTGAAAAAGGACTTGTTCACAAAATTCAAGGGCTGAATTCATTTATTGCCTGCGCTTATGCTGGGTGCGCGCATATTCCTGCATTTGTTATTTGTCGAAAATGTGACAACGTAGCGGAACTACGAGGCGAAGAAAACATCCCAAAAGCTTCCAGTTCAAGCCTAGACTTCAAAATTGAGAATGCAATGATTGAAATATCGGGTGTCTGTTCAATGTGTAGTGATGCAGGTGTTGTCTAATGTTTATTGGGAGTTCAAAACCGAAAACGGACCTTAATAAAGTTCGGAAAATAAAAGAAGCTTTGGGTGAGACCCTTTCAATACAAAATAATGCAACCATAACAGTAACAGAACTAACATGCTTAGAAGAGGGATGTCCTCCAGTTGAAACTGTAGTGGCTTTATTAGAAGTTGGATCTGATCCATTACAGCACAAAATTCATAAACCAGTAGCTGAATTCAAAGCTGCTGACTTGACTGAAATTGCAATTCGATGGGGACACCCCGTCAAACCAGATTTGTTTGAACAATTTGATAAGGAGAAATAAATGAATACACCACAAAAAGTCCCCGTAACAATTCTAACAGGGTTTCTAGGATCAGGGAAGACCACACTTCTGAATCGGATATTAAGTGAGGAACATGGAAAAAGAATCGCTGTAATTGAAAATGAATATGGTGAAGTCGGTATTGACCAGGCTTTGGTGATAGATGCCGAAGAAGAAATTTTTGAGATGTCGAATGGATGTATTTGCTGCACCGTTAGAGGTGACTTAATACGAGTTTTAAGTAATTTAATGAAGCGCCGAGATAAGTTCGACTATGTTTTGGTTGAAACAACAGGACTTGCAGATCCAGGACCCGTGGCGCAAACTTTTTTTATGGATGAGGATATCAGTTCTGAGTATGCGCTCGATGGCATAGTTACCTTAGTTGATGCGTTCCATATAGATCAGCAATTGGGTCGTAGTGATGAAAGCACTGAACAAATAGCTTTTGCTGATGTGGTCGTGTTAAATAAAACCGACTTAGCAAGTGGTGAGGGCCTTGATGAAATTGAAACGCGCATACGCGAAATGAATAGAATGACAAAGATCGTTAGAGCGGAAAATGCGGACGTACCCATTGATACGGTTCTAAATTTAAGCGCCTTTAATTTGGATCAAGCACTAGAACGTCGTCCGACGTTTCTTGAGCCGGAGTATCCATTTGAATGGACAGGCGTATATTTAGTCGAACCCGGAAATTATAAAATACAATTTGACGAAGGTCCCGACCCTTCAATGTCCTTGGTTATTACGACAGATCAGGGATCGGATGATTCTGATTTAAGAGACAACGCCGAAAAATGTGTTCGATATTATGCTGAAGACGGGAAAAGTATACTGCCTGATGAAACTATACCAATGAATACACATGTGGAATTAAACCTCGCATCAGGTGGCAGTAAATCTTTCGATATAATTATCGACAAACCAATGCAAATAGGCCTTTATGCACAACATACGGCAGAAGAATTCAATATACAATTAATCAAAAGGGGCGAAGATGCAGTTGTTTCAGCTGTTGTTGAAAGAACCTGGGTTGCTCAGCATGAACATGATGATGAGGTTGGTTCTATCGCGATAGAGAAAGATGGTGATGTGGATCAAGAGAAGTTAAATAAATGGCTTTCAAAAGTATTAGGAGAAAAAGGTATTGATATTTTTAGAATGAAAGGGTTTTTAAGTATTTCTGGAGACTCCCGTCGTTTTGTCTTTCAGGGAGTGCACATGCTTTTTGATGCAAAGCCTGATAGGTCATGGGATGATATGCCGCGAAGAAATCAACTTGTATTTATTGGCAGAAATCTTGATGAAGACGAAATGCGTAAAGGGTTCGAGGAGTGTCTAGTGTGAATGCTCAGTCTCTAGGTTCTTTACGAACTGGGTGGTCTGCTACCTTAGATGATTGTGCTATATCTGGAGGATGGACTTCAGAGGGCAACGAGTTTGCGGTTGTTGATGCGGCTGGAAGCGTATCGGTATTTGACGGAAAACTTGGTGATCTTATTTGGACAAAAAAACAGGTGCATGATGGTGGAGCTCTCGCTACATCTGTTCATCCAAGCAAAAGTAAATTTGCAACCACAGGCCAAGATGGTCGTCTCATTATTTGGAATTTATTGGAACCTGATACAGAGAAAGTAATAGATATTGGAAAGGGATGGGCTGAGAACGTGAGTTGGTCGCCAGATGGCAGTCTTGTTGCGACTTCGCTTTCGAAAACCGTTTATGTATATTCTGCAAGCGGTGAGGAAGTGTGGCGAACAAGTGATCATCAGAGTACCGTTAGTACTATTGCTTGGTCGAATAGTGGTGAATTAGCCACAGCATGTTATGGACAGGTACAATTTCTTGATGGTGTCAGCGGTAATTTAATTCAGAAGTTAGAATGGAAAGGGTCCCTTGTTTCGATAGCTTTGAGCAGTGATAGCGATGTTGTGGCTTGTGGAAGCCAAGATAATTCCGTTCACTTTTGGCGCCGTTCTTCAGGCAATGATTCAAAAATGTCGGGTTATCCTTTTAAGCCATCTGCATTATCATTTAATAATAAGGGAACATTATTGGCAACAGGCGGTAGTGAAGCAGCCACTGTATGGAATTTTGAAGGAGATGGCCCAGAGGGCACAAGTCCCTTGGAATTAGACTACCATGCCGATGCTATTACATCTCTTATATTCTCTAATCATAGCAACAGACTCATATCAGGATGTAGAAATGGGACTGTTGTTTTATGGGAAATCAAGCCCAACAACACTGAAGCAAAATTAGGCGTTGGTCAGGTTGCTGACACTGTCGCTGAGTTGTATTGGCGGCCTGATGACAGAGCAGTTGCAGCTCTAGACAGACAAGGCGGTGTTACCGTATGGCGAATTTAACTTAAAATTCAAATTCTGAACCTCTTTACAAGAACGCTTATTTCCAATAAGGGTTAGTAAACAAACTAAGAGCACACAAACTTGTCAGGCAACAACCTTTACATGAGCCAGAGCTATTTTTTGGATCGTAGCTCTCCTCCCCACATTTCTACTTTAGCTATTTTAGCTGGAGTATCGGCGATGAATATGAGTATATTCCTGCCTAGTTTACCGAGTATGGCTAAAGACTTTGATGTAGATTATGGAACTATGCAAATCTTTATTTCTGGATACTTTTTGTCGTTAGCTTTTTTTCAGCTTATTATAGGCCCGGTATCGGATAGGATTGGAAGAAAGCCGACGATGATAGCGGCATTTCTTTTATTTACCGCATCAACTTTAATATGCGAAATAACCACAAATTTTTATTTATTTTTGTTCTTTAGAATGCTTCAAGCTGGCGTTGCAGCTGGATTTGTTTTAGGGCGCGCAGTTATTAGAGATATTGTGCCAATGGAACATGCAGCTTCGATGATTGGCTATGTAACAATGGCTATGACAATAATGCCGATGTTAGCTCCTGCTTTAGGTGGGATTTTGGAAGAACAACTAAATTGGCGTTATAGTTTGAGATTAATGTATTTGATGGGAATTATCTCTCTATTACTGATTTGGTTTGATCAGAAAGAAACTCTTAACAAAAATGAGATATCGAAGGCAAAATTGAGTGAAGATTATAAAGAGTTATTTTTAAACAAAGATTTTTGGTTCTATGTTTTTGTAATGGGCTTTTCAGTAGGATCTTATTTTAGCTTTTTGACCGGAGCACCAGTAATATCAGCGGAATATTTTGAGTTAGCGCCATCTGTTCAGGGGTACTTGTTTGCTATTCTGGGGATTGGATTTTTCTTAGGAAATTTTCTTACGGGTCGCTATGCTATGAACATAGGACCAAACAGGTTTATGCTTTGGGGTTGTTTTGTTGCGCTTATAGGGCCGGCATTACAAGCTCTTATTTATTTCAATTTTACTTTTGGCCCACTTAGTTTTTTTACTCCGATGTTTCTGGTTGGCTTAGGTCAAGGCCTAATTGTTCCAAATGCTGCAGCAGGAATTGTTTCCGTAAATCCCAAATTAGCGGGTAGTGCTTCTGGCTTAGGTGCAACTATACAGGTTATGATTGGAGGCATCTTAGCGTATGCAACAGGTCACATAATCGCTGACTTTATTTCGCCTTTACCATTAATTGGCATTTTATTTTTTACAATTTTAGTAACATTATTTTTCTCATTTAAATTACAGAAAAACACTATTGTTTAAAATTGGAAATATTTTCTTTAGTGGTTGATTGAATTCTATTTCCCAACTCCTCTAAATTGGGGAGCACGGTTTTCCACAAAACTTTCAACGCCCTCTTTGAAATCATCTTGTTCAAAACTTAGAAACATTTCTTTATCAGCAATTTCCAAAGACTTGGAAAATGTCTGACTATAACCCGCTCTTATTTGCCTTTTCATAATTGTTATTGATCTAGGCGATACTCTTTCAGCTATATGCTTCGAATAATTGTTAACAAAAGTTTCCAATTCCTCTGCAGGAAGGCTTTTATTAACAAGCCCTAAATTCTCAGCTTCAGCTCCTTTAAATATTCTAGCGGACAGTAAAAGGTCCAAAGCTTTAGCTTCTCCGATTAGTCGTGGTAATAACCAGGCAATGCCATGTTCTGCAATTAAGCCTCTTGACGCAAAAGCGGTGGTGAATTTGGCTTCATTGGTTGTAAATCGCAAATCTGCGTACAAAGTAAATATTAGACCAATGCCTGCACAAGCTCCATTGACCATCGCAATTATGGGCTTAGGACAATTATACATATATGCAAAGCGTCCTTCGAAGTTTTCCAAAATCCGAGGACCTAAATTCTTGTCTGCTTGGTATGGTTTTATCTCGGTGTCGACTTCAATCTCTTTTTCGATATCTCCATCAGATATATCTTTAAGGTTACCCATATCGGCGCCCGCACAAAACCCCCTGCCTGATCCAGTGACCACAATACATCTGCACTCTTTATCTTGGCCTGCTATTTCAATAGCTTTCTTAACTTCATTCCCCATTAACGTGGTCCAAGCATTTAACTTATCAGGTCTATTAAGTGTTATTTTTGTTATTCCATCGGTCGTAGTAACTAAAATTTCTTTAAAGTTCATAAAAACCCCCAAAACATTTTTATATTAAAGGTATAAATTACTGCCTCTTGAGTCAAATTTGGTTGATAGAGTTAATTTTAAATGAATGCAAAACAAAAAGCTTTGCGACGTTACACAAAGGTTTATTTAGATGATAAAATTCCTTCAATCAAAACCTGTACCCTAAAGGCTTCATCTACTGTAGCTAGTTTGTTTGGATGACCATTATACACTTTTTCTAAATCATCTAGTTGAGCTTTGAGACTTACGGCTCGAGGGTCCTTTGGTTCTTCCCTTAAGGGAATGAATTCCAAGCCATTACTTTCGCCGTCTTTATAAAATTCAGAAATCCTTCGACTTTTAGCTGTACCACGCACAGTCATCTCCTGTCTATCGGGTTGGGCGCCTCCAACACTTGCCAAAATGTTTACACATTTGCCATCTCTAGTTTCAAGCCGTGCGAGAACATCGGTTTCGCACAGTAACTTGTCTTTGGGGTAAATAACCTTGGCCCACTTCAATTCTAGCAATCCTAGCACCCTTTCAGAAAAAAATATAAAGTGAGATATCACTTCTCTAGTCATTCCACCTTCTTTATTAAATCTAAGCCAATCTGCTTCTTTTTGCCATTCTCTCGGCCACTTTGGATAAGTAACAATAATGTCAACTCCAATCATTTCTCCGAACTCACCAGTGGACTTGGCTTTGATCAAATCATTTAGTGCGGGACCAGCAGCCTGTGTAAAGTTTACTGCTAATGGAACATTTAAGCCTTTAAGTTTATTGATAAGTGACTTGCTGTGATCGATGTCTATACCTAGTGGCTTTTCTAAAAAAAGAGCTTTACCTTTTTGTGCGGTTTGAATGGCATGCCCTTCTCGTACCTGCGGTGGGCAAGCAAGGTAAACTAAGTCTGCAGAATCGATTGCTTCCTCAGGGCTATTCATAATTTTAGCTTCACTATCAATTTCGATAGCTTTTTGGCATGCGGTTTTATCAGGATCCCAGAGATAGTTAGGCTCAAACTTTTCATGGATACGCATGTGCTGAAGCATTCTGCGTCCCATTATTCCGAGTCCTATAATTGCTACTTTAATCATCAAAATTTCCTAACTATTTTTATTTACAGAAATGCAGCTTCAAGAGCTATCTCCACCATATCGCTAAAACTGCTTTCACGATCTTGTGAGCTCAATGCTTTCCCTGTTTGAAGATGGTCACTTATTGTGAGGATTGACAGCGCTCTTCGTTTATATCGCAAAGCCAAATTATACAATTCTGCAGTCTCCATCTCAACTGCCAGGATCCCATGTCTCGTTAGCTCTTTATTGAGATCTGATCTTTCATCATAAAAAGTATCAGAGGAATATATTCCCCCCACATGTGTCGATCTCTTCTTGGTCTCAGCAATCATTGCCGCGTTTTGTAATAGACCAAAGTCCGCACAAGGCGCAAAGTTTAGTTCTTTGAATATTGTAGTTGAAGGAGTTGACACACTAGTGGCTGTCATAGCAATAACTACATCTCTCAGTTTGACTTTTTTCTGCATGCCTCCAGCTGATCCAATACGTATTAATGTTTTAGCGTTAAAATTTCTTATTAGCTCATTAACATAAATTGAGAGAGAGGGCATTCCCATACCCGAGCCATGTATTGTTACCTTGTTTTTTTTCCAAGTGCCGGTATATCCAAGCATTCCTCTGACAGTATTTACTTCTATAACATTTGATAGAAATCTATTTGCAGCCCACTTTGCTCGTAAAGGATCACCTGGTAGTAAAACAGTATCAGCAATTTGGCTTTTTTTTGCTCCTATGTGGATAGTCATGTGTTGTCTCTTTCAAAAAAAATTTTTGCCTATTAAAGGCCTAACTTACAAAACTTATTTTTTCTCAAAATATATTTAAAGCTATCAAATATAACAACATAATTTAAAATGCTAAGTTTAAAATGATTTTGAAGAAAGTAGGGTTCTGTGTCTGATAAGAAAGGATTATTAAATTATAGCCGTCTTGATTTAGACGATCTGCAAAATGATAATAAGTTAAGGGAAGTCTATAAGAAATGGGCACCTGATTATGATTTTGACAACGATAATAAGCTTGGCACTGTTTCACAGCCAACAAGTGTAAAACTCCTTTTGAGCAAGGTTAAAGACAAATCAGTTAAAATTATAGATATTGGGTGTGGTACTGGTTTAGTAGGGAAGTATTTGAAGGCACAGGGATTTAATAATTTTGATGGTCTCGATATTTCTGATGAAATGTTACAAATAGCTAGTGAAAGGGGGTATCAGAAATTATATTCAGGCAGTTTAAATAAGAAGCTACCAATAGATGATAATGCTTATGATTGTGTGATGTGTGTAGGTGTCTTTACCCATGATCACGTGTCTTCTGCCGGATTTAATGAGCTTTGCAGAATTTCTAAGCCCGGGGGTTATTTATGTTTTACTATTAATGAAGGAGTGTTTCAAAAATATGGATTCGAAGAAACTATAAAAGAGTTTGAAATCAATAGTAAATGGAGTGTTATCTCGTTATTTAAAGATGATTACATGAAGTTAGAAAATGTAAAAGGTTATTATTGCTTGGTAACCGTAAAATAACAGAATATTACGAAATTTGATTGTCCATTTTTGCTAACTGATCTAAGCCTTTTCCCCGCCAAAGAATAAAAGCTAGTAAAGGTTCTTCTAATGTTTCCATTGCATGGCTTTCCCAACTTTTATGAAATTGCGTTTCATTGGCTTTTAAAACTTTTGTCTTGTTTTTTGTCTTAAAGAGTGCGTTACCCCCTAAAACATAATAAATCTCCTCTGCTTCATGGCTGTGCCATTTATAATCTAAATATTCTCCCCAAAAGCAAATAAATGCTCTTATTTTTTTGCTATAAAAATGACCAGTAGGCCCAATCAGTTCAAGGTAGCAATGACGATTTGCAAAATCTTTACCCACCTCAGATAATGAATAGGTTTGGCGCCACTGTGCTTCATCTGCATGCTTTTTAATAGCTTCTACCATAGAAAAGGTTTCCTCTGAGCTTTTAAAGTCCAACGTTCTGACTAATGAAGAGCCGGAAGTTGTTTTTGGATCAAGATTTTTATTTCTTAAACTTTTATTTAAATCGCAAAAATTCCGAAGCTCTAGATTATTTTCGCAAATTATTTGGGCGTATTGAAGTATCGTTTGCATTTAAAGATTTTGTTTTGAAAATCGTAAATTTCTAATAATTTTAAAACTCAGAAGATAATACCGTTATTTGGAAATAAATAGAAGTTGTATAAACTTTTTAAAATTAATAACCTTAAGTATAAAGTTTTAACTTGGAGCTTTTTTAAATGAGTTTAAGTACTAAACCATACGCAGACAAGAAAAACATAACCATTAATAACAAGACTATGTCCTATATTGATGAGGGGGAAGGTGACGCGATCATATTTCAACATGGTAATCCTACCTCATCCTATCTATGGAGAAACGTCATGCCTCATCTTGAGGGGCAGGGACGCTTAATTGCTTGTGACTTAATTGGTATGGGTGACTCAGAGAAACTTACAAATTCAGGTCCTGATAGTTATAACTACTTTGAACATCGCGATTTTCTTTTCGCACTATTGGAAGAATTAAATATAGGAAAGGAGGTTGTCTTTGTAATCCATGACTGGGGATCAGCACTAGGATTTGATTGGTCTTTTCAAAACCAAGATAGGATCCAAGGCATAGCCTATATGGAGGGAATAGTGAAGCCAGTTACTTGGGATGAATGGCCAGAAAATGCTACAAGGGTATTTCAAGGTTTTCGCTCCGAAGCCGGTGAGAGCATGGTGCTTGATAAAAATATCTTTGTTGAAAGGGTTCTACCCTCTTCAATAATGCGCGAATTGTCAGAGGAAGAGATGAATGAGTACCGTCGACCGTTTTCAAATCCAGGGGAAGATAGAAGGCCGACCTTGAGCTGGCCACGACAAATACCTATTCAGGGAGAGCCTAAGCAGGTTGTCGAAGTTGTCGAAAACTATAGTAAATGGCTATCGTCAAGCGATCTACCAAAGCTCTTTATAAATGCAGACCCAGGTTCAATACTAACAGGTGAGCAAAGAGAATTTTGTCGCTCTTGGCCAAATCAGGAAGAAGTAATGGTTAAGGGAACGCATTTCATACAAGAAGACTCGCCCGATGAAATTGGCAAGGCGGTATCTAGATTTGTTTCAAAGTTAAGAGGAAACTAAGGAATGTTTTGCAAGGGCGGCAATGACAACTGAAACTAATAAAGTAAGCTTTACCCAAATGAAAGACGGTAATTATGAAGATTACCAGCTACTAAAAAAATTAGAGAAGCCTTATTTGCGTCTAACAGCTAGCAGGATAATCGATGAGCTAAAAAGACAAGGTGAAAAAACACTCGAAGGCTATCGAATTACTCGTTTAGATCATGGGTTACAGTCAGCCACAAGGGCTGAAGCTGATGGTGTAGATATTGATTGGATTGTAGGGGCATTATTACATGATATTGGAGATGGATTGGCTCCGCAAAATCATGATAAGTTTTCTGCAGAAGTCATCAGACCCTTCGTTCGTTGGGAAGTTACCTGGACAGTGGCTCATCATGGTATTTTTCAAATGATTTATTATGCTCATCATTATGGATGGGATAAAGATGCAAGAGATAGATTTAAAGACCATCCATGTTTTGATATATGCTCAAAGTTCTGTGAAAGATGGGATCAAAAATCATTTGACCCTGATTATCCTTCAAAGACAATAGAATATTTTGAACCTATGGTAGAAGAGGTTTTTTCTAGAAAGGCGTTTTCTCCAGAAGTAATTAGAGAAAATGAAGCCATAGGCTTTGACTAAAATTATAAAACTGATGGGTTGAACATGCATGTAGGTTTAATAGGTGGGATTGGACCAGCCGTGACGTTTCGCTACTACCAGCGTTTGTTTGAAATAGCCTTGGCAAAGAAATTTTCTCTTGAATTGACTGTTGTGAATTGCGATATGCCCCAATTTTTAAATAATTTTTCCCAAGATAAAAAAGAAAATCAAGCAAGTATTTTTGCAGAGCTAGCTAGTAGATTGCAAAAAGCAGGCGCAGATTTTGTTGTACTTCCTTCGATAGGTGGAAGTTTTTGTTTAAACGAGTTTATAAAAAAAAGCCCTTTGCCTGTGCAGGATGTAATAACCCCATTAAGGACATATTTAGAACCTTATAAAGGGAAAACTATGGGGCTTGTTGGTACTAATAAAGCTATGGATACCAAAATTTATAATTTAACAGATGAGATAAACTGGTTGATACCCGAAGCTGAGCAATTTGATGATGTTCACAATAGTTATGTTGCGCTAGCAACCGAGGGAAAAGCAAATAGACAAATTTCTGAAACACTAATTTCTGCCAGTAAAAAACTCATAGATCGAGGGGCGGACGCGGTTGTTTTAGGCGGTACTGATTTATTCTTAGTCTTTGAAAATCATCAATTGTCTTTTGAAATCATTGACTGTGCAGATGTCCACATAGGGCATATAGCTACTTTAGCAGCCAAATAAATTAGAAGCTTAAAAGTATTTGTGACTAGATTATCAATTTTTGATTAATTCATCCTCGACAAATTCCATCCTATCCTTCCCCCAAAACATTTCACTACCAACAAATATACTAGGCACTCCGAACACACCTCTTTCAATCCCATCATTGGTGCTATCTATTAAAGATTGACGAATTTTATCGCTCTCGCATAGTTTCTCAAATTTTTTTGGGTTAACTCCTAACCTTTTTACAATCGGAGCCATTCCCTCGTAGTTTTGAATAGTGGCATTATTATTTTCCCAATATTCACAGAAAATTGCCTCTATAAATGGGATTTCTAGTTTGAATTCACGCATTGCTAATGCACCTCTGAGTGTACGACTTGTCTTTATAGGAAATTGACTTGGAAACTTGAATTTTAAGTTAAATTTTTTTGCCCACCTTGCTAGATCAGCCTTTCGGTTTTCAATCTTTATTGCAGGTTCTTCCATAAGCACATAGTTTCTAGACCGGAACGCAAACCCCAAGTTGTATGGGTGTAAAATTAGGTCACTATTTGTTCTTTTTAAAATTGGCTTGATTAAGTGCAGCGCGAAGTATGCGTTCGTACTTCCAATATCCCAAAACATTTCAACTTTTTTTTTAGTCATTCGTTACCTTTTGAGTTTATGGTCACAAGAAATTGTGTTTTGCTTTAATTCAATATTAACATGCCGCTATGAAATCTATTTCTACAGAAGCACCAACAGCTAAGCCTGTTACTCCAATACATGTCCGTGCGGGAAGCTTATCTTTCGCAAAATATGATGCATAAACGCTGTTCATTCTATCAAAATCCCCAAAGTTAACCAAATAAACTCGCGCAAAAATAACTTTCTGCAACGAGGAACCTGCCGCATTCAAAACCTCTATTAGATTTTTCATAACCTGATGAGTTTGCGCTTCGATTCCTCCTTCAACAAGTTTAGTGTTATCATTTTTGAGTGTTGGCATTTGACCTGTAATAAATAAATACTCCCCAGCACGAACAGCATGACTGAAGGGTGCAACCTTTTGAGGTCCTGAGGAAAAAGTTAGATGTTCAACGTCCATGGCTTAGCTTAAATAGTAAATATATTTTTGTAAACTAACACTGTTCTAAATTTCATATTGATTGAAATAGTATATAATAAAGAAAATATTTGATATAAAATGCAAAATACTTCAATCCGAAATAAGCGAGAACCTTTTTTTAATAATGTACCACCTGGAGTTCTTATTTTAGGTGGAGTAATTGTGGGGATCGAATTGTTTCTTCAAATATTTGGACTGGAATGGCGTAGTACCGCCTTTCTATTTCTTGCTTTTTTTCCTTTGGACTTCAGTACGCCTTACAAAGAGCTTTTCTTTGGCCAGAATTTAGTAATGTTTTTTTCTTATTCTTTTTTACATGGAAACTTTTTTCATATGATAATTAACGTTGCTATCTTTTTTGCCTTAGGAAAACAAATAGAGGAACAATTAGGTGCAATTAATTTGATATTAATATTTATCTCGACATCAATTGCAGGAGCAGTTGCTTATCAGTTTCTTTCTTCAGGAAATTCAGTGCCGATGGTTGGTGCTAGCGGAGGTGTGTTTGGTTTTTTTGGTTTCATTAAAGGTAAAGAATTGATTTACAGAGTTAGGCATGATCTAACAATCTTACCATTTTTGAACCTTTTTTTTGGCTTAATATTATTGCACATCATCCTCGTTTTACTGTATCCGACGATTATTCCTTTTCAAATAGGATGGCAGGGTCATTTAGGTGGATTTGCTTCTGGGTTGATTTTAGCAAGTATGATTAGAAAATGAATAGTTCCAATAAAGGTATGTTGAAGTTTCAGCTAAAGGAACGAACGGCTTTGATAACAGGCTCGACGCGAGGAATTGGCTGGTCAATAGCAAGGGGAATGGCCGAGGCAGGAGCAACAGTCTTCATAAATGGTCGTGATAAAAAGATTGTGGATACTCGATGTAAAAGCTTAATTGATTTGGGATACAATGCAAAGCCAGCTTTTTTTGATGCTACGGACGTTGAAGCTGCAGAAAGATTTTTGGGATCCACTAAAATACCAATTGATACTCTGGTAAATAACGCAGCAATTAGGCTTCGAAAGCCATTAAACGAAATTTCTCATACATCTTTTTCGGAAATATTGGAGGCAAACTTAAGTTCTATTTATGCAATTTCTCGAACTTTTGCTATTCGTTTAAAGAGTAAAAACATAAATGGCTCATTGCTTAATATTACATCTATCGCCGGCCCAAGAGCAAGACCAGGTGATGCAGCATATACCGCGGCAAAAGGAGGTTTGGAAGCC
Organism: uncultured Alphaproteobacteria bacterium; assembly: GCA_902537235.1. Classification (GTDB taxonomy): domain Bacteria; phylum Pseudomonadota; class Alphaproteobacteria; order Rhodobacterales; family Rhodobacteraceae; genus CACIJG01. Next base: position 32,332 of record CACBAO010000007.1, read on the forward strand.
TTGACGAGATCATTAGCTGTTGAACTTGCACCAACAGTTCGGTGTAATGCCATAGCGCCTGGCTACTTTGCAACCGATGCAAATGCGGCTTACGTTGATAATGAAGAGGTAAAGATATTTGTTGAAAATCGAATTCCCCTCAAAAGATGGGGGCAACCTGAAGAGATTTCGGGGGCAGCTGTTTTTCTTGCCTCTAGTGCCTCTTCTTATATTACTGGTCACACACTCGTAATTGATGCTGGGTTAACTATACTGTTTTAGGTATAAAAAAGCTTGTTGGTTGTTACGTAGTTATTTTTTGCAACATATTATTTAAATCATCTGCCATAACAATCGCTAAAGCCATATTTCATCTTTCAGAGAACACCCCTTTTTTCTAAAAAATGTTTCAGAAAAATAGGCGTGAATAGATAAGATAGCGTATTTGATAAGTTCATTTAAAGGAGTATTTCTTTAATATTTTTTTACGGTTTTTAGCTAACCAAAGCCCAATTAATATTGCTGGCCCGACATTAATTTTGCCTTTAGATATCATTTTTGAAAATTCTTTATAGGAAAAAATGTGACTTCTTATATCTTCAGACTCGCTCGCTAAGCCAGAGACCAAATTTGAGCTTTCAGGCAATGAAACAAGCCCAACATATTGATGAAAAAATTCAGTTGATATGCCAGGCGATGGGTAACTTCGAGCTACCAATAATAGTGTTTCAATTTCTAATTGTGCTTCTTCTCGCGCTTCTCTAATCCCAGCTTGCTCAGGAGATTCTCCTGAGTCGATTAGACCAGCAATTGGTTCTAAAACCCAGGGCCGATCATCACCTTTGACGTAAGGACCAGTCCGAAATTGTTCAATTAATAATACTCGGTCGTTAACGGGATCATAAGGCAAAACAATGGCTGCATCGGATGAAATTAGCGTACTTCTTCTTACAACTTCACTTTGCTCATTATTAAACATCCGATATGAGAGATTATGTTCCTTGACTGAAAAAAAGCCCTTGTAAACTATGCGCTCACTGTGTGAAGAAGCGTGTGTTCGATTCATTTTATTCAAATTGGTTGAATTTTTTGACATCTTCTCCATATTCCTTGTGATTACAGCAAATTACCTTTACAAAGACCTATCACAGTTCAGTGATAAATGAGAGAGGTAAAGTTTGCAATATGTTCTAATAATCGGAGCAAGCAGGGGACTTGGCTTTGGTTTCGTTACTACTTTTTGCTATATCCATTAAAAATGTGTGGTATCGTGAGTTTCAATTTATCCAACACGGTTTATGAATTACAAAAAGGATCCCAAATGGCAAATTACATTGTTTTTACAATATATTCCCGTGAAAAAAGCTTTAATATCTGTGGTAGAAATGAGTGATGGTATGCTTAAAGATATAATACCGTTTTTTCCAACTGAGGATGATATATCTCGGAAGAAACTATGGTTTTGGTTGCTTCTCAAATGTCAAAGCTTAAATATAAAATGTTGAATTTTGCATTAATTGGTGCGGCAGGCTATATAGCACCTCGCCATATGGCTGCAATCAAAGCCACTAATAATGGACTTGTAGCAGCCTATGATCCAAATGATTCAGTTGGAATTATTGATAGTTACTTTCCGGAGGCGAATTTTTTTACAGAATTTGAGAGGTTTGATAGGTTCATCGATAAACATAGGCGTGAAGCAAAACGAATAAATTTTTTCTCCATATGTTCACCAAATTATCTCCATGATAGCCATATAAGGTTCGCGCTTCGATCTGGTGCCGACGCTATATGTGAAAAACCACTCGTATTGAATCCCTGGAATATAGATGCATTGGTTGATTATGAGAAAGAAACTGGAAAGAAAGTTAACACAATCTTACAACTAAGATTGCACCCATCAATAATTGCTTTAAAAAAAACTGTTGAAAAATCACCTTTAAAGGAAAAATTTGATATCGACCTCACATATATAACTTCAAGGGGGAAATGGTACTTACAAAGTTGGAAAGGAGATGAAAGTAAATCGGGTGGAATTGCTACAAATATTGGAATTCATTTTTTTGATATGTTACATTTTGTCTTTGGAGACCTACAGGAAAATAAAGTTGCACTAAGGGAAAAGACTAAAGCTTCTGGTTATCTTGAATATCAAAATGCAAGAGTTAGGTGGTTCCTTTCTACAGAGTATTTTGACATACCAAAAGAAATACGCGAAACTGGCGTTCGAACCTACCGGTCACTATTGATCAATGGTTCAGAAATTGAGTTTTCAAACAACTTCACTGATTTGCATAGAGTAAGTTATGAAGAAATTTTAAACGGTCGTGGATTTGGTTTAATTGAAAATCGTGTTTCAATCGAGACTGTTGTCGCTATTCGTTCTCAGGCGACTCAGAAATTGAGTGATACCCATCCACTACTACTTGGGAAATGAGGTGCTTTTAGATGATCCATGAAAGTGCAATAGTTGATCAAGGAGCTATAATCGGTGAAGGATCTAGAGTTTGGCATTTTTCACATGTCTGCTCTGGAGCGCATATTGGTAAAAGTGTATCTCTTGGCCAAAATGTTTTTGTAGGAAACAAGGTTAGGATTGGAAATAACTGCAAAATTCAAAATAACGTAAGCATTTATGACAACATAACGCTTGAACATGACGTTTTTTGCGGGCCTTCTGTGGTTTTTACAAATGTTTATAATCCAAGAGCTTTCATTGATAGAAAAACAGAGTACCGCGATACTTTAGTAAAACAGGGTGCTACAATAGGTGCGAATTGTACAGTGATTTGTGGTATTGAAATAGGGAAATTTGCTTTTTTAGGCGCTGGGTCAGTTGTAAGAGAAAGCGTGCCGGATTTTGCATTAATCGTTGGCAATCCTGGAGAGCAAATTGGTTGGATGAGTGCTCTTGGTAAACGGTTAAAGCTTCCATTAGCTGGAAATGCTACAGCGATCTGCGAGTATACCGGTGAAATTTATAAACTCACTGGGTCAAAAGTAACCCGAAAGGTAGAATGACGATGCTTCCGTTCATTGATTTAGCTGCACAACAAGATCGAATTAAAATAAAGATTAAAACAAGAATTTCTGCGGTTTTGGCGCATGGAAAGTATATTTCAGGGCCGGAAGTGGCAGAGTTAGAAGAGCGTTTACAGGATTACACCAAAGCGTCACATTGCATCACGGTTGCAAATGGGACAGACGCATTGCAGATTGCTCTGATGGCCTTAGGGGTTGGTCCAGGTGATGAAGTTATAACCCCGTCATTTTCATATATTGCGACCGCTGAAGCTGTGGCCATTCTAGGTGCTGAACCTGTATATGTTGATATAGACCCAGTAACTTATAATTTAGATCCAGTGAAGCTCGAAAGTGTCATTACATCAAAGACAAAGGCTGTAATTCCAGTATCGCTCTATGGATTGCCTGCTGATTTCGATGCGATTAATAAGGTTGCTAAAAAATATTCAGTCCCTGTGATTGAGGATGGAGCTCAAAGCTTTGGCGCATCTTATAAGGGGCGTAAGTCGTGCAATTTAAGCTTAATTGGTTGCACAAGTTTTTTCCCAACTAAACCTTTGGGTTGCTATGGAGATGGTGGGGCTATTTTTACCTCAGATTCGGAATTAGCAAAATCAATAAAAAAAATAGCTCGCCATGGACAAGAAAAAAAATACTATCATACCTGTATTGGGATGAATTCTAGGTTGGATACAATCCAAGCTGCTGTCTTGTTAGCTAAAATTGATATACTTGACGACGAAATTTTTGAGCGGGAACAAATTGCTGTCCGATACAATGAAGCGTTTTCAAAATATGCTAAAATTAAAACACCAGCTTCCATTGAGCGATATTCGTCGGCATGGGCACAATACACAGTACGTATTAAAAATAGATCACGTATTCAAGACAAACTGAAGGCAAAGGGTATTCCTTCAATGGTTCACTATCCAATGCCTCTTTCGTCTCAACCAGCTGTTGCAAGGTCTGCGCATGTTCCAAACAGTGAAATTGCTGCAAGTGAGGTATTGAGCTTGCCGGTCTTTGGTACGTTAATACACGATCAACAGGATAAAATAATAGAAGCCATTACAGGCTCACTGGAAAATATCTTTTAGGAGTAAAATATGGATCTTAGAGGAAAACGATTTATGGTGGTAGGAGGTGCTGGGCTGATAGGTTCGCATACTGTAGATCAGTTGCTGAATGAAGACGTGGGGAAAGTGTTAATTTATGATAATTTCACGCGTGGTAGGGAAGAGAATTTAGCGAGTGCACTGACAGATCCTAGATGCTCTGTATATGATGTCGGTGGTGATATTCTTCAGACTGATATCTTGAATGCAGCAATGAAAGACAATGCAATTGACGGGGTTTTTCATCTTGCTGCCTTGTGGTTATTGCAATGTCATGAATACCCTCGATCTGCATTCAATACCAATGTGATGGGTACATTTAACGTGATGGAAGCTTGTGTGGCGAACAAAATAGAGCGTTTAGTATGGTCTTCTTCTGCATCAGTGTATGGAGATGCTGTTACTGAACCAATGGAAGAAGATCACCCATATAATAACAAAAATTTCTATGGTGCGACAAAGATTGCTGGGGAAGCAATGATGCGTTCTTTCCATTATCGGTATGGCTTGGACTATGTGGGTCTAAGGTACATGAATGTTTATGGGCCTCGTCAAGATTATCACGGTGCTTACATCGCAGTCATAATGAAAATGCTAGATGCTATTGACCGAGGTGAGGCCCCGATAATCATGGGAGATGGCTCAGAGGCTTTTGACTTTGTCGCAGTAGAAGATTGTGCAAAGGCAAACGTGTGTGGCATGTCATCAAACGCAACTGATAAATTTTACAATGTTGGGACGGGGCATCGTACAACACTAAAGGAGTTAGCGGAAAAACTCTTGAATTTGACTGGTTTTAACAAAGAGATCCAATACGTTCCGCGTAGTCAGGCAACTCTTGTAAAAAATAGGATTGGCTGCCCAAAAAAAGCCAAAAAAGAAATTGGCTTTACAGCTGATACTGATTTAGAAGAAGGTTTGAAACGTTTAATCGATTGGCGGGCCTCTCATAAAAGTGAAGTAGAGGCGCGCAAGCGTTCAGTCGGATTAAAGTAATATGGCAGACCTGTTTCAACCAATTCCAATAACACGGACATCGCTTACGGATAGCGAGATTAAAAGTGTTCTTGAGCCTTTGAGTAGCGGCTGGTTAGTGCAAGGACCAAAGGTTGAAGCTTTTGAAAAAAAATGGTCTGAATTCACTTTGTCCAAACATTCACTTGCTGTTACTTCTTGCACGGCTGGTATGCATTTAGCTTTAGCAGCTTTAGGCCTTGGACCAGGTGATGAAGTTATAATACCAGCGTTTACTTGGATATCTACTGCGAACGTAATTGAGCATCATGGAGCCACACCTATTTTCTGCGACATTAACCTAAAAACTTTTAATATCGATGTCGAAAAAATTGAATCTAAGTTATCATCGAAGACTGTTGGTATAATGCCTGTGCATTTATTTGGTCTTTCTGCAGATATAAACCCAATAATGAAAATTGTGGAAAAACACAATTTATGGCTCATTGAAGATGCCGCATGCGGGTTTGGAGCTACCTACGATGGAAAGCACGTCGGTCACTTTGGTTCCGCTGGTGTATTCAGCTTTCACCCCAGGAAGGCGATTACTACTGGCGAAGGAGGTATGGTAACCACTTCAGACACCTCGCTCGCCACAAAAATTCAACAGTTACGAGATCATGGTGCTGTAGTTTCAGATTTACAACGGCATTTGGGTGCTCGGCCATATCTTTTGGCTGATCACATACACGCTGGGTACAATCAGCGAATGACTGATATACAGGGCGCATTGGGGTCGGCTCAAATGGATCGAGCAAAAGATATTATTTTTGAACGCCGAGGTATAGCTAGAATGTTTGACTCTGCTTTTTCTGAAATCGAGCAACTTCAAACTCCGTTTGTTGACCATAGGTATGGACATGGTTATCAAAGTTATCCCTGTTTATTAAATTTGTCAGGTAATGTTGATGAAATAAATTCTAAAAGGAATAGCTGGATGGAACTACTGCAGAGCAAAGGTATTTCCACTAGACCTGCGACGCACGCAGTGCATATGCTTACATATTATTCACAAAAGTATGATCTTAGACCAGAAGATTTTCCCAACGCTTACAGAGCAAATCACTGTTCAATCTCACTTCCACTCTTTCATGGGATGACTTTTGACGAGCAGGAACTGGTAATTTCTGCTGTCCAAAGTACTATACCCTCAAAATAAAGTGAGACCAATAATATGTGTGGGATAACAGGAATATTAAGTTTGAATGGTAATCCTGTGTCTTCACATGTTTTAAGGAGAATGACTGATGCGCTTATGCATCGTGGTCCTGATGGTGAGGGTCAATGGATTGAACATGAGATCGGACTTGGACACAGAAGACTATCAATAATAGATTTATCTGATAAAGGTAAACAGCCAATGCACTCTACTTCAGGTAGATATGTAATAAGCTATAATGGAGAGGTTTATAATTTCCGTGAGCTAAAGAAAGATTTAGAAGACCTAGGATATAAATTTAAATCGACCACTGATACTGAGGTAGTTGTTGCGGCAATAGAAAAATGGGGTATTGGTGCAATTAGCCGCTTCAACGGCATGTTTGCCTTCGCTATATGGGACAAAAAAGAAAAATGTTTAACACTTGGTCGAGATCGATACGGTATAAAGCCATTGTACGTCGCGCGTCGGAGTGGCATTATTTCTTTTGGTTCAGAACAGAAAGCAATATTAGCTCAGCCTGATTTCAAAAAAGCTCTGGATCATGAAACTTTATACGAATATTTAACATTCCAAAATATTTTTACAAACAGTACTCTGCTAAAAGGGATTTCATTGATTCCAGCAGGTCATTTCGCTAAAATTTATCCAAGAGATGGATTAAACGCTGAACTGAAGCTTACTAAATACTGGGATTATGAATTTAAAGAACCCACAGGTAAAGTTGACAAGCGAGAGTATAAAGAGGAACTTCATCGATTAGTTTTTCAGGCCGTTAACAGACAACTTTTTAGCGATGTTGCTTTAGGTAGTTATCTTTCTGGCGGAATGGATTCTGGATCGATAAGTGCAATAGCATCGCAATCCATTCTAAATCTAAATACTTTTACATGTGGGTTTGATTTAAGCTCTGCATCAGGGCTTGAACTCGCCTATGATGAGCGTTCACAAGCTGAGGCGATGTCGGCAACATTCAAGACAGAGCATTATGAGATGGTCTTGAAAGCAGGAGACATGGAGAGGTGTTTCCAGCAGTTAGCTTATCATTTAGAAGAACCACGAGTAGGGCAAAGTTATCCAAACTTTTATGCAGCAAAATTAGCCTCAAAATTTGTGAAAGTGGTCATGTCGGGTGCCGGCGGTGATGAATTATTTGGCGGCTACCCTTGGCGTTATTACCGGGCAGTCTCAAACAGCGACTTTGATCAATATATAGAAAAATATTACGAATTCTGGCAAAGATTAACAAATAAATCAGAACGGCAAAGAATATTTGCACCCATAAAAAATGAAATAAAAAATGCAGACCCTAAGGCAATTTTCCGTTCAGTTTTTCCTGAGCAAAAGAAAGCAATTCGTAGACCTGAAGATTACATTAACCTTTCTTTTTATTTTGAAGCGAAAACATTTTTGCACGGACTTTTTATTGTTGAAGATAAATTATCGATGGCGCACGGACTGGAAACGCGAGTGCCGTTTATGGATAATGATTTGGTAGATTTTGCAATGGAATGCCCGGTATCGCTTAAGTTAAACAATCTATCAGAAGTTATAAGAATAGACGAAAACGAAGCGGGTAGGAAAAAAGATAAATACTTTCAAAAAACTTCAGATGGGAAGCAAATTTTACGAGATGTGATGTCAGGTTTTATACCATCCGAAATTACCAATGCACCAAAACAAGGTTTCTCTTCGCCGGACCCTAGTTGGTTTAAGGGTGAGAGCATCAAATATGTCAGAGATACATTAATGAATTACAACGCATGTATTTATAACTATCTAGATTATAATGCCGTAAAAGTTTTAATAGATGAGCATTTGGTTGGGAAGAAAAATCGTAGACTTTTGATATGGTCCCTTTTGAGCCTAAATGAATATTTTAAACAAACATTATGATATTTGAAACATTGCGATTTACTTACAACAGCTTATGCACGCGTAAATTTGTTCGTATTCGCCTAAAATAAAATTGTCAAATCTACTGTTTAAGGCTAGCGTTTAGCCGGTAGAGGTGTAAGGTGATACAAGGTCTTTATGACAAGTTGGAGTTTGAAATAAAAGAGATATATCAATAGATGATTGGGAGAAAAAAACAAATGGGCGCCCACTCTATGGCAAGAAGGTGCTCTTGGCAAAAGGAATTTTTTTTTGATATGAATAAGCAATGAAAGTAACTTTTTATGGGCACAATTGTTTTTTGCTAGAAGGCAATAATGCTGTATTTATAACGGATCCTTGGCTGACTGATAAAGGAGCTTTTTTTGGAAGTTGGTATCAATGGCCTGTAAACCATCACTTAAAAGATAGTCTTATTGAAAAATTAAGTACAAATATTGAAACTATCTTATATATCTCTCACGAACATCAAGACCACTTCGATAGAGAGACGCTAAAGGATATCCAGCCCTATATTAATAAATGTATTGTACCTGATTATGCTGATAAATTTCTTTACAATGAGATGCTCGCATTAGGTTATGAAGTTATTGAGTTGTCTGATCAATCCAAGCACTATTTTAATAAGGATGATTATTTGGAATTAATGATTGTTGATACTGGCGTTAACCACGATAGTGCAGCATTAATTCATATTAATAGAGAGTTCTTTTTTAATCAAAATGATTGCAAAATTTTTGATAGATTAGCGTATTTAGCAGATCTAGACATCAACTATTATGCTGTTCAATTTAGTGGGGCAACTTGGCACCCGATTTGTTATCAAATGGCAGATTATCAGAAAGCAAGTATTTCAAAAAAAAAAGTAATGGCAAAGTTGGCTGCTGTTCGTAATGCGATAAAACTCATTAAACCTAAATACTATTTACCATCTGCTGGGCCCGCAATTTTCCCATTTTTAGAAGAATCATTATCGTTTGGTATCGATAGCATTTTTATACATCAGTCAGATATGGAGACATATTTGAAAAGTGCTGAAACAGAATTTGTTTATCTTAAGCCAGGTGAACAAATTTTAAATAATTACACTACGGTGCCAATTGGTCCTCCAACTGCAGCAGATTTAAAAGTTATGAAAAGAGAATTTCTTTGTGAATTTGAGACGATTTCTGATGATGATTTTAATATTAATAATTTGGTTAATGAGGTTTGTAAGAGAGTTGAAAGCATCAAGGAAATTAAGTTTGGCACTTGCCCAATAATTATATTTGACTGGAAAGATAAAGGTTTGGAAATCGACTTAACAAAGGGAACCGTCGATATAGTAGACTTTTCCACGTATGAAATGCCGAGTTCGTTTATGAAAATATCTGGTTCAAAAGCGTACTTCAGTTTGATGAGTAATCCTTCTTACAGATGGCAAGATATAGCACTTAGTCTACGGGCTTCTGTCCAACGTAAGCCGGACATGTTGAATACATTCGTGAATATATTTCTGTTTTCAGACCCAAGTAATATACGGTCTGGATTTACAACTACATTAGATGTGAAAGATGACCGGATCGTTGTTATAAATCCCAAAAATGGTAAAAATTACGAAATTAACCGTTATTGTCCACATAATGGAGCTGATCTTAAGGATGCTACAGTCGATAAGGAAGGAAATCTTATCTGCCCAAGGCATTCTTGGCTATTTGATCTTGAAAACGAAGGTAGATGTTTAACAGCCGAAGCGTCTCTTTATTCAAAAGAAATTGTTGAAACAATAACACTTTGTGACAATCTAAGCGCGAGACTACTAACGCAAGATAAGTGAGTGTTATGACTGCCAGAAAGGTGGCAGGTGGTGATAGGTAAAGCCTCCCTTTCAATATTAGCATCTAAATAAATCATTCATTTATATGGCATTTAAAACCACTTTCTAGCAAGTTTCTAACTACTCTCTCCATTTTTTCGAACGAAGATAACTATTGAAACTCAATAGTATAAACGCACTAGTGAAAAGGCGATTGAAAGGTTTTCAACCACATCAACGTGATGAATGCCCATACCATTTGCCACCAACTGGTATGTCTTTATTGACAAAACTCATAGCACCTACAACTGCTTTATCACCTATGGAGACCCCCAATTGAATAATACTATTTGGCCCCAAATAAACCCCACTTCCGATCCTTGTAGTCTCTCTTTTAACTGGTTTGGAACCTAATGAGGCACTCCAATCAACGGTATGATGGGAGTAGATTTGAACACCAGCAGAAATACTTACATAATCGCCGATTTCTAAACCGCCAGATCCATCCAAAACAACATTTGGTCCAATCCAAGTGTTTTTCCCAACTTTGACATCACCGAGTATTAGAACATTGTTGTAGCAAGATGTACCTTCGCCAAAGCCGTAAAACTTTGCCGTCTCCCATCGATCTGACAATAAATCTTGTAATGAGACGTGTCGATCAAATCGATCCTTCATCTTTTGACGCAAACGCTTTAAAACGTTTTTGATTTCATCTTCGTTAGTCATTTTTTTATTATATTCAGTTTTTTGGCATCATATTCTTAGTGATACAACATCTCACGTAGTCTGTCGATCGTACTTTAAATTAACAATTTTTTTACAACACCAATCTGTGCGATTTTGACTCGTTTTGTCGCATTTCAATCAAACCAATCGTTTTTTTGTCTACGCTATTCGTTCCAAAACGAGTAAAACGGCGACGTGGTTTTATAGACTGTAATTCAGACTACTTCTTAAAGTAGTCGTTGCGTATGTGGTTTATATCCTTACCTGTAAATAATATCTCAATAGTCCCCTCGCACTTGTCTAATAAATAAAAAGTTATACGATAAAGTAAGGTTTTTTTTAAATCGGTAATTAATTACATTCAAAGATTTCCTAGTAGTAGACATTTTCATATTCATATATTGCTATATGAAATTAGGTGGCAATACATGACTTTGAAAGCTCAAATCATGGATTGATTTGCTTAGTCTTTTTTAATAGAATTTTACAATATTTTATGAAGTATAAAATTTGAAACTCTTTGAATCGTAGCGTCTAATATTTGGCACTAAAGAAATCGCACTTAGCTAAAGTAAGAGAGAAATAAATTGGTCAAAAAATATGCTATCACGTTTGATATTGATTGGGCACCGGATTGTGCAATTTTGAAATGTCTTGAGCTTATCGAAAAAGCGAATTGTAAAGCTACTTTTTTTGCCACGCATGACACTCCAGTAAATCAGGAAATTGTCTCAAGAGGACATAATCTAGGAATTCACCCAAATTTTCTCCCAGGAAGCACTCAAGGTTCAGACGTTAAAACTATTGTTTCAGAATGCTTGAGTTATTCGCCTGATGCTTGGTGTATGAGGACGCACTCTTTAGTGCAATCTTCTCCTCTTTTGCATGAAATATTTTTAGGCTTTCCGCAATTACAGTTAGATGTATCATTATTTATGCATCGCTCCCCTTTTGCACATAAAGTTAAATGGAATTTTGATGGCGTATCTTTTGATCGGTTACTTTATAATTGGGAAGACGACGCGCATTTTTTTGCATTTGAGGAGGACAAATACCCAGAGTTGTTTTTTGGTGACCTAACAGTATTTAACTTTCATCCGATACATGTATTTCTGAATACATCAGACGGTAGTGAATACCGCCGGTTAAAAAAAGAACATTTTGGTAAGTTCCTACCAAAATTGAGTGCTGAAGATTTAGGCGAATATAAAAATATTAGGATAGGAACCGAGGATTACTTAAAAGAAGTTCTGGTATCCAATAACACTTGCGTAGAATTAGGTGATATATAATATAAATAACATATTAAATTTGCAAAGTTTTGATACAAAGCTTTGTGCGGTAGCTATTATGGCTAGTCGTCGAAAAAATATCAAGAAGATGCAAAGGTGAGAGTGTTTCAAATAATAAGCAGTTATCCTCAAATGACTTCAAGGAACTTGCTCAGAAACTTGGGGTTTTTAATGGCTCTGCTTACTATCTGTTATTAAAATGAAAGGTATTATCATAGCTGGAGGCTCTGGAAGTCGATTGAACCCTACAACCTTAGGTCTTTCCAAGCATCTGATCCCAATTTTTGATAAACCGATGATTTATTATCCGTTATCAGTTTTAATGTTGGCTGGCATACGAGAGATACTTATCATATCGACGCCTGATGATTTACAATCATATAAACGCTTACTTGGCTGTGGTAAAAAGTTCGGACTAACATTACATTATGAGCTTCAAGAGAAACCAGAAGGGATTGCGCATGCTTTTTTGATTGGTGAAGATTTCATCGGTGGCAGCTCAGTTGCTTTAATTTTAGGTGACAATATCTTCTTTGGACAAGAGTTTAAGGCTATCTTAATGTCAGCGGCCCAGCTATCTCAAGGTGCTAAGATATTCATACATCAAGTATCTGAACCCTCACGATTTGGTGTGGCTGAGATAAGTGAATCTAAGCAAATTGTATCTCTAGAGGAAAAGCCACAAAAACCCAAGAGTAACTACGCGGTGGCAGGTCTATACTTTTATGATAATAAGGTTATTGAGATTGCAAAAAAGATTAAACCATCTTCACGTGGTGAGTTGGAAATTACATCAATTAATCAAGAATATCTTCGTCAAGGACTGCTTTCAGTGGGAATTTTAGGCCGGGGTTTTACTTGGCTAGACGCGGGAACTTCAGAAAGTTTATTAGAGGCGTCACAGTTCGTTTCTACGGTACAGAATCGACAGGGCCTCATCATAGCTTGTCTTGAGGAAATAGCATTTAATAATGGTTGGATTACAATAGAGTCCTTGATTGAGTCATTTAGCTCATTAGGTGAAAATGAATATAAATCATCGCTGGGTAAATTGATAAAATCTATTGAGAAGGCGGGGCTGAAATGAATTCAGTGAGCAGGATTTAAGGGCTTATTGAAACAAAACAAAAAAGAAATTTTTGTTTTGTATTTGTTTCAGCTTTTTTTAAAACATTGGGGTAGTTTCGATAATGCCCTTCATAGCCATTGCATCAAACGTTGATGTAATTCAAGAAAATTTATCTATTGAGAGCTATCTATGCCTATTTCAATTTCACCAGCACTATTGGCTTTCTAATTTTTATAGGTAGTGCAGTATTGTTTTTACTTACATTTTCCATGGCATTGAAATTAGTGTCGGTATATTTATAGCTGAGAGCATCTTTACTTACAGAGTTTGAATTAAGCAAAAGATTAATGGCTAGATATTTAAACAAACCGTATGAATGGTTTGTGACACAGAATACCACAGACCTTGGAAAGAATATACTCGCCGAAGACGTTAATTTCAAAATTTGCAATGACAGCTCACAATGGATAGAATGATAACCAACAGTCTTCAGATGCCAGATTTTACAATAACTACTAACAAAATGCTTCGCAACCAAGTTGACATACTTAACTCATGGCGACACTGTGGCTCCAAAATCACAGTAAGTATTTGCTGTTTGGCATATAATCATGAAGACTTTATTGAGGATACAATACTAGGGTTTTTAGCTCAGAAAACATCATTTCGTTTCGAAATATTAATAAATGATGACGCCTCGCTTGATTCAACAGCCAAAATAATACGAAAGTACACTAGTTTGTATCCAGATATAATTAAACCAATTTTTCAAACAAAAAATAAATGGTCTCAGGATCACCCAATGCCTCATATACTTTTTCGAAAAGCGAAAGGTAAGTATATCTCTTGGACTGATGGCGATGATTTTTGGATCAATGAGAATAAGTTAGAAAATCAAATTGCGTTGATGGAGCAGGAAAGTGACCTTGCGTTAAGCTTTCATTCGGTCTTTTACAAAGTGGGTAACACTTTAAGTAAAGATTACTTCCCTAAGCCTAAGTTGAAGATCCTAAATCAAAATGACATTATGTTGAGGCACTATATCCCAACCTGTTCAGTTGTTTTTAATGCCGAGAAGCTATTAAAAGCATATTATGAAAAGCCATGTACTGCCACTTTTCCAGTTGGTGATATACCCCTCTACATAAAAATAACAAATTATGGAAAAGTTTTATTCATAGATAAAACATGGGCCGTTTATCGCAGAAATCCAAAAAGTGTTACACAAAAGGTGGAACATTTACATAACATTAGGCTCAAAATGATTGCCATGTATTTCCACCTCTTTGCATGTGTACCGTTTAAAAATTATAAGATTCTTATTTATTTGATAACTAGACAGATGGCTGGCATCCCTTTGGACGCCTTCAGACGTTTAAAGATTAAACTGAAGGTAAAATAATGTTGCATTTTTTAAACAGAGTAGAGGTTCAAAGTGGGTGACAAGATTGGAGTAATGCAACCATACTTATTTCCGTATATTGGATATTTCCAGTTAATGAATACTGTGGACCGATGGATTATTTTTGATGAAATTCAATTTATTGACAAAGGCTGGATCAATCGGAATAGGATACTTCATCCTGATGAAGGTAAAGAATGGCAATACATTACTGTTCCATTAGCAAACCGCGGTCAGTTTGATAATATTTGTGATATCTCAATTAAGACTGATATAGATTGGCGTTCACAAATTCTTGGGAAGTTGACCCACTATAAGAAAAAAGCACCTTTTTATAAAGAAACAGTGACTTTTGTACGAGATTGCTTTGACACGGATGAAACTAATATTTCTCGATTAGTGACAGAAGTTCTAAAGAAAACTGCTGCGTACATGTGTATTGACACTCAAATTGAAGTACAGTCAGATTTGAAGCTTTCTATTGAAGGTATTGAGCATTCTGGGCAGTGGGCTTTGAAAATTTCTGAAGCGTTAAGTGCATCTAAATACATTAATCCATTTGGTGGATTTGAAATATTTAGGCCTGATGAGTTTACTGCCGCAGGTATTGAGCTTTCTTTTTTAAAGACGGATCTTAAACCATACTCGCAGAAAAGAAATGGGTTCGTGCCAGGGCTTTCGATTATAGATGTAATGATGTTTAACGAACCCCTAGAATGTAAAAAAATGCTCCAAGACTGCTGTCTTCTTAGACATCCTAAGTCTCTGAAAAGTGTGAAATAAAAAATGAAAACTTTAATATTTGGTGCAACGGGAAATTGTGGAAAATACATTGCTAAATATCTCTTAAGGAAAGGACATTACGTTGTTGGAGTAGGCCGTTCACAAATTCCTTTTAAATCCAGTAAATTTGAATATTTTCGAGGAGATATAATAGATAAAGAGTTCTTTAACAGATTGCCTTCCGATTTTGATCAAGTCATTAATTTAGCTGGTGTTCAACCAAGTATACTGGAATTTTCCGAAAAAACTGACTTAGAAGCAACATTAGGCGAATACGTGAATGTTAACATGGTAGGTATTTTTAATATTTTAGAGTATGTTCGAAAATCTAAAATACAGACATATACATATACTACATCACACCGAGATTATGAATTACACTGGTCAAATAAACTTTTTTTAAAAAATAATTTACCTCCTGCAATTAATTATTCGGGTGATCACACTATGTACGCTATTTCAAAAACAACTGGTAAAATGATGGGCGATTACTACTCTGAAGCATTTGGAATTCGTGTGTTTAATCTACGGCTACCTATGATATTTTTAGTTCCAGACAAGCCGTATTACCTCGCAAATGGTCAAAGAACTTTAATGCCTTTTTTGAAAGTGATAAAACAGGCTATGGCTGGTGAAACTCTTGAAATTTGGGGTGATCCTAAAATGGTCAGAGATTATGTGCATATTGATAATCTAGTATTTTTAATTAATGCATGCTTTTCATCAAAACTTAAAAGAGGTACATTCAACGTCGGCACTGGAGAAGCTGTAACGACCGAACATTTTATAAAAACTATAAAAAAAGTTTTTGATATAGCTAACAAATGTGAGTTGAAGTATCGCCCCGATAAATATACTTATAAGTGCGCGATTTATGATATTACCGAACAAGTTTCTCTATTATCGTATGAACCAATATTATTGGAACAAATGCTAATAAAAATTCGAAGTGAACTTAACAAAAAAGATTTGAAAAAGTACTGGATCTGATATGGAAATACTAATCCACGTGGGCCTACCTAAAACCAGTTCATCAACTCTACAGTTTGCTGTTTGGAAGAGTTTAGAAAGCCAAGGAATATTACATTTAAACACTTGGCGAAAGACTGATCCTATGGAATCATTAGATAAACGTCCCAGTAGTAGTCTTTTCAACCGTGAGCCAATAAATTCAGAATATCTGCAATTCCATCAGAGTAAATTGAATATTCTATCAGACGAAAGCTTTACAGCACCTTTTCGATTACGAAAAAATAATTATGGAAATAATATAGAAAGTGCATTCTCATTTCCACGAACAATCAAAAAGCAGATTGATGATTTGTATCAAGATAAAACAATTAAGGTGCTGGTAGTTTTAAGAAATCATTGTGATCTTTTATTTTCCCAATATGTCGAAGAATATAATCTTAAGAAATTCAAAAACATAAATTTTATTTTTGATGAAGACAATGAAAAAATTAACCTCGATGGTTTTGAGATTTATAATTATAGTCGATACTTAGATGAGGTTTATTCCGTTTTTGGACAGGAGAATGTATCAGTATTATTCTATGAACAACTCAAATATGATCGGCGCAATTTCTTCGAGGTATTGGCTGATTTATCAAATACTGACATTAATTTTGTTTCAAGTGCATTCGAATGTAATGACTTAAATTCCAAAACTAAGACTGAAAAGGGATACTATACGAAAGACCGCTCAACATTAATCCCTTATCTAACACAACTCCAAAAAGATCATATCAAATCTCATTTTAGGTCAGATACAAGGAAACTCATTGAGAGATTTAGGTACAAATTTGATCTTAAAGCATACGGTTATTGAATAATTGCGCAAAAACATCCACACAATTACATTTTCCTTTGATAATAGTTCTTATGCATCTTTAATGTTTAATTCATTAAAATATTCAACGCATAATTTTTATCATTTCATCGGCTTGAACGCAGAAATTTATAATAAAGACTATAACTATATTTTCTTTGATCCTGTAAAAGATTTCAAAAAAACAAATTGCCATGTTACTAGTAATGGCCAAATTTTAAAATATCCAAATACGTCCCATCACTTTGCAAATGATGATATAAAAGATAGTGAAATATCTCCAAAAATTACTCACTACTTTATCAATGGGGCGACAAATGGAGTCGATTACCTGTTTTCAGTGAAGAAAAAAGAGGGTATTGTGCTAGAAATTTTTGTTTGCCACAAAACGATTATTCTGCCATCAATGCTAACTCGAATTTGTGAAAATTGGTTTATTTTCGCAATGGATGAGTACACTAATAAATCTATGGTTAGACCAACATGCGAGAATGATATTCCCACTTTTGATCAAGCTAGATTATTTGGAATTAATATACCCTTACTGATAGTTCAGGACTTGATGAATAGAAAGTTCAGAACTGTTAAAATGGTTAATGACCACTATATTGATCTCACGACAAATACAATAAGGCTGCCACATAAAAAAATATACCTAGACTTAGACGAAACCCTTATTTGGGATGAGTTGGAAATAAGAGTTACGCGAATATTTTATGACAAAGCGGCTTCATTAGGCATTCCTGTGTATTTAATTACAAGGCATAAAAAAGACGTAGCAAAAACACTTAAAAAAATTGACATGCAGTGCTCTGACTTTGAACATATTTATGTTGTATCCGACCATGAGTTAAAATCCAAATATATTCCTCATGAATCAATATTTGTTGATAATGAATTTCCACAGAGGCTAGATGTGCGGAAGAATACGAATTCAACTGTATTAGATTTAGACATCCTTAATAGGGTCGAGTTTGATGACTGAAGTAGTTAATATTGTTATATTTGTGAGCCAGCTTCAACAAATCAAAAACCTGAAACTTAAGTGAACTATCAAAAACTGTAAGCGTTAATACGGTGATAATTATAATTTTGATGATGTCGATTTGATTTGCAGTTTTCTGGAGTATTTGCATCAAAATTCTACTAAAGTAAATAACTTATGACTATTATACATCGGCTGATTGATCGCATTTATAATACCGGATATTTTACCAACCATGGTCTGATCGCTGATGAACTTGCAAGAACTTGCCGTAATATTCGTAGTAGTTATGGTGCTTGAAAAACCGTTTCTGTTATGGAAACGGTTAATGGTTGCGTTTCTGAATACCGGGCGGGTTTAGCGCTTAAGTTTATCCAGAATTATGTCTAAAAGATCTCACATGATAGCCTAGTTTAGTAGGCTATTTATAACTAAAATTTAGTTTCCACTTTTTGATTTAAACTGTCTGTTTTCTGGAAGGGTAAAGAAAACCGAAAGTACACTGGAGGCGTGAATTTTCCAACTTGTTACACACTTTAAACTATAATATGAATGTCTACGGCGATAGAACCTAAATGGGGAAAAGTTGCATTTTAGTTTTCATAGATAGTCAAGCAAATACACCAGTCAAAAAATGGTCAGCAGATAACTATGTTAAGGGTGCTGGAAACGTATCTTATAAAAATTTTTAGATGTTAGAACAAATTGTGTGTTTGGTGCAAATGTGATTTTGGGTGTGCTGTGCATATAAATAGTGACGTAATTACAAAAGAAAAAGTTATTATTTGTGACCATTCTTTAACCGGTGTTTGCGCTGAATTTCTCAACAATGTCAACATTAATTGTGTTGCTATTAACAATCTATTATGTGCTTAAAAAATTAGCAACTGAGATCTTGAAAATTTTTATTTATTGATTTAAAGAGAGTTATGGATTGGCTTTGAACGTCCCAAAACATTAAAAAATTTAAAGAAAGTTAGAATAATTTTACATTTTTTTACCTCTTTTAATTTAGATTATATCAACCCAACCCCCTCAATATATACTACAATATTTGCAGAAGTTGCTGATTTCACACATTCGATTGATGAAAAGAATAAAACTGATGTGAGTAGCGAAGATATATGTTTAATTACTCCTTTCGTTTTTATTGGAAGTTCACTTGAAGTGTATGAACAAACAAAAAAACACCTGACGAAACATTACAACCTTTATAAGTTGAAGTTCCCAACTTTTGAACAATGTGTGGATTTTACTAGTGTGGCAGTTAATTCAATAAAAGTGGCTATGGCAACGGTAATAACATTGCAAGACTATGATGTGCATGCACTGGTGCGGCAACCATTTATCCTAAACCTATTACGAGAGAATAATATATATCTTATTCTAAAAGGTGAAGAGCTATACGATTTTGAATTTCATAAGAAGACGCTCCAAAAGGATATCGATGAGAGTGTGATAGTTGAAATAAAGAATTTTTTTAATGAATTTAAAACACGCATTATTTCTCTCCCTCACGCGCTTTTTCAATCAGAAATAAACCAAAACACTCAATCTTTTGATTTTATTCGTTACTCGATACCTGGTGTAAATTACCTGCCGCGAAAAAATTTCAAATACAAAGTTTGTAGTGTTAATACTACTTCATTTTGGATCTCTTTATTATATCAACTATCAATAAAGCTTATGAGGCGTCTGCCATTTTCAGAACTTCGCATATTTCTTTTAAGAAAAATCATGGATTTGTATATTAAGCACTCAAAATTTAGTTTCACCTGCGGTTCAACTGCTGGTTACTTTATTAGAAAGTTTTTAGAAATACCTGCAGCTGCTAGTGTTATGATTTGCCCAGAGTACAAGTTTTTAAAAAGATTAGGTTTTAACAAGTATTTAAACTATATCCCTTTCGATCCGATTGAAGAAAATTTAGAAAACCTGAACACTAGACTCCAAAAAAACTCGCAATTGGATTTTATAGAAATAATAAAAAATACACATCGATTACTTCAAAGTGATCATTCTATCAGCGCCCGCACAAAGCAACTAAAAAAGGCGCTATTTCAAATTGAAAAAAATGACTTTATTGGGTCTTTTTGGGAAGATGGTGAATTTATTATTAGAACCAATAATGGTCCAAAGTAAACAAAATATCTGAGTATTTGTTAAGTGGACTGAAAAATTTTGATGGCAGGTCGAGTTGTTTCCAATCCGAATGAGGGGATACTTTGAAGGGTTACATACCTTGTGTGAAGACTGATTCAATATGGGAAGCTTTAGAGACCATTGCAATACTAAGCGATTTCACAGTGCTTACAGATGTTGCCGAACAACGTCATAGTCCACCAATACTGGTTATGGGTCCAATTTTAGGGTAGTTTAAACATTAATGAGGAAGACATGAACAAACCTTTAATTAAAAAAGTTATAAGCACTATAATTTTATGTGAAAACTTATGAAGATTTTGGTGACAGGCGGTGCGGGGTTTATAGGATCGACTTTAATCCGGTTAGCTATTTCGCGCGGACATTCGGTGGTGAATGTAGATATGCTTACCTACGCTGCGTGTTTGGAGAATTTGACATCGGTGGCGAATAGCCCAAATTATGCTTTTGAGCAGTTTGATATCCGGGATCGTATAAGGCTAGAGAACGTCTTTTCTGTGCATGCTCCTGATACTGTAATGCACTTAGCTGCAGAATCTCATGTAGATCGCTCGATTGATGATCCTAAAAATTTTATTGAGACTAACGTTAATGGTACGTTAAATATGCTCGAGGTAGCACGAGAGTATTGGCAAAAAAAAGGCAAGCCTGCATCATTTCGATTTCATCATATCAGCACAGACGAAGTATTTGGTAGTTTGCCTAACGACCCGACAGCACTTTTTACAGAAAATACTTCCTATGACCCACGGAGCCCGTATTCAGCATCAAAAGCAAGTTCTGATCATTTGGTTAGGGCTTGGCATGAAACTTATGGCCTGCCCATTGTCCTTACAAACTGCTCTAATAATTATGGACCGTATCATTTTCCGGAAAAGTTCATCCCTAAAGTGATCCTAAACGCTCTGGCGGGTAAGCCTTTGCCAATATACGGTGATGGAGGGAATATCCGTGATTGGCTGTATGTTGAGGACCATGCAGTTGCGCTTCTTCTAGTTCTGGAAAAAGGCACTGTGGGTCGGAGGTATAATATCGGCGGTAACAATGAGATGACTAATTTGAATTTGGTGCAAAGTCTTTGCACTATTTTGGATCGCTTAAAACCGCGCGCGAGCGGTTGTTTTGCAGATTTGATTACCTTTGTGGCTGACCGCCCTGGCCATGATAAACGCTACGCGATTGATACAACCCGTATTCGTAATGAATTAGGCTGGAGGCCAACGGTTACCATTGACGAAGGCTTGGAGCAAACTGTTTGTTGGTACTTGGATAATGAAGACTGGTGGCGTCCCTTACTGAACCAAGGTGGTGTTGGGCAACGCTTGGGTTTAACTGAATGATTCTAATTTTCGATAAGACAGAGTATGTGGCAATGGAGTCTTAATCTTTGCATAAATTTTATTTGGGGTAGAAGTGAGCTAATTTGTCTGGTCTATTAGTATTAACGAAAGTGTATCAAAATTTGATGGCCAATGCTTTCACATTATTAAAATGCTAGTTGATAGCATTAGCAAAATCGCTTATCTAAAGTAGGTGTGGTAAGTACTTAATGGAGCTGATTGTTGACTAAATGACAATATTACTTAACAAACCTGTGGCTCCTTGCCTTAAAACAATGGCCACTTATTTAGAGCAAGTAAATGCTAGTGATTGGTACACTAAATTTGGTCCACTTCATCAAAAGTTAACTTATAAATTAGAAGAATACCTTGAAGTCAAAAACTTGTTATTGGTATCAAATGGAACACTGGCCCTCCAAGTTACTTATAAAGCACTCGGTGTAAAGAGAGCTATTTGTACTCCATTTAGTTATATTGCGACCGCTAGTTCTTTGGCATGGGATAAAATACCAACTTCTTTTGTTGATATTGATTTAAATTCGCTCAATTTATGCCCGTCTTTGGTAGATAAAAAACTGGAAGGTTCATCTGATTTTGATTCTATTATAGCAACACACGTTTATGGCAATCCTTGTGCTGTTGAATCTTTTGATAGCCTCAGTTCAAAATATAATGTAAAGGTTATCTATGATGCAGCTCATGCTTTTGGAGTACGGTACGGTGAAAAATCTTTATTAAGGTTTGGAGATGCATCCACTCTTAGCTTCAATGCCACTAAAGTTTTCCATACTATTGAAGGTGGTGCTATTATATTTAAAGAAACTGAGGTTTATGAGAAAGCTAAACAGCTTATTAATTTTTCCATTGACTCAAATGGTACGCCTACTGGGGCAGGAATTAATGCAGTGTTAAATGAATATCAATGTGCAGTTGGACTAACCTTATTAGATAACATCGATAACATCCTTGATCATAGACGAATAATATTTAATGAATATACTAAGTTATTAGGATCCTTAGTTGAGTTACCCATATGGAATGAGAATACTTCTCTTACCAATGGCTCATACTTTCCTGTTATTTTGAAAAATGAGCTTGAAAAAAACCGTATCAAAACTTTGTTAGATGGTCATGACATTCCATGTAGGGAATATTTTTCACCATCATTAAATATGGTTTTCAAACCAGAAGATGCTTGCCCAGTATCACAATCAATAGCCTCACGCATTCTTTGCCTGCCCTTGCACTTTTATCTGACATTGGATGAGGTTCGGCATATTTCACGTGTTATTAAAGAGAGCAGAAAATGAAAGTATAAGTAAAACATCCAATAAACTTGTTTCTTAGTTCTTGTTTTGGTGATATCTATGAAAGATAGTTGGTTCATTAAAATTGTTTGCTAATGCGAGATTTTTTGACTCTCCTAAATTATTTTCAAAACAGTCATCAAAATAGATATGGTATTAAATGAATTATAAATATGACATTTCACTAATAATACCTGCATTTGATTAGGAAGATTTTATTGCAGAAACTATAGAAAGTGTTTTATTCCAGAATTTTTCAGGTAGTTATGAAATTTAATATCTGATGATTGCTCCAAAGATAAAACTTGGGAAATAATTATAAGATATGAACATTTAAGTATTCTAAAAACTAATAGATTTTAAATAAATACAAGTTATGTTGGTACCTATATTTAGTCTTCAAGGTGTAGTTTCTATGACATGGGACAGAAAGATGTTAGGTTGCAAGGCGATAAATAAGAAGGGATATCGGGTGTTTTAGCTTGGGGAGGGAAAAAAATTGAGAATCTCACAAATTGAACTTCCATCTAATCGAAAGTTTGGATTTTTCTTTACTTTTATATTTGCTGTAGCCGCAGCTTATTTCTATTACTCTGCAAATATAGCTTGGGCATATGTGCTTGTTGCAGTTGCTTTTGTATTTCTAATTGTAACCATGGTAAAAAGTGATGCGCTTCTGCCACTGAATAAACTATGGATGCGTTTTGGACTCCTCCTTGGCATGATAGTAAGTCCAATTGTACTTGGCATTATTTTCTTTGGGTTGTTTACACCAATTGCAGTGCTCATGCGTCTGAGTGGGCGGGATGAGATGAAGCTAAAGTTCTCACGAAAAGCAAGCCATTGGATAGCTCGCAGCGAACCAATCAAATCTGAGTCTTTCAAAAACCAATTTTAATAAAGGCAAATCAAATGGATTTCTTAATAGAACTTTGGGCTTTCCTTCGCGTACGTAAAAAATTATGGCTTGCTCCTATCATTATCGTCATGGTGATACTTGGTGGCTTATTAATACTTGCACAAGGCTCTGTAGTAGCACCTTTCATATACACACTTTTTTAGGAGCAGCTAATGTACATCCTTGGTATATCTGCTTTTTACCACGACAGTGCTGCATGCCTACTTAAAGACGATGAAATCATTGCAGCAGCACAAGAAGAACGCTTTACAAGAAAGAAGCATGATGCTGCCTTTCCGCATCATGCAATTCAGTATTGCTTGAAAGAGGCTGGAATTACGGCAAACCAAATCGACAATGTTGTATTCTACGAGAAGCCTTTTGTTAAGTTTGAAAGGCTGCTTGAAACCTATTTAGCATTTGCGCCCAGAGGTTTTATGAGCTTCGCTAAAGCGATGCCAGTGTGGATTAAAGACAAACTCTTTCAAAAGTCAGCGCTCATTAAAGAGTTGAAATCAATGCTTGATGAAGACGTTAACTGGGGCAACCGGCTATTATTCTCCGAACATCACCTGTCACATGCAGCAAGCGCGTATTATCCTTCACCATTTGATAGTGCTGCAGTACTTACACTTGATGGCGTTGGGGAGTGGACAACCACTTCTCTAGCAATAGGTAATGGACGTGATTTAAAAGTTGTTAAAGAAATTCACTTTCCTCACTCACTCGGGCTACTCTATTCCGCATTTACTTACTACACAGGATTTAAAGTTAACTCGGGCGAATATAAAGTGATGGGGTTAGCACCCTATGGAGAACCTATTTACTCAGATTTAATACGAGAAAAACTCATCACAATCGCAGATGACGGTAGCTTTCAATTGGATATGAGTTACTTTGATTATGCTACTGGCTTAACGATGACAAACAAAAAGTTTGAAGCTTTGTTTGGTGGTCCACCTCGTAAGTCAGAAACTGAGCTTACTCAGCGTGAAATGAATTTAGCTGCCTCAGTACAAAAAGTAACGGAAGATGTCGTTCTTAAATTAGCCAGGGGCATAGCAAAAGAAACAGGCGAGCGCAACTTATGTCTTGCTGGCGGAGTAGCACTAAATTGTGTAGCCAACGGGCTTCTTTTACGTGAAAATATCTTTGACAATATTTGGATTCAACCAGCGGCTGGTGATGCCGGTGGAGCGCTAGGTGCTGCTCTCTCGACGTGGTATCTGCATCACAACAAACAACGTATTGCTTCAAAAGGACTTGATGCAATGAAGGGCGCTTACTTGGGCCCTGAATTTACAGATGCTGAAATTGAGGCCGAACTTACCGAAAGTGGTGCAACCTTTAAGAAGCTTTCTGAAGATGAACTACTTGAAACAGTTGCTACGGCGTTAGCTGAAAAAAAAGCTATTGGTTGGATGCAGGGACGCATGGAGTTTGGTCCAAGAGCGTTAGGTGCGCGCAGTATAATTGCCGACCCTCGTTCCCCAAGTATGCAGAAACAATTAAACTTAAAAGTTAAATACAGAGAAAGTTTTCGCCCCTTTGCACCTAGTGTACTTCGAGAAGATGTGAGTGAATGGTTTGAGCATGGTACAGATAGTAGATACATGCTTCTTGTAGCTGACGTTATAGTGGATAAACGTCGTGCAATGACTGAAGGCGAAAAAGCGCTATTTGGTATTGATAAGCTAAATGTACCGCGCTCATCCGTCCCAGCAATTACACATGTAGATTATTCTGCTCGGATACAAACAGTACATGCTGACACTAATCCTCGGTATCACACAGTTATCTCGAAATTTAAAGAAAAGACTGGTTGTCCAATCGTTGTTAACACTTCATTTAACGTACGCGGTGAACCTATTATTTGTACGCCTACTGATGCATTCAAGTGCTTTATGGGCACAGAATTAGATGTATTAGCTGTTGGTCACTACATACTATATAAAGAGGAACAAAACGAAGCGCTTAAAGAAAAATATGAGGACCGCTATGAGTTGGATTAAAAGAAATTGCGCTCCATTACTGATGGTAATTGTTAGCTGTCTTGTAGGTGTTGCTTTTTTTGAATTAACTCTAAGAATTGTTAATTTAAATAATCAATGGACTAAGACAAGAGAGGCTAACATTTTACGAAATTTTAAATTCAACTATGACGTAAGTCAACTTTATCAATCCGATACAACTCATGCTGATTATGCCAGAAATCAATATGGATTACGTGATGACTGTGAGGCACCCTCTGAAATTGATATTTTAACAATCGGTGGCAGCACGACCGCTCAGAGATACACGCCATTTACCTCTACATATCAAGAAAGACTTGAAGAACGCCTGAAAGATTTTAATGATAGTTTTGGATGTGTGTCCAATGCCGGAATTGATGGTCATACTACATGGGGGCATCTGTTTTCCTTCGAGCATTGGTTTCCCCTTATACCAGGACTAAAGCCAAAAATAATTTTGCTTTATGTTGGTATTAATGACGCAGGTTTTCAAAGGGCCTCATCACCAAATATAGGTTTTGATACCCAGAGAACAGATGGCGTCAAAGGGTTTTTAAAACGTCTTGAAATAACTAACGCTTTGCTACCGATTTACCGAATTCTTATGCAGGTATCTGGTTACGAGTCATTTGCTTTTAGTAGGCATACTCCGCGACCTTATCAGGAGGTTGATTATACAGTGACAAAGATACACCCGAAAACTGAACGACTGTCAACGGAGAATGCTGAGGCTTTTAGGTCAAGAATGATAGTACTACTGGAAAAGATACGTGCTTTGAATTCTAAACCTATTTGTGTGACGCAACCTCACAGATATGTAATAAAAAATGGTAATCAAGCCTATGGTATTCCGAATGTTCTTGGTGATGGCTTCAGTGGTATTGACTATGACTACTCAATACGAAAACTAAATCATGTGATATACGATTTATGCGGCACCAACACTATTGATCTGTATAATCATAAATTTTCTAACTCACACTTTTATGATGGAATTCACTCTACGCCTTCCGGATCAATAGAGATTGGAGACAGATTAGCAGATTTCATCATTTCTAGGTTTTATTAATTGAGGATAGTAATGCATAATTTTTATCCCAAATGGTCGTTTTAATTGAAACTTTCTTTTTAAGTGGCGGTGAGGTGCAATAATTTAATTTAGATTGATTCAATAAAGTTGGTGAAGCTAGAAGAAGCCAACAATTATGCTATCTCTTTTGATACTAATTGGGTGTATAAATGAACAATTTTAAAATATCTTGAGCTTATTGAAAAAACGAATTGTAAAGCTACTTTTTTTGCTACGCATGAGACCCCAGTTAATTACGATATTCTGATAAAAGTTTGCTGATAATGAGTTAGATATTTGTTTTTCTGATTGCGAAAGCTATAGCTTTTCTAATTGGTTTTTATAATTAATCTCGATGATGCATCAATAACACTGGTAAAAGGTTTAGCTCTTGACTCAAAATACTCATCTACAGCTTTTTTTTGTCCTTCCCAGTACCCATAATCATCTACTATTAGAAATCCATTATTTATTAATCTTGGATAGAGAACTTCTAATTCAATTTTAGTAGAGTCGTACCAATCGGTATCCAACCTCAAAATTGAAATGCTTTTTGGCAGATTTTTCTTATCTTTTAGGGTTTCTAGTACATCTCCTTCTATAAACTCCATATTTTCTAAGCTTAATCCAGCCTTTCTTATATTATCCTTGACCTCTTCAATTGAAGAATAGCACCAATCGATATAATTATTTTTTTTATGTAATAGATAGTCTTTAATCGCATTATTTCCCGTCTCAATATAAATATCTTTGTCTGACGGTTCAGTCATTCCAATGAATGTATCAAATAGGTATAATTTAGCCTTATGATTCATTTCATCAAAAATTAATTTAGCTGCTATTATGTTCCCACCGCGCCACACACCACATTCAACAAAATCACCTTTCATTTGATTAAATGCAATATGCTTAGCGCATAAAATTGTTGTTACAACATCCTGAGGTGATGTCATCGTTAATTTTTCATTAACAACATAATTAAAAATTTCAATTTCTTTATTATTGAACTCGACAGGAATAACCTGTTCTTTGTTAGAGATTTTTACTAATTTTTTTCCTATTCTGTATATCAAATTTCTCATATCTTGTAGTAACCTTTTTACTAGTCTACAGATTTATTAATTTTCGACTGCAAGCTTGATAGCATAATATAACTTTCTTGTAGAGTCATTTATGTTCCGGTACCACATGATGCAAGTCTGTATTCCTAATTCGTAAAATTATTGCTTCCTGCGTTATATAAGTTTCTCTCTGACAATATTTTTTCAAAGTCGAAACTTTCAAAATGGCTTTCGACAATTTAAGAATGATTAATGAATGGCAAAAACCCGACGAGGTTACGTTTCAAGATCTATAGGAAATGGGTAACCGAGCCAATGCTAGAAAAGTATTACAACTTACCTTCCTCTCTTAATTTTTTTCTTATCTTAGTTGCACTGATCTCATGGACTGCTTTATCAAAGACTTCCTCTTCGAAAGTATAACCAACACCTCTCCCATATGTGATATTAATAATGTTGGGTACCAACATAATCTCGTACTCAATACCCCTCTTGAAACCATCTTCAAGTAACCCTTTTTCAATATTTGAGCATACAGTATCCCAATCAAATGGATTATCATCTTGACCAATACCTCCAGATGCACCCTGAACATCTCTTACTTGAATAATAACTTGTCCTGTCTTCGTCACGCATCTTTTGAAAAGTGCTTGGTGACCGCCATGCCAAGGTTGCCATCTGCCTAACATTTGTACTGTAGGTTTCTTCCAATCAAACATTTTTTAATATCTCCTGCGCAATATCTTTATGATTATGATCGTTCCATTCTGTAATATGAAAATTGACTTTATCAGGTTTTTGGAAAATTTTATTGGTATCCTCATAACGTCCTTCTTTAATTGTATCTAACCAAACAACGATATCTGCACCAAACTTCTTTCTTGTAGCTTTAGTAGGACATACAAAATCACAAACCACGAACCTTCCATGACTTTTCTCAAAATCTGCAAAAGTTCTCATTCTTTTTGCTTGTCTATCTCTACCATCATCAGAAAAATCCCAATCATTTGCCATTTTACGAACAACATCTGCGTTGTACCATGCGGCATCTAGAAGAGGAACTAATCGCTCTGAAAGGTAGGTCTTACCGCTGCCTGGAAGGCCCATTACAAGTATTTTCATCAAACCCAATTCCTTTACTTCATTCAAATATCATCTTTGATTTTTGCTTCTAAGCAATAATCAAAAAAAGCGGTTTTCTATCTTACGCAAAATCCTCTTCAACAGGAATCAAGCTATCTACAATACAGCTCCCCCGCTCTCTTCTTATCTCTCCAAAGGTAGGTAATTTATGCATATTCAGGCTCTCCCCAGCATCAAATTCAGATATGAAATGCGTGGTAAAATGCGTGGTATCAGAGAGCAGTGTATCTCTTAAGGCCTTTATATACAAGCTTATAAGGAGAAAACGTATTGTTGGCGGAGGAGGTGTCCTCTTTTCTAAGGTCCTATAAAATCTAAAATCATTCAATTAAATGATTAAAAACAATCACTTATGTGATATACTATGTCCAAGAAAGTTCAAAGAAATTCAACAAATAAATGTTCAATTGGGGGACCAAATGGGGGACCAGAAATTACTGAATCAGAGGTTTGTAGATACGGTAATTAAACCAGGTAAATACTTTGACAAAAACGGCTTGTTCTTACGGGTAAAGCCGGGTGGCTCAAGAAAATGGGTTTTTAGGTATACGCACAATGGAAAGAGACCAGAGATGGGACTCGGAAATGCGAAAATTGTAAAGTTATCCAAAGCAAGAGAAAGAACTCTTAAAGCGCTCATTCAAGTAAAAGATGGTATAGATCCAATAGGGCTCAAGAAAAATACAAAATCTATTCCAACATTTGAGGATGCTGCATTGAAGGTTTTTGAAATAAACAGACCTTCGTGGCGGAATGAAAAGCACTCAGCTCAATTTATTTCTTCTCTAAAAGCATACGCTTTTCCAAAGATAGGTGGGCTCAAGGTTGATAAAATAGAAACAAAGGACATATTTTCAGTTCTTAATCCAATATGGCTATCCAAGGCAGAGACAGCTTCCAGGGTCAGGCAAAGATTATCTACAGTTCTAAAATATTGCAAAGCGCAGAAATGGCGGAGTGATAACCCGGCGGACCGAGACATTATTCAGATATTGCCTAAACAAGTCCGAAAATCTAATCATATGAAGAGTATGGATTATAACGAAATAAGTTCATTTATATTGAATGTGAAGAACTCCGATGCAGGAGCCACAACAAAACTTGCATTAGAATTTCTTATTCTTAATGCTTCTCGTTCTGGAGAAGTCAGACATGCTAAATGGCAAGAGCTTAATGAAAATATATGGACGATACCATCGGAACGTATGAAAGCAGGCGTAGAACACAGGGTACCATTATCCGAAAGAAGTCAGAAAATATTGGAAGAGGCTAAGAAAGTCAGCCTAGGCTCTGAATATATTTTTGCTGGGTATAAGAGGGATAAACCTTTATCAGAGAATACATTTAACAAATTAACGAAAGAACTCGGTTATGATGTCCATACCCATGGATTTAGAACATCATTTAAAATGTGGTCACAGGAGAAAACATCAGTCTCAAAAGAAATTGCTGAGAAACAATTAGCTCATTCACTAAATAATAAAGTCGAAGCAGCGTATGCCAGGTCAGACCTCTTCGAAAAACGAAAAAAGCTGATGGAGGACTGGTCTGAATTTATTTCACTCCCACAGACAAAAGTTGTTTCCATAGATGGTTAGTGTATTTAATGATGCTGTCTTACATGCCGAAACTCGGTTAAAAGGAATAGTACAAAATAGATTGTTCCACATCGCTGAGGGAGCCGCAAAGCACTACAGTCTAAAGGTTAATCCAGAAGCTGATGTGAACTGGGTTGAATTAATAAAAGAGGCTGAGACAAACTCTGACAAGTTTGAAATCCTAAAATTATATTATAGCCGAACTCGTAGGATGGGTTTGGAACCTGAACCGATTGTCTCTACCTGGATTTGTGATTACCTCGATGGAATAATTAAAGAACCGACCAGAAAACAAGGTGCCCCAAAAAAATGGGGAGGAAGGGATTTTCTAATTTGGAACTTAATTGAAGTTATTGCACAAAAATTTTCACTAAATATTTCTCGAAATGAGGCAAGCTTAAGGGAAAGTGCTTGTGATGCGGTAAGTATGGCTGTCATTAATGTTAATAAAACATTAAAGAGTACTGAGCTAATAAAACCAACATCCTATAATGAACTACGACAATTGCATGCTAGAGAGAAAAAGAAGTTTGTTTTAGAACTGCAATCAGTTTCTAAACTGTAGGAATTTTTATTGTTAAGATTTAATCGTTAAATTACTCTTGAATTGTTATGGTTACACGGTTCAATAGAAGAGGTCACTACAGAACGAATGCGAGTGGTACACGCTCGTATGTAAGAACCCATGAAGTTGAGAAAGAATATTTTTCAACAAAGGACTCGAGTGGCCAGCTTCTTATAAATGGCAAAGCGAGATTGCGAGAGACCAGATGTAGGTACTGTTATAATAAGGTCTACCATGCAGCTTTGTCATCTACAAAGCACGTTTATTTTAATAATGATACAGAGCCCCTAATTAAGCATGTTTGCCTTAAGCCCCAAGAACGAAAGATAGAGCGTGATGGCTCTCTCAGAAAGCCCAAGAAGTTTCTTTCTGACGCTGAAATTGCCGCTCAGGAGGCGCGACTTAAAAATGAAAACGAAAATGCAGATAAGAAAAGTAATAAATTAAGTGAGCAACAACTCCTATCCATACATAATAAATTGGCAGAAAATACTCGAAGGTTGAGAGGTTTAAGATCTCAAATTGAAAATGTTAGGTCTTCAAGAAAAAATAAAAAAACCAAAAAAGTAGACTTGTTGGAGCTCCAAAGAAAATTAATAGCTCAAGAGATGATAACCTTAAATCTACAAAAGTCTCTTTTTACAGACTCAAAAAAATTAGCCTTAATCGAATTAAAAATAATTGAAAAAGAGAAAGCTCTAGAAGAGCTCAGCGAGTCTCAAGAGAAAGCTCTAGAAGAGCTTAGTGAGGCTCAAAGAAAACGATCTAATCCGATAAATTTAGATCCTTTGGCCAGCATAAATACCAGCGTGACCTTGCCTTCAATCGGAGGGGAGCAAACAATACAAAGTCCAACAAAAAGTAGGGATCATCGTCCTTCTCCTCAGGGTCAAGAGAAGATTGCAATTGAGGAGCGAATTAAGGAGTTGCAAACACAGATCGAGCTCGAAGATGATGAAAATGCTAAACACGTTCTAACTATTGAGAAACTTAGAGCAGAACAGTCTCTCTCAAGTTCCTGGTCTGATTTTATGTTGATAAGGGATAAGATCATTCGGATGAAAAATGAATGGGAAAAAAAGATAAAGGAATTAAAGAAAGAAAAACAAAAATCTCCAGAGCAAATAAAAAAAGAAATAAGTGCCCAAATTGCCCTTTATAAAGCAGCGATAGCTGCACTTGAGTCAAAAGCGATAAGACCAAACTTAAAAAACAAGAGTAAGTTGCGCGCTGATATTGATAAGAAAAAACTAGCGATTGAACGACTGTCTGAACGACGTGCGACGTTAAATGCTAAGCTATGAATAATTTTTGTATCTGATTTAATCGTATTAAATCGGACACGACATTGAATTTCAGACGAGTATCTTCTTGAATGTAATAACATTCATGGAGGTCTAAATGTTACAGCAAATGTACAGATTACCTGATGTGATTAAGGTCACAGGTCTTTCAAGGTCCAGTATTTACTTGGCCATTTCAAAAAATCAATTTCCCAAGCCAATAAAAATTGGAAGACGATCTATTGGTTGGCCAGAAAAGATACTTCAAGACTGGATAAAGAAAATGGAGAGAGACCATGAGAATTCTTAAAGCTAGTGAAGTCGCAGCAATTACAAGTTTTTCAGCCGGTCATATAAGGCGGCTAGCAAGAGAAAACAAATTCCCAAAACCTATACAAATAAGTGAAAATCGAAGTGGTTGGCTTGAGGAAGATGTTAATCAATGGATACAAAACTGTGTTCGATCCTATTCAGCAATCAGAGAAGAAGACAATGAAACAAATCAATGAATACTACTTTAAGGAAAAATTTCCTTACATAAAAACCCTCGATGAAATTATTAGTATGGAATTTCCTGCCCAGGATTGGCTAATAGAAAATCTGCTTCCTATTGGCTCGGCATTGTTGGCAGGCCCGCCAAAGATTGGAAAATCATATTTTATTCTCAGTCTGATAAAGAAGATATTTGATGATAATAAAGGGATATATTATTTTGCTGGTGAAGATAGTTTAAGACGTCTTCAAACGAGACTAAAGCAACTGGAAATCAAACCAGGATCGGGTGAAGCATATTTTCATGCGGGAAGAACATCTCCCTTGGGAGATAATGCTTTTGAACATGTAGAAGATTTTCTGAATCAAAAGCCTAGTGTTCGGGCCGTGTTTATCGATACGATGCAGCTTGTTCTTCCCAGACAATCTAAAACTAGAGACTATGGAGCGTATGTCCACGAGCTGAAGCCATGGGCGGATCTAGCTTGTCAGAAAAACGTCTGTATTTTAATGGTGCATCATACCAGAAAAAACAACGGTGATAGCGATCAATATCCGATTGATGGAGTGCTGGGAAGTCAAGGAATTAATGCAAGTTTTGATACTATCTTAGTTATGAAGAAAGCAAAAGACGGTCAAGGATCGGTGCTTTCGGTTACTGGAAAGGATGTTGAAGAAAATGATTACCGGTTAGAACGACAGCAATATGGATGGGAAATAAAAGGTCTCGAGACGATCGCGTCTTTGGGTGAACGGCAAAGCGATGTGTATAATTTTATTACAGAAAATCCTGGTATAACTCAAACGCAACTATCTCGAGAACTCAGTATGGACTCAGGCAATCTAAGCAGGAGAATAACAAAGCAGATAAAATTAAATCTTATTAAAAAAGAAAACTTGGGTTTATATGCAATTAAATAGGGGTACAAGTCCTACAAGTGCTACAAGTAACTTGTATAGGTTGTAGGGGGGTACAAATGCTCGTGAAGAAAAATCTCATTGTTTGGGGGAGCTTCTGAATGCATGATATCGTAGCAAACACGTATTTGATATGTATTAAATTATCCTTTATTTGAGATTTGTATGATTTTGAAGTTGCTACTAGTGTATCAATGCTATCGCATCAAAATATCCACAGCCTGTGGATAAATATTTCAGGAATGTTATTTTATCTTTTGCCACAAGCCTAAAAACTGTTTTAGACTAAAGAGCCTCAGGTAAGGATTGCACATGTATTCAGAAATAAAGGAAATATTTTTTAACGCAGCAGTTCAAAGACAAATATCTGTCACTGTTTCAAACACAATACTCATTGCTTTTAGACTAGCTTTCAAAAACGAAAATATTAGTGAATATGATTTCAAAGTGATATCGGAAAAACTGAATAATGAAAAATTTTCTGATGTTACTATCCTTACAAAGTTTTTACTGGAAAAAATGGAGTATACAGACAGCAATAGAATGCCAAAAAAGGGGAATATAAACACGATCCTTAGAAGTGTCAGTGATGACAATACTCTGGTTGTTCGGAAAGAATCAAATCTCAATAGGCAGGCTGTTGAAGCATTTTGTTCAAAATTTCGGGAAATGAACTCTTTATTGCAAATGCTAAAATATCATAGAAACCAACTTGCTCATAATACCCAATCTATAAATGAGATAGGGTGGGGTCTTTCAGTAATTTCATCCCTGATTAGGCTTTTTGAAGTGGGTCTCGTAAATAAAGAGGATATTCAGGTTCAGATAGCTGTTAAAGAAAAAGTAATAGAAATATTTAATCGCTTGTTTAAGCAGAATAAAGAGAATGTAGGTTCTAAAGATAAAAGCACAGAGAAGCAGGACCATAATCCTCAAGCTGTTAATGTTATAGAAAAAAAAGTAGAAGAATTAAAATTAGAACTTGTTGAGATTGAAAAAAGGTTGGGTAAGAAAATTGAGAGTGTGCCTTCAATAAATTTAAGTGAATTTAATAAACTACTCGAAGGGCAGTCTACAATTCTCGAAACAGTGAAGTCGAAGGTTCCTGTAAAGCAGAATGGAAGTTTAAAAAATATTGAGGGAAGTATTGAAAAAGAGGATGAATTACATGCAGAGGACGAAGAAGAGGGAATAGACTACGTCCCAAAAGAAGATACATATCTTACTGCCGACACTTTGCGACAAGAGCTTCGAAACCTAAGAGATAAAATTAAAGAAGACTATAAGGATGATAAAGCGTTTGGGCCGAATGCAAATCTACTTCATTTGTCGAATATAGAAGAAATAATTGAAAATGAACCAAAAAACTTCAAGGAAGTAATCAGGCTTGAGGGTGTTAGAAGTAATATGGACCTTAGTTCTGAGATAATAAAAAAACAGATGACAGAGTATGGCCCGAACTTAGATAGATTATTAAGCAAGGTTTTATGGTCCTCGCTGTTTAGCTAGGACGAATTCGTTTTTAATCAAAAAGGATATCTTCCGGCATCTTGTCAACAGCCTTATACCGGCTATCCGCTTCAGCAAGAAATGTTTTAATATCCTTAAACCCTTTTTCATCCATTATCTGTAAAACAGCATTGGATAAAATAATCCCGTTCACAAGAAGAAGCGGGTACTTGTCATCTAAAATTTCTAACTGCACAGATTTTGAAAAATAGGATGTAGTAACATAAACACCTATCCATCCTCGTTTAAGTTTAGCAACTGTACGCGCTATATGATTTCCACCAGTAGGGCTATTAAGTTTTTCACATTTTGCCTGACCAAGAACAATAATTTTAGCGGTGCCAAATCCTTCACCTAAATCAAGCCTCCCAACGAAGTCAATGCCCGAGTCTCCTGAGCCTTTGGTAACCCACCCGGGTTTGTATGAACCTGAACCTTTTTTAGTAATAATGTGTTCTGCAGCTATAGCAGCGAGTTTTTCAAATCTCTTTTTATTTTTGAATTCTTTTGAATAAAAATTATAAATCTCTTTAAGTATTTTTTCTTGTCTTGAGCCTTTTTCAGGTATCTGCTCTTCCTTAGTTAATATTTCGACTTTTGATACATTGCGACGAACGTTGCTTATTCCTTGATTTCCCTCTTTCAGCCAGTTTTTCCAAGAAGCAGGGGCAAGTTCAAGCGATTTTTTTAGAGATACTTTCTCATTGCGGCGCTCATTTATCCATCTCCAATCAAATGTTTCATTTTCCTGGGTCATGTCGAGTACAGCAAACTGAAATAAATAATTTACAAATTCCTCATTTTTCTTTCTATTGAATTGCACTTTAAGCTCCACGTCAGTAATGACTCCAAAACCATTGAATTCAAGAAACCCTTTTACTTTATTATTTTGTGGAACTCTTTTGAAAAATATTATGGGAGCTGCTAAGGAGCGCTCTGAACTATCTGATGAATTGTGAAGCTGATACTGCTCAAGAAGAGCTCTATTCCCCCAGCGGGATTCAGGCTTTGTTTTGGCATCTTTATTATCACCTGAATAACGAATGTATCCTCTCTCAGCATTAAAGTAATCCTGCCAGGGTGTTTCATCTGAACCCACCTTATGCGGACTGCTTGAAATCAAAATGGCAGGTATTCGTTCCTCATTTTTTAGCATGACTCTAGCTATAGGGTTGATGCCTTTATCAAGCAGAATGAGATTTCGATCTCTATAATTGGTGTGGTAACTAAAGTTTGGAAATCCGTCTATTTCAGCAGTATCTCTTTCTTTTACCGCAGGATATCGGTAAATATTGCCCATTTTAAAAGTAAATCTGTCAGTCAATTTTACTTACCTATCCTTGAGTTCCAGAACGGATTTTTTATCTTTAACGTATTTTACAATAGTTTTAATTTTTCTAACAAGGAATTGCGGGTTTTTAGCTTCACATTCCCAAATAATAAACTGCTTATACTTCATTGTTTTTAGCTGAGATGAATTTCTTTTATCTCTAATTGCATTCCTCTCTATTTTCTTTGTCCAATAAGATACATTTGATTTTGGTGTTGAGGAATATTTGCAATTAGCGTGTCCATGCCAGAAACATCCTCTAACATCAATAACAAGCTTAAATTTCTTAAAGACAATGTCTGGCGTGCCTGGGAGTGTCTTTACATGAAGCCTATAGCGAAGCCCTTCTTTAAAGAGCGCGGACCTAACTAATTTTTCAGGTAAAGTGTTTTTGGAACGAATGGCTGCCATATTTTTTGATCGTTGTTTGGAGCTCACAGTATCCATTTTTAACCTATAAAATTCTGTTAAATTCTATTATAATATTCAGCAAATGAGTAAAAAAATTTATAGAGTGGGAGGCTTATTTTCGGGAGTAGGCGGAATTGAGTTAGGGTTTTTAGAAACGAATAAATTCGAGGTAGCCTGGTCTACCGATAACGATCCATCCGCATCAGAAACACACAAAGAAAATTTTTCGCATCCCTTTTTTGAAGAAGACATCTATTCGCTTAATGCAAAACAACTTGAACCAGTAGATGTTTTAGTAGCAGGCTTTCCGTGTCAGGCATTCTCTGTAGCAGGCTATCGAAAGGGCTTTGAAGATGAAAGGGGGAATGTTTTCTTCCAGATTATAAGAGTAATCCAGGAGTTGTCCGAGAAGCCCAAAATTGTCTTTCTTGAAAATGTAAAAAACATCAAAGGCCATGATGGAGGCCGTACATTCAAGCAAATTCAAAAATCACTAGAGGATGAGGGGTACTGTGTTTTCTTAGAAACAATGAATACCTTTAAGCATACAGGAATTCCTCAAAATAGAGAGAGAGCGTTTATTGTCGGGATTCTTGAGGGTAAAGATGCCTTGTTCGATCTCGATAATCGGATGACCTCATTTTTTCGTAGCGCCTTCCCGCTAAGAGCAGTTGATAAAGTGAACAGTATAAAACAATATCTAGAGCCTGGCAAAGTACCTGAAAAATATTATTATCGGGAAGACAAATATAATTTCGACGAATTAAACGAAGCGATTACAAAAAAAGACACAGTCTATCAATGGCGCAGAGTATACGTAAGAGAAAATAAAAAAGGCGTTTGTCACACTTTAACGGCTAATATGGGAACGGGAGGGCACAATGTGCCTCTTATCAGAGATAAGAACGGCATACGAAAACTCACGCCTAAAGAGTGCTTTAATCTTCAAGGGTTTCCTAAAGATTTTAAGTTTCCTGAAAACACTGCTAACTCTCACTTATACAAACAAGCGGGCAACTCTGTAACGGTAGCTCTTATTCGAAAATGCGCTGATGTAATTTTTGAAACACTTGATGCTTCTGAGTCAGTTCCTGTTAGAGGCACCAAGTATCAAAAAAATGGAATTAAAAAGTGGTTCATAATTCTCATTGAAAAAGCTGTTTCTATTGGAAGAAGAAAACTTGGTTTATTACGAAATTAAAAATTCTTAAATCTAAAAACATTATAAATGTGCCTTAATTGATCGAAACTTTTATGCGTTTAATTGACTGTTACAAATTTTTAAAAAGTGCCATTTTTATACTTTTAAGATAAAATTATGTGTCCGTCAGAGTAGTGGGAGATTCTATGGAATTAGAGGAATATTTTGAAACGCTGCTAAGTGAGGTAAGGCAAGTAGCAATTGCTGATGGCTCTACTAAAAAAAATGCCTTTCTAAAATGCGCTATGGATAGGGTTGTTGATTTTGGAGATGTTGATAATTATGAAAGCATAGCAATAGATCAGAATTTTGATGAGAACTGGCAAGCGGATGCTTGGCATTATGATGAAAATTTTCAGTCTTTGTGGATTATTATAAACCTTTTTGATGGCTCAACCACGCTTGACGAAATGACCAATTTAACCACTACAGAACTACAAACTGAAGCAAACAGAGCAAGAAGGTTTTTGGTCAAATGTGTAAACGATAATCCAGCTGATTTTTCAACCCGAGGTCAGGACCTTTTTTCGTTTGCAGGCGAAATTAAAAATAAATGGCCCATAACTAAAGAAATAAAAATTTTATTTGTAACTAACAGACCTTTGAGTGGTCGTTTCGATAACCGTCCGCTTTCGGATATAAATAATAGAAAGACAAGCCTAAGCATATGGGACATCAATAGGTTCAAAAGTGTTGAGCTTGCAGAAACGGAACGAGAAGAAAT
Source organism: uncultured Alphaproteobacteria bacterium (assembly GCA_902537235.1). Classification (GTDB taxonomy): domain Bacteria; phylum Pseudomonadota; class Alphaproteobacteria; order Rhodobacterales; family Rhodobacteraceae; genus CACIJG01. Next base: position 71,426 of record CACBAO010000007.1, read on the forward strand.
AGAGATAGATTTCTCTGAAAACCCAATATCAGTTTTAGAAGCATCTAAGGCTGAGAACCTTATTTCCTATTTGGCTGTTATGCCCGCAGAAAAGCTGGCTGAAATCTACGGTACGTGGAAATCGAGAGTATTGGAACAAAACGTAAGAAGTTTTCTGCAAAATAGGACAAATGTAAATAAAGGAATCAGGCTTACTATTGAGCAAAACCCAGAGAGATTTTTTGCGTATAACAATGGAATAACAACAACTGCGGAGAATATAGAGTTTGATGACGAAAAGAGAATAATAAAAGTTCAAAATTTACAAATTGTGAATGGTGGCCAGACCACAGCACAGATCTACCATGCTCATAGAGCTGGAAAAGACCTGTCTGCTGTAACTGTGCAGATGAAGCTCAATCTTGTTACGCAACCTGATTTTGTAAATGAGCTTGTTCCGTATATTGCGCGTTTTGCAAATAAACAAAATCCAGTAAGTGAAGCTGATTTATTCTCTAATAGCCCGTATCACAGAAAAATGGAGGAGTTTTCTAGAAGAGTTATACCGCCTGTTGTTGAAGGGAATATTCTTCCAGAGCAATGGTTTTATGAACGTTCACGTGGGCAGTATCTGAATGAGCAGGCAGATATGACGCCGCCTCAGAAAAGAGATTTTCAGAAAATGTATCCAAAGCCTAAACTTATTACAAAAACAGATATTGCTTTAGTGATAAATGCGTTTGATCAAGTTCCCTGGGAATGCTGTAAGGGAGCTCAGGCAAATTTTAAGTATTTTGCTGGAAAAGTTGATTATGAGAAAAACAAAGCAAAATATAACAAATACTATTTTCAGGAAACAATTGTTAAGACAATAATACAAAGACAACTACGCAAAGAGGTACAAGGCCAAGAATGGTACAGCGGATTTCTCGCAAATATTGTTTGGTATACTGTTTCTTGGCTTTCCAATTGTATGGAAAGAAATAACGTTGGTCTCGATACTAACAGTTTGTGGAAGACGCAATTACCTCCTGAAGAATTGATAGATGCATGTATTCCAGTCGCTAAAAATGTTTATGACCACCTGGCTGCCCATCAAGGAAATCCCACCACCTACTCCAAAGGTAAAACATGTTGGGCTAATATGCAGGAAGTGCTTACTGAAATTCCTCTTGATTTACGCAGTGGCATTCTTCTTGATATTGATGAAATAAAGAGACTTCGTAGAGATGCAGAGGGTGAAGAAGGGGGTATGACTGAAGCTGAATGGGAGATATATCTAACCCAAATTGATAATAATACATGGGCAAGCATAAGGACTTTTATTGGAAATAATATGACACATAACCTCAATCAGTTTATAACTACCTTGGAAAATCAACAATTGTTACAAAATTTCCAAACAATACAGCTTGTTCCGCATGTGCGTGCCTATATAGAGGGAGGAGGTGAAATAACAGGTCCTCCAGAAGCCCTATGAGTACATGATAAATGAGCCTCTTTGAAAAAGAATTTGAAGATTATTTTAAGAAAAAAAAAATAAAGTTTAAAAGAAATGACAGATCTCTTCCTGGAACACCAGATTTTTCATTTCAGAATGGTGCCATTGTGCTTTTTCTCCATGGATGCTATTGGCATGGCCATAATTGTAAAGAGTGGAAATTGGATAATATCTGGCGATCAAGAATATCAGTAACCGCCAGTAAGGATATAAAAATCCGGGAACAATATCTTGAGCAGGGCATAAAATATATTCGATGCTGGGAGTGTGAATATAAAAAAAATAAAGATGCTCAGTTCAAGAAGATTGAATACATTCTATCTAGGTATTGATTTCTTCTAAAAAAGTCCAGAATAGGTCAGTGAGTTCCTCTGATGTCATGGCGCTCAATAGTACACGCCCGCCTTCCATACTAAGACGCTTGAACCACAGTCTGTAAGGCGCTGTCTTTGCTCTTCCCTTAAAGAACTCATTATTTGGCTGTTCCTCGTTCAGCTTTTTTTTGCAAAGAAGTATTGCCAAAGCAACTTTAGGTATTTTGGAAATCTCGGGTCTTTCCACGAGCTGTTGACGAAAATCGGTGTCGCTGCATAATAAATGAACCAATTCATCAAAATCATTATTTTCGCGGCAACGCTCTATAAAGTAGCCATGCCACCAGAGCCGGCTTATTGAGTTCAGTCTTTCTAAGCTTCTAAAGCCAGCATTACGAGCAAAAAAATGATTTTGTATAGACGTTTCAAACTTGTTATCCGATATTTTATGTCTGAAAACAGTATACTCTCTAAAATACAAATGTGTTAAAGCGCACCATATGCGTTCATCTCGAGCTTGATAGGCCGTCATGTTTTCAAGCATTTTAAATATAATTACTGAATTTGCGGCGTCCAGCTTCCCTTCCGGCATCTTTGCGTCGGTAACCATTTGAGACCCTGGGTCCTCAGGTATACTTGTACCGGTTAAATACTTAAGGGTGTCTGTCTCAATAATACTACCTTCACCTGAGAGATAGAAATTTTTGTTTTTTTTAACATTAGTATAGAGATTGTGCACGGTTGCTTGCGGTAATATAGGTATTTGCATTTAATTACCCCCTTCCGAAATAGCGCTAAGAGGAAATTTAAATAAAGCCTGGGCCTCATTATGAGGTTCCTCTCTTACGGGAGTGTCTTCTCTAACGGATTGGAGCTGTGCCTCTATTATTTGTGCCCATTTTAGATCCTGATAATCCTCCGGCTTTTCACGAAGATTACTTATCGCCTGTGTAATGATTGGAACATAAAAAGAATTTAACACGCTTATCTTAGTATCAGCACTGCTCCACATGCCGTTAATTTTCCTGTTAAGGGCTCTTCCTGTGCTCACTTCAATGTACTGCGATTGGGTATCTAGCGATACAGTGTATTCACCATCTTTTAGATCTTCACTTATACTTATAGAAACAATTGATCGCGCATTTCGATAATATTCTTTGTGAATAAATGCTCTGTATGTGTATGACTGTGCAAGGATATTACCTTTTTCCGCTAAAAACTTTTTGTACCCAAATTCCTCATTTATTTGCGCACATTCCAGTTCAAAGTTTTCGATGCATTTAATAAAAATTGAAAACTCTGTATTCCCATGTAGCAGATCTGCTTTGATTTTTACCGATCCACTTTTATCAGATAGTTTGAAAACATCGGTAAAAAACGTTTCTCTGCAGGAAATCATTAATAAAAGCTCAGCTTTATTTTCTTGAACTGCTTTTTCTAACGCTGGAACAAGCTGAAATAAGTCATACTCAATAAGCACAGTATCAGCGGCCGCCGGTGGTATGCGTGAAAGCAATTCCACTTGAAAATTCCAGCCTACGTAATCAGCGTTTTCAATCTGATCGTTTTCAGACGGTCTTAAGACAGGGTATCCAAAAGATTTATAGGGTTGATATTTCATTAGTTACCACTCGCTGCTACTGCTAATCCGCCTTGAACCGGATTTTGAAGCTGAATTTCTATCTTTAATTTATTATCTGTAAAATGGCTTTCTTTTACCTCAATATATCCGTCAGAAATTTCACCAATTGAGGAAGATTTCAAGTTAGTAATCCGAACTTTTACGTCAAGGCCTAGTTCAAAAAGTGAAATTTGTCCGTTAAATGGTTTCTTTGCACTTAGATTAATTATAAACTCAGTGTTATTTCCAACAATTCTCTGATGGCTTAGTCTTATTTGCTTTTTATCACCAGTATCATTTCTATTACCAGTGCCACCTTTTCCATCTCCTTCACCAGGACCATCACCGCCGCCGCCGCCACCACCACCGCCGCCGGTTTCGGGATTACCGCCATCTTCGCCGCCATCTGTCTCTCCTAAACCAATTTCAATTATTGGATCTTTCCTAATTTTTAAAGGTTTTCTTACAAGTCTAAACGGGCTATTAGGATCAACTTCATCAGTTACAGCAACAGAGTCTGGGTCTATATTATCCGTATCATGAAAGTACTCTCCAAGCTCAGAAACAATACGCTCGTCTTCAACTTCGCCGGGAGCCACTTCCTCAACCATCCGTCTGAGCCATCGGCTGAGCTTATCCAGTGCAGCCCTCCCTTTTTGTTTCAGAGCTTCTGGCATTTGATCGATATCAAGAGCATTATGCTGAGGAGGTTCCATCGCTCTTAGTAGTTCGTTTCCTTCTAAACTCAAAATTTCAACAACACCTACAAAATCTTTAATTGTATGGGTACGATATCCGGGATCCCATAATCCCTGACGCCCCTGTGATTTTATTTTTTCCGTTATTTTCATATTTTTTCTTAAAAAACATATGCTTCTAGGCGAGTTTTCTTTAACTAAAAGCCTCAACCTGACCGTTCCTAAATCTTCAATATCTCTCTCTTTTACAATAACATCCGCATTATTTTCGGACAGACACTGATAATACCAATCTGCATTTGTGAGAGCTGCAAATCTATCATCTGCTTCGTATTTTTTTATCTCTTCATTAATATATTCATTATTGAAGAATTTGCGTGGTTCATTAATTGTATCCCGATTGATTTCTAATTTTATTTTTTCTCTTTGAATATTGTCGGAAATTTTAACCTTTAGTTTTCCTCTGCTTAATGCACCAAAAAATTCTGAAACTACATAACCACCTAAGATGTGTACCCAGTCATGATCAGGATCGAAGGTGAAGCAAGGTACAGAGATGGTGGACCCTCTTTTTTCCCTTCGTAACCAAGCAAAATTGTCGTTAGGAAGTTCTTCTAAGGGTCTGAAGTCTTCAGTGCCCCAAAAACCTGTTCCATTCATACACCCTTGAATGCCTTCGTCTGCTTTTCGGCTCATCAACTTACATCGGCCTTGATACAGTTTTTTAAGAGAGCCGTCATTCTCCTTCCAGCATGTGGACACATAAATTGTTCTCAATGGTGACGTTGCGAGTGGTGCAGCTTTTCCTAATCCATGAGACCCGCCCCTATCTGCTGCGTTGCCAGTGCTCCCGGTAGCATAGATGTATCTATTGAAGGGTTTGGACCAATCATTGGCAACATACTCCATTCCGGAGGTATTGAAATCTTCTATCCTAAGCGTTTTAATATTTGCTTTTTTAGAAGCAGCGTATGCTTCTTCAATTTCTTTCAGACGGTCTGCACCCTCACTTGCTATAGGGTTTTCAGATAATATTACTTTCAACACATCTCTAATTTCATCTAACCCCGGGATACATTCTCTCGGTAAGTCGTCTAAGGAAAAGTTTACCTCAACGGGGCTTCCGGATTGGTTTATGTCAGCATCCAAACTGTTCTGTATTATTTCTCTAGCAAGATTTTTTAAAATGTTAGTTCTAAATTCTCGTACACCCGTGTCATTCCAGCCGTCAAATTGATTTGACTCATTTATTTGAAATTTCCACATTTAAATTCTCCTATTGACGTTCATAATTAAAACTAAAAAAGAGTCACTCTGTAAAGCCTCATTTTGTTGTGTTCAGAACATGGCCGACAGCAATTGCAGATAATTTGGAGAGACATTAGATTTCAGGTACCAGTCCGCATAGACTGCGAAATAAATGATCCACTCGTCTATTCTTAATGTATATAAAATTATGGTGAATAAGAAAATACGGTCAATCCTAATACCAAATAGTTTGAACTTGTGCGTTTCCGGTATTGAATTGCTTATCCTTTTTTCTTTATCTGCAAAAAGAGGGGTTCCGGTGTTTATATTCGAAAAGCCCACTGATTGATCCAGCTTTGAGGAAACGGGACTAACTTTGTTTAGTGTGCTGGTTCTGCTTTTTGGATCTCTAAATAACATTTCCATTCCTTTCGTCTCTCTGCAGTCTAGGCTTTTCAAAGTTATTTTTTTGCCGAGCGCTTATCCATAAAATAAAGAAAAGTACTATCAGCGCTGGCTGAAGAATTATAAAAACAATTATATTCAAAAGATTGTATCCAAGGCCTGTTATCTCTCCGCCTAATTTGAGTATCTCAACACAAAACCAGAATAATTGATCAACCCAATACTGAAATGAGACATCTTTTGCGTTCATGATGGTATTTATAGTGTGGAGTGCCTCTTCGGCATTGCCTTTAAGTGTATCAATTATCTCTGGCTTTTTTGGGGGGAATGCTGTGATATTCATTTATATCCTTTCTAGTTGGTTGTTTAATCTAAGGTAAATCGCTGCTTTCTATTTTTTTTTTCAGCTGTATTGAATTTTTCCCTGGAAATACGCAATTGTTCGCGCAGCTCTCCAAAAATCTTCTCAATGTCTGCATTTGAATATTCATAATAGGTTCGGTTAGAAAGATTGCCGATAAGCTGTATTTCTTTAATAGCTTTGTTAACTCTTCCTGTAGCTAGCCTTACAAACTTTTCTCTTTTGCTCATATGATATACCTGCTATTCAATTGATGTGTAAAATATACATTTACCAATTATATATCATATAACAAATATATATGCAATATATTAATTATATTGATCTTATATATAAAATATGAGAGAAATGTATTTTATTTAGAAACAGGAGAATCACTTTATGAATAGTTATCAGTTAAAACTCTTGAATGAAGAGCTTGCTATTAGAGTTACCCCTTCAGTCGGGTTAGATAAAAAATGGGATGGTGGGCTAAACTTTAAGATTGAAACCTGCTCAAAAAGTCGGTTGAGCGTTGATGATCAAGAAAAGTTATTCACCTTTATGCAGATGCTTATGGCTGTTCCTGAACTGATTGATACTGATGATGATATTAGGGATCGCCTCTGGGATGTAGTGCAGATAAATGAAAGGGAACACATGTTGAGCTCAAGGAGTCAAAGTGAAAAAAGAGCACAAAATAAATCTTCGCGGAAGAAAGCAAAGCCCGAAGTTATAAAATTCAGTGATTACAAAAAACCTAAGGAAAACAATTAAACCCAATCCCCTCATACATAGGTTTGGGTTTATATTGGGAGTATGAGGGGACTGCTTGAGAGCAAGAAACATACCAAAAATAAAAAGAAAGATCGGATAAAAATGACAAGGTTCAGAAAAATAGAAAGCATAAGTTTAAGCAATGAAGAATTTTTCGAGATTAAGAAGGGCAGGTTTTCTAAAAAGGGCATTGACTATGTAGAGCGTTCAGTGGATTTGATAGATCCAGTCCCGCACGTAATGCCGGTTGAATTAAATAGGTTTTCTATATTTTCATCTTTATCGCAGACCCGTTTTTGTCTCAAGAAAGATCACGCCGATCGTTTACAAAGGCTGGTCCCTGAGAGATCTATTCTGCTCTCGACTATTTCTTCTAGTCTTGGCAAAGCCTCTTTATGCATAAACCCAGTATCAATAAATCAATTCGTTGTAGGGATTATTATAAAAGATAAGTCTATACTTCTTCCGCGCTATGTCCTTTATATGGCTGGCAGCGCACGCACTCAATTGCATCTCATGGCAAAGGGCGGGGTAGGGCATGTAACTTTCAATGAGATATTATCTTTATCTATTCCATTATTGAACCTGGAGAGGCAAAGAGAAATCATAGAAAAATTTGAGAACACAGCCAGGCCGATGGAAAGAACATGACAATTTATAGGTTTGACTGGAAAGATATAATCTATGGAAGAGTGGAAATAGAAGCGTCATCAGGACAGGAGGCGCACGACAAACTAATGGGTATGCGTATTAAAGATTTGCTTCACATATCGCAGTTTAATTCTGACAACAATGAAAGATCGATCAGATTTGCCGACGCTGGCAACCAAGTTGAAAATATGGATGCCGACGAATGGAATAAGCTAAAAATGGATCTTTAAGGTTATAATAAAAAAAGGAAATAGATGACGCTTATAAGATACATTCGGATTTTCGTGCTCTTATTGAAGTGGCTTATTATAAAGTTCGAGGTTTGGCTAATTGACCCAATGAGTGATCGCAAACGATCCATTGTCATGAATATACTCCTTATTTTTTGTTCTGGATTGGCTGCAGAGTTCAGTAAAAATTAAATTACTTTTTTAACCGAATAATGACGGATAGAAAAAGGGCGCCTAAGCGCCCCAAGATTAATGCAGGTATAGATCACGTGTGAAGGCTTTTTTCCTGCACCCTAATTCTATTAGTGTGCTTTTTTCTATTCTATCACATCGTGATGACCAAATAATTTCATGATGCTTATAAACTAGCATGTCGTGATAGATTTCATACTGAAGAAAAGATTTTGAAAAAGGCAATATGTTGAGATAGATCTCATGGAGATCAGTAGCAGGAAATATTGCCTCTCCCCCCTGTTCAAAAAAAGACAAAAGCTGTCTTAGCTGTTGGGTAGGTAGAACCTCCTTAACAAGAGCTGGCTCATAAACAAGCGAAAGGCGATAATCCTCTAGCTGGTACTCGCAAGAGATTGGGTAGATGAATTGATCTGGTGTCATTAACTTCTCCTTATCTTAAATGTCAAAAAGCAAATAGCCTCCGTTAATAAAGGCCAAGAGCTACAGATAATTTGAAGTTGATACTGCGTGGTACCACTACCAATCCCCCGTGTCAATATACTTTGTAACTTGAAGATAAAGTGCTCTTTAAAATTGAACTTTTAAAAAAAAACGATATACTAAGAACAGGCATTTAAATACCAACTTGTGCGCCTTGACATTGGGTCTAAAGCACTAAAGCGGAGAAAAATCATGGCAAAAATCAAATGGAAGAAACTCAAAAAAAACGATCGGGTTTTTCAACAGGGATTCATAATCTCATCTCCAAATCGTTTTAAAGACGAGAGGAAAAGTCAAGATAATAACAAAAAGGAGCTTCTTTTTATGGAACCATTTAATGAAAAAGAGCCTGAAGACCAATTAATTCAAAGACTGATAAAGAGCCTTAAAAAAATTGGCCTCAACATAAAGTAAGGGGATTCAGCAAAAAACTTATGGGTTGCCTACTATAGGATTTTTAGGTTCAAAGGCATAAAAATGCATGCTTGTAATTCTATTTGTACGGTAACCCGTACCCTCTTTTTTTTGGGAAATAGTGTTAGTCAGGCGGACTCTACCATTGTTAAAGCTTCCGCTGCATAATTGAATAGTTTGGTTGCTAACGGAATAAATAGAGGGTTTATTGCAATTCCATGAGTTGGAAACAAACCAATTATCATAAGAATATTTATACAGACTAGTAAGTTGCTTCTTGTCGAGGTCATCAAAGGTAAAAACAATGTGACGTAGTCTTCTGTTATATTTTAAAAATGCAAAGTCGAATACTAAAGCGATTGAGGCTTCATTTTTTTGAAAAGGCTCAAATGTAAACTCACAACCATCAGCATTTATACTTGCGTTAAGTTTTGTTTCATAATTGATTTTTTTACAGTGCTGTTCCAGGACATTTATTGCTTCTTTTCTCCTCATATCAAAAAAGAAATCACCCCAAATAGTTATTTTTTCATTTGAAAAAGATGGCTGGAAAAGAATTGATAAAACTAAAGCGCATAAAAACAGTTTTTTCATGGCGTGAAGATACATAAACATTTGTTTTATTCAAAAGCTTTTCGAAATTATAAATTACCTCATTATAGCTATAATGATCAAAAATAATGATATCTATCTTTACTGTAAGTTTGGAGAACAAAATAGCTTAGGTTAAATAAATCGTCCCCTATTTTTGTTCCATGCTTACTGTAAATACTTAGACACTATAATCATTTTCATAATAAGTTTTTTCTGCTTTTAGAATTCAATTTCAGTTATTCCTTTTTGTTTTAAAGTGATATGATTATTTATGATCTTAAAAATATTGACGCAATCATTTACTTTCGCACTTTTTCTAATAGTGATTAAAACAGGTCATTTGATGGCCCTCCCTCAGTGTTCGTTAGGTAAGTCACCTAATCAATGGAATAACTGCCTAGGTAGTTTTAGTATCCAGGGGGTTACGTATAAGGGAATTTGGAAGAATGGGAGCCTAAATGAAGGAACCTTAAGTGGTAACATACCTGAGTACGGTAAAGTTAAGTACTCGGGAAGTTTTAAAGATAACGTGCCCCATGGATCAGGAGAGATGAACTTTTACTCTCGAAAAATAAAATTCGTCGGTCAATTTAAGAATGGACAGTTACATGGGGAAGGTATTTGGAAAGACCCCAAGGGTATAACTGAAGGAGTTTGGAAAAATGGTTTATTTCAATATAAGAAAAAGTCATCATATTCTTTAAACTCATTCTCAAAGAAAAGCTATCAGACTAAAAGTATAAGTAATCTAGCCTCTGAGTTTAAAAAATTGAGTTTAAATAATAGAAAAAAAATTCAAACTTATCTGAGGGAACAAGGTTATTATTCAAGTTCAATAGATGGTCTTTGGGGGAAAGGGACAAATTCCGGATTAAAAAAATATGTCGAAAGTAATAGGATTTCATCAAATCCAAATAATAGTAGCGAGTCCAAAGCATTATTGAACAGAATAGTTGGCGAAGCCGAAACTTTATCTTCCTCAGTTAAAAGTAAAAGCTATATCTCTACTGGCTCTTCGGACAATTCGGTTTGCTCGATAGCAACTGTTTTGAAAGGTAAAAAAAGATATTGGGATGATGATCCAATGATGCAAAACTATGTTAAAGAAGCAAAACGAAGAGGTTTGTCTTGTGACGTCAATACCAACTATGCTCTAAACGCTAATTCTAACAGTTCTTCTTCGAAATCCTTTTCTTCAGGTGGGTCACCTTTAGACCAAAATGAAGTGAAGCAATATTTTAAAAGGTTAAAAAGTTATCAAAGAAAAGCAATACAACAGGTGCTTTACATGAATGGCTTATATATGAGTTCTATCGATGGAATTTGGGGCAAAAGAACATTTGCGGCCTTGAAGCAAACATATCAATCTGAAGATGTAACGTCTGAAAAGCAACTTATTAATCAACTATTAACAAAAGCAAATGAGCTGGGTATCATAAACTCAATTTTGAATGCTGAGCTAAGAGTTCAAAGACAAAGAGAGTTAATTAGGGAAGAAAAAGCCCTCCTCAATCAGCAAAGAAAGATAGAAAGACAAATAAGAAAAGAAAAACAAGCATTGTTTACTTCCTGCGTCGGATTTTGTGTTGCCCAAAGTGGTTTGCAATACGCAGGTTCCTGCGCTGCTAGGTGTGGAGGTGCTCCAGCTCCAGAGTTGG
>CACBAO010000008.1 GCA_902537235.1 uncultured Alphaproteobacteria bacterium
GGGCCTTAGCGAAGCTAAAAATTCATCGGCACCAGACTTAATCTTTGCCCAGTCAGGTTCATCGGTCATGAAAACAGTGATTTTTGCTAAATCCTCTTTCGTGCCATCTCGCGATTCAACAATCAAATTTATGTTTTGTAATGCTAAACGATATTGATCCTTTAGACCTTCTGCGACATTACCCTCCATATCATTTCCAATTTATCCAGATATTGATAGCAATTTTTTTTCTGCCGGTATAATAGTTACATTTGAGTTATTAGTAGCAGGTTTTGGTACGTTGGATGGATTAAGTAAGGTAATTGCCATTGGGTAAGCCTTATTAGTTATCATTAACATGATTATGATATCGTAATAATAATTTGCGTGAAATTAAATAAACTTCGACATGACGACATTTCTGAGACCTTGACTTTGAAAAGCCAAAAGAACTAAAGTTATTATAGTCTTAGCTTTGTGGGGTAATATATTATGGCAACTTATGAATGTTCTAAATGTGGAATGGCAGTAAATGCTTTTTGTGCTAAATGTGAAACTGCGCTAGAGAATGACTTTGTTACCAGTGATGAAGGAAAAAAAATACAAGTGTCAGTCTGTCCAAATGGCCATGGAAAGATAAAGTCACCCACTTGTTGTGGCGCTGACATGGATTGCAAGGGTTAATCTCTAAATGAATGATTTGAGTCCCGAAGAGGAGCTGACGCAATTAAAGCGAGAGCTTTCTAAGTTAAAGCTTGAAGCTAATTTACGAAAATCTCTTTCAACTCAGCTTGAGGCACAAAAGAAAATAGCCGATCAGGCCAAAGAAGAAGCTTTAAAAAAATCAGAAGAGTTGGAGGGGATTTCTGGCAAATTAGCTAAGTATCTATCTCCTCAGATCCATGAACAGATTTTCAGTGGAAAGCAAAGTGCAGAGGTAACAAGTTCTCGTAAAAAATTGACTCTTTTTTTCTCTGATATCGTAGGTTTTACAAGTATTTCAGATGAATTGGAGTCTGAGGAAATCACAAGCTTAATCAATTTTTATCTAAACGAAATGTCTATTATTGCTCTCAAATATGGTGGCACTATAGACAAGTTTATTGGTGACTCTATTATGATTTTCTTTGGAGACCCAACAACGAAGGGGCCAGAAGAAGATGCTAAGCTTTGTGTTGAAATGGCTGTTGAGATGCTTGAAAAAATGGATGAACTAAAAGGTTCTTGGGGAAAAAACTTTTCATTGAGAAATGATCTTGAAATACGGATTGGTATTAATACAGGGTATTGCACTGTTGGCAACTTTGGGAGTAATGAAAGATTAGATTATACAGCTGTTGGTGGAACTGTTAATCTTGCCTCCAGACTTGAGAGTGTTGCAAACTCGGGCTCTATTTGTATATCAGAAGAGACATATCTTTTGGTGAATTCTTTCTTTAAATTTCATGACCCAAAAGAGATAGACGTAAAAGGATACTTAAGAAAAATAAAATATTATGAGCTCGATCGAGATACCAAAGTCGATAAAAACCAAATTATTACTTTAACTGGAAACGGTTACAATATTTCAATAGATAAGGAAAAACTTACACAGCAAGAATATACTCAAATAAAGACCGCAATTGATAATATTCAAGCTCAAGAAAGTTAAAAAATCTTATACTCACTTTAATTTTTCTTTTTAAATATATGAAAAAAAACACTTTTGTTACACATCTTGAATGCTCCATTTCTGGTGAACGGTATGAAAAAGATCTCGTTCATGGTTTGTCGGATAAAGGAAAGCCATTATTTGTTCGATATGATCTGGAGAAAATTAAAGAAGGATTTTCAAAGGACTACATAAAAAAAACGGATAAAAACGGTTTTTGGCGTTATTCATTTCTGTTGCCGGTTGAGACATCAAACATAATATCACTGGGAGAGGTTTTAACTCCTTTGCTCTCACTTGATAATGTAGCCAAAAAATTAAATCAAAAGGGAGATTTATTGGTTAAAGACGAAGGCTTACTACCTACTTCTTCTTTTAAGGCACGTGGCTTAGGTGTTGCTGTATCAATGGCAAAACAATTTGGCATACGTCATTTGGCAATTCCATCGAATGGTAATGCCGGTGCTGCGATGGCAGCCTACGGAGCAAAGGCTGGAATAAAATGTACTGTATTCTGCCCAGACGACACTCCTGAGATAAATATCAGAGAAATAAGTCGACTTGGAGCTGAAATCTTTAAAGTCAATGGTCTTATCAATGATTGTGGAAAAATAGTACGTGAAGGCAAGGATGAAGTAGGTTGGTTTGACGTTTCAACTTTGAAGGAACCGTACCGCATTGAAGGTAAGAAGACAATGGGTTTAGAGTTAGCAGAGCAACTAAACTGGGAGTTGCCAGATGTTATTTTTTACCCAACTGGAGGTGGAACTGGTTTAATAGGGATGTGGAAAGCGTTTTCAGAGCTGCAAAAGCTAGGATGGGTTGGAAAAAAATTGCCTCGTATGGTGGCAGTACAAGCTGAGGGATGCGCCCCGATTGTCGATGCATGGCGGCAAGGCAAAGAGACCGCGGAGTTATGGGAAAATGCTAATACCATAGCAGCGGGGATTCGAGTGCCAGTCGCAGTAGGAGACTTTTTAATAATCAGAGCTGTTAATGAAAGTAACGGCTTTGCAATTTCCGTAAGTGATAATGAGATTGTTGAAGCAAGAGATTCCGTCTCGCAAACCGAAGGAACTTTATTATGTCCAGAAGGAGCAGCTACTCTCGCCGCATTTGAAAAATCTTTAAGCGAGGGGCTGGTTTCTAATAATGATCGTGTTGTGCTATTTAATTGCGCGTCCGGTTTAAAATATTCTCTACCTGAAGTAAAAAATACATTAAACAAAGATCAATCTGTAGATTATTCTATGTTCTAAACTTATTTTGAGGAGTGAACGAAGATTTAACTCCTTCTCTTGGATCATTAACAAAGATCTTTCGTTCCGGATGCATTCCCGCTCCAAATACAGCAGAAACAGCTGAATACCTCATCTTATGCAATAAACGCGTATCAGCATTTCCAACAGCGGGATGGATGCCATTGTTTTCATTCACTTTTCTATGCCAATCTTTCATTCTTTCGTCATAGGTATTTTTATTTTCAAGCTCCACACAATTAATTTCATTCTTATTTAGATCAACGATTATTTGATCACCTTCGTCAATGAGCGCGATTGGACCTCCCACTGCTGCTTCGGGCCCTACATGCCCAATTACTAAACCAACTGAGCCACCGGAAAAGCGGCCATCCGTCATAAGTGCAACTACAATGTTTTTTTCTCTACAAAGTGTTGTTATTCGTGAAGTTGAGTCTAGCATTTCAGGCATTCCAGGTCCTCCCACCGGTCCTTCATATCTGACAACTATCATATCGAAGTTTTCAAAAACCTCTGGCCTTTTGTCCAAGGTATCTAATAAAGCTTGTTCTCCATCAAATATTTTAGCCTGTCCTTTAAATACATTATTTTCAAGCCCTCCTTCTACTCCAGCAAGTTTTAAAATTGAGCTATATTCAGGAGACAAATTCCCACCCAAGACACGTAGTCCACCCGTCGGTTTATAGGGTGATGAAACACTATATATTACCTTATTATCTGGATTAGGTGGCGACAATCTTTTAATTTGTTCAAAAAGGGTTTCACCTGTGCAGGTCATGGTATCTCCATTTAATAAGCCTGCTTCCAATAGATTTCTGACTATAACTTGTACGCCTCCCTTTGTGTCAATATCCACCATCGAATATTTCCCAAAAGGTCTGGCGTCTACAATAACTGGTACAACATTCTTTGATAAATGGTTAAATTCTTCTGAACTCATAATGTCTTGAGAAAAATTTTTGTAGCCCGCGGCTCTGGCGATCTCTGGAGCATGTAGCATTACATTTGTTGAGCCTCCAACAGCCATGGCAACAATTATGGCATTTCTAATTGACTCTCTTGTTACGATATCTCTAGGAGTTATGTTTTTTTCAATCATTTTTTCAAGAAATTCAACAAGCTGTTGTGGAAATTCGTCTAGCCTTCTGCTGTCTTCTGATGCGGGAGATACCATATGCAAAGGCTGCATACCTACAACACCAATAAACGTCTGCATCGTATTATAAGTGAACATTCCTCCGCAACTCCCAAATCCTGGACACGCTTCTAATGCAATTCGTTTTTTGAACTCTTCATCTGGATTGCC
Source organism: uncultured Alphaproteobacteria bacterium (assembly GCA_902537235.1). GTDB lineage: Bacteria > Pseudomonadota > Alphaproteobacteria > Rhodobacterales > Rhodobacteraceae > CACIJG01. The sequence goes on from CACBAO010000008.1 coordinate 4,196, forward strand.
AGCAATTTGGTAACTGGAAATAATATCTATAGGCTCACCAGTTTTTGAGTCTTTGCCTGGTCGTATAGATCCGTCTGACATGATAATGGCTGGTCTGTTATGTTCTAAAACTGCAGCGAGTGTTCCAACTGGTGGTTTGTCACAAGCTACAACTGCAATAACCCCTTCTAATCCTGAGGCGCTTAAGTGTTCACACATTGAATCATTTGTTACTTCTCGTCCAATTAAGGAATATCTCATTTCCTTAGTTCCATTGCGAATTCCATCTGAGGTAGCTATGGTAAACTCGGGTTGCACTAACCTCATTGATAATTGCTCTGGATCTGTTCCTATTCTACTCTTTAAAATTTCATGAATTTTTTCTACTTTGCTTGAAACGCCTATGTAACATTGCGAGTCGCCCTTGTTTCCAACAACCCCAACCGAGGGTTCATGTATTAAATCAACATCTGTTCCCAGTTCTCTTGCTATTCCAAAAGTTTGAGAATTTCTTCCTGGATTTTTATCAATTAATACTGTTTTTGAGTTTCTCATTTTTTATGCCTACATAGTTTTTTTCGTGTCGTAAATTTATTATAATTTTTACTCAAAAACAAGATAACAAAAATTAGTATGTAAAAGATTTTATGGTTCAAACAGAAGCAATACACTTCTTCAGGGTCAAGTAATGTAAATAACTTTTAATCAAGTTTTGGAAAACGAACAAACACAGGCTTTACCATTTTTTATATTCAGATTCTTATTATCTTTATTATAGACCTTGACTTCATTTAGCTCAAAGCAACTAATAATGTTTGTTTCATTTAGAGCTTTGAACTGTTTTTCAAAGCCTTTTGAATGGTAGTGGTCAAAGTTAATTCCAATTACAAATTTGGTGCTTGCATTAAAATGAGAAATTAAGCGCTTCAGAGTTTCTGAACCCAGGTGCCCGTGTGTAAATGTCCCAGCGCTTACCACAGCTGAATAATCTTGTAATAATGAGTCAAGAGGGTCTTCAAGATTAAGTTCAAGCAAATTTCGATATAAGTTTTTTTCTCTAGATATTTGTATCATATCTTGTGATATATCAACTCCGTCTATGACAGCATCTGGAGCTTTCTTTTTAATTTCATTTGCAACTAACCCAGTGCCACAGCCGATATCACAGATAGGTCCATCTATTGTAAACTTCTCAACTAGAAGATTTGCCACTACAGTAGGATAAGTGTAACCAAGATCTTTTACAAAAACACTGTCGTAGAAAGGAGCAAAACCTTCATAGTATTTCTTGTTGTCATCTGGAGTTATTAGGTTGTAAGCTCCCTTAAGAAGATCCAACGCATTTTTTTCTGTCTTGCTCATAACAGTACCAATATTCCATAGTTCTTTGCTGCAAAAAAGGAAAATGTGTGAAAATTGAACTTTTGGCTAATTTGAAAGGTTAGTGACTTGAACAAGATTGATAGAGCAGCCTATGTGGTGGAGCGGTTGGATGAAATTTATCCCGAGACACCAGTGCCTCTAAATCATAGGAGTAAATTTGAACTACTTATTGCCGTTTTGCTTAGTGCACAGTGTACTGATGAAAGGGTTAATCAGGTTACCCCACAACTTTTCTCGCTTGCAGATAATCCTTTGGATATGAGTAAATTACAAACAGAAAAAATTTATGAAATTATAAGGCCATGTGGTCTTGCACCACAAAAATCTGCGAATATCTCTAAATTGTCTATCATGATTATTGAAAAACATCAGGGTCTAGTTCCCTCAAACTTTGAAGATCTCGAGCGACTGCCTGGCGTGGGACATAAAACTGCAAGTGTAGTAATGTCTCAGGGGTTTGGGTACCCAGCTTTTCCAGTTGATACACATATTCATAGGCTCGCACAGCGTTGGGGCTTAACCAATGGAAAAAACGTAACGCAAACTGAAAAAGATTTAAAAAAGCTTTTCCCTGAAGAAAGGTGGAATAAATTACATCTACAGATAATTTTTTATGGCAGGTCTCACTGCACGGCAAGGGGTTGTGATGGAACTGTATGCGAGATATGCAAGACATGCTTTCCCCGAAGAAAAAAACCTTTTAAGGCAAAAAAACCATAGTACTGGATAAAAACCATAGACATAATTTTTGATATTGATGGAACTATTTTAGATATCTCGCATAGAGTAAAGTTTGTTTTGCAGGACCCCAAAGATTGGAAAAACTTTTATAGCAATATGGATAAAGATCGACCAATCGAAGAAGTTTGTGCTTTGTTGAAGTCTTTGCTTAAAGATGACACTAACCAAATAATTTTTTGTACTGGTAGGGTTGAGGACTATAGGGAAAAAACAATTGAACAGATTAAGAAAATATTAAAAGGTAGTAAAAATATTGATATAGATAGTTGCTTGTATATGAGACCACAAGGTGATTTCAGAAAAGATTTTATGGTAAAAAGGGATCTTTATAAAAGAATGATTTTTGATGGATTTAATCCGGTTATAGTATTTGAAGATAAAATTACGGTTGTTGAAATGTGGAAGGAGATGGGTTTAAAATGCTTAAGGGTTACAGGAGCTCAATAATTTAGAATGAAAATGAAACGCACTATAATAAGGCCAAACGGGGTGCCAAATTCTATATCAGAGCAGGTTGTAACCCCTATTATGCCATCGGTTGTTTATGCTTCTCAATCTCCCAATGAACTCGATGAACAATATGAAGGTAAGCAAAAAGGTTATACATACGCAAGAGAAGGGCACCCTAATGCAGAAATCTTAGCTCGTTTGATTGATAAGCTTGAAGGGAGTTCCACTGGTCTGGTTGTAAGCTCAGGAATGGCTGCCATTTCTTCTCTTATTATGGGTACTTTGTCTTCGGGAGACCATGTTTTAGGGGGTAGCCAATTATATGGTCGTACATTGAGACTAATGCGTGAAGATTTGCCTAGATTTGGAATTCAAACGTCGTTCGCTGATCCAACAAATATTGACTCAGTTAAAACTGAGATTAGAAAAAATACAAAAATGATCTTAATTGAGTGTGTATCTAACCCAACACTTAGGGTTGCCGATGTAGAGGGTATCGCAAATTTATGTAAAAGAAACAATATTTTACTGGCTGTTGATAATACATTTACAACACCTGCATGCATTAAGCCAGTTGAGTATGGTGCCGATTTTGTTATTCATTCTATTACTAAATTGTTATCTGGTCACTCCGATACCACATTAGGATATGTTTCATCAAAAGATCAAAACAAGATGGAGGCGATTTACAACTTTTCTGTTTCAATCGGTGGAACTCCAAGTCCTTTTGATTGTTGGCTGGCTGAAAGAGGTCTAGCTACATTTGAATTAAGATTTGAAAAAGCTCAAAAAAACGCAGAAATCCTTGCTAAAGCCTTGAAGAAAAATAGCAAGGTTAAAAAAGTACTTTATCCCACCATGTCGGAGCACCCTGATATATCACTTTCGAAGCAACTCTTAAAGGGAAATGGTTGCAACATGGTAAGTTTTGAAATCGGTGATAATAGGGAAGATGCAAATGAATTTATTGAAAATATAGAGGGTATAGCATTTGCTCCCACATTAGGAGATATTGGAACTACAATATCGCATCCCGCAAGTAGTTCACATAGATACCTTAATCTGAGTGCTCGTAAAGAGCTTGGTATATCCGAAGGCTTTTTCAGAGTATCTGTTGGTCTTGAAGATCCAGATGAATTAGTAGGCTCTATTGAAAGAGCTTTAAAAGCAATATAGCTTCTACCTTCAGAAAAAGTCTAAATTATTCGGTTTATAAAACGTTTTAGCCTTTCGCAAGACAGGTTTATCATCTTATCGGGCACCGTTAAACTTATGCGTACTAAATGGTGGGCATTTTCTCCAAATGATGCGCCTGGCATGAGCGCCAATTTTTCTTCATCTAAAAGTTGTTTAACAAAAGCGTCGCTACTTAGTCCTGTTTTAGATATATCGGCAAGTAGGAACATTCCTGACTGTGGCATTATTGGCTCCACTTTATTTGTTTTTTTTAGAGCTTCATAAATATTTACGGCCCTATGATAATATGAGTCCCTCATTTTTTTTGCAGTACGAAAATCATTTTTAAGCGCATATGCTGTCATATCTGCTATGAATGGTTGGTTGCCAAATAGCATTGTTTCAGAAAGAGGCAAAACCGCATCGCAAAAGTCTTTGGGACCAACCAGCCATCCACTTCTAAACCCCGGCGCTGCATGTGATTTCGATATACTTGAGACAACAATAGTACGATGCAATGCGTCTCGAACATTTAGTGGTGAGTAAAATTCCGTTTTGTTATCAAAATCATAAATTAAGGATGCATACACTTCGTCTGAGATGATCCACAAATCGTTTTGGAGACAAACTTTAACAATTTCTTCGATTTCTTTTTTAGTCAATAATGCTCCAGATGGATTATGTGGATTATTCAAAAGAAGAACTTTGCTTTTGCTTGTTACAGAGTTAGCTAAGTCACTAGAATTCATTCGAAAGCTATTTTCTTTTTTTAGTTCTATTCTTTTCAAGGTTCCACCTGCAGCGGCTACAACCCCTTCATAGGTTGCGTATAGCGGATCTCCTAAAAGAACCTCATCACCTTCATTAACTAGGCCCATAATCGACGCAAAAAGTGAGGTTTGAGTGCCAGGAAAACACAAGACATTATTTTCGGTTATATTAAGCCCACATTCGTCATTATACTTATTTACTAAACTGGAAACTAAGTTTTGTTCTCCTCTTCCATTGGAATAACCTGTTCTTCCTTCTTTAATGGCCTTGATCGTAATGTTGGCAAGTTCGTCTGAAACTGAAATATCAGGCTGGCCTATGGTCAGCAAAATCACATCAGGATCAATTTCAGCCATTTTCTTTGCTTTCAAATGAGGCATCCATTTTTCAGAGCCTAATTTTGCTACTCTTTTTGTTATTGATGCGAATTGCACGATATTTAAATTCCTTTTAACGAAAAAATACACTATTTTCTAAAAGACATGACCTCAACATGCAAGTTTTTGTCTGCTCTTTTCTTCTTTACAAGACTTTTATCGATAATAAAAAGTCGTGTCTATATAGTGTCCTTATTTGTTTTTTTCCTTAACGTTTTTCATTCTTATGCTCAGGAAACAGTTATACCTGAGATCATAAGAAAAATTCCCCATGATAGTAAGGCTTTTACTCAGGGTTTAATTGTAGACGAAGGAATATTTTATGAAAGTACCGGTCTATATGGAAATTCAAGTCTTAGAAAATATAATAAACATTCTGAAAAATTGATAAAAAAAATATCATTGGAGGATAAGTTTTTTGCTGAAGGACTTACATTATTCAATGGTAGGCTTTATCAACTGACTTGGAAATCGGGAGTTATGTTCATATACGATAAAACTACGTTCGAGATAATAGAAAGTTTGTCGTATAATGGAGAGGGTTGGGGGCTTACTAGTAACAACAAATATTTAGTAATGAGTGATGGTAGTAACATTTTAAAATTTCGTGATCCGAGTACCCTTCGGGTGATAAGGTCAATAGCAATTACCTATAATGGATTGCCTGTGAACAATCTTAATGAGTTAGAGTTTGTTGGAAATGAGATTTGGGCGAATATATGGAAATCTGACTTAGTAGCATGTATCGATAGTACTACCGGTGAATTAGTCAGATGGATTGACTTTTCATCAATCAGTGAAAGAAATGGAGCTGAAGATGTATTGAATGGGATAGCCTATGATAAAGTTGAAGACCGAATTTTTGTTACTGGAAAATTTTGGAATTCTATATACGAAGTATCAATCCAGGAGCAGTAATAAAGCTTAAGTGCTACTTGAACCTATTTGGAGAGACTTTCTTTTGCAACTGTCCAAAGCTTGATTTTTCTCCTAGAATAATCTCACTAGCCATTTTGCTTGCTGCAGCTGACGTTTGAAAGCCATATCCCCCTTGACCTGCAAGCCAAAAGAAACTGGGGACAACGCTATCAAAGCCAATAACAAGAGTGCGATCAGGTGCAAAAGTTCGAAGGCCCGCCCAGCTTGAGGTAATTCTTTTAACAGAATAGCTTACAACTTCCTCAAAATTGAAAATACCTTTTGCTAAGTCTTCATCATTTGCATACGCGTCATGAGGAAATGACTTGGTTTCTTCCGATGGGGAGACAATCATTTCTCCTGCATCAGGTTTTGCGTAAAAAGCTTCATTTATTCCAAAAGCCATTGGCCAACTTTTATGATTACCACTATCATCAGGAGCAGGCACTCTAGCCATAGATCTTTTAAAAGGTAAAAAGCCCAAAGGTTTGATGCCGCATTTCAATGCTAATTCATCTACCCATGCTCCTGCTGCATTTACAATGACATCACAAATAAATGTTTTTCTATCCGTTGTAATGTGCCACTTACCTTCTTTAAACTCAGCAGCAATTACTTTCGAGCTGGTATAAATTTCTGACCCATTAGCTTTTATATCTTTTGTAAAATGTTGCAATAGTTTATCTGTATCAATATCGAAGATGTCCTCTTTATATCCAGCATATTTTACTGACTTATTATTGATTATTTCTATTAAGCTACGCGCATCGCTGACAGATATTTCATTGTGAGCAAAACCTGAACATTGCTCTTTAAATGCATTTTTTTCGTCTTTTTTTCCTAAAATAAGGCTGCCCCTTGGGGACAGAACATCTACGCCATCCTTTGAAAGATAGCTTTTGCTTGCACTATTGAATTCCCGAATAATGTCGTTTCCGTAGTCTTCGATAAATGCAGCAGCGGATCTACTTGATGAGTGGTATCCAAGATTTTCTTCGGCCTCTAGCAAAGTAACCTTCGCTGATTTACTTAGTCTACCTGCTACTGAGAGACCAGCAATTCCACCACCAACTACTAATATATCTACCATCTGAAGCTCATTAACTAGGCCAAATATATCATCATACCAAAAGCAATACTACCTATTATAACTAACCAAATTATGCTCGATCCTAGCATGAAAAGTTTGAGTATTTTTAATATAGGTCTGAAGCCAAAAAGAAGTAAAAAGCCAATTATGCCTAGAAAAAATAGTTCCAATTATTGACCTCGATCAAAATTATTTTTATTTTAATTATTCAAGATAAATTAACAATCTTCCAGAATAATGCGACTCAAAAACAAAAAAGCTTTCGTAACTGCCGCGGGTCAGGGAATTGGTAAAGCTATTGCAGAGAAATTCTTCCATTTTGGTTCCGAAGTGCTGGCCGTTGACATAAACGATGCTATGTTAACGCAATTAAGAGTCTCCAAGTCTCTTTGTGTAGATGTTAGAGATGCTGAAGCTATCCTTACAGCGATAAAAGATTTTGAGCCAGACATATTGATAAATTGTGCAGGTGTAGTTCATTCAGGTACGATACTTATATCTAAAGAAGAGGAGTTTGATGACGCAATTGATTTAAATATCAAGTCAATGTATCGCACTATAAAAGCTGCTATCCCTTTTATGCAGAATAAAGGTGGTGGTAGTATAATTAATATTGGTTCCGTGGTTTCATCTGTAATTGGTGCACCGAATCGTTGTATTTATGGTTTATCAAAGGCTGCAGTAGTCGGTTTAACCAAGTCTGTAGCGGTTGATTTTGTTAAAGAGGGAATTAGATGTAATTGCATTTGTCCAGGTACTGTTGATACCCCATCATTGCACGAAAGGCTGGAAGCGACTGGTGATTATGATAAGGCTATGAATGATTTTGTTAATAGGCAGCCCATGGGAAGACTTGGATTGGCAGATGAAATTGCTGATCTAGCAGTTTATTTGGCATCTGACGAAAGCAAATTTGTTACGGGGCAAGAGCATATTATCGATGGAGGATGGTCCGCCAGTTGATTGGTTGTGATCTTGAGTAAAGAATTTTTAAGAAAGTAGGGAATAAAATGAAAAATAAATATAGGCATATTTTTGAACCACTGATAGTCGGCAAACACATTATAAAAAATAGAATTATCATGGGATCCATGCATACAGGCTTAGAAGAGGGAGGGGAAGACGACTTTTCTAGAATGGGAGAATATTTTGCTGAAAGGGCATCCACAGGCGTTGGTCTTATAATTACGGGAGGTATTTCCCCCAATGAAGAAGGTGCTCTTGATGGAGCTATTTTTAACCAAGAAAGTCAAGTCGCAAGACATAAGCTCGTAACAGATGCGGTGCACAATGCGAATGTAGACACAAAAATTTGTATGCAGATTTTACATTCAGGTCCGTTGGCAATTAGTAAGGAATTAGTTGCCGCTAGTCCAGTTCGATCTAGAATTGGTCGTCTTGTTCCTAACGAAATGTCACCAGAGGTGCTCAGAAAGCAAATTAGTGATTTTATCAAGTGTGCAGAACTATGTAAAAAAGCTAATTATGATGGAGTGGAAATCATTGGTTCAGCTGGGTATTTTATTTCTACTTTTTTCGTTAATAAAACAAATCTGAGAACCGACGAATATGGAGGAAGTTTCTCTAATAAAATAAGAATTGCTACAGAAATTGTGGAAGGAATTCGTAAATCCGTTGGTGAAGATTTTCTGATTATATTCAGAATACCAGCAATGGATATGCTTGAGGGAGGAATGTCATGGGAAGAGATCTGCGCTTTAGGGCAGGCTTTAGAAAATTCGGGTGTTTCGATAGTGTCTACTCATTTCTCATGGCATGAAAGCCCTGTTCCAACCATCGCAACTATGGTTCCTAGAGCAGCTTTTACATCAGTAACCAAGCGCCTGAAAAGTGTTATTAATGTTCCGGTAATTACATCAAACAGAATCAATATGCCGGATGTTGCAGAGACAGTTTTGGCGAATGGTGATGCAGACTTAGTTTCGATGGCTAGACCATTTCTTGCAGATGGTAAAATTTTTGAAAAAATTAAAGAAGGTAGGGAAGACGAAATAAACACATGCATAGCTTGTAACCAAGCTTGCCTAGATCATGCCTTTGATAAAAAAGAAATATCTTGCCTAGTGAATCCGAGAGCATGTAATGAAACCAACCTGAACTATTTACCAACTACGAATAAAAAAACTATTGCCGTTATTGGTGCTGGGCCAGCAGGACTTGCTTTTTCTGAAATTGCAGCTTCAAGAGGGCATCATGTTGAATTATTTGAGGCAAGTGATCAGATAGGGGGTCAGTTTAATTTGGCCAAACAAATCCCCGGTAAAGAGGAGTTTCATGAAACAATCCGCTATTTTTCTACCATGCTTAAGAAAAATGGTGTTAAAGTACACTTAAATAAAAAGGTTCAACCTATTGATTTAATAAATAAAAAATATGATGAGGTCATTGTATCGACAGGAGTTTATCCAAGGTCTCTCGATATTCCTGGTTCTGATGAAGAGATAGTAATTTCATATATAGATGCAATAAGGAACATAGATAAAATTGGGAAAAAGGTAGTTCTAATTGGAGCTGGGGGTATAGGGTTTGATATGGCTGAACTCCTATCTCATGGTAAAAAGAACCCCTCTACCAATATTGACGACTTTGCTGAGCAATGGGGTATAGATTTTACTAATCATCCTAGAGGAGGTGTAACGGGTGTTATGGCTAAAGCAAGTAAATCTGAGCGTGAAATCTATTTATTGCAAAGAAAAGTAACGCCATTAGGGATTGCACTAGGTAAAACGACTGGATGGACTCACAGGTTAAGTTTAAGGAAAAAAGAAATAAAGATGCTTAAGGGAGTTACCTATAAAAAGATTGCAAAAAATGGTATTTACATCTCTATTAATGATCAGGATCAGTTTATTGAATGCGATAACATTATTGTTTGTGCTGGACAGGAGCCAGACCGTTCATTTTTTAACTCGGCAAATAATACTGAATTTCGTATGCACCTGGTCGGGGGTGCTTATGAGGCTAGAGAATTAGATGCAAAGGTGGCAATTAAGCAAGCTTCGGAATTAGCAGCAGTTATTTAGTTTTTAAAGTATAATTTTTACAATTATGAAAGGAAGCAGATGAGTAACGAACAAAATTTTGATGCTATCATTATTGGGGCTGGTGTTATCGGCAACGCCGTTGCCTTTGAGTTATCTAAAAAAGGTTTGAAGACTCTAAACATAGATAGAAATCACGTTTCAGGTTATGGCTCCACTTCGGCTTCCTGTGCAATTATTAGAGTACATTACTCGACGTTTGATGGCTGCGCTCTTGCTTATGAGAGTTATCACTTTTGGAAAGATTGGGTGGCATATTTGGAGGCATCAGAACACGATAATCTGGCTAAGTTTATTGAGTGTGGGTGTATGATTTACCAAACTGAGCAAAATAACTATCTAGATAAAGTAATTAAAAGAGCTGAAGAACTGAATATACCCCATGAGCTATGGGATCCAAAAAAAATCAAAGAAAAGTTAAGAATTGTTGATACGAATAAATATGGACCTGTAAAGTCAACAAGCGATAAAAGCTTTGGGTCAAAAACCGGAGATGATTTAAGGGGATCTGTTTTCTTCCCCACAGCAGGTTATATAAACGATCCTCAGCTTTCTGCGCAAAATCTACAAATGGCTGCTTCAAAGAAAGGAGCAAAATTTCTATTTAAATCAAGCGTTAAAGAGATAATTCAGGAAAAGGGGAGAGTCAGTGGCGTTGTTTTAGAAAATGGCAAGAAAATTAACGCAAAAATTGTTGTGAATGTTGCCGGGCCACACTCTATGAAGGTCAACCAGATGGCAGACGTAGAAAATGATATGAATATAAAAACAAAAGCTTTAAAGGTTGAGGTTTGTCATGTGCCTTCTCCATCTGGATTTAATTATGAGAAAGAAGGTTTTGTAATTTCTGATAGCGATATAGGGTGTTATAGCCGACCTGAAATTGGAAACAATGTGCTTATCGGTAGTGAAGACCCAGAATGTGATGAAAGGTTGTTCGTAGATCCTGATATTTGGGACGAAAGCTTTTCTGAGCAATGGAGAACCCAAGTTTTAAGACAGGCACAGAGGTACCCAGATTTGCCAATACCATCAAATTCAAAGGGTGTGGTGGCTTTATATGACGTATCTGATGATTGGATCCCCATTTACGATAAATCCTCTTTACCAGGATTTTATATGGCAGTTGGCTCGAGTGGAAATCAATATAAGAACGCTCCGATGGCTGGAAAGATTATGGCTGAATTGATAGTGAAGTGCGAAAATGGGCATGATCATGATAACGATCCTATCAAACTTCAATTAAGTTATATTGATAGAGAAATTGATCTGGGCTTTTATTCACGCAACCGCGTAATTAATGAAGAAAGTAGTATGTCTGTTTTGGGTTAAATAGCACTAAAAACGTTTTTTAAAGTTCCGTGTTTTTCCATGAGACCTTTTGTATGCTCAAAGCCATCGAGCATTAATTCTCCTTCTTTCCACAATGGCTTGTCATCGATTAGCACAGTATGATTAGGAATCATCCAACATATCTCACCTGGTGCATAGTTCCCGCAAGTATGGAAATGAAGATATTTGGGTTGTCCAAACACTGTATTTGACCATTTATCAGGGTCATACTCATAAAATTTATTATCCTCTGCTCCTGGATGTATCCCCGGATGCCAAGAGTGTACTGCACGCATATCTATGTCAAACTTTTGGGAAACATACGCGTAATGGTTCTGAATATTATTTACATCGTCATATCTTCCCTGAATATCTGCAATTCTACCATTTTCAATATGAATAGTTACCTCACTATTTATTTTTATAAAATTAGGTTTATAAAATCTAGATCCCGTCGATGTCAGATAGTTGTTCAATACAACTTTGCCTGAGAACGGTTTTGCGTCTATGGGTTTAGGAACAAGTAATGGAAATCGTAGTACAGATACTTCTGTAGTTTCAGAGTTATCTGGAGCTATTTCTCCAATCAAATTTGTTCCTAGTGGGCATTTAATTTTAATTATATTGGAATTTTCTAGCAACCGATCAATTGCATTCTTCACAAGGACATTTAAGTTATAGTCGAATGTCCCAAAGATAGACGCTAGGCTTTCGCAATCTCTTACATAGCTCATAACTCGCTTTGTAGAAAAGCCTTTCTTCTCAAAACGATTTTGATCGCCCAATCTTGCAAAAAAAATTACACAACTGTACCGATTTATTTTTTCATAAAAATTTTGATCTTGATTTGTCTCGGGTGACCCGACTTCATCTAAAGAAGTGTGAATACCCATTTCTTCGGCACATTGCAAAATAAAGTCAGATATATCATTCTTATACCAGCCTAAACTTTCTTTTTCTCTCACAATTAATAAAGTATCTGATTGCTTAAGTCTTGCACATTCTATTAGAAGATTGTGCGCTGCTTTTGAAAGTCTCGTGTCATTCATACGGGCTATTTTCTGTATGAAAATGCTTTGCCAAATCTCCAAATAAGATAGTCGCCACATGTTATTGGATCGCTAAGGCTCTTTTCGTTCTGACCAAATATATCAGCTGGATTGATCAGTGTTTCTGGGTTTGGATCGAACGCTAGAACGATCGACAGACGTTCCTTCCCCGATTGATTGACAACTCGGTGAGGTGTGGATTTATATAAACCATTTGTCCATCTACTAAGAAGGTCTGCTACATTAACTACCAATGTACCTTCAATAGGCGGTGCATGAAACCAGTCACCTGATGAATCCTGTATTTGAAGTCCTCCAACTGTATCTTGGCAAAGAACGGTTAAAACACCAAAATCTGTGTGAGCGCTTACGCCAAATTGATCATCACCCATTTTTTTTGGTTGATCAGGGTAATAAACAAGAGATGCGCGGCTTAAGGGTTGAGTAGCATTCCGTATAAAGAAATCTTTTTTTAGATCTAGGCCCAAAGCAAAGCCTTCTAGAAGAGTTTTAGCCAAGCTATCCGCTAAATCAAAATAATTAAGAGCATTTTTCTTGAAGCTTGGGATAAAGCTCGGCCATTTATTCGGACCCCTAATAGGGTGGTCGTCAACTTCCCCAGTTTGGTATTCATATCCCCAAATAAAGCTTTCTTTTAAGTCAGGTTTTGCATCATCTTTCATTTTTGCACCGCCAAAACCGAGCCAACCTCTATGTCTTTCTGAAATCGTCACTAATTCTTTATTTTCCTTGCTGGATCTAAAAAATTGAAGACCATCATCTCTCAGCGCATCAATTTTTTTTTGTGGAATACCGTGGTTTTTTATGTAAATAAAACCTAATCCTGTACTAGCACTATAAAGTTCTGTTGCTACCGAAGTGGGGTCCGAATTATCTCTAAGGGAACCAATGTCAATAATGGGAACTTTGTCTATGTCTAGTTCTTTTACTATTGAGGTGCTCATATAATTCCTAATTTGATAGTTGATCAAAGGCCTCCAATGCCTTTGCACTATATGTTATTGAGGGACCACCACCCATATATGAGCTCATGCTCAGAGCTTCAACAAATTCCTCTCTTGTTGCCCCTAAACGAACTAAATGTTCAACGTGTAGTCCTATGCAACTCTCACACCTGACAGCAACTGAAATACCAAGCGCAATAAATTCCTTGGTTTTTTCACTCAAATGTCCATTCTTCTTTGCATCTTTACCCATAACTCCAAAACCTTCAAACGTAGCTGGGGTTTCCTTTTGAAATTTTGAAAACAATTGTTTGGTGTCGGCAGTTAATTTTTTCCAGTCCATATCTTATCTTTCTTTGCTAACGTTACCTAAAGTCTAATTTTTTTCACATTTTATTCAATAGTTCATAATTTCCAAAATGGTCTTAGCTAGTGGCGCTTTCATTGGATCCAAGCTTTTTCTCCAAATATCTTACCCCAAAGCTAATAAGCAACACTAGAATTAGATACTCAAAAATTAAAAGTGTGTAGATCTCTAAAGGACGGTATTCTGTTACAACTATCTCGTTTGCTCTCCTTGTTAACTCTTGCATCCCAATAACAGAAGCGAATGCAGACATTTTTACAATATAGATGAATTGGTTTGCCAGTGGAGGTAGAATTCTTCTCAATGCCTGGGGCATGATCACATACCTCATGGTTTGGTAATAGTTTAGGCCAATAGTTTTTGCGGCTTCAGTTTGTCCTTTAGAAATGGATTGTATGCCAGCCCTATAAATTTCTGCAGTGAATGCACTATCCGAAATTGCTAATGTGATAATTGCGCCCCAGAAAGCATCAATATTGGCATCTATGCCCATTGACTTTAAAATGACAGGAAGTCCGTAAAACACCCAGAACAACATTGGTAACAAAGGAATGGACCTAATAAATTCTACATAGACTCTATTGAATAGTTTTAGCAGTTTATTGTCGGACATTGCTGGTAATGCTACAACAAGGCCAATAAAAATTGATAAAAAGGCAGCAATTATTGATAAAAGTATTGTTGAGTAAAATCCTCCAGCCAAAAATTTTATATTTGTCCACCCAGCTTTAGTAGAAGGGTCAATTACATACCACCCCCAAGTGCCTTCGGGCGACGAGCAGCTTCCTAAAGTAAAAAAAATAAGAAATAATATTAAAATACGAAACATTGTTAAATCAGTGGTGTAGTATTTGTTTAAGAAATTTTTTGCATCTTGCAGTTTGGGGTTTTTTAAAAAACATTCCGGGGCTGTTCTGCTCAACAATTGATCCACCATCCATGAATATTATTCGATCGGCAACTTTTTTAGCAAAACCCATTTCATGGGTAACAACAACCATAGTCATTCCTTCTCGGGCTAAATCTACTATTACTTCTAAGACCTCTGAAATCATCTCGGGATCCAGAGCAGATGTAGGTTCGTCGAATAGCATAAGTTTTGGCTCCATGCAAAGCGCTCGGGCAATTGCAACTCTCTGTTGCTGGCCTCCCGATAGCTGATTTGGCTTTTTTAACGCTTGTTCTGGTATTTTTACTCTCTCCAAAAGTTTTCTTGCACGAGTCTCTGCATCCTTTTCTGATAATCCTAGTGACTTTACAGGCCCTAGTTTTAAGTTTTCAATGACTGAGAGGTGAGGGAACAAATTAAATTGTTGAAAAACCATTCCTATATGAAAATCAGAAACAAAACTTTCTTTTGTAGGATTTTGAGAGTTGCCTGATATTGATATTTTCCCCTCATCAAAGTCTTCAAGGCCATTAATGCATCTTATAAGCGTAGATTTACCTGATCCTGAGGGGCCACAAATAACAACTTTTTCACCATGTTTGATATTAAGGTCTATGGTATCGAGGGCTTTAAAGTCTTTAAATGATTTTGTTAGTCCTTGTATTTCGACTGCAAATGTATTTTCCAATTTATACCCGCCTCTGTGTGAAATTTTGCGTTTTGCCCTTTTTAGCTTAACCGCATGACAATACTTAAAGCAACTCCTTGTTCTTAGTTGCATATTTCTTGGTTGTACTTATAGTGTTATTGTCAAAATAAGTTGTTTTTATAAACTAAAAATATTGGTTTTAATACCTTAGGGAGATTTTAATGAAAGTTTTAAGAATTATTTTTATTACACTGATGAGCATGGTTCTTGTCGTTGGTGGCGTAAGCGCGGAGTCAGCGCTTAACCAAATATTAAGTAGTGGCAAACTAAAAGCAGGGACCACAGGTGACTTTAACCCCTTCACGGTTAGGGATCCAGCGACTAATAAATACAAAGGTTATGACATTGACATAATGACCGAGTTAGCAAATGACCTAGGAGTAGAAATCGAATTTGTCCCAACAGACTGGAAGACAATAGTAAATGGCGTAGTCGCAGGGAAATACCATATAACAGGTTCAGCGTCTATCAAGCCTTCAAGAATGAAAGCCGCAGGTTTTTCTGAAAGTTACATGGCTGTTAACTTCAAACCTTTTACTACATCTGATAAAGTAGGGCAGTTTAATGGTTGGGACTCCATCAATAAAGATGGAGTAAAGGTTGCTACCACTCTTGGAACCGCTATGGAGCCCTTAGTTAAGGGTTGGTTTCCAAATGCCAGCATAAAAAGCGTTGAGGCTCCCGCTAGAGGGTATCAGGAAGTATTAGCAGGGAGAGCGGATGTTTTTGTTACATCTAACTTGGAAGGCTCTACTCTTAAGGCAAAGTATTCAAATGTTAAAGAAATTAGTATAGATGCACCGCGTTCACCAACTCCACTTGCTATGTTGCTTCCTCAAAATGACCAAGTGTGGATTAATTTTGTTAACCACTGGATAGAAATAAAGAAGGCAAAAGGCTTTTTTAAGAAAACTGCCGAAAAGTGGGGCCTGTAGTCTGATTTTTCTGAAGGGCGGTACAGCCGCCCTTCTATTAACGGAGCTTTTTAAAATGTCGTCTTGGATAAAGATGCTTTCTGATGAAATGGCTGACGCTGAACTTAAGCAGGCTTTGGATGAAGCAAGAACCCCTCACGGAACAGTTGATAATGTTCTAAGGGTCCACTCATTAAGACCTAATACTATGAAAGGCCATATGGCACTTTATAAAAGCTGTTTGCACGATGATACAAATACATTGCCAGAATGGTTACAAGAAACTATCAGCTCATATGTATCTATTTTAAATTCATGTGAATATTCTCTTTTAAATCATTGGAAAAACGCTGAATTTTTAATTCGTGATAAAGAAAAGAGTAATAAGATTTATTTTTCATTGAAAAATAGAAAACCACAAGATTGTTTCACAGGACTTGAACTTGCTTTGATGCAGTATGCAGAAAAACTGACCTTAAGACCGAGCGATATTAAAAGAGCTGATGTGGATAATTTAAGAACTGCGGGTTTAGATGATGGGCAGATATTAGAAGCTAATCAGATCATTTGTTATTTTAATTATGTGAATAGAAGTATAAATGGGCTAGGGGTTACCAATGAAGGCGACATTATAGGATATTACAAAGATGATTAACGCAATTACAATTATTAAGAAAAAACAAGGACTAACATATGAAAAGTTCCAGAATTACTGGAAAAATGAACATGCCAAAATTGTTACTAGATCGCCACTAGTGGGAACCTATGTTCAATCTCACCCAATATATAATAACGAATTGACGTTTGAAGATACTATCGATGGTATTGCGGAAATATGGTTTGAAGACACAAATGCAATGCGTTTTTTAGCTGCCACTAAGGAATATAAAGATATTCAGGACGATGAAAACGTCTTTATTGATGGCAGTGCTGTAAGGTTAATCATTGCCGAGGATATAATAACTGTTGAAGGTGACGTTTCAGACTACAAGCTTATAATTTTTATGAATAAATCTAGTAATGTTGAATTAACAGACTTTAGAAATGATTTAGTTGATAAGGCATCTCACTACTCCAAAAAAAATCTAAATAGGGTGAAAGTAAGTTTGCCAAAAATAGCAGGCTACAAGGGTGATAAAAGTCCTGCTTGGGATGCTATTTTAACTTTTTGGTTAGACTTCGAAGTCGATCAACAGTATGTACACGAAGTATTAAGAGATTTTTCTTCTTTTTCCAAAAATATCATTGCAAAATTATGTAATTCGGTAGTAGTACAGGAAAAATAATTGAAAAAGCTACTCGGGCAAACCAGCAAGTCGCATGCCTTCAATCATTAATTCTTTAATTTCGTTGTTTAAATCGGGAGCCACACTTTTATAGTCGTCCATTGTTTTTATTTCGGGCCGTTCTTTTTGATATTTTAATAGCCATTCTTTACTTTCCGAAACCTTACCTTGATGAGCTAACACAGATGCTTTGAAACCAAAATATCTACTATGATTATTTTCCCTCATCTCCCGATCTAAAGACTGATTGGCTTTTTCCCAATCACGATTACCAAGATGACAGAAAAATATAACAGTCTCTCCATAATCTTCTCCTAGCGGGTCAACTTCAGCTGCTCTAGTAAAGGCGTCAATTGCTGCATTAAAGTCTTTGCCCTCTTCTAATAAATTCATCCCTTTGGCCATTAAAGATCGAGAATGATGCGGATTAACCTCTAAAGCTTTATTTACATATTCTGTAAATCTATTCTTATCCTCGTCAAAAAACGCCATAAAACCCATATTCATTATTGAGTCGGGATTTTGGGGATCTAGTTGAAATGCTTTTTCAGTGAACTCCCTAAACTTTTTTTCATTTTCTGATCTTTTATCCTGAACTGACGATTCAAAAATTAGAAAATTATGAGCTTGAGCTAACAAGTTGAATGCAGAACTGTGATTTGGGTCTAATGCAGTTGCTTTCTCTCCATGCTCGATCGATTTAGTTATATTAAGTAGTTTTTCTTCAGTTGTTTTTGCTGCATTCATAAGTGCATAAGAGTTAACAGCTTGCAAATACTCATCCCAGCTGCTGAGAGCATTCATCTCACGATCAGTTAACTTTTTCCTTTCGTTGGTAATAACTGCTGGACTAATTAACGCTGCGGATTTTTGTGAAACTTCATCCTGAACTTCAAAGACATCATCTAATGATCGATCCCATGTTTGTGACCAAATTTGTGTATCTTCAACAGCATCTGTAAGCTTTGCCATTATCCTAACTTTATTGCCACCTTTTCTAATACTTCCTTGAACTAAATAACTTACACCCAACTCAGAAGCTATTTTTTGAGTGGGGTCCTTTGTGTCTTTGTAAGCGAGTACCGAATTAATTGAAATAATTGGGAATGTTTTTAACTTAGATAGATACGAAATAATGTCCTCAGTAATCCCATCAACAAAGAAATCTTGCTCGGGATCGTTGCTTAAATTCAAAAAAGGAAGTACTGCTACTGATGGCGCTTTACTTGTTTTTGTAATTTTTTCAGCTGCAGCCTCTGCAAGTTTTTTGTCATTTTTTTCTCGAACTTTAAGATCAGGATCCGCAATATCATAGGCATGAACCTCAGTGTTTTTAACTTTTTGTTCTCCAAGATCATTGAATAGCAGTTCTGTTTTTTTATTTACAAAGTCAACTATGCTTTTTGATACACATATCCCATTGGGTTGTGAAAGAGCCTCAAGTCTCGCGGCTACATTTACACCTTCACCGTAAAGATTATCTCCTTCAATTATCACATCACCCATATTCAAACCTATCCGGAAGCTCATTTGGGATTCTTTAGAAACTGACTTATTTCTCTCTTTAATTAATTTTTGAAATTCATTAGCACAAACCACAGCAGAGACGGCACTCTGAAATTCAGCTAATACAGAATCTCCTGCCGTATTAAAAATTCTTCCACCATGTTCTTCAAAAAGTTTATCTAAGATTTCCTGGCAAGCTCTAAAGCTACGTAAGGTTTCTTCTTCATTTACTTCCATAGATTTGCTAAAACCAACAACGTCAGTAACAAAAATAACTGCGATTTTTCTGTCTATGTCTTGCTGAGATGATTTATTTAATTGAACAACGTTTTCTGCCATGTAAAGTCCTTAAAATATACCTTTAACACTTTAATCTTTTTTCTCTCAAAGTCACGAACTTAGAATAGATTTTTATAATTAAGTTTTAGAAGTATCAAATCTTTAGGCGTTCCAAAGAAGATTTTTTTTCACTCTTAATTTTAACAAATCTAAAAAAAAGAAGGATAGAACAAACTAATAAACCTAGTCCAATGCCGTAATAAACTCCTGAGCCGGCCAATGAAGTCTTTTGAGAAAGAAAATATGCAGCAGGGATACCTATAGTCCAATAAGAAAAAAAAGAAATTATGAAGGGTTTCTTTGTATCTGAGAAGCCTCTTAAAAGTGCAGCGAAAAGTATTTGTCCGCTGTCTGCTAAATGGAAAAAACAGCCAACAAAAAGAAAAATTCCTGCATAAAATGCAACTATATCCACATTTAAATCATTACTATTTAAAAACAAAGAGATTATAAAATCACCAAAAAATATTATTAGGAAGGTATTTAGAAGTGCCCACCCAAGACCAAGAATATAGACAGAAGAGGCTGCTTGGTCCAACTTGCTTAAATCATTGGCTCCTATTGTTTTGGCAACAATGACCGTACCGGCTTGAGAGATTCCCAAGGGTATCATGAAAAAAAGTGCGAAAACTGTTATGGAAATACCGTGGGCTGCTAATTCTACGTTACCAATCCAACCCATTAAAATAGAGGCGAATGAAAACATTCCACTTTCGGCCATAATTGTCAAACATATCGGCCAACCGAGCTTGAAAAGATTTTTAAAGATTTCAGCATCGAAAACAAAAAAATCTTTAAAAATTTGCTTTTCTTTCAAATCGGAAAGATGAATGTACAAAAGCCCAGAGATCATCATGCAAATACTGGTTAAAAGTGAAGAACAAGCGACGCCAGTGATCCCTAATTCCGGGAGTCCAAAGTTGCCAAAGATAAATAGATAATTAAATATAAAGTTCGTGATTAAGCCCAAGATAGAAATGAAAAGAACAACTTGCTGCTTTTTTACGGATATCAAAAATGCCTTTATTACATATGTGAGTAGTAAAAATGGCATCATCCACTGAACTATTTGAATATATTCAGATACTATTTCAACAATGTATTCATCCTGTTCTAAAAATGTAAGAAATGCTGAAGTTTTGTTCACTAAAGCCAAACCAAACAAGGAAAAGGCAAAAACTAGCCAAAGACCCATTCTGAAATTAATTCTAAGTGCTTCCGTATCGTCCTTGCCAAAAGCTCTTGATACATTTGTAATAACAGCTAGTGAAAAACCAGTAAGAGTTATATAGATAAAGAAAAGGCATGTATGTCCAAGAGTTAAGGCAGCTAATTCATTCGTCCCATACCAACCAATCATTGCAACGTCGGTTAGCCCCAAGCCTAACTGAGCTATTTGTGCGATGATTAATGGTAAAGATAGCTTAAAAGTTGATAGTAGATGTTCTCTCAATTGCGTATCACAATTGTACTATAAAATTGATTAAGAAAATGGCCTACTCTGCCGCCTCGACATACCTAAATTCACGAATGGCTGCCCCGTCCAAAGCTCTTAGTGCTTCTTGGTATCCTTCGCTATTATAGCCATTTTCTGCGTGTTCTAAGCTTTCCCACTCCAAAACAACTGTTCTCGTTTTTTCACCACTTTCTTTTGTCATAACAGGAATTCCTCTAGCAAGAAACTTGCCCCCAGCCCCTTTAATTGCTGGACCTGCCAAAGCTGCGTATTTTGCCAACTTTTCTTCGTCAGAAATTGATTTATAGATAACTACTTGATAGATTTTTTTTGACATTTTATCCTCTTAAAAATTGTTTGTTCAAATTTAAGAACAATATCGAACTTTGTATACTAATACTTTAAGATAAAGTTGAATAAATAGTTTTTTAGTTTACAATCCATACTGTTGAAAAGGAGAGAATAATGTCAGTAGGATTAGCGCCAAGACCCGCAAATGAAGAACAACGAGCAAAGGCAGTTGTGAAGACGGGTTTGATCGAAAGCCCCAATCCAGATTTATTTCAGGTATATTGTGATTTAGCAAAAGACATAACAGGTTTTACAGACGCAACTTTCAGCCTGTACGATGGTGAAATGCAGTGTGCGATCGCAATGACTGGGAGAGAAACTGAAGAGTGGAAACCTGGTAGTAAAAACTTACGTACAGAGCACAATATTTGCTCATTCGTTTTGTTAGACACTGAACCATTGTTAATGCATGATATATCTAAAGACCCTGTTTGGAAATCGCATCCAAAGGCTGAATCTTGGGGATACGCTGGATTTCCTGTCGTAAACAAAGACAATTATGCACTAGGAACACTCTGTATGTTCGATAGAAGTGGGCCAAGGTCGTTAAACGAGGGTCAAGTCCAGCTTGTGAAAAAGATCAGTAGTAGTATTGCTCATCTGTTGGATGTAAAAACTGAACAAAAGCAAATGACATCGCAAAACATGCTAGAAGCGATTACAAAGTTCAAAAAGTATAATGAGTCCTTAAGCATTGACGATTTTGAATGTTTTGTGTCGTTATCGGCTGGACTGAAACAAGCTGATTCTAAAATAGCAATTCTTGCTGAGGCTGGCCTTTGTGAACTAAATGCCTCAGGAGATACTAAAATTACAGCTGAAGGTATCGAGTTACAGAGGGAAATGCGGCTTGAGGCAAGACTGATGAAAAAGGTGAAAATAACTGGTGATGATGCGAGCGTGATGATAGACGAAATGATGAAGGAGTTGAACTAGAACAATGTATGCAAAAGTATACAATTTAAAATTTCCTGGCCTCAGCGAAGCAAAGGTTGCAGCTACTTTTTGCTCTGAAAACCTCGGAAAAAAAATAGTAGCTTTCAATATTAGATCATTGAATATTTCGATCGGTCAATGCGGAAGTGTTTCTATTTCACTAAAGTTTGAAACTGGAGGCGATTTAAAAAAATTTGAAGAGCATTCTACAGGGTTTTTTAGTGAGCTAAAGGATACCTTTGTTTACAAGGAGACCAATTTTTCTGGAATTTTTGTTTATAATTATGACTCGGAAATTACATCTACCGAGCTTTCAGTTAACTAAATGCGCTCCTTATAATCTTTGGGTAAACTATGGAAGAGATAAAAAAGCTTGCTCAAGTCCATAAAATTTTAGATTTTCACGTACAAAAAAATCCAGACAATGTGTCTCTATCGATAGATAGTATAAGCTATACAAACTCTGAAGTATTATCAAAAGTATTATCCCTTGTTGGATTATTAAAAAGAAATAAAGTTACATCTGGCGACCGAATAGCTTTTTTGGCAAAAAATTCTTCTGAATTTATAGAGCTAATGTACGCTTCATCCATTCTTGAACTTGTTATGGTTCCAATAAATTTCAGGCTTGCGTATGAAGAAGTAAAGTTCATAATACAAGACTCTGGCTCAAAAATTATTATTTTTGGTAAGGAATTTAAAGAGCTAGTAGAAAAACTTAATGCCGACAAAACTGACTTACACCTTGCTTTTGGAATAAGTGAACTAAGGAATTTATTAAAGTCGAAAAGTCCAGGTGCATTTGATGTATCATTATCTGTAAATAAAGATTCTAAAACCCCACTTTTTCAAATGTATACTTCGGGAACTACAGGCAATCCCAAGGGCGCTTTGATTTCTCAAAAAGGGATTATGTCTTTAATTACTAATGGAATGAATAACTTAGGGCCATTCGATCCCAACGCTGTTAATCTTGTTTGTATGCCATTATTTCATATAGCGGGAAGTGCGTGGCTTTTCTTTGGGCTTGCATCAGGATGTAAAAATATATTATTGGTAGATATAAATCCTGAGAAGATTTTGGATATCATTGAGAACTATAATGTAGCTACCACCTTGATGGTTCCAGCTGTAATTCAAATGGTAGTTGTGGCTGCTGAAAAAAATAGCAAAGTACTTAAAAATGTTAAAAATATTGTTTTTGGTGCATCACCAATGGCTGTTGATACGTTAAAGCGTGCGCAAAAAATATTTCCAAACTCAAATTTTACTCATGTCTATGGAATGACCGAAACAACTGGTATGTTTATGTCCTTGGATCCAAGCGAATTAAAAGCAAACAGAAGGCTAGAATCATGTGGAAAATGTTTCAGCAACTCAGAGATAAAAATAGTTGATGCTCATAATAATGAAGTTCCTACCAATACTATCGGAGAGATTATATGCCGTACCGATCAAATTATGGATGGCTATTTTAATAGAGAAAAGGTGAATAACGAGGTAATAAAAGATGGCTGGTTTTACACAGGAGATGCTGGGTATCTCGATGAAGAGGGGTATCTGTTTATCAGAGATCGGATAAAAGATCTAATTATAACCGGTGGAGAAAATGTTTATCCTGCAGAAGTTGAAAATGCTTTAATGTTGCAACCTTCTATTATCGATTGTGCTGTAATTGGGGTGTCAGACCCCAAGTGGGGAGAAGCTGTTATAGCTCTAGTCATCGTTAATAGCGATAATTTTTCAGAGATAGAGGTGAGATCATCTTTGAAGTCGCAGTTAGCTGGTTTTAAAATACCAAAAACATTTCACGTTGTAGATAGTTTGCCACGAAACGCTGGAGGTAAGATTACAAAACATGTCTTGCGTGAAAAATATGCATATCTCGGTAAATAAATGCACATAAATTTAGACTCAAATGAAAAAATAAAAGGATACTATGATAGCCCTTGGCCCGCCGAATGTGGCGGTCCCAGAAGACAAAAAATACCTAGATCACCTGGATTGAATATTAGCAACGGCGAATATTTATCTCAGAAAACTAGAGCAAATGGTGAATGGAATGTAATGATGGTTCTTAGAGATCCCGGAGAAGTTTTTTTGATGGGAAACAACCATATTAATTCTACTGAAAAATATGGCTTTTTAGAAAAGATAGATCCTTATTCTTTAGAATGTATTTCGCGTTCACCTAATTTACCATCTGGAGGCCATACTTGGTGTGGGGGTATTGTTGTGCATGAAAATGGCTATCTCTATCTCAATAACGGAAATTATTGTTATAAGCTGGATCCAGATTGTAAAGTAGTGGCCTCAAAAAAATTACCACAAAATTCTGCATATAACAGTTTCTTGATTATGAAAGATGGAAATCTTGTTATGAAAAATATCGAGCATGCATGGGATGCAAAGTCAAAATTTGTTATTTTAGAACCAGAGTTTCTTAATCAGGTTACAGATGAAGTTGCCATTGATGAAAACTCGATGGGTAGAATAGCCATGGATATTGATACACAGGGAACACAATGGATATATGTTCCAGGGCGAGACACTTTCTTTAGATACAAATACGAAAAGGCAAGCTTGACTTTAGATCAGAGTTGGATGCCAAAATATAGAACACTGAATTATGAGGAGCAGAGTTTTAGTTGGGATAGCTGTATAAGTGACGACGGATGTTGGTTTTTAGATAATGGCGATAATAGAGCTAATGTGACTATATTTTCTACAAGACCATTTGGTCAAGACCTTCCAGCTAGAGGGTCTGTTTTTCAAGGGTTATCATCATCGCCACAAAAATTATTTCGAGTTGATATAAAAAATGATAAAAAATTAGAGGTTGTACAGCCTTTTGATAAACAACGAGGAAGCATTTTTAGCCCCCCAGCATTTGATCCCATACATAAAGTTGCGATAGCGTTTGACACAGGAAATGGCTTGCTAGCGGGTTTGAATTACTCAAAAGATCTGGGTTTTAAGAAATTATGGGAAAAGCCTACTAGAATTTCTATGCAAATGGTGATGTACAGCGATACGAGGGAGATTGCAGTGAATGACTTTCGTACCGGCTATGACAATATTGTCGTTTTCGATACAATTACCGGCGAAGAAAAAGGAAGGGTGCCTACAGAGAGTACGACAGCAAATGGAATGTTTCTTTCTCCTGGTTGGGAAAGAGACGTTTTTTACTGTTCAATAGGGGCTATTGCTAGAGCTTTTATAGAGTGATAGACTTAAACTTCTAATAAGGCAAGAGGGGAGTCCGTTATGGAACTTAGTGGAAGGTGCTATTGTGGTGATATTCAATATGAAATTAACGGAGAATTGCAAGCTAGTTTCCAATGTCACTGTCGTGAGTGTCAGTATATAACCGGTGGAAATGCAAATACTGTTATGGTTTTTTCAGAGGATGATTTCCAGTTTACAAAAGGAAAACCCTCGGTCTTTGCTAGAAAAGATCTAGAAACACCAGTTAAGAGGTATTTTTGCGATAAGTGTGGTACTGGTTTTGGAAGCATTAGTCCCTCGAGGCCAGGCTCATTTATTGTTAAGGTGGGTACTCTTGATACACCTGAAGTCTTTTCTCCTGATTTCGCAATATTTACTTGTGATATCAAAGACTATCATCACATTCCTGAACATTTAACTTCCTTCGATAAAAGACCCCCTAAGAAAAACTAAACTAAAGATATTACAGGAATGAAAAGTATCTTTGGGGGCTTTGTTCCAGTTCATAGTCTGGGTATAAGTCAGATCGTTGCCTATGGCGCGATGTTTTATTCTTTTGCGCAAATCAAAGTAGAGTTAGCTGAAAAACTAGGGATGTCCCTTGAGACGACTACCATGGTAGTCAGTCTGTCTTTATTTATAAATGTACTTATTTCCAGTTACGTTGGTTATTTAATTGATAGATCTGGAGGGTTGAAAGTTCTTTCTACTGGGCTCTTTATCGGATCAATAGGATTTATCTCGCTGTATTTTACTAAGGACTTATTAGGATTTTTGTTTTCAATGCTGCTGATAGGAATAAGTTTTAGTTCAGCGTCTTACAACGTGGCTTTCAGCACGGCAATTCAATTAGATGACCAAAACTCACGAAAGAACATTACCATAATCACATTTTATGGTGCTATCGCAAGTTCGGTGTGTTGGTTGACTATCGGTTTTTTACGTAACTATTTTGGGCTGGATTCAATATTTTTGCTTCTGTCATTATCTTTATTTCTAATGGCGGTATATTTTTTTATAAATTTAAACTTTAAAAAGGAAGAGAAGAAAAATGAGGCTAAAAAACCAATTATAGATCTTCTTCCTTTAAGATTGTCTAAGAAAGAAAAAGTCATAATTACTGTTTTGATGATTTTTGGGTTTACAGAATACTTAATTTTTTCAACGACTGCGCTGTCATTAATTCAGTTTTTTAACTCAAATTTTAATGATCCTTCAATTGCAATAGTATTAGCGAGTGTATATGGACCGTTTCAGCTAGTAGGTCGCTTTTTAGAGATGAAGTTTGCCACATTTCTGGATGCTAGACTTACAGGCCTAGTAGCTAGCGCAATTGTACCGTTATCATTAATCATAGTACTTACACCCAACTTCTATGTATGTATTATCGCTATGGCTCTTTTTGGCATGGGTCATGGATTGCTGACTGTAACAGGTGGATATGTCCCAAATTTATTTTTTGAACCACAAGTTATTGGGAGAGTTAAAGGATACATATGGGCGCCTACGGCGCTGGGGATGGCATGTGCGCCTTTTTTTTCAGGAATATTTCACGAAAATATGAATAATTTAATTATTTTTTTGTTAGCTTTGTCTGTATGCCCTTTTTTTTCATTGCTCTTTATCTTTAAAATGAAAACAAGATTTTAAAGATGTCTATACATAAGGCGAGTATTGATGTAGTTGCGGCAGTGATTAAGAAAAATGATTTATTTCTTATTGCAAACAGAAGTTTTGAAGCCAACTCCCAGGGTATATGGGAGTTTCCAGGGGGAAAGGTTGAAGAAAGCGAGACTTTCACATCTGCTCTGATAAGGGAAATCAAAGAAGAACTTTCTCTGAATATCAAAGTTGGTAATATGATAGCGACTATCGACCTGGATAAGGCAGATAAAAATATTTACGTCCATTATTATTATGCAATTATAGTATCTGGTCAAATAAGTCTAAATGTTCACTCAGAGTTTAAATGGGTGCCACATCCTCAATTAAAAAACTTTACATATATTGATGGTGATAGACATATTTTAAATTATCTTTGAACAAAAAATTTATAGGGAAAGGGTGATCGTAGCAATATAACGAAATTTATTTATGGTATATAAAGATTTAGTTATAAGGAATTAAATTCTCCTTTGGTAATAAAGGCTTATTCAAAATATGATCTACTGCTTTTTCTCCTACCATGATGCTTGGGGCATTGAGGTTGCCATTCGTTATTGTAGGAAAAATAGAAGAATCTGCACAAAAAAGATTTTCTACACCATTTACTTTGCATTCAGGGGTCACAACCGTTTCTTGATCAGCAGGGTCCCCCATTTTGCAGGTGCCACAAGGGTGAAACGCTGACTCAACGCTCGACTTGATGAATTCATCCAACTCCCTTTTCAACCTCAAAGTTGGCTTTGGTTGAATTTCTTGGCCCGCATAATCTTTAAAAGCAGGCTGATCTAGGATATTTCTTGTTATTCTAATTGCATTTCGAAAATCCTTTAGGTCATCAGAGTGACTAAGATAGTTAAACTTTATAGTAGGAGAGTTTTGTGGATTTGCATTCTTAATGGCAACATATCCCCTAGATTTTGACCGCATCGTTCCTACATGGAACTGAAAGCCATCCCCTCTGTATGGTGATGATCCATCATAATTTATTGCGAGAGGTAAAAAGTGATACTGCAGGTTAGGGTACCTTTGTTGTCTATCCGTTTTAAGAAAGCCAAGAGTTTCAAATTGATTTGATATTCCTAACCCTTTTTTGAACATATACCATTGTAAGAAAATTTTAGCTTTTGAAAATAAGCTAGTATTTCTAAAAAGAGTAACAGGTTGAGTGCATTTCACTTGAAAATATAACTCAAGATGATCCTGTAAATTATTTCCAACACCTTTTAAATCCAGAAAAGGTTTTATACCAATGCCCATAATATGTTTTGAATCTCCTATTCCAGATCTCTGTAAAATACAGGGATTGCCAATGGAACCGGCGGCTAATATGACACCTCTTTTGCATTGCACAGAAAAAGTTTCAGACTTCTTTTTAAAAATAATTCCATTGCATTTATTATTTAAAAACAATAGCTTATCAACTAAACATGAAGTCTTAATGCAAATGTTTTTTTGTTCTGTTATATTGTTCAAATAGCCTTGGGCAGTAGACCATCTCTTGCCTTTATATACAGTCATTTCTGCAGCTCCAATGCCTTCCTGCTTATAGCCATTATAATCTTCAGTAAAAGAGTAACCACATTGTATAGCTGCATCTGAAAAAACTTTATGCAATACGTTTTTTTGTTCTGCAGTTCTTATACGGATAGGGCCATTTTTCCCTCTCCAAGCTGATTGTCGATTTTCACAACACTCCATTTTTTTGAAGTAAGGAAGAACATCTGCAAATGACCAGCCTGAGGCCCCCTTGGCGCTCCAATTATCGAAATCTTGAGGATGACCTCGTACATAAATCATTCCATTGATTGAAGATGATCCACCTAAACCTTTTCCTCTGGGACAGATTAATGATCTTCCATATAAGTTTGGTTCTGGTTCTGCTCTATAACCCCAGTTATATTTTTTCAAATTCATAGGGTATGATAGAGCCGCTGGCATATCTATAAATACCGATCTGTTTTGTCCCCCATATTCAATTAATAGCACTTTCAAATTGTTTTCTTGCGCTAGTCTGTATGCTATTGCAGAACCAGAAGAGCCCGCACCTACAACAATATAGTCAAAGTCGCCAGAAAAATGCTTAATATTTTTTTTATCTAAAATAGTTTTTGATCCTTTAATTCTTTATAAACCACATCGTTCTTAAGTATTTTTTTGTAATATTCTTCTAACGATTCATTACCGTATTCTGGTGTTTTATTCGAGCTGTAAGAACCAATTTTTTCATCCCAGAATAACATAGACTCCGTCGCGTAGTAATAAGCAATCTTAAGGAATTCCCTTAAATCTCGTATTTTTTTTGAGACTATTGATAAGGGGATCAGAGCATAAGTGATCACGAGGAAAAGCTTCGGGGATATATGAGTAAATTTTTTTTCTTTTTTGCATAGCTCAAATAATAATTCAGCTTGGCGTTTAGGGGAGATGGGTGGACCTGGGCCACCTATTATGTGAATTTTGTTCTCAGAATGACTTCTAGTAACAAGTGGGATAATGAATTTGCTTAAATCGCGTGCAGAGATTGGCTTACAAGATGTTAATTCGCCACTACCAAAAATTAAAAAGCTTTTTCCTTTTTTAACTCTATCAATCTGTCCAGAGAGACTTTTGAAAAAAGCTGTTGGTCTTATTATTTCATATTCAAGACTTGAATTTTGTAACAGATCTTCAAAGGCTAATTTCGCTTTTTGAAATTCTAGAGTAGGCTTCTGAACACATATTGCAGATATAAGAACAAATCTCTTTATGCCTACCCTTTTAGATAAATCCAAAAAGAATTTATTTAGAGAGTATTCAACATTCCATGAATCTGTAATGCCTCCTCTTCTTGAAGCAATACAGGAAATAATAGTAGTTGGTTTTACGCTTAATGTTTCGAGAAAACTTTCAATTTGAGAGATATCTACAAAAACAATATTTTTCTTTTTCTCAAGTTGCTTTTTGTTTCGTATTGGGCAAATAATCTGAATCTTTTTTTCTAACAAAACTTTCGCAAGAGTTGTGCCGATATAGCCCGTATACCCTAAAAGTAAAACTTTAGTGTTAACTAAGTCCACATTCATTTTGAAACCTCAACTTTTTAATTACAGCTTACAGTTTCCAGCAATGCTTCCTTTACCGCGGAATGAGTGATCTGTCCCTTTGAGACATTCAATCCCATCGCTAAATTTTGATCTTGCTCTAAAGCCTCTAGTCCCAAACTTGCTATTTTTGAAATGTAGTTAGCTGTAACATTATTGAGAGCATAAGATGCTGTCTTAGGCACAGAGCCTGGCATATTTGCTACACAATAATGTAAAACACCATCTTCATAGTAGATCGGATTTTGGTGTGTTGTTGGTTTTGATGTTTCAAAGCATCCACCCTGATCAATAGCAACATCAACTAAAACAGAATTATTTTTCATTTTGGATAGAAATGACTTTTCAATTAGTTTTGGAGCGCTTGCACCAGGTATCAATACTGCACCTATCACTAGATCTGCGTCAACAAGTTGGTTTTTAAGTTCCAGAGGTTCCGAGTAAAGAACCTTAGCTGAATTACCGAAGATATCATTGAGGTATCTTAATCTTTCAATAGATTTATCGAAGATTGTAACGTCGGCCCCCACTCCAATTGCCATTTGAGCTGCATTTGTTCCAACCATACCGCCCCCTAAAATTATGACCCTCGCAGGCTTTACACCTGGAACACCAGATATTAAAGAGCCAGGTCCTCCACAGGTCTTTTTTAAGTGATAAGCACCTTCAAAAACTGCTAATCTTCCAGCAATTTCACTCATAGGTGCTAAAAGGGGTAATGCGCCTTTGTCGTCAGTAATTGTTTCATATGCAATTGCGTGGCATTTTGCATCAATTAGGCCTTTTGCTTGTTTTGGATCTGCGGCTAAATGAAGGTAAGTGAAAAGAATTTGTTCTTCTTTGAGCATTTTCCATTCAGATTCTTGAGGTTCCTTTACTTTTACGATCATATTGCTGTCTTTAAAAATCTCTTCAGGTCCATCAACAACTTTTACTCCTACTTTTACATAATCGTCATCAGTAGCACCAATACCTTCGCCGCTGTTTTTTTGAAGAAGTACAGTATGATTTTCTTCGATCAATCGTGAAGCAGTTGAGGGTGTGATACCAACCCTATATTCACTTGGTTTAATTTCCTTAGGCACCCCAATTATCATTAAAATCCCCCTTTAAAAATTATAATCAATAATATCACAATCTAGAGTGTTACCCAAAGTATTAAAAATATAATTTTTAATACTTTGGTGTTATTTAGCTTGTATTCGAATTCAAAGATATTATCTTCCAATCATGTTCGAAATACAAAATACCAAAGAAATCCCATTGCTCAGGGTAGATGCTCAAGTGTTTAAACATTCAAGATTTGGATGCACCCATCTACATTTAGGTTGTGACAGTTCAGAAAAAGCTTTTTCGGTTGCTTTCAGGACTATTCCTAAAGATCACAGTGGCATAGCGCATATTTTGGAGCATACGGTCTTATGTGGATCAGAAAAATTTCCAGTGAGAGATCCTTTTTTTATGATGACGAGACGCTCATTAAGCACTTTTATGAATGCGATGACCTATCCAGATATAACTGCTTACCCGTTTGCGACGCTGAATGATAAGGATTTTAGAAATCTTCTGTCGGTATATTTAGACGCTGCTTTTTTTCCAAATATAGATGAACTCGACTTCATGCAGGAAGGCCATAGGTTTGAATTAATTAAAGATGGCGATAAAGAAAAGCTTGCCCTTAAAGGTGTTGTATATAACGAGATGAAAGGTGCTATGAGTTCTGTTCCACGACAATTATGGCATGGGGTTTCGAAGTCACTATATCCCACAACTACTTATGGGTTTAATTCTGGTGGAGATCCTGATTTCATTCCTGATCTGACTTACGCAGATCTAAAAAACTTTCACAAAAAGTATTATCATCCTTCAAATGCTGTGTTTTTTTCTTATGGAAATATTGATGCAAATGAACTGCAGCAAGAAATTGAAGGCTCAGTGTTAAAAAAGTTTACTCCAAAACTTGATAATCTTAGGGTAAATCCAGAGCCTGCCTTCGAAGAAGAACAATATAGTCATTCATATTACAACCCACTTCCTGACGACGAAAACAATCATCATGTAGTGGTCGCCTGGCTGCTAGACTCTACTAAAGATCCTGTTGATCATTTAGAGGCATGTTTGTTAGAAAACATTTTGCTTGATAATTCTTCTTCACCCCTGAGAAAAGCTCTTGAGAGCACTGATTTAGGAAAAGCGCCATCTCCCGTAACCTTTATGGAAACGGAACAGAAACAAATGGCTTTCGTAGCCGGTTTAGAGGGAGTTGAAAAGGGAAAAGAGAAAGATGTTGAGGAGTTAGTCTTAAGTGTCTTCAGGGATCTTGTTCTTAATGGTGTTGAAAAAGATTTGATAGAGGCTTCCTTACATCAAATCGAAATATCACAAAGGGAGATATCAGGTGGCATGCCATATGGTTTACAACTTTTGCTCGGGACAATGCCTTCAATTTTGCATGACTCTGATCCATTAGAGGTTCTTGATCTTGAAGGAGCTCTTTCAAAATTGAAGAAAAGATTGGAAGAACCTAATCATTTAGAGAGGCTTGTTGAAAAATTCTTTATTAAAAATAAACACAGGGTTACCTTTCAATTGATTCCAAATATTGATTACGATAAAAATAAGATGGAGAAGCTTGATAAGCTACTCTCTGAAAAAAATAGTTCCTTATCAAGTTCACAGAAAGATAATATCCGTGATCTTACGAAAAAATTAGAAACAAGGCAGAACTCAAAAGACGATCCTAATTTGCTTCCCTGTGTAACGGTTAATGATATTGAGAAAGAGAGATTTTATACCACTGGCTGTAAACAAGAAGATGGCGATAAGATCAAATATTTTTACCATGCTGGAACGAATGGGATAGATTACACTACAAAAGTGTTCTCCTTAGAGTCAGCAAATTTGGATGATCTTAAATATAGTAATTTTTTCTCAGATGTTGTGACAAGTGTAGGCGTAGGAGAGAAAGATTATGAGAAAATTCAAAAAGAACAGTCACTAAGTACTGGTGGAATAGGATTAAGTTTCAATGTTCTTCCGGATAGTTCAGGTAATAAATTCCTCCTTAGTGCTGGGTTGCATGGTAGTGCTCTTAAAAAAAACTTTTCAAAGCTTGAGAGTTTAATGAACGATACTATTTATGGATTTCGACTAGATGAAATAAAAAGATTGGAAGAACTTACACAATTCGAAATTGCTGGAAAAGAAAAATCAATTACTCAGAGTGGCCACATGCTAGCAATGAATGGTGCGTCGGCTCAAATCTCAAAGTTTGGTGCTGTGTCAGAATTTGTCGGCGGCGTGTCGTCTATACATAATCTCAAAACGCTAAGAGACTCAAATGGAAAAATAAAAATGGAAGTGTTACTCGAGTCATTTTCAAAGTTAAACAGTTTCATTAATCCTGCTTCTAAAATAGAGGTGGTTATAAGTGCAAGTAATCAAAATTTTGATAAGGAAACTACAACCAAAACCGGGTTAGAAACCTTAGACGCTCTAAATGGAATAGACTTGCAATCTGAGGAAATTGCGTGGATTACTGGATCGGATGTAAATTTTTGTGCGCAGGCATTTCCCACAGTCGGTTATGATCATCCTGATGCACCGATACTTACTGTCTTAGGAGCTGTTTTACGAAATGGATTTCTTCACTCTGCAATAAGGGAAAAGGGAGGAGCTTACGGTTCAGGTGCTCAGCAGGATTCAGCATCTCGTTCTTTTAGATTTTTTTCATATCGAGACCCAAATTGCAAAGAGACTTTTAACGCATTCAATGAATCTATTGAATGGTCATTAAAATCTATAACCTCAGAAAAGTTAGAAGAAGGAATATTGGGTGTTATTTCTTCGATTGACAAACCTGGTTCACCCGCTGGTGAGGCAAGAGCGGATTTTAATCAAAATATAAGAGGAATAGACCAATCCAAAAGAAAAATTTTCAGGAGCCGTGTTATTAATTGTTCAGTTGAAAGGCTTGTAGAAGTTTCAAACAAATATTTGACTTGTGAACCTAAGAAATCCGTGATTTCCGGAAAGCATTTTGAAAAAGAGATTAAAGATCTTGGCTTATCTATTCATTATGTTTAGCCAAGTTAGGCCGTGTCATCACTCAAAATACTGGCTAGTGCTATAGACGCAAGCCTTGCTTCCGGTGGATCTGCTCGACTTGTAAGTAGAACAGGTACTTTTGCTCCTAGAACGATGCCTGCCGCGCACC
The DNA here is from genome assembly GCA_902537235.1 of uncultured Alphaproteobacteria bacterium. Classification (GTDB taxonomy): domain Bacteria; phylum Pseudomonadota; class Alphaproteobacteria; order Rhodobacterales; family Rhodobacteraceae; genus CACIJG01. The sequence continues at coordinate 38,431 of CACBAO010000008.1, forward strand.
CTCCAGCAAAGTATACAAGTGATTTGTAAAGAGTATTACCGGATACAATTTCTGGTACTACTATCCCATTCGATTGGCCCGCAACAGGGTCATTCCCCAATCCTTTTTTAATTGCTGCATCTCTACTAATTATAAGGTCAAGAGCTAGAGGGCCAGAAAATAATGCGTCTTTAATATTTTCTGTGGCCCATTCCTTCAAGTTATGAGCAATTATAGTTGACTCCATATTTTCCATAACAATCTCACTAGCAGATAAAAATGCAATTTTTGGGGTCTTTATACCCAGTGTTTTCAAACTTTTAACCATTGTTTCAATAACTGTTTTTAGAGTTTTCTCACTAGGTTTGATGTTTACTGCTGCATCTGAGACCATAATTCCTGTATTCATATCGTCATTAGTTATATAAAATTGATGAACAATCTTGTGTTTTGTTCTCAGATTATTTTTTTTCGCAATTACAGATCTCATGAAAGTATCTGAATGCAAATCCCCCTTCATAAGGATATCTGCTTCACCGTTCCCACATAAAAGGGCACTGATATCCCCAGCTTTTTCTTCTTCAGTTTCATTTATTATTCTGTAACAAGATATATCCCAGCTTAAACCTCTAGCCTGTTTTTCAATTTGATCTTTAGGGCCTACAAAGATTGGTTCAATCAAATTTAAATCAAAAGCTTGTTTTGCCCCTGAAATAGCGGACTTGCTATGAGAAAATGCGATGACTACTTTAGCTACTTTTGCCCTATTTTTTGCCATTTTTAGCAAGCTTTTTGGAGCAAATACTTTTGATTGATCTAATATGAAAGAGCTTGGGCTCAATTTTCTAATCCTATTAACTAGCCAACGGCTTTCATATCGCCCTTTGATATTCCAGCAACAGGAACAGGGGCTTTCATAGCATCCCTTCTAAAAGGTTCTCCAAGTTCTTGATTTAGCATCACTTCAATGAATGTAGTTTTATTGTTTTCCATTTGTTGGTTAATGGCTTCTTTTAAAATAGATGTTAACTCTTCCATAGAGTTAGCAGTTGTTCCAATGAAGCCACAAGCATCTGCCATTTTTGCGTAAGATACCTTGGTGTCTAATTCCGTGCCTACAAAATTGTCTTTAAACCAAAGCGTAGTGTTTCTTTTTTCAGCTCCCCATTGATAATTTCTAAAGATAATCATAGTTATAGCAGGCCATTCAGACCTACCAATAGAAGTCATTTCATTTACCGAAATTCCGAATGCGCCATCTCCCGCAAATCCAACTACAGGAACACTTGGCACTCCAATTTTTGCGCCTACGATTGAAGGCAACCCATATCCGCACGGCCCAAATAAACCCGGGGCTAGATATTTTCTTCCTTTTTCAAAAGTAGGATATGCATTACCTATTGCACAATTATTCCCGATGTCTGATGAGATAATAGCATCTTTAGGCAATGCTGATTGAATAGCTCTCCAAGCCATTCGAGGCGACATTTTTTCGGGTTCTCTCTTCCTTGCTCTTTCATTCCAAGTTGTTCCTGGGTCGTCCTCTTCGTGATCTAAAGAACTTAGTTCCTGAGCCCACTTTGACTTAGTTTGCGAAATATAATCAGTACGTTCTTTAACTTTATCATCTATCGCTATTTCAGGCGTAAAAGTGAGAATTTTCTTAATTACCTTCTTAGCATCACCAACAATACCCAAAGACACTTTTTTTGTTAATCCTATACGATCACTGTTTAAGTCTATTTGGATTATTTTTGCCTTCTCTGGCCAATAGTCGATGCCGTAACCAGGTAAAGTTGAAAAAGGGTTAAGACGCGTTCCAACGGCCAAAACAACATCAGCTTTCTTTATTATTTCCATAGCAGCCTTCGATCCATTATATCCAAGAGGACCACAATGAAACGGATGTGAGCCTGGAAAAGCATCATTATGTTGGTAACCGGTACATACCGGTGCGTGTAACCTTTCTGCTAATTGTATAGTGTCATTTATTGCATCGCTTAATACAACTCCAGCTCCATTAAGGATTACAGGAAAATTTGCATTTATAAGCAGGTTAGTAGCTGTTTTTATAGTGTCCTCGCCCCCATCAGGTAATTCAAATTCAATTAACTCCGGAATATCTATATCAACTTCCTTGTTCCAAAAATCCCTAGGAATATTTATTTGAGCAGGAGCAGATGCTTTTTTTGCTCTAGATATAACTCTATTCAACGTCTCAGCTATTCTTTGAGGATCTCTTACTTCTTCTTGATATGCCACCATGTCTTTGAATAGCGCCATTTGCTCAACTTCTTGAAAACCTCCTTGACCTATTGTTTTATTAGCAGCCTGAGGAGTTACCAAAAGAAGAGGGGTGTGGTTCCAATAAGCTGTCTTTACCGGGGTAACAAAGTTTGTGATACCTGGTCCGTTTTGCGCTACCATCATAGACATTTCTCCGGTTGCTCTTGTGTAACCATCAGCCATCATTCCAGCGTTACCTTCATGAGCAGCATCCCAGAATTGAATACCAGCTGAAGGAAATAAATCGGAAATTGGCATCATAGCAGAGCCAATAATTCCAAATGCATGAGCGATTCCATGTTTCTGTAATACTTTTACAAAGGCTTCTTCAGTGGTCATCTTAGTCATATCGATATCCTTTTTTTTGAGGAATATAAAATTGATTAAAAAATTTATATTTAATATTCTAACATGTAATTAATTTATAGGAGAATTTAATAAAGGTGCAAAGTTTAAAATCAGGATTAGAAAATATTCATTTCGATGATAGGGGCCCCAAGGATGATTTCGCAATTGTTTTTCTAAATTCTTTAGGGACTGATTTAAGGGTATGGGATAAACTATTATGTGTTTTAGGAGAACGTTTTAGAACTGTCAGAATAGATAAAAGAGGTCATGGATTGTCAACGAATTTTAAAAACGACATTTCTATTGAGAGCCTTGCAAAAGATGTGAGTAATTTAGTTGATTATCTAAATCTTAAAAATATTTGTCTGGTGGGACTATCAATAGGGGGCTTGATTGCCCTCGAATTCATTAAGCAAAGACCAAACATTTGTAATAAATTAATCTTATGTGATACAGCACCAAAAATTGGTTCAAAGGAGATGTGGACCGAAAGAATAAAGCGTGTCAAAGAAGGAGGGATAGAAGCAATTTCAGATGATATTTTGGCGCGATGGTTTTCTACTTCTTTTTTAAAATATAGTACTGATGAATTACAAATGTGGAGATCAATGCTCACAAGGACAACAAAATCTGGTTATATTGGATGTTGTGAAGCTATTTCCCGCTGCGATCTAACTGAACAGGCAAAAATAATTAACATGCCTACTTTAGTAATAGTAGGTGAGGAAGACGGCTCTACTCCGATTAATCTTGTTCAAAATGCTGCGAGTTTAATTAGAGGTAGTATTTTTAAAGTTATAAAAACAGCTGGACATCTGCCGTGTGTTGAGCAGCCAAATGAAGTGGGATCTATATTTTTGCAGTTTTTAGAGAATAATAAGTGAACTATATATCTAATCCTTTTTTTCCTATTGGTTTAAAGAAGCCCTCCAATGTAAAAGATTTGAATGACAGTACAGATATTTTGTTAAAGCTTTTAGATTTCTGCCCAGAGTACATGCCGACAGACTTCTATGACCAAAAGACATTTGCAGAAAATTTAGGTTTAAAATCTGTCCTTATAAAAGATGAAAGAAAAAGGTTTAACTTAGGTAGCTTTAAAGCAACAGGCGCAACATATGCTATAGCAAAGATGGCTTATTCACGCTTGGGCGCAAAAGTCGAAGTTTCATTAGAAAATCTAAGAAATATGTTGAGAGGTGTTACTTTTGTGACAGCAAGTGCCGGGAACCATGGTATTTCAATGTCAGTAGGAGCTAAATTATTTGGTGCAAATGCGATTATTTTTCTTTCAAAAAACGTACCAAAAGCTTTTGCAGATCGACTTAAAAACATAGGTGCAGATGTTAAGTTTAAAGGGGATAACTACGAGGCAAGTATGATTGAGGCCGAAAAATATGCACGTAATAATAATTATGTTTTATTATCTGATTCAACTTGGGAAACTTGCCAGTCGGGCGTTGATGTTATGGAAGGATACATGATTATAGGTGAAGAGGTTCGCAAACAACTAACATCATATAACTTAAATCAAATAACACATGTTTTTTTGCAGGCAGGAGTTGGTGGATTTGCGGCCGCCATTGCGTTATCCCTTCGAAAGTTTTTAAGGCAAGATGCCCAGATAATTGTAGTCGAGCCTAGTCAAGCAAAAACGTTGTTTTTGTCTTTACAAAATGAAAAACCAAGTGTTGCCGAAGGCCAAGTGTCAACAATGGGGCGTTTAGATTGTAAAGAGCCATCCTGGTCAGCTTTTTATTCGCTTTCAAAGACAGCTAATTATTTCATGCACTTGGAAGATGATTATGTCGAGAAAAAACTTATTTTCATAAATGATTTTGGAATAACAACTAGCCCTTCTGGGGGTGCAGGCATTGCCGCCTTGATATATGCCACAGAAAACCAACTTTTCGAGATAAATAAGGACTCGTTCGCTCTTGTGTTTTTAACAGAAGGTAAAATTTAAAGCGGATTAGTTTAGAAACCTTTCATCGAATGGATAAGAGGTAAGATTTTCAAATCCACTGTCTGTTACAAGTAATTGATCTTCAAGCTTAATTGAAAATTCGCCGTTTTCACGGCTGATTAATGCCTCTACACATAATGTCATTCCTGGCTGAAGGACATAATCAAATGCACCCTCTTCATAGTCCTCTGGGTATGTTATCAGAGGAAACTCGTCGCACAGCCCAACACCGTGAAACCTGCAGCTGTATTGTTGTTTTTTATACATATCATCAAGTTGATGTCCTTTAAATGTTAAATCTTTAAAGGGGACACCAGGAGCAACAAGTTCAGCATTCTTTTGGATATGTTCCAATGCTATTTGATAATCTTGTTTCATTTCCATTGTTGGCTCTTGGTCTCCGATCCACCATGTTCTAGAAATATCAGTACACATCGAGTAACAACCAACTAGATCAGTATCAAAAGCCACTATTTCATTTTTCTGAAGCATTCTAGAGCCACATTCCTGGAACCAGGGGTTTGTTTTGGTGCCGGACGAGAGTAAGCGAGTTTCAATCCACTCTCCACCTCTTTTAATGTTTTCTGAATGAAGAATTGACCAGATATCATTTTCAGTCATTCCTGGCTTTGTTTCTTTCTCCATAACATGTATTGAGGTTTCGCACGCCGAAATAGAGCATCTCATAGCTTTTATCTCTTCAGTAGATTTTATCGATCGCGCATGCTCCATTATTTTTTCTCCATTTTCGATTTTAAAGTCTCTACTTTCTAGACTTTTAAACCCATCGAGCATTATTTTATCTATCGCCAATTTCTTTTTATTTTTTCTTTTTTTTTTGAAGGCTTGACTAACTTGATGAGAAAAGTTTTCAGCGGCAGACTTCACATTATCTCCTTTTGCAAAATAAAACATAGACGCACCAGTTCTAACTTCATCAATGTATAGATAATTGGATTCTATATAATGCGTGCTTTCTTGGTAATCCCAAAGAATGCAGTGGCCGTCATCAAAAACTAAGCAGGATCTAAAAGGATTATGTGTATTCCACAAAAGCATATTAGATGTGCCAGTTGCGTACCTAATATTTAACGGGTCAAAAAGCAAAATGGCATCGACTTTGTTCTTTTTTAATTGCGCTATGACTTGTTCCTTTCTATATGAATTAATTATAGATACGTCTGGCAATTGTAAGCCTTTATTATTCCATTCTTTTAGAGCTAGTTCTGTTGGTTCTGAAAAAACACTTATTTTTTCTGGAGCTTTGCCAGGATTTATTTTTTTTTGAAAAGAAGGTGCCTGCATTTGACTCTCCCTATAGAATTTTTATGTTAATATTTTTTTTAAATCTTTTAAATATTTTTTAATTACGTTATTTTGTAATTCATTTATTGAAGGGAACACTGTGGGAAGAGTTATTCTTTTGTCAGAAATATCAGGATCGATTTGGAAAATTGATTGTAAAGTTGGAGATGTTATAGAAACTGGTCAAGACGTGATAGTTATTGAATCTATGAAAATGGAAATCCCCGTTGTTTCACATGTTACTGGTACGGTTGCCTCTATTTTTGTAGTTGAAGGCGAAATGGTTGATGAAGACCAAAAATTAATAGAATTAAATACTGAAGATTAATCTAAAAGAAAAATATGGATAAAGAAGTTGACGCTACTGAGAGCCTTGGGAAGGTTTCTAAAACGACTTGTTATATGTGTGCATGTCGCTGCGGCATTGATGTGCATATAAAAGACAATGAAGTTGTTCATATAGAAGGTAATAGAGATCACCCAGTAAATAGGGGTGTTTTATGTGCAAAAGGCGCTTCTGGTATTTTTCAGCATAAAGCAGCCTCTAGACTAAAAAAGCCACTACGTAGAGTTGGTAAGCGTGGAGAGGGGAAGTTTAAAGAAATATCTTGGGACGAGGCTCTTAAGATTGCGGTTGAGTGGTTAATTCCCATTCGTAAAAAATCACCAGAAAAACTTGTCTTTTTTACTGGTCGAGATCAATCTCAGTCATTTACTGGCTGGTGGGCGCAAAAGTTTGGTACCCCCAACTACGCGGCCCATGGCGGCTTTTGCTCTGTAAATATGGCTGCTGCAGGTATTTATACTATGGGAGGTTCATTTTGGGAATTTGGTTCTCCTGATTGGGACAAAACGGAGCTGATGCTTCTTTTCGGTGTGGCAGAGGATCATGACAGTAATCCTATTAAAAGAGGATTAGGAAAGTTAAAAAATAGAGGTGCAAAAGTTATCGCAATTAATCCAGTTAGGACTGGCTATAATTCAGTTGCAGATCAATGGGTAGGCATACGGCCAGGAACCGACGGTCTCTTGGTTCTTTCGCTTGTGCATACACTGCTTAAAAAGAAAAAAATTGACTTAGATTATTTGCAAAGTTTTACAAATTCGCCATTCCTTGTGAGTGTTACATCAACTAATAAGAGCAAGGGGTTATTTTTAAGAGATAAAGACGGCTCTCCTCTTATAATTGATCATATTTCTGGTAATTTGAAGAAATTTTCAGATAAGGGTGTGAAGCCGTCTTTGACTAAGTCTTATTCAAATAAAGATGGTTCCTTTAAGACTGTATTTACTTTGTTAACTGAAAAATATTTGGACAATTCATATTCTCCAAAATTGGTTGCACCGCAGTGCGGATTGAAGGAAGAACAAATATTAAGCTTGGCCAATGATATAGCTACAACCGCGTTTAACAAGTCAATATACATCGATCAAAGTTGGGTAGACTTTAGGGGAGAAAAAAGGTCGGGTTTCACCGGCAGGCCGGTTAGTTTCCATGCGATGAGAGGTATTTCAGCGCACTCTAATGGATTTCAAACTTGCCGAGCTATACACTTGCTTCAAATTTTAATTGGTAGCGTTGATGTTCCGGGTGGATTTCGGTATAAGCCACCTTATCCAAAGCCGTTTGATGCGCACCCTAGGCCACATTTTAAATTTAGTCCTGATAGTGAATTAGATGGACCTCATCTTGGATATATAGGTGGACCCGAAGATTTAGCTTATACTGAGGATGGTAAACCAGCAAGAATTGATAAAGGTTTTACATGGGAAAACCCTATGTCTTCACATGGATTAATGCATACTGTAATAGCTAACTGTCACAGTGGAGATCCATATAAAATAGATACATTGTTTCTTTACATGGCCAATATGGCATGGAATTCCTCTATGAATACTGAGGAAACAATTAAGAAGTTAACAGCACGAGACGCTGACACAGGCGAGTATAGAATTCCTAGGATAATATACTCTGATAGCTATTACTCGGAGACTGTTGCCTATGCTGATCTCATTTTGCCGGATACAACCTATTTAGAAAGATATGATTGCATATCTTTATTGGATCGGCCTATAGGTGAGCCCGATCAAGTTAGTGATGCAATACGCTGGCCAGTTGTTAAGCCAAATAGAGATGTGAGAAGCTTTCAAGATGTTTTGCTACAACTTGGCGTTATGCTGGAGTTACCAGGAATGGTAGACAGCGACAAGCGGCCATTATATGAAGATTACGCTGATTACATGCAGAAGCATCAGAGACGCCCAGGCATTGGGCCCTTAGCAGGATTTAGAGGTGAGACTAATACAGATTGTGGCAGAGGAGACGTTAGCTTAAATCAAATTGAGAATTATATAAAGAATGGAGGATTTTGGAGTGAAAAAATCCCCGAGGAAGCCCAATATTATAAACCATGGAATAAAGCGTATCAAAAGTGGGCTGTTGAAATGGGTTTCTACGATAAAGAAGAGCCTTTTGTCTTTCAAATCTATTTAGAACCACTAGCAAAGTTGCAAAATTACCACCAATTGCCAGATAATTTGAAACCTAAGAAGCATTTGTATAAAAGAATTGAAGAAAAAATGGATCCGTTACCAATTTGGTGGTCAAATCATGATCCAAATAAAGTCAAAAAATATCCAATACATGCAATTACACAGAGACCTGCAGCAATGTATCATAGTTGGGGCAGTCAGAATGTTTGGTTGAGACAAATTCATGGTTCCAATAAATTATTTGTGTCTGAAGGTATTTGGAAAGAAAAGAATTTCAAAGATGGAGACTGGGCAAGATTGACGTCAGAAAATTCATCAATAGTTGTTCCGGTTGCGCTTATGAAGAGCCAAAACGAAAATACGGTATGGACATGGAATGCAATCGGCAAAAGAAAAGGATCTTGGGCTTTAGATGAAAATGTGGAGGAGGCTAATGAAGGTTTTATAATAAATCACCTTATTTCTGATCTCCTGCCCGAAAATGATAGCGGCTACAGATATAGTAATTCTGATCCTATTACTGGACAAGCTGCATGGTATGACCTATTGGTTAATATTGAAAAAGTCGACAACCCCACCAAGGTATCTCTCCCACAGTTTCCAGTATTGGGCTCTCCTGTAAATGTTGGGGTAGATAAAAAGAAATGAGCAAGAATTGACAAAATTACCTAAATGCGAAGATAAAAAACTAGGGCTTTTAATTGATCTTGACACTTGTGTCGGATGTCACGGATGTGTAGTGAGTTGTAAGGAATGGAATTCATCGGGAAGTGAAAAACAGTTAAGTGACATAAACTCCCATCAGAAGGATCCAGTTGGAACTTTTTTAAATCGAGTTCATTCATATGAGAGAGAAAACAGCTGTACGAATGAAACTGAGACCTTTTATTTTCCAAGATCTTGCCTTCATTGTGAAGATGCACCTTGTGTGACTGTTTGCCCGACAGGAGCAAGTTATAAGAGAGAAGAAGATGGGATAGTTCTTGTTAATGAAGATGATTGTATGGGCTGTGGGCTTTGTGCTTGGGCATGTCCCTATGGCGCTCGAGAGTTAGATTTAGTAAGCGGTGTGATGAAAAAGTGTACTTTGTGTATTGATAGAATTTATAGTGAAGAGCTTCCACCAGAGGACAGAGTGCCTGTGTGTGTAAAGAGTTGTCCCACTGGCGCAAGAGCATTTGGCGATTTCAATGACCCTAACTCAGATGTTTCAAAAAAGGTCAAAGAGAGAGGTGGGATTGATCTTATGCCTGAAATGCAAACAAAACCAGTTAATAAATATCTACTTCCTAGAATAAAGTCTAAGGACTCCGTTGGGTCTGTTGGGTCAGTTGGTGAGGAGGAAACAGATGCTACAGGACTACTTGGTTGGGTAGATAGAGCTCTTAGTAAGTTCTGATGCATCCTGCTCCATCAATAATTCTTTTTACTGTTCTTTCTGGTTTTGGTTTTGGGCTGATTTCAATTGTCGGGCTGCTGCAATTTTTGAGTCAGATCAGCGCAGTTAATATTATTATTTTTTCTTTAATAGGGCTTATTTTTTCAACCGTTGGATTAATCTCCTCTTTTTTTCATCTTGCAAACAAAAAAAATGCAATCAAATCCATGTCTCAATGGCAAACTAGCTGGCTCAGTCGAGAGGCAATTTCCTCGATCTTCTGCCTATCAATTGTTGTAGGAAACATTGGTTGGGTTTTTATTCAAAATCGATATATCAATGAGGTTGGCATAGTGTTATTTCTTTTATCCTTATTTACTATTTTTACTACTTCCATGATTTATGCACAGTTAAAAACCGTTCCATCTTGGAATAATATATTAACGCCTGCTCTTTTTATTTTTGCAGCTTTGGCTGGTGGCTCAATTCTATTAATGGATTACGCTAGCTTAGTTTTGCTACTAATTTTTGGGGTTCTTCAAGTCTGGTTTTGGTATATTGCTGACCAAAGTTTTATGTATAAAGAAACAACTATTGGTACTGCTCTGGGATTTAGTAAAAATGAAAATATCAGAGCTTTTGATTTTGCTCATACTAATAGAAACTATTTGCTTAATGAGATGGTTTACAAAGTTGCTAGGAAACATGCAATAAAAATAAGATATATCTCTTTCTTTGCGGCATTTGTTTTTCCAATGTCATTAACTTTAATCTTTCCAGGTAATTTTAGCGTTAGCGTTTTTATGCTTGTCTTTCACCTTGTAGGAATTTATTTTTCAAGATGGTTATTTTTTGCTGAGGCTAAACATGCGGTTAGTTTTTATTATAATTAAATACTAATGGAGTGTTAGGGTTACTTCAAATATATTTGTAAATATAAAATATTCACTTATCGAGGATTAATAGTAAGAGGGTTGCTTAAGAAATGGAAAATGATCAAAAATTTCTCTTAAATAATAGAGAAAAATTTAATAAAGAGTTATTGGATTTTGTTTCAATACCTTCGATAGCTGCTTTGCCAGAACATGCTAAAGACGTTCAAAGGGCTGCTGTCTGGTTAAAGGAAAGATTGTCTGAAGCAGGTATTGAAAATGCAGAGGTCATGGAGACAGGAGGCCAGCCAGCTGTATATGGTGACTGGATGCATGCAGGAAATGGGAAGCCAACAGTACTAATATATGGCCATTTTGATGTGCAACCCGTAGATCCAGTTGAATTATGGGATCATGACCCGTTTGTACCAACAATAAAAGATGAAAAGATTTTCGCAAGAGGAGCCTCAGATGATAAGGGATCTATGTTTATACCTATTATAGTTTTTGAGGCCATTTATAAAAGCAGTGGGTCCTTTCCCTTTAATATAAAATTCCTCTTTGAAGGAGAAGAAGAAATTGCGTCGCCTAAAATGCCTGAGTTTGTATCAAGCAATGTAGATAAATTAAAGTGCGATATGATTTTTTCTGCTGATGGCGGGCAATTTTCTGAAGATGAGCCAAATCTAGCAGTTGGATTTAAGGGCATATTAGGTTTTGATATCGAGGTTGTTGGTCCAGAAACCGATAAGCATTCAGGATTATTTGGAGCAGCAATCGCCAATCCCATTATGGCAATTACACAATTACTTTCTTCTATGAAAAATTCTGACGGCGAGATCACGATAGATGGTTTTTATGACGAGGTCGTGCCTCTAAATGATAAAGATAAAGCTGAGATTGCTCGAGTTCCATTTAATGAAAAAGAGTACTTGAAATTAACAGGATCCGTAGGTTTAGATGGCGAAGTTGGATATACTGCGCCGGAAAGAATAGGTGCGCGTCCTACATTGGACATAAACGGCATATGGGGTGGGTATCAAGGCGTAGGTACGAAAACAGTTTTACCCGCTAAGGCAAACGTAAAAATAACTTGTAGATTGGTTGCCAATCAAAAACCGAAGGAAATTTTAAAAAAGATAGAAAAGCACGTTGAAAAATTTTTACCTAGAGGAGTAACTGGAAAGGTCATTCCATTGCAAGATGAAGGTGACCCACTATTGATACCAGAAAACCATAGGTCAACAGAAGTTGCAAGAGATGTGCTCAAAAATGTTTATGGTAAAGAACCGTATATGATTAGAGTAGGGGGGTCGATACCTATTCTTTCCGCGTTCTACAAATATCTTGGAATACACGCTACTATGTTTGCTTTTCAGCTAGACGATGAAAACTGGCACGCACCGAACGAATTTTTTCGTTTATCAAGCTTCTATAAGGGACAGGAGGCATATCGGCAATTATTTCATAAAATTGGAGGTCTAAGTTCTTGATATTTGGAAAACTAAAAGCTATCTCGTTTACAATCCTCTTCGTAGTTAAATTTTTCACAAGCTTGCCTTTGTTAGCTCAAGAAAAAAACAGTGACGATTTTTCAGAAAGTGAGATGGCAACAATAAAACAGTTAGCACTGGAAGCTTTGCTAGAAAATCCTGAAATACTGAGAGAGGCCTCTAGAATCCTTCAAGCTAGGGAAGAACAGCAAAGGAATGATAATGTTTCAAATCTTATAAGAGAATATAGTTCAGAACTAACCAATACTGAAGATACAGTTGTTATTGGTAATCCAACCGGAGATATTACGATTGTTGAATTCTTTGATTATAACTGTCCGTATTGCAAAACGGCCGCAACAGATCTTCAAAATTTAATTAAAGCTGATGAGAACATAAAGTTTATTCCACGCGAGTGGCCTATTTTAAACAATAATAGTGTTATTGCCGCAAAAGCGGCTTTAGCATCAATCGCACAAGGCAAGTACAAAGAATATCATTGGCGGCTTATGAAGGAAGGTAGTCTAACTGAGACTAAAATTTTTGAAATAGCAAAAAATTTAAAAATTGATATCGCTAGCTTGAAAAAAGATATGGAAAGTGAATTCGTAATAAACCACATAGCAAAATCTACCGCACTAGCAAGACGAATAGGTTTTTCTGGCACACCTCTATTTATAATAGAGGGTAAATTTTTCCCGGGCTTTGTGCCTTTAGAGGAGCTTGAACTTATTATTTCTGACATCAGAGAAAGTAGAATGTAAACGATTAGATTGCATACATATTTATAATCTCTCAAATGCCTAAAGTTGAATAGGTGCTGGCTACTCTACTTATCGAAACCATCATAGCAGCAGTACGCAAGTCAGGAATATTTTTATCTGAGTTCCAACGAGCGCTTATTACATCATACGTAGTTCGCATGGTATCTTCTAGTCCTGATCTTACTAAATCAAGCTCTGAGTCGCCTTTAACAATCTCTTTTTTAAACTCGTCAGAAAATTTTTCTTTAGTCATAGATTCAATTCCACTGATTAAAGAAGACAGTTGGTTTTCTTGAGCACGTTTTTGTAGTCTACCAAATCTTATTCTGCTTAAATTTTTGATCCATTCGAAGTAGCTAACTGTAACTCCACCAGCATTAGCATATAAATCAGGAATAATGATTTTACTATTTTTATTTAATATCTTGTCAGCAATGGACGAAATTGGTCCATTTGCTGCTTCAACGATTAGAGGAGCCTTAATTCTTGCAGCATTTTCTTCAGTTATTACCAACTCCATTGCTGCAGGAATCAGGATATCGGCATCAGCTTCCAGAAGCTCTGACCCTTTATCGGTAAACCCCGGATAGCCTTTTATTGAGCCATTTTTTATTATATGGTCTCGTAATCTCTGGATATCGATCCCTTGCTCATTTATTATCGCACCACCCCGCTCCAAAACATGAGTTATTTTTGCACCATCGTCCATAGATAAAAATAGTGCGGCATGATAACCAACATTACCCAGACCCTGTACTATTACTCGTTTTCCACTTAATCCCGGTGAGAGTCCTGTTTTTTCTAAATCAATTTTACTGTCAAAGAATGCGTTTAGTGCGTATTTTACGCCACGCCCAGTAGCTTCAGTTCTGCCAGCAATCCCTCCTTTGCTTACAGGTTTTCCAGTAACGCAGGCCCATGCATTTAAATCGGTAGGGTACAACCTCCTATATTCGTCTGCCATCCAGGCCATTTCTCGTTCCCCTGTGCCCACATCAGGTGCTGGTACATTCTGTGACGGATGAATTAAATCTCTTTTAGCCAGTTCTTGAGTAAACCGTCGGGTAATTTTTTCTAGCTCTTCGGCACTCCATTCTTTTGGATCAATGATTAGGCCTCCTTTTGATCCCCCGAAAGGCACCTCAACAAGCGAACACTTATAAGTCATAAGAGCTGCTAAAGCTTCAACTTCTTCTTGATTTACATCTAAATCGTATCTGATACCACCTTTAACAGGTTCAAAGTGATCAGAGTGTACTGATCTATATCCTTGAAATGTATAAACTTTATTTCTTAATCTAACGCCAAATCTTACTAAATAAGTTGAATTTGCTTGCATAATTTGTTCTGCAAGATCGTCAGTTAAAGCAGTCTCTGATTTATTAATGTTTAAAAATTTTATAGCTTGCTTGAAGTTGCTTTCAATCGACTTTAAAAATTCTTTTCCTGCCATTTCAATTCCCCCTACGGAAAGATTAACATGTTTACTTTATTACTTAAAGCTATTAGAGATTCTTTGTCTATTTGAGAAAAGATTAATGAGAATATTGCAAATTTTAGAAGACTATGACAGATAAGAGCTTTGGTATTCTTTTAGCTGTTACCGCAGGAATACTTTGGTCCACTATAGGATTAAGTATCAAGAGCATTGAGGAGGCCAATGCGTTTGAAATATTATTTTATCGTTCAATTTTCATTTCAATTTTTATTGGGTTTTTGCTCCATTTTTTTTTCAGGTTTAACTTTTTTCTTCTTTTAAGAAACTGGATGTCTTATTTGTCTGGTGGTACTGCGCTATTTTTTGCATATATAGGAGGAATTTACGCTTTATTAACAACATCAGCAGCAAATGCTCTCCTATTATTTGCTTGCGCCCCAATATTTACAGCTATTTTGTCACCAATATTTCTAAAAGAAACAATATCAATCAAAACATTACTGTCCATTGCCATTGCTTTTACGGGCGTCTTTATAATGATTTGGGGTGATTTTGGTGGCGGTGATTGGAAAGGAAACTTATCCGCTATTATTTCAGCTATGGGCTTTTCTTTTTTTACTATCAATCTAAGACTAAACAAACATATGCAAATGTTACCATCTGTTTTTGCTTCAGGGATCATCGCATCCTCTGTTGCTTTCTTAATTATATTGTTTTCAAATTATAGTTTTCAGCTTATCAGCAAAGACTTCTTCATTATTTTCATTTTAGGTGTCTTCCAGGTAGGTGGTGGCCTTGTTTTATATACTCTAGGCTCAAAATTTGTGCCTGCAACGCAACTAACCATACTAATGCTTGGAGAGGTATTTTTGGGTCCGGTTTGGGTATGGATTTTTATTGGGGAAGAGGTTTTACTCAATACTATTCTAGGAGGATCTTTAATTTGCTTTGCTGTGGTGTATAATGCATTGTATTCTAACACCGACAAATTAATAAAATAATAATTTAACGCTATTTTATAGTATGGAGTTTTATTATGAAAGAACGAGGTGTTTTTGCAGAGAAATCCAACTGGAATATTTTAAAGTTGTTAAAAATCAGAGCGTCTGAATATGGGGACAAAGAATTCATTAGATTTGACTCCGGCACTTCTCTCTCGTTTAAATTGCTTGATGAGCAGTCAGATAAATTTGCTTATAAACTTTTAGATATCGGACTTCAAGAAGATGAAAATGTCTTTTGTTTTCTAAAAAATAGTCCAGAATTTCTTATTTCTCTATTTGCTGTAATGAAGATTGGAGCTATTTTTGTTCCGATAAATACAGAATTAAGAGGGCAATTCTTAGAGCACCAGTTTCTTAATTCTGAGCCTAAAATAGTAATAATTGACAATATGTTGCTAGATTTTTTTAAAGATATAAAACCACAAGAAAACGAACTTAAAGGGACAATTGTAACTAAATCTTTTGATAAAAAATTAGTACCTATGGCTCTCCATTCAGAAGCGGTTATCACCTTTCAATCATGCTTTGATCTCACTAGTCATGCTAGCGATATAAGTCTGCTGAAAACTGCTTCAATTCATAAAATTTGTGCGATAATGTATACGTCTGGTACTACTGGGCCATCTAAGGGGGTCTTATTAACACATGGGCATTTTTTTTCGTATTCAATTATAAGTGCGGAGGTTCAACATTTAACTACCAAAGATACCTATTACATTTGCATGCCACTTTTCCATATTAATGCGTTAAGTATTCAATGTTTTGCTGCTCTCTACGCAGGTATGAATATTTACTGTGTAGAAAGGTTTAGTCCCAATAGATGGTTGCAGGATAACATTAATTGTAAAGCAACTGTAACAAATCTACTAGGCGTCATGACTGAATTTATTTTCAATACTGCTAAGAGTGATTTTGATAAAGATCATTCATTGAGGCATATAGGAGCCGTACCTATTGGAGCTGAGTGGGCCGATAAATTTGAGAAACGATTTAATATAAAGTTTTTCCAAGGTTTTGGTATGACCGAAAGTGGAATGAGTTTCTATGAGCAAATCTCTAGTGACAAGACTATTCCCGGTTGTGCAGGGTATCCAATTGGCGAGTTATATGAGGTCAAAATAGCTAATCCTGAAAACGATGAAACTTTACCCAGTAATAAAATTGGAGAGCTTCTTATAAGACCTAAGCACCCAGGTATCTTTTCTGCAGGTTATTACAAAATGCCAGAGAAAACTTTGGAATCTTGGCGAAATTTATGGTTTCACACTGGGGATGCATGTCATTTTGATGAAAAGGGAAGGATGCATTATTTTGACAGGATAAAAGACTGCATCAGGCGTAGAGGTGAGAATATTTCTGCCTTTGAATTGGAACAAGTTATTAATTCATACCCGCAAGTAGATGAAAGTGCAGCAATAGGGGTAAAAACAGAAAAATCAGGCGGTGAAGATGAAGTCCTCGTTTGTATTGTTATAAATAAAGGCGATAAAATTGATAACGATAAATTTCTTCTCTTTTGTCAAGATAAGCTACCTAGGTTTGCCGTCCCAAAGTATATCAGGTTTGTAGATAGTATCAGAAAAACTGGATCTGGGAAGTTAAGTAAGGTAGATGTCAGAAAGGAAGGCCTAACAGATGATGTTATAATGCTGACCCCTGATCGTTAAGTGTAAATTAAGCTTAAAAGACAAAGAAAATCAAAGCAGCGTTTCTGACTTAGATTTATTTTCAAGAGCTTTGTATTGGTCATTTTGTAAAGCACTTTCACTTAAAATTACGGCTTTTTTTATCGGTGACCCCTCAATGCTCACACGAAAATGCTTTATCTTATTTACAAAGATTTCCTTTTCCAAGAGGAGGGCATTGCGTTTTGTTCTTGAATATAGCCTCTGACCAACATTATAAACAGGTTTTTTACTGTTAAGCTTGGATAATATGTAATTGAACACTGTCACTATAGCCTCCGTAAACATTTTCAGGCCTTTTTTATAGAGGGCTAGCGACCGACCTCTTTTATTACCATACAGCAAACCGGCGTTTTTTCAAGCATTTTTAAAGGACTAGGTCAATAATTGAATGAAAATCGGATCTCAATCGTAAAGCTCGCTACAAAAAAGGTTGTTGCTATTGACAAGGGCTTAATGAAACGGGTAGCCTTACTATAAACAAATCTTGGTCTTTAACGTGTGACCTAAAATGGAAGGAAAGAGATATGTATAAATTTTTGATGTCAACTGTCGTTGTTGGCACTATGGCTTTAGCCACTAATGTCTACGCGGCATGTGGATCAATTTCTATGGCTGATATGAACTGGCCATCAGCTACACTAATGGCAAATGTCGATAAAATCATCCTTGAAGAGGGCTATGGTTGTGAAATCGAAATGGTTGCCGGTGCAACTACTACGACTTTTGCGTCTATGAATGAAAAGGGTCAACCTGATGTTGCTGCCGAATTATGGATAAACGCGGTAAGGGAACCACTTTTCAAGGCAATGGATGAAGGAAGATTGCATTCAGCAAGAGAAATGCCAATCACGGACCTTGGAGAAGGATGGTGGGTTCCAGATTACGTGCTCACAAAGAACCCAGGTCTAAAGACTGTTTTAGATATCCTTGAAAGACCAGATCTATTCCCGGCAAAAGAGGATCCTTCAAAAGGTGAATTCATTGGATGCCCTGCAGGATGGGGTTGCCAACTTTCAAACATAAACCTTTTTAGAGCATTTAAAATGGAAGATAAGGGCTGGATCTTAATTGACCCAGGTTCACAAGCTGGTCTTGATGCATCTATGGCAAAAGCTGTGCAAAGAGGAGATAACTGGTTTGGGTACTATTGGGCTCCAACAGCTCCTATCGGAAAATTTAATATGCAGCTTGTTCCATTTGGTGTCCCCTTTGCTGGTGCAGAAAACTGGGATGGTTGTATTGCAAAAGCTGAACAAGACTGTGCTGATCCTAAGCCATCGGCTTGGACTAAGTCAGAAGTTCACACTATTGTGACTACAAACTTCAAAGAGTCTGCTGGCACAGATGCTATGGGTTATTTTGCGAAACGTATTTTTCCAGGTCCAATTATGAACAAAATGTTGGTATATATGGAAGATAACCAAGCTAATGGTCCAGATGCAGCTGTTGAGTTCTTAATCGAATATGAAGATGTATGGACACCTTGGGTGTCTGCAGACGTTGCTAAGAAGGTTAAGGCATCTCTTTAAAGATATAATTTTATTTAGGTCGTCTTGGGTAACTGAGGCGACCTTTTTTTTAATTTTGTTAAAAAAGGGTCCCTAATGGATTGGTTGGCAGAGTTTCCAAGCTTAGGCAAACGAGACTTAAGAGATTTGAAAAAAGGTATTGATGGATCTTTTAGAGAATGGTCTAGGTCAAATGGAGATGCTATTGAAGCATTCTTTGATCCTCTTTATTTCTTCTTAGTGTGGTTAGAAAAACTCCTAATAGCTACTCCATGGCCAATAATACTCATAATAGTTGCGGGGCTTGCCTATCTTGGGTCTAGAAGCTGGAAATTGGCTTTAGGCTCTGTTGTTTCTTTTATGTTAATTGGTTATTTTGGAATGTGGAAAGATATGATGGCAACTATTTCATTAATATCTGTCTCTACACTTATTTGCATAGCCGTCGGAATCCCAATTGGAATATTAATGTCGCGCTATGATCGTGTGCAAAGTGCTATTACGCCAATTTTAGATTTAATGCAAACTATTCCAATCTTCGTATATTTGTTACCAGTGGTAATGCTTTTAGGAATTGGAAGAGTACCAGGATTGATTGCTGTTTGTGTGTACGCGATACCTCCAATAATCCGTTTAACTAATCTAGGCATTAGGTTAGTGGATAAGGAAATTCTTGAGGCTGCGGATGCTTTTGGTTCAAGTTACAGACAAAAGCTCTTTTCGGTTCAAATCCCATTGGCGTTACCAAATATCTTTGCTGGAGTAAACCAAACTATCATGATGGCGCTTGCAATGGTTGTTATAGCTTCAATGATTGGTGTTAAAGGGTTAGGTATGCCGGTTCTGCAAGCTGTTCAAAATCAATATTTAACACTTGGCTTGATGAACGGTTTAGCAATTGTCGCGTTGGCAATAATTTTTGATAGGGTATCACAGCGATACGGACAAAGACTTCAGGCTCATCGGTACGGAAAAGAGCATGAGTAAAACGAAACTTAAAATAGAAAATCTCTATAAAATCTTTGGTCCTAGAGGTAAGTCTTTTATAGATCCTGTAAAAAATGGAATGTCAAAACAGGAGCTATTGGATGATCACAGTCATGTCCTTGGACTAAACAATATTAATTTAGATATTCCTGAACAAAGAATACAAGTGATTATGGGATTATCAGGCTCTGGAAAGTCAACTCTGATAAGACATATCAATCGTTTGATTGAACCTACAGCAGGTGCAATAACTGTAGATGATGAGGATATTCTTTCCATGTCACAACTTCAGTTGCGTGAATTCAGGCGAAAGAAAACGTCTATGGTTTTTCAAAAGTTTGCTCTATTACCACATAAAACAGTAGCGCAAAACGTTGCGTATGGCCTGACCATCCAAGGAGAGCAAGAGAGTATAGCGAAGGAGAAAAGCCATAAGTGGATTGAGAGTGTGGGATTATCAGGTTTTGAGGAAAGATATCCTGCTCAACTCTCCGGTGGTATGCAACAGAGAGTTGGTTTGGCTAGAGCATTGGCAACAGATGCTCCTATATTATTGATGGATGAAGCATTTTCAGCCCTAGACCCTTTAATAAGAACTGACATGCAAAATATTCTTTTAGAACTTCAAAAAGATTTACATAAGACAATTATCTTTATAACACACGATTTAGATGAAGCACTCAGAATTGGAGATAACATTGCAATATTGAGGGATGGAAAGATTATTCAAAAAGGTGATCCTCAACAAATAATTATGAAGCCAGCTGATGACTATATCTCTGATTTCATTAAAGATATTAACCGTGGGAAAGTAATTGAAGTTAAATCCATCATGCAAAAAGGTAGTAGTAAAGGCGCTTCTTTAAACAGCTCTTGTTCTCTCGAAGACGCTTTAAAAGTCTTAAATAATGAAAAGAATAATGAGTGTAGCGTCATCGATGGTAAAGGTAAAAAAATAGGAAAAGTTACGTTAGACGCAGCGATAGGTGCACTTTTCAGAGAGAGGGATTCTAGAAATAAAGAGAAATATAAATAGGGTCTCATATTTTTCGGCTTAAAACACAATCTGCTGCTATTATGCTATCTTCGTATATAAAAAATGGATTTATCTCTATTGATGCGCACTCATTTTCTTCTTGGCTATGAAAATCTGCTATCTTAAATATTTCATTTATAATCAAACCTAATTTTACTTTACTATTATTGCGAAAGCCATTGATTAAATTAAAAAATTTCATTTTTTTTATCTCCTGTGAAATATATTTTTTTGATACAGGTAATATAAAAGTTTTTGTATCCATGTATAGTTCAGTAAATGCTCCTCCCATACCAACGACTAATACATTACCAAATGTTTTGTCACTTCGAATGCTTAAAAACATTTCTGCAATTGGAGCTGGAAGCATTTCTTCAATAAAAAATGTACCATCATTAATCACTTTTATGCCCAATGATTTTTTAATTTCATGATATTTTGATATAAGCTCCGTTCGACTATTAATATTTAATTTAACAGCTCCTAACTCGGTCTTATGTAAAATTTTCGAGCTAGTAAACTTTAAAGCGATTGGAAATTTAATTTTTATTTTTTCTAAATCTTTTATATTTTTGACAAGCTGAGCATTAGGAACCTTTATTCCTTGTGCTCTAATACTTATTTTTCCTTGGTACTCGTTTGTGTTTACAAATTTAGTATTTTTGCGTTGGGCTATCTTAAATTTCTGCAACTCTTTTTTATCACTGAAATTATTGTAATTTAGAAGGTGTCTTACTGCGTTTAAACAGTTATATATACCCTGCATTGGGACACCACCTAACCTCAAAATCTTGTTGCCTACATTTTCATTTATATTTTCAGGCAGAGTTGAACAGATAATGGGAGTAAGACCAACGAGTTTACTCTCATCTATAAAAGCCTTTGTATCGTTTAAATAGAGTTGTTCAGTATCGTTTATTTGTGTATGAGGAAAATCCTGTATCAAAATTGCTGTGGAATAGTCGTTTTTCAGTGCGTTTTTAAATACTGGACCTGTCTTTTCTGGAATACCCCATATGGGAGTTGTGTAATCCAAGGGGTTTGATATCGTTGCTATTTTTGGTAACACTTTGTCCAGTGATTTTTTCTGACTTTTTCTAAAGTTTGGTAAATTTAATTCTAATTCTTCCGCGTTATCTGCAACCATTGCAGCTCCACCACCAGAACAGGTAAGTGCTAAAATTTTATTTGTTTTTATTGGGCATGAAACACTAAATAATTTAGCTGTTTCAAGTAATTGAATTGGATCATGCACTTCCGTGATAGCCAATTGCTTAAAAAGTGCTGAATACATTTCATTATTTCCGGAAAGAGATCCGGTATGGCTTTTAGTAATCCTTTTACCAATTTGTGATTTACCAGATTTGTAAACAATAATAGGTTTTCCTGCATTAAATGAAAATTTTGAGGCCTCCACAAATCTAGTTAAATCAGAAATTCCTTCGATGTGTATAGCAATGCAGGACACATTCGTCTTTTTGCTGAAATAGTAAATTAAGTCTTCAATCTTTGTTACGGCTTGGTTCCCCACGGATACCATAAAGCTAATTGGAAGTGATCTAGTTGCCATAATAATATCTGATGATAGCATTCCGCTTTGAGTAATAAGCGCAATTCCTTTTTTGCAACGTTTGCCTTTGTGTGAAAACGGCCAAAGTGCAAGGTTGTCAGAAAAATTAATAAATCCATAACAATTAGGCCCAATTAATGGAGTGTCACCGCATTCCTTAATAAGTCTATCCTCAAGGTATTTTCCAGTCTTACCGATTTCTTTAAACCCTGCCGAATAACATACTATTCCCTTGCACTTAAAAGCTTTAAGAGCTCTCACAGTTGAAATAACCTCTTTAGCAGGCACGGCGATGAACGCAGCATCTGGACTCAACGGAAGGTCAGAAACCTTTCTTAAACATTTATAATTATCGATTTTCTTTCTGGTTGGGTTAACAACAAATATTTTCCCCTTATAACCTCTTCTTTTTAACTCCCTTATGGGAACAAATATGTCTTTGCCACCGATAAAAACGACTGATTTTGCTTTAAAAAAACGATCAATGCTTTTAAAAGAGTTTAAAATCATGCCCCAAGAGGTCTAAGCATTGAGCGTGTTACAATATGCCTTTGTATTTCAGAGGTTCCATCCCAAATTCTTTCCAAACGTGAGTCTCTCCAAAGCCTCTCAATAGGCATCTCTTCCATTAAGCCCATTCCTCCAAAAATCTGAACAGTATCATCTGCTACCTTATTAAGCATTTCAGAACAGAAAATCTTAACAATAGCCGCATCCTCATCCATCATTTGACCAGTAAGAGCCCTGTCTACAGCATCTTTTACTAAAAGGTCTGCGGCTCGTAAGTTCATCTTCATGTCTGCTAGCTTGAAACCTGTAGCTTGGAAAGTTCCTATTGGCTTGCCAAATTGTTTTCTTTGAGCAGCCCAGTCTAAAGCTAAATCAAGAATTCGTTCTGCCTTGCCACAACAAGTCGCTCCTACCCAAATACGACCCATGCCAAGCCATTTTCCAGATAATGAAAGTCCATTACCCTCAGTACCTAGTATCTTATCAGCAGAAAGCTTAACGTCGTTAAAGCTTAACTGGTAATTTTTATATCCCCGGTAGCTGATACACTTTGTACCCTCTTGAATATCAAATCCGGGAATACCAACATCTACTAGGAAGGCTGTAATTCTTTTTCTTTTTCCGCGAGACGTTTCATCTTCTCCTGTAGCAGCAAATACAATCGCAAAATCTGGCATACATGGTCCAGAAATAAAATGTTTGGAACCATTCAAAATCCAGTCATCTCCTTCTTTCTTCGCGTTAGATTTCATGCTCATGATATCGGAGCCCGCGTCAGGTTCTGTTAATGCAAATAATTCTCGTTTATCACCTTTTACACAGGGATAAAGATATTCTTCCATTTGCTTTTTGTTGCAGGCTAGAAGTATTTCGGTAGGACGTGCTATCCATGAATGTAAAGCGTGTGAAGTTTTTCCATACTCCCTTTCAACTATCATCATTGAAGAATAATCCAATCCCCCCCCACCGTATTTTTCTGGAAGATTAGCTGCAAATAATCCTACTTCTTTTGATTTTTCTTCTATTTGTTTGCCTATTTCATCAGGAACATAACCAAGTTTATCCACACGGTCTTCATGAGGATAAATTTCGTCAGCCATGAATTTTTGGACAGTATCTAATAGAATTTTTGAGTCGCTTGAAGTGTCATACATAGTTTATCTCGATAATTAGTTTTTTATTAATGAAAGCTTTT
This sequence comes from uncultured Alphaproteobacteria bacterium, assembly GCA_902537235.1. Lineage (GTDB taxonomy): Bacteria > Pseudomonadota > Alphaproteobacteria > Rhodobacterales > Rhodobacteraceae > CACIJG01. The sequence goes on from CACBAO010000008.1 coordinate 62,251, forward strand.
TTCTTGTTTCATCGGGGGTAAGAACTCTTCCACCCATTAGAGTGATTATTTTTATAACTTTTTCAACCAATTGTCTATTCGTAGCAAGCACGCCTTTTGAAAGATAAAGATTATCTTCCAAGCCAACACGAACATTGCCCCCCATAGTAACGGCTGCAGCAGCCATTGGTATTTGCATTCTTGAAATACCAAACCCAGACCAAGTTGCGTTTGATGGAAGATGATCCTTCATTGCCTTCATAGTATCAACACTTTGATCAGCGCCCCACGGTATTCCTAAACATATTTGAAACATTGGAGGTTCTTTAATTAATCCCTCTTCAATTAGCTGTTTGGCTAATCTAATATGACCTAAGTCAAAAACCTCTAATTCTGGTTTTACTCCCCAAGATTTTGTCAATTCGGCCATTCTTCTCAGGATAGGTAGAGTGGATATATAAATAGAATGATCGTTGACACCAAAATTTAAGGTTCCACAATCTAAGGAACAAATTTCTGGCTTACATATCTCTATATGCGCGAGCCTCTCATCAGGACCTATCATGTCCGTTCCGGGGCCAGGCATCGAAAAATCATTTTCATCAGGAACCCAATCACCGCCCATTCCTGCAGTAAGATTTATCACTACATCAGTTTTATCATTTCTTATTCTGTCAACCGCTTCTTTAAATAAGTTTACATCTCGGGATCCTTTACCAGTTTCTGGATCTCGCACATGAACATGGGTTGCAGAAGCACCTGCTTGCGCAGCTTCGATAGCAGCATCTGCAACCTCTTTTGGAGTTACTGGAACATGAGGACTTTTATCAACTGTCTCACCGGCTCCTGTAACCGCACATGTCACTATTACCTCAAAATTCATGCTGACCTCATTATTTATTTGGATGATTGTTTTTTATGGCACTCAAAATCGCAACTATTGCGTTATCACGATCTTTAGCCATTTCAAGAAAATGCTTACCTTTTGACATGTCTTTACACCCATTAACCATCTTATCACGTAATTCTTGTGTTAATTCAGGTGCTTTAAGTCTAGTCCATGGTAATTGTAATGCAGGGCCGAATTGGTCTAGATTTGTAGCCATACCTCCTTCACCACAGGCTACGTGAAATGCCATGCATTGACCTTGGTAAGCCATCCTAGGTGCTGGCCCATTAATTAGTGCTAAATCAATTTGTTCGGGTGTTGCTTCATCATTTGCAACCATGTGTAATGCCTCTCGCCACAATGCTTCCTGTAAACGAGTTGCAATAAATCCTGGAATTTCTTTTTTAAGCACAATTGGGACTTTACCGACCGTTTTATAGAAGCTGACCGCCTGATCAACGCATAGTTTATTCGTGTATTCACTAGCAACAACCTCTACCAGTGGAAGTAAGTAGGGAGGGTTAAAAGGATGTCCTACTATTGCTCTATCTTTTGTATTGCAGTTCTTTACGATTTCTGAAATTAATAGTCCAGAAGTTGATGAAGCTATAATAACGCTTGGGTTTAAAAATAAATCAATTTGGGAATAAAAATCTTGCTTTACATTTAATATCTCTGGAATGCTTTCCTGCACGAAGTCGACCTCGCTTAAGCTCTCTTTTAAGTTGGTAGAGATTTTCATTTTTTCTAACGATGCTGTTTTATCAATGCCTAATTTTTCTAATGTTTCCCAAGCCGTTTTGATTAATGACTTATAATCATCTATTTCATTCTCTGAGTGGAGATAACATTTTACATTTAGGCCTTTGGCTAGAAAGTGAGCGGCCCAACCAGCTCCTATGGGTCCACCTCCAATACTGGCTACTGTTGAGATCTTATTTAAACTTTCCAAGCTATTTTCCTTTAAAATTTGGATCTCTTTTTTCAACAAACGCCGCCACACCTTCAGCTGCATCGTCAGATTTAAGCATATTCGAATATGTAGACAAATTGCCTGACCGCATTTCTGAAAAAGCCTCTTTTAAAGCTTTACATTCTATCGCTCTTAAAACTTCCTTTACGCTTTGCATTGCTAGTGGAGCTGTCTGCGACATTTTTTCTGCCCACTCTCTTGCAGAATCTAAAAGTAAGGATTTATCAACCACTTTATTTACCAATCCAAAGCTTTTTGCTTCCTGAGCTGACATTCTACGACCAAGAAAAAACATTTCCATTGCAATATTGTACGGAATTCTTCTAGGTAACCTTTGAAGTGCACCTGCATCAGGAACAATACCTAGCGGCATCTCAGGCAGACCAAATTCAACGTGTTCTGCTGCTATAATTAAATCACAGGACATTGCAAGCTCAAAACCGCCACCAATTGCGTGACCATTTAGAGCGCAAATCACTGGCTTGTTCAAATTCCAATTTTCTGTTAATCCGGCAAAACCACCGTCACCGTAGTCCGCCTTTTCCCACCAATTGTCTAGCGCCATTTCTCCAGAATTAACGGCTTTGAGGTCCCATCCAGCTGAAAATATCTTATCCCCTTCACCAGAAATTATTCCAACTCTAAGGTCGGGATTATCTCGTAATTCCGCAAAAGCTTTTCCAAGATCTTGACTAAGTTTAAGGTCTATAGCATTTACTTTTGGCTTATTGATTTTGATTTCCAGTACTTTTTCTTTTACTTCTACCTCTAGATGACTCGTCATTTTTTATTCCTATTGAAAAGCAGGAAGAACTTCTTCACAGAACAACTCTAGTGATCTCTTCTGTGAACCATGATCCAACCCCATCGATGCGTAATAGATAAAATTATCCACCCCGAGATCTTCATAACGCTTTAATTTTTTAATAACCTCGTCTGGTGTTCCAAACAGTAGATTTTCTTCAAGCATAGTTGGATTATATTCTTCCCTATTTTCTAGTTCTTTCAAAGCAATTTCCTTGGGAAATCCGTCTTTAACGTCACCTAAATTTTTAAACAAATTTTCAAATTGACCTAATATACGTTGAATAGCTCTGATATAGATACTCGCTTCTTCTTTGTTCTTATAGACAGCAGCATGCCTCATCATTGCAAAAATGGGTTTAAAGCCATTAGAGGCACTTTCTAAAGCATCATCAAGGCGTTGTTTGTAGAGCTCTGCCTCTGAAAATGGTCTAGTTAGAGGCCAAGACATTATATTGCAATGATTTTTTACTGCATAGTCATAGGTTATAGGCGCTCTAGCAGCTACCCATACAGGGGGTCCACCTTTTTGCACAGGTTTTGGAACAGACGTAGATAATGGGAAAGACCAAAATTCACCATTATGCTCATAATCTCCTTCCCATAACTTCTTGATAGCTGGAAGACTCTCCTGCATATATTTCCATGCATCAGATTGCTTGAGTCCTGGGTGCATTCGATCAAATTCTCGTTGATATGCACCCGAACCTATACCAAATTCAAGGCGACCCTCAGTAATTAGGTCTGTGAAAGCAGCCTCTCCAGCGAGTTTGATTGGATGCCAGTAGGGGGCTGCTGCTACAGCAGTCCCGAGCCTTACATCGTTTGTATTTTCTGCCCACCATGTAATTATTTGAAAAGGGTTTGGTGCAATTGTCATTTCCAAGGCGTGGTGTTCGGCAGCCCATACAATATTAAAACCGCTTTGATCAGCCATTTGTACCATCTCGAGTGTATGGTTTTTCACGTCCTTCATTGACAAAGAGTTATCTGCTCTTTCTAGATTTATTGCTAAATCAAATTTCATCTACTTAATCCCCCTAAAAAATCCTTTATACTTTATTTCATTACAAATGGATTAGCTGCCGGTTCATCTGACATATTCATCCAAACCGTTTTAGGTCGAGTGTAGTCATATATCGCTTGAAAACCACTTTCTCGACCATAACCTGAGTTTTTAAATCCTCCAAATTCTGCAATCGGAGACACAACCCTATATGTATTAACCCATACTATTCCAGCATGAACTGCCTTACTTACTCTTAGACACCTAGAATTACTTTTTGAAAAAATGCCTGCTGCCAAACCATGTTTTGTATCATTAGCAAGAGATATGACCTCTTCCTCAGTTTTAAATTTTATCACGGATAGTACAGGTCCAAATAATTCGGTATCTACTATCTTTAGTTTCTGACTAGGGCAGTCTACTATTGTTGGCTCAAAAAACAATTCACCAAGACCTGCAGGTGATTTGCCACCGCACAACAAGGTTGCACCTTCTTCTACAGCAAACGCAAGCTCAGTTTTAATATTTTCGAGTTGCCCTTTAGTGCATAGAGGACCCATTTGGGTTTCGTCCAATAAAGGGTCTCCAATTTTTATGTTTTTTGCCCGTTTAACAATTAAGCTTAAAAATTCATCTGCTATATTTTCTTGAAGGTATAATCTCGACCCAGCAACACAGCTTTGACCTGTTGCGCCAAAAATTCCAGCTATAGAGCAATTAACTGCGTTCTCTATATCCGCATCATCAAACACAATAAAAGGTGACTTGCCCCCAAGCTCTAAAGACACTTCTGCAAAATTTTCGGCAGAATTTCTAATAACATGGCGCGCAGAAGTTGGTCCTCCAGTGAACGAAATTCTGGCTACCTTGGGATGGCTTGTTAACTCTTTTCCACAAGGATCCCCATGACCAGTTATAATATTCACGACCCCGGGAGGTATGCCTGCTTCTTCAACGCATTTACCAAAAGCAAGCATAGCTGCAGATGCGTGTTCGGACGCTTTCAAAACGATAGTATTTCCCGCAGCCAATGCTGGGCCAATCTTTACGGCGACAAGAAACAATTGTGAATTCCATGGAACAACCGCTGCTACAACGCCCAACGGCTCTCTGTTTGTAAATACAAATAAATCTGGCTTATCAATTGGAAGGGTCTGGCCAGAGACTTTATCAGCGCACCCTGCAAAGAAATTGAAAAATTGCGAAATATATTTTGCCTGCCATTTAGTTTCCTTTAACATTTTTCCGGTGTCTATGGTTTCAATTTTACCCAATTCCTCAGATTTGCTAGCTAGTATATCGGCTAATTTTCTGAGATGCTCTCCTCTCTCTGTCGGTGTCATTTTTGACCATGGTCCATCAACAAATGCTTTATGAGCTGCTTCTACTGCACTGTTAACATCTATGCTTGATGCTTCCGGTATAGTGCACCAGCTCTTTCCCGTTGTGGGGTTTGAGCTTTCGAAGGTCCTATTGTCAGAGGATAAAACCCATTCTCCATCAATTAACATTTTATAGTTTTCTAATCTGCCCATTTTGCTTCCACTTTCTCTTTCTACGTCATTAAGTTTACAAGAGAAAAATGATCAAAAACAATAACTATTTATTGTATAATAAATAAAAAGTTATTTTCATAACTGTTATTTTGACCAATAATCTTATAATCAAAATAGGTGAATAAAATGTCTAAAAAAATTATCGGCGATCCATTGATTATAAATGGACGGAAGCTGTCATTATCTAAGGCCGTTAGAGCTGGTGACTTTGTGTATTTGACGGGTCAAGTTCCTATGAAAAACGGTGTGGTCATAACTGAAGGCACCATAGAAGAGCAAACAAGAATTGTTCTGGATGAAATTAAAAATACATTGATAGAGGCTGGATGTGAACTGCAGGATGTTGTTAAAGCTATGGTTTGGCTGAAAAATAGGGAAGACTTCCCAGGGTTTAACTCGATTTACGGGGAGTATTTTGATCATGATCCACCAGCTAGGTCCGCTGTGGTCAGCGATCTTTTGGTAGATGTTTTGGTTGAAGTAGAAGTAGTAGCTTATAAACCTGAGTTGTGACATGAAGAGGCAATATTATAACGGAAACTGCTTTAAATATTTTTTAAAAAATCCTAAGTTTAAAACTATTGTTTTTATACATGGTTTAGGACTAAACCAAGATGTCTGGTCATGGCAGGTTTCATTGTTTAAAAACTATAATGTACTTATATATGATCTTTCTGGTCATGGTGACAGTAAAGATCCTGAAGGTGAAATTTCTCTAAGATTGTTTTCAGATCAACTTCTTCAAATAATCAATCACATTAAATTAGAAAAATTTACACTAGTAGGGTTTTCTCTGGGATCAATGATTTCTCGAAAATTTGCGTCTTTAAACCCAAGCATGGTTGAAGCATTAGTTCTTTTAAATTCACCCAATAGGTTGTTAGATCAGGAAAGGGATGAAATTTTAGAAAGAGCAAAGTTGTTAAAAGACGAGGGACCAGAGTCTACGACCGATGCGGCGATAAAAAGATGGTTTAGTATTCCTTTTCAGAAAAGTAATCCTCATATCATCCAGCTTGTACGTAACTGGGTAAATAACAATAGAAAAGAAATTTATTCAAAAGTTTATCCCATACTCTATTACGGATCTATTGACCTAAAATCGCTACATGAAAGTAAGCCGACACTTATAATAACCTGTGATCAAGATTTTGCTAATGGTCCTAATGCTGCAGAAGAAATCGCAAAAAATTTTAAAAATAGCCATGTCTGTATTTTGCAAAACTTGAGGCATATGGCATTGGTCGAAGACTACAGAACGGTTTTTGTGAAAATTGATGAATTTCTTGTATCATCGAATTTACATTAACATTTTTTTGATACTTAATTACAAAGTATCTTTTATGATCGTTACGTGCTTTATTTATTTGCAAAAGAATAGGAGCTCCAGATGCTTAAAGAACTGAGAAAGATTGTAACCTTTGATGAAGATATATATAGTGAAGGAGGAAAAGAAGCCAATCCTATTCTTCGCATAATAGGTGTTGCTGCAGTATTATCTAATCCTTGGAAAGGTCAGGGGTTTGTAGAGGACTTGCAACCAGAAATTAAAAGAATTGCTCCGGTAATGGGTAAAGCTTTGACTGACCGTTTGATTTCGATGGTTGGTAGTGGAGAAAAAATTGAAGCTTATGGAAAAGCAGCATTAGCAGGAACCAGTTGTGAAATAGAGCATGCTTCAGCTATTATTCATACTTTACAATTTGGAAACTTTTATAGGGAAGCGGTGGGAGCTAAAAGTTACCTAGGTTTCACAAACACAAGGGGTCCAGCAAATACACAAATTCAAATACCATTAATGGATAAACATGACACTGGAAGACGTTCGCATTATTTGACTGTTCAGTTTTCCATATATGATGCGCCTGATGTCGACGAAATAGTGTGTGCTCTTGGAGCTGCTACAAGCGGTAGGCCCCACCATAGGATAGGTGATCGATACTCTGATCTAAAAGCCCTTGGCAAATCTGTTGAAAATCCAGCTGGGATATAATCATAAAGGTAAAATCAATGAAACTAGATAAATTCTACATTAATGGTGAATGGGTCTCCTCTATCAAAGATGAAAAAATTGATATTATTAATCCATCTGATGAATCAGTTATTGGGGCACTAAACGTTGGCTCTCAGCAGGATATTGACAAGGCAGTAGAGGCTGCAAAAGCTGCGTTTCCAAGCTATGCGCGGACAAGTGTAGCTGAGCGTTTAGACCTATTGAAAGAAATAAGGAACCAATTTGAAAATCGCTTTGAGGATTTTGTGGAAGCTATAACCAAAGAAATGGGAGCGCCGGTTAAGCTCTCTCGTAATGCACAAGCTGCTGTGGGCATGAACCATCTAAAGACAGCAATTAGAGTTTTAGAGGCGCATAAATTTGAATACCCTTTTAATGGTTACACTGTAAGGCACGAGCCAATTGGAGTGTGCGGGCTAATCACACCTTGGAATTGGCCAATAAACCAAACTATATCGAAGCTTGGACCGTGTCTTGCCTCAGGGTGTACGGCAATTTTGAAGCCAAGCGAAATATCCCCATTATCAGCTAATATAATCGCTGAAATAATGGATGCCGCGAAAGTTCCTAAAGGAGTTTTTAATATGGTGCATGGCTTGGGTCCGGTTGTTGGAGAGGCCTTATCCAACCATAAGGATGTTGACATGATGTCTTTTACTGGTTCAACGAGGGGAGGGGTCGCTGTTGCTCAGGCTGCAGCAAAGTCGGTCAAGAGAGTAAGTCAGGAACTTGGAGGAAAATCACCAAATATAATTTTTGATGATGAAAAGTTTGAACAATCGGTCACTGTAAGTGTACAAAAAATTATGGAGAATACCGGACAGTCTTGTAATGCGCCAACTCGAATGATAGTGCCAAAGAATCGACAACATGAAGCTTTGGAAATTGCAAAAAATGTTGCAGAAAAATTGATAACTGGTGACCCGACAAAAGAGGAAACAGACATTGGCCCTCTAGTAAGTCAAGCTCAATTTGATAAGGTACAAAGGTTAATTGAATCTGGGATTGAGGCTGGTGCTCAATTAGTAACTGGTGGATTAGGCAGGCCTACAGGGCTTAATGCCGGTTATTTTGTTAAGCCAACTGTTTTTGGAGATGTAAATAACTCCATGGAAATTGCACAAGAAGAAATATTCGGCCCCGTCTTATCTGTAATCCCGTATGAAGATATTGATAACGCGGTTCAGATTGCGAATGATACAAACTATGGCCTTTCTGCTTATGTCTGTGGTAGTGATTCAGAAAAATTAAGGAGCGTCGCGAGGCAAATAAGAGCAGGTCAAATCCATATTAATTATGGTAGCGGGGGAACTAATGCACCATTTGGCGGGTTTAAGCAATCGGGTAATGGGCGAGAGAAGGCTGAGTGGGGTTTGGAAGAATTCTTAGAGACTAAAGCTATAATGGAGTAAAGGATATCAGCAGGGGGATTTGATTTGTCTATTGACTCGGAAACAAACAATAATTTTACAGTAGATTGTTTGCAGTATGCTAATTGGTCTAAGCAAATTTTTGAGCAGATGAGACAAGGTGGAGTTGACTGTGTCCACGTAACTATTGCTTACCATGAAAACTTTCGGGAAGCTGTTTTAAACCTTGAGAAATGGAACGAATATTTCAATAGTTATTCGAAGTATATAGTGCAAGCAGGAAGTTACAATGAAATACTAACTGCTAAGAAAAATAATAAAACAGCGATTATTTTTGGTTTTCAAAATCCGTCTCCAATAGAAGATGATATTTCTTTGTTAGAAGTTTGGCAAAAGCTTGGTGTTCGATTTATGCAGCTCTCTTATAATAATCAATCGCTCCTTGCTACAGGTTGTTATGAAAAGAATGATCCTGGCTTAACAAGAATGGGGAAAGAGGTTATTAAAGAAATGAATAGGCTTGGTATTGTTGTTGACATGAGCCATTCTTCTGATCGGTCAACTTTAGAGGCAATTGATAATTCGTCACGGCCGATTGCAATTACTCATGCTAATCCAGCTTTCTGGCATTCTGCCTTAAGAAATAAGTCAGACGAAGTTCTAGACCGAATGTTTAAAAATGGTGGTATGCTAGGATTTTCTCTTTATCCTCACCATTTACATAATGGGAGTAATTGTACTATTAAAGACTTTTGTAAAATGATTGCAAAAACGGCAGAAAAATTTGGATCAAAAAATATTGGGATAGGAAGCGATCTTTGTCAAAACCAGCCTGATAGTATCGTAGAGTGGATGAGAAATGGAAGATGGACCAAAACAAGAGACTTTGGAGAAGGAGATTCTTCCAACCCTGGCTTTCCTATTCAGCCTAATTGGTTCAAATCAAACAAAGATTTTATCAATATTAAGGATGGATTAAAGCATATTGGATTTGATAATGATGAAATTAATTCTATTATGGGACTCAACTGGATGAAGTTTTTTAAAAATTCTTTTAATAAAGAGATATAAGTTGGTAATAGAAAAAAAAGTGCAGTTATGTGGCCCACAGCCAAATATTAGGAAGCCTTCCGATGTTATGAAACTGGAAAGAATGGGGTCCTTCCATCCATCAAGGCTGTCCTTTTCAAGAATATTGATCCGTAAAATGATACAGCAAAAAACGCGCATAAGTTGTACGCGCTGGGAAATGGATGAGAACGGATTTGGTGATGCGGTTTATCAATTGAACCTCTTTGGTAAAGACTTGGCTTTAATTGCATTTTCTAATTTTCTAGAGACTTCACAAAGGACTGATAGAGTTATTGCATCTGCTTGGGATACCTCTTTTGCTCTGTTTTATGGCGTTCCATCAATTTCAGATATTGAAAGGCTTAAAACGCAGTTACCTTTTCAAGAGGCGGGTAGGTATAAAAATACAGAGCTAGTTCTGAGTAGGGCTAATAAATCTGTAAGGATGTTTGAGCTGGTTGCGCAGTCATTAAGTGAAGGCAAGCAACCTCCAAGCGAGCTGATAAATGATATTGGATATTTAATGCGAACCACAGCGGTGTATGGAAACGGAAAATTCGGCATTGATGATAGAAAAAATCATAGCGATCTTTCTGACTTTTCTGTACCGTTTCAGCTTGAAATGCTGACTGTGTACTTAATCAGAGGCTTTTCACTAGACCTAGTTAATCATGTTGCAAAAGCCCGTAATCCTAAAAAATTTGTTCCCCTTGATAAAAAAATTCAAAGATATATAGGAATTGGTAATGCAACGGGGCTTGGGATGGCTCCATTTTTGGTGAAACATCCTGTCTTGTTGAATAATTGGTTTCAAGTTCGAGAAACTGCATTGTCGCGGATGATTGATTTAGCAGAGCTTTCTAAGGAAAAGGCTGAAAGATTAATTGAGCTTACATTTAGAGTTAAAGCCTTTATTAACTCTTGGAATACTGACGATGATAGACAGAAGAAAAGAATTGATATTTTAAAAGCTGAGTGGGTATCATTAATAAACGAATTTAATTTAGAAAAATTGTTAAAAATCAATGCTTTAAAAAATATTTTTAATATTTCAAAAAATTATTCGACAGAATGCCAAGAGCTAATCGTTTCATTGTTTTTAGAAGTTGGTGGAGATCTGATTGACGGGCTTGATCTATGTTTAGAGAGCACCAAATTGCCTATGCTCTACCCTAAAATGAGAGTGCATGAGTTAGCTGACTTAATAAAAAAGAACTTCTCTTGGGCTTTGAAAATAGATTTTTCTTTAAAAGAAAATCAATCAAGGTTTTGGTACGTTTCAGAAGAAAAATTGGAGCCAAGATTGGGGAACAGGTATGAACAGGAAGGCCAGGATTTAGAAAGGCCTTTAGATATTGCTAGGAAGGTGTATTCTTTGCATGCCGATCTTGGAAGTTTCCATGATGATATGATCGTAGCAGAATTTTTAATGAAACACCCTGAACATCGATTTATTATTCGCAGGATACAAACGAATGCTTGGGCTCCATACTCCGAAATACACGATAATTTAATTGATGAACATTGCAAACCTATTGATATGCTACGTTGTAAACTATCCTTTTTTGGAGCGTCTAAATTTGATCCGAAATCAGACAGGTGGGTTAGAGTAAACTTATTTCAAGGAGCACCTCTAAAAAACGAACTTAATGACCAAAAAAATGACGATTGGTGGATGCCTACACTCGAATATTCCTAATGGATCTTTCTTTTTCGGAGCTAAAAGACTTAGTATTTAACGCAAGTATGGGTAGCAACCTTCCTGCTGGGGTCTGTGAAGATTTATCGTTTGGTGTTAGTTTTCTAGAGTCTCATTCTTTGCCTGGTTGCAAAGAGCTTTTATATTCCCTAAATTGTAAACGCCACCCACCCGTATCACCTCAAAAGAACGGCGTAAATTTAATTTTTAGCAATTCACGCGTAATTTTCGAAGGGGTTAGCGCAATTGATTTGCTTGTTTCAGAGTGTTGTAAAAGTGTGATATTGGAAAATATTGACTCTTCGATGCTTTTGGTTGGACTAGCTTCTAACTATTATGGTTTTAGTTTTACTTTCCATAAAAATAAAGAAATCTGTGCTGCACTTTTTAATGATCAACTTAATTGGGAAAACGATAACTACAGACGTAGCAACCATATAGAGATACGCTTAAACAATAGTGAGCTAAACAATCCATTAGCAAAACGCTCAAGAATGTTGTTAGATGACAATGTATTCAAAGAACTTTCTAATCTAGCATCTAAGATGCTCGTTCCCGAAAGCGAACTATCTCGAACAACGGGAGCAGGGGCTGGAAATATAGATAATGATTAATTGTGTTAGTTAAAATTACCTAAGCCTTGTAACAATGGCGCAATATTTTGAAGCACACCGGGAAGCGACCTTATATCTTCAATTACTCCATCTTTTGCAGATACGATTGCTGAAAACAAGTCATTTCGATCCTGTGATATTTCATCAATTGAAAGACTATTAGATCCATCATAATCAATATTAGCCATTAACGTTTGGGTAATCAGAGGCAAAAAAGGTACAATTGCAACATACACGCCAAAGGTAGTAGTCTTATCTAGGTCATCATTAGTATTTTGGCCTAAAAGAACTGAAACCAAGCTTAGGGAACGTAGTCCTCTATTTAATTCAGCTCGGTGAAGTCGCTTGTCCTTGTTTACATCTAAAAATTTAAATAAATCTTGAAGGCATTTGTCTTGCTCAGGGTTTCTGCATGACTGTACCACTGAGCTGTTAAGCAAGCTAAGTAATTCTCCATATTTACTCTCTATTAACGGATCATTACTTTCGCATTTATAGTATATTGTGTCCTGCGTTTGCTGGTTTTTTAGAAAACTGTAATCAGACCCATCCCAGTTTTCTGGAGGGTATCTTTCTACTAGTTGTCCTCTATCTATTTGATAAAAGTAGTTGAAGTTTGGATTGTTATCACTCGTTTGGAATGCTGTCCAATTTTCTACATTTTTTGGAAACACAAAATTAAATTCAACTTGAGTGTCATCTTCATAAATATAACCATTGTTTCCAATAAATAAAGCATATTGCTCTATTGAAAACTTACAAGATTTACCAGACCAATACCCTTGATACTTTAAAGGAATTTGATCAGAAAACACGTTGCTAGTTACCACGCAAAAAGAAAAAACTGCAAGTAAAATTGTTCTCATATTACATATCCTTTCATCCAAAAGGTGGACTAACTTGGCATCTGAGTTTAGTTTATACTATAAATTGGTCAAGAAATCGAAAGTATTTTTACAGTAAGGAGTTTCAGATGGCACTAGAGCACGATAACTCAATGATGGAAAACTTATACTGGTGGGGTGTGCCCACTCTTTTCAGATGTCCTCAAGATAAAGTTTTAGGAAGTGACATTTCATTGGTAGGCGTTCCGCATTCCACAGGAAATGGGACAACGGAGAGAGATCAACACCTTGGCCCTAGAGCTCTAAGAAATATATCATCAATTGGTAGACGAGTACATTTTGATTTTGGAATAAACCCCTGGGATATTGCAAAAATTGTTGATGCGGGCGATGTGCCTTTCCCGAGAGCGAATGATAACGAACATTGTATCGCGCAAATAACTAATTTTTTTAAAACGATAGATCATGCCAAATCTAAACCTATCTCTATTGGAGGAGACCATTCCATAACGGGAGGGATCATTCAGGCCCTTGGAAAAGGCAAGCTTTCAGATGGAAAACCTGTCAGTTTGCTACATTTAGATGCGCACACTGATGTTTTTACGAAGATCGACCACTTTTTAGGTGCAAAAAAGTCTGCAGCACATTGGGGTGCATATCTTGCGGATCAGGGAAATGTGGATCCAAAATCATCGATGCAAATTGGTTTAAGAGGACACCCACGCACATTGGATTGGCTGGAACCTAGTTATGAGTACGGGTACAATGTCGTGACGATGAAAGAATTTAGGGAAAGGGGTCTTAACTCCGTAATAGCACAAGCAAAAAAAATACTTAATGGTAGACCTGTATATATTACGTTTGATCTGGATTGCCTTGATCCAACAATAGCACCTGGTGTAGCAAATTTGGAAGCCAGTTCTAGGGGCTTTGATATAGACGAAGCTATAAGTTTAGTAAGATTAACTCGGGGGATGAATGTTATTGGTGGTGATATAGTTTGTATGATGCCTACAAAAGATAGCCCAAATAATATAACCGCACACACAGCAATGGCTATAATGTTCGAAATGATTTCAATTATTTCAGAGGGCACCTAACATAGACCAGAAAACTATATTTGAAATTTAGAAATAATGCTTTAATTCTCTACCAAAACAAATGTGAGGTTTGTGATGAAAAAAATTAGGTTTGCTACTTATTATGGCCTGTTAGGTCTTATATTTATTTTCAATATGAATGCTGGCGGAGGAGGCTCATATTCTTCTAGTTCTTCTGGGTCTAGCTCCGGCGATAGTAGTTTAACTTCAGGCGATATGATGAAGGCGATGCAGTTGAAGAATAGACTGGGTTCAATCGAAAGATTGCTTTACAGCGACCAGTTCAGTCAAGCTTTGATGCTGGTTAGAGTGTTAGATAATGAGTACCCAGATAACGCTGATATAAATAATTATTATGGTTTTATCTACAGGAAAATGGGGCAGTACGGTAAGAGCGGGCAGTTCTACAAAAAAGCACTTCAGCTAGATCCACGGCACAAGGGGGCTCTTGAGTACCAAGGAGAGTTATTCATTAAAACTAATAAAAAAGAATTGGCAGAAAAAAATCTTGTTTTACTCAAAAACATTTGCGGTACTTCGTGTCCTGAATACAAAAAATTAGAAAAAGCGTTGAAAAAAGCATATTAAATTTTAAGGTGAGCAGGTAGAGACGATGGATTTGTTTAATTCTGAAAGAGCAATCTGAATGTGTGGGATAGTTGGTCTATTTGCAAAAAAAGAGAATATATCTGATAATCTAGGGGTACATCTTTCAAAAATGCTTGAAAGTATGAGCGATAGAGGTCCCGATAGTGCAGGTTTAGCGATTTACGGAAAGCAATTTGCGAGTAAAACTAAGATAACGGTCCAGGCTAGATCACCCAAAAACGACTTTCAAAAGCTAAAAAAGTTTTTATCTGCTAAGAAAGAAATATCCTTTAGTTTTAAAATTCATTCGACGCATGCAGTCATCAAGCTTGATGTGAAGCAAAAAGATCAGGTTACCAATCTCATAAATGATACCTTCCCCAATTTGAGAATATTAAGTGTTGGCAAAAAAATGGAAATTTATAAAGAGGTAGGCAAGCCGGCTGAAGTCGTAAAAAGATTTCAAATAGCTAAAATGAAGGGGACCCACGGTATTGGCCACACTCGTATGGCAACTGAATCCGCAGTTACAACACTTGGTGCGCATCCATTCTCTACAGGTGAAGATCAATGTTTGGTACATAATGGGTCGCTATCAAATCATAACTCTCTTCGAAGGGAATTAATGAGAAACGAGATGACTTTTGAAACAGAAAATGACTCTGAGGTAGCTGCTAGTTTTATTACTTACAGAATGAATAGTGGAAAAACACTTAAGGAAGCTTTGGAAAGCGCCCTTGTGGAGCTTGATGGTTTTTATACGTTCGTAGTTGGTACGGAAAACGGTTTTGGCGTTCTAAGAGATCCGATCGCCTGCAAGCCCGCTGTACTCGCAGAGACCCCTGATTATGTAGCTTTTGGGTCCGAGTATAGAGCCTTAACTTCTTTACCAAAAATAGAAAAGGCCAAGGTCTGGGAGCCAGAGCCCGCTACTGTTTATTTTTGGGGACATTAAAAATGCATATTCTTGATTTTAACAAATTGTCCTTAAGAGACATTAATAAGACTTTGCAAGAATCTGATAAAAATAGCTTTTTTTCGATAAGAAACCCAAAAGGAAGCCACGCGTTAGCTGTTGGTATCAATAAAAAGATTACAGTGAAAGTTGTTGGTAGTGTTGGATATTACTGTGCGGGAATGAATAAATTTTCTGATATCAAAGTTGAGGGATCAGCTGGCCCAGGATTAGGCGAAAATATGATGTCAGGGAACATTCATGTTACCGGTGATGTAAGCCAATATGCAGGAGCTTCGGGACATGGGGGAAGCATACTAGTAGAAGGAAATGCCTCTTCAAGATGTGGTATTTCAATGAAGGGTGTAGATATCATCGTAAAGGGAAATGTTGGCCACATGTCTGCCTTCATGGCACAGAAGGGGAATTTGGTTATTTTCGGTGATGCTGGACATGCTTTAGGGGATAGCATCTACGAAGCTAATATATATGTCGCAGGTGAAGTTGCCTCTCTAGGTGCAGATTGTATTGAGAAAAAAATGACAAAAAAGCATCTTAGTGATTTAGGACATATTTTATCAAATGCTAATGTTTCTGATTATAATCCAGATACCTTTAGGCGGTTTGGTTCTGCTCGTTCACTCTATAACTTTAATGTAGATAATGCTAAAATATATTAGGAAAATGACGTGAAAAAAAAATCAATAACAGAACCAAGAACTTCGCATACTTTCGATGCATATACAAACTCTGAAATTAGAAGAGCAGCTGAGACTGGCATATATGACATAAGGGGAGGGGGGTCTAAAAGAAATTTACCAAACTTTGATGATTTACTATTTCTTGGAGCTTCAATTTCTAGGTATCCTTTGGAGGGCTACAGAGAAGCTTGCAATACAAAAGTCATCCTCGGCGACAGATTTAGTTCTAATCCTCTTAATCTCGAAATTCCAATCACTATAGCAGGAATGAGCTTCGGAGCTCTATCCGCGCAAGCAAAAGAGGCTTTAGGAAGAGGTGCTAGTTTGGTTGGTACGTCAACAACTACAGGTGATGGGGGGATGACAAAAGAGGAAAGAGGTCATTCAAAACAGTTAGTCTATCAACTTCTTCCTTCTAGATATGGGATGAACCCTGATGACCTTAGAAAGGCAGATGCAATAGAAATCGTTGTAGGTCAGGGTGCAAAGCCAGGTGGTGGAGGAATGTTACTAGGTCAAAAGATAAATGATAGAGTTGCAGAAATGCGAACTTTGCCAAAAGGAATTGATCAAAGATCACCATGTAGGCATCCCGATTGGACGGGGCCAGACGATATGGAGATCAAGATACTTGAGTTGAGAGAAATTACTGGGTGGAAGGTTCCTATTTTTGTTAAAGTTGCTGGTTCTAGGCCATATTATGACGTAGCTCTAGCTGCTAAATCTGGTGCCGATGTCGTAGTTGTTGACGGAATGCAAGGAGGTACAGCAGCGACTCAAGAGGTGTTTATCGAAAATGTAGGTATACCCACGCTGGCATGTGTTAGGCCTGCTGTTAGAGCATTACAGGAATTAGGCTTGCATAGGAAGGTACAACTCATTGTTTCAGGAGGAATAAGGAATGGTGCTGATGTTGCAAAAGCATTGGCGTTAGGTGCTGATGCAGTATCGATTGGATCTGCTGCATTGATTGCGCTGGGAGACAATGATCCCAGGTATCAGAAAGATTATGAAAAATTAGGTACAACAGCTGGTTCATTTGATGATTGGCACGAAGGTCTCGATCCTGCAGGAATAACTACTCAAGATAAAAAACTGGCTAAGCGTTTAGACCCTAAGCTAGGGGGTAGGCGGTTGGCGAATTATCTCAATGTAATGACAATGGAAGCGCAAACCATTGCAAGAGCTTGTGGTAAAAATGATCTTAGAAACTTGGAACCAGAAGATCTGTGCGCTTTAACGGTGGAGTCGGCTGCAATGGCTGGAGTACCATTAGCTGGAACCAACTGGATCCCTGGCACTTAATTATTCTAAAAAACTTTTTCTAATTTGCTCCAAAGTTTCTACTTCATTAGTTGGCTTATCCCATCTAATTCTTTTAAACCTTGGAAACCGTAAAGCAATTCCCGACTTATGTCTATTACTCAAAGACATTTCATCAAATGCAATCTCTACGACCAATGTTTTTTCAACCTCTCTGACAGGTCCAAACCGGTTTATAGTTTTTGATCTTACAAATTTATCTAATCTATTTAACTCTTCATCGGTAAATCCGGAA
>CACBAO010000009.1 GCA_902537235.1 uncultured Alphaproteobacteria bacterium
ATTCTTTGCTGCGATAATTGAATATACTCCTTTGTTTGCCCCAACATCTATAAAGGTATAGCTTGAAGCGTAAGATTCTAAAAAATTGCTATAAAAAAATCCATTATTTGCTAAAAAATAAAATCTAAATGTTGCATCATCAAAATTTGAACGACATTTTATGCCGTAGCGAGAGCGCACAATTTTTAAGTCAAATAATCTAAATAAAATTAATTTAATCCTCCAAAAAATATAGAGAAATGTAAAAATAAATCCTCTTTTGTAAGCTTTATGAATTTTTTCTAATACTTTTGAGATTTTTCAATACCTTTAGAAACTTGGTTATACAGAGCATAAATTCTCTCTTTCGTTATATTCTCATTTAGCTCTTTTATTTTTTTATAAATTATCGGACACGCTAGAATTGTCTCACAACACATTTCTAAAGTCCAGTTTGAGACTTCCTGATTAATCTTTCAACCACTCTAACTTCATCTTACTGAACTTCATTTCAGAAGTGTAAGACTGTCGTTCTAGTCGTGCTTGTCGTTCTGCATATCGTTTAAGAACTGAATGAACATTTGAGTTCTTCCATTCATTATTTTTCGCTGTTCGAGAAACTTCTGCATTCAATAACTTAGCAATCGTTCTGTACCCTTTTCCACTGTCATGAAGCGATTTAATACGTTTATGAGTGTGTTCTTGTTCATCACTCCATAAATGCTTCGAATACTGTGTAATCAGTGTATTTGTGCTAATTTCGACTGAAAATGTAAGATATTGTTTGTATTCTTCGCTTAAAAACAAGCGATTCAAAATCATTCTACCGTAACTGACTTTGCTAAATTTCTTGGTTGATCAACATCAGTTCCTTTTTCTAAAGCTGTGTAATAGGCTATTAGCTGGAGAGGTAAAGTGTATAAAATTGGCACCAGAAAATCGGAACAATTGGGTAACTGAAAAATTGATTTGGTTAAATCTTTGGATAACTCTTTACCTTTTTCATCTGTAAACAATATTATTTTACCCTTCCTAGCCTTTACTTCCTCCAGATTAGATAACGTTTTCTCAAATACTTGCGTCGATGGGTTCAATGCAACAACCGGCATACTCTTATCAATTAACGCTATCGGTCCATGCTTCAACTCCCCTGAAGCATACCCCTCTGCATGTAAATAGCTTATTTCTTTTAACTTCAATGCGCCCTCAAGAGCTATAGGATATAAAATATCCCGTCCCAAATATAGAACGCTATTGGACCTTGTAAATTTTTTACACAATTTTCTTATATTTTGATTTTTAGATAGGATTTCCGCATATAGCCTTGGTAATTCTAATAACCCAATCAACAAGTTAGATCTTTGTTCTTTACTTATTGTGGATAAATCACTTGCGAACTTGATATTTAAAATTTTTAAAATTATGAGTTGTGATACAAAAGCTTTTGTAGATGCAACCCCGATCTCTGGCCCCGCTTTTGTTGGAAACACCCAGGTTGCTAAGCGTGCCATTGAGCTTTGTTCAACATTTATGATAGCGAGAATATTTTTTGAATACTCTCTAGCGTATTTTAATGCACCAATTGTGTCAGCAGTTTCTCCAGATTGGCTTACGAAAACAAGCAAATCATCTTTATTAACAACCGGAGAGCGGTATCTAAATTCTGATGCTAGTTCTGCATGAGTTGGTAATCCACACAGTTTTTCAAACCAATACTTTGCAACCAAGCAAGAGTAGAAAGCTGTTCCACACCCAATCAATATGATCCTTTTGAATTCAGTTGCTTCAGGCAAGGTTGGTAACGATAGCGTTTCTTTGGATGCATTTAGGTAAAAACCTAAAACTTGTGAAATCACTTGAGGTTGCTCAAAAATTTCTTTTTCCATAAAATGCTTAAACTTGCCTTTATTGAGATTAACAGGGTCACTATTTAAAATTTGAATGTCCCTATTAACAATTTTACCAGAGGTATCAAATATGTTAACTTTATCTTTGGTGAGAGCAACAACATCTCCTTCTTCTAAATAACATATTTTTTTTGAAAATAATGATAAAGATGCTGCATCTGAGCTAACAAAATTCTCCTTATCTCCAAAGCCTAGTGCTAATGGAGATCCCTTTCTTGTTGCGATCAAAAGATCTTCTAAACCTCTGAAAATAAAACATAAAGCAAAAGATCCACGTAATCTTTCAATAGTAAGCCTTACCGCTTCTAAAGGTTGGCATTTTTCTTTAGAAATTTTTTCTTCAACAAGCTTGGCAATAACCTCCGTGTCTGTTTGCGAATTGAACCTTGTTCCTCTTTCCAGCAATTCATTTTTAAACTCTGCAAAATTTTCAATAATTCCATTATGTACAACTGCGACATTTCTTGTTAAATGGGGATGTGCGTTTATTTCTGTTGGTTCTCCATGAGTAGCCCATCTCGTGTGACCGATTCCTACACAACCATCGAATAAATTATGTTTTAATTTGTTTTTTAAAGAGTTTAGTTTTCCTGTACTTTTACTGTGAAATATTTCTTCCCGTGCGATAACTGCTACTCCGGAGCTGTCATATCCTCTATACTCAAGGCGTTCGAGGCCATCTATTAACCGATCTAAGACCTGTTTTTCAGAAACTATGCCAATAATTCCGCACAAGAGTAATCTCCACCCAATTAGCCTCTAACTTATAAATCACTGTTTACTAATAAGTCTAGCTAAATGTCTTGACACAGAAAAGTACTCACAGTACAAAGCAGTTGTTACGAGGGTATTATGTCTAGAAAGTGCGAATTAACTGGTAAAAAAGCAATGAGTGGCAATAATGTCAGTCATGCAAAAAATAGGACGAAGAGAAAGTTTTTGCCAAACTTAAACAAAGTGACATTGGCATCTGAAACTCTAGGAAGAGACTTTCAGCTTCGGATTTCGGCATCTGCGCTTCGAACTATTAACAAACTGGGTGGTCTCGATCCTTTTTTAAAAAAATCAGCTGGAGATGAACTATCTGCAAACGCTATGAAAATAAAGAGAGACATTGAAAAACAAGAGATGGAGAAAGCGTCTTAATTAGCAAGTCGCCCTGCTGAAATAGCAATAACTACTTAAAATAGTAAATGATAAAGAGTAACGTATGCAGCCAATTGAAAAAATTAGGAATTTTTCAATTATAGCTCACATAGACCATGGCAAATCAACTTTGGCTGATAGGTTGATTCAATTTACAAATACCGTTTCATCTAGGGATATGAAAGAACAAATTCTAGACTCTATGGATTTAGAAAGAGAACGCGGAATAACAATAAAAGCCAATTCTGTCCGTTTATCTTACAGAGCTAAAAATGGAAATGAATACATATTGAATTTGATAGATACTCCTGGACATGTTGATTTTTCTTACGAAGTTTCACGATCTATGAGAGCTGTTGAAGGTTCTTTGTTAGTAGTCGATGCAAGTCAAGGAGTAGAAGCTCAAACCTTGGCAAACGTTTATAGCGCTTTAGAAGCAGACCATGAAATCTTTCCAATCCTAAACAAAGTGGACCTCCCAGCCTCTGATTGTGATAGAGTGGCACAACAAATAGAAGAGGTTATTGGTCTAGATGCTTCATCAGCATTGCAAATATCTGCAAAAACCGGAAAAGGTATTGACGAAGTCTTAGAAGCAATCGTCGAAACGTTACCACCTCCGAAGGGAACTTACAATAACCCTCTAAAAGCTATGCTTATTGACAGTTGGTATGATAGCTACCTAGGAGTGGTAGTTATGATCCGAATTGTTGACGGAGCACTTAAAAAGGGCGACAAAATAATAATGATGCAAAGTGGTGCCAAGTATATTGTAGACTCGGTGGGCGTACTGAAACCAAAAATTCAAAATGTTGATAGTTTATCAGCAGGAGAGATAGGGGTCTTTACTGCCTCTATAAAACAAGTAAGAGATACGCGTGTTGGCGACACTATAACGCTTGAAGGAAGACCTTGTGATGAACCTCTTGCTGGGTATGAACCTGCCAAGCCTGTTGTATTTTGCGGTCTTTTCCCTGTCGACAGTTCAGAATTTGAAAATTTAAGAGAATCCATTGAAAAATTGGCATTAAACGATTCATCATTCACTTTTGAAATCGAAACCTCTTTAGCTCTAGGGTTTGGCTTTAGATGTGGTTTTCTTGGCTTACTGCATTTAGAGGTTATAAGAGAACGAATAGAACGCGAGTTTAATATTGACTTAATCACGACAGCTCCCAGTGTAGTTTACAGTGTTCAAACAACTGATAATCAATTGCTTAATATTCACAATCCTGCCGATCTTCCAGATGCCTCTAAAATCACCCAAATCAAGGAGCCACGGATTAAAGCAACAATTTTAGTTCCAGATGAGTATCTGGGTGACGTTCTAAAGCTTTGTCAAGAAAGGAGAGGCGTGCAAAAAGACTTAACTTATGTTGGTAGTCGTGCAATGACTATATATGATTTACCTCTGAATGAAGTGGTTTTTGATTTTTACGATAAACTCAAGTCGGTAACAAAGGGTTACGCAAGCTTTGATTACCAAATTGATGGTTATCAGGAAGATAATTTAGTAAAGATGCAAATTCTTGTTAATGACGAACCAGTTGATGCCCTTTCAATGATGGTTCACAGATCAAAGGCAGAGGGTCGTGGACGCAGTTTGTGTGAGAAGTTAAAGGGTCTCATTCCACAACACTTATTTAAAGTCCCTATCCAAGCTGCGATTGGTGGTCGAGTTATAGCACGAGAAACAATATCGGCTCTAAGAAAAGATGTAACTGCAAAGTGCTACGGTGGTGATATTACAAGGAAAAGAAAATTACTAGAGAAGCAAAAGGCAGGCAAAAAGAAAATGCGTCAATTTGGGCGAGTTGAAATCCCCCAACAAGCCTTCATCGACGCATTAAAAATGTCTGATTAAAAAACTACGCAGGATGGGGATGGATGTGATAAGTTTTCTTTTTACATAGGTAAATATTACCAACGTACCCCGTTGTATTATTGTTTTCAAACCACTCGACCAAAGAAACAGAATTGCCCCCCATTATTAAAGCCCTGTTCTTTAATTCCACCATAACACTGCGATAATCTTGTGTTTGACCAAAACTAATTTTCATAACTTTTGTACATGAATTATTCATTCTTAAATTTAAGTCCGGATGCACAGATACGTGTCCCACTCCTTGAGTAGGTATAGTTCCTTGAGAAATCTTTCCAGTAGCACTAGTACCCGATGCATTTGTTACATTAGGTAGCTGCGGTGAATATGTACACCCAAACAAAAATAAAAAAACTAAAATAGCAGTAATTCTCATGTTAATATCTCCTTGAGGAATTATAAACGACATTAGACAAAATTTTTTAATGATTATTTCGTAAAGTTTATTTCAGAAACGTCTATTTTTGCTTGATGATCACGGCCATAGGCAACTATTCCAATGCTTTTTATGGATGAGCTTTTTATAGTTTTTCTGAGAAAGCTACTTGAGGGTTGGAAAGCGTCCAGTTTTAATTTGATAACACTCCAGTTTTTTGAAGTTTTGAAGGAAGCATTATAAAATTGCCATGGAAGCAACGTTGAACTCGTTCTGACAAACACATAGTACCGTTCCCCATTTCCTCTAACCTTAAGCGAAATACTTCTAATATCATCATCCAATGATTTGGTAAGACTATGTCTAATTTGAATAAATCCGCCGTTATTAGCTGTTGAAACCTGTCCTTCAAGCCGTACAAAATTATCTGAACCGCTTTTTCCAAAAAATGCCTTTCCACTTGATATGCCACCCATTACACCATCAGTAAAAAACGACCAATTTCTACTTTTGTTGGGATCAAAGGTCTCAAATGGTTTTTCTGACGCCATACCTAAACTTACCTTAAAAAAAGCCATAATCAAAAATTTGCATGCAAATAGAAGATATTTATTCCTTCGTAACATATTTCAAAACTTCTATTAACTGTTGGTTGTTTTGAACCACGGCCAATGCTGCCGCATCTATCTCCTTAAGTGCATGTTGATGATCATCGTCATGCATAATAATTAGCGATTTGCCTTTTGCAGCAGAATATCCAGCGTCAAAAGCTGCATTCCACTGTTTGTACTTTTCTCCAAATTTTACTACTACAAGATCCGCACTTTCAATATTTCTTCTAATTCTTATAGAGTTTATTTTCGCACCTTTATGGTCATGCCAGAACTTTATATCCTCACTTCCTAGTATATCAGCTCCAGTATTGTCAGAGAGATCATGATCAGTTTCAGGTGCCAAAAACTCTACGTTTAGGTTAGCTTCATTTGCTGCTAATCTTAGCTCCCCTCTCCAATTCGTATGAATTTCTCCTGATAAATAAATTCGCCAGTCCATAAATCTTCCCAAAAAATTTGTTGTCAAACAATATATCTCTGATTAATAAACACTAAGAAAAATGTTAATAAATCGTGTGAGGTAAACATAATGGAAAAAAGAAAGCTTGGCAATACAGGAACAAAGGTTGGTGCACTAGGTATAGGTGCGATGTCCTTTTCTGACTTTTACGGTCCCACAAATACGCAAGAAAGCCACGCGATTTTAAAAATGGCTCTCGATAACGGAATAGATCACATTGACACTGCAAAAGTTTATGGAATGGGCCTATCTGAAGAGAGAATTGGGCAGTTTTTAAATACCTTGAACCCAAAAGATAGGCAATTTTTCAAAATAGCTACAAAGGGTGGTATAGACAGGAAAAATTTTGATGACAAAGGCACCGTTGTTTTTGATAATTCAAAAGATTTTTTAACTGAAGAATTAAATAATTCGCTTAGACGACTTGGGGTCGACTGCGTTGAACTTTATTATGTCCATCGAAGAGAAGCAAATAGAGCAATTGAAGAAGTAACAGAAACTTTAGTTGAGTTTATAAAAGATGGAAAAATCAAGCAATTTGGGTTCTCAGAAATTGCTCCAACTTCATTGGAAAAAGCTGCATCAATTCACCCAGTTGGAGCGGTGCAATCAGAATATTCTTTAAGCACACGATACCCAGAATTAGGCCTCTTACAAAGAACAAAAAATTTAGGAACATCACTGGTGGCGTTTAGCCCTATCGGGAGAAGCCTCTTAACAAACAAGCCACATAATGCGGAAACTGTTGAAAAAATGGAGTTTCTTAAAGCAAATCCCCGTTTTATAGAACCAAACCTATCTAATAATATACAAGCCACACAAAAATTTCGTGAATATGCAGCGGATCTTGGGTGCAAAGCATCAGGTCTTGCAATTGCATGGCTCTTAAAGGTGGATAACCATGTTCTTCCTATACCAGGAACGAGGTCAGTAAGTCATCTAAAAGAAATGATAGATGGTTGCGAGTTAGATTTGACCGATAGTAACATGAAAGAAATTGAAAATATATTGCCCGTGGGATGGGCACATGGTGATCGTTATTCGACTGGCCAGTGGTTTGGACCTGAAAAATATTGTTAGGCTGTCCTCCTAATAATCGGATTGGATGTCCCAAAAAATAACAGCGAACTCACTATCAGAATATTTATTAAGTTCCACATTATTCCATTTAGAATAGCAAGCTGATAAGAGTTAGTCGCATCAAAAATCACTCCAGAAATCCAACCCCCAAAAGCCATACCGATGACAGTTGCCATTATGACGATTCCTACACGTGCTCCTGCCTCTTGCGGTGGCATGTATTCCCTTACAATGATTGCATAGCTCGGAACTATACCACCCTGGGATAAACCAAATATTAAGCTCACGATATAAAGGGAACTCATCTCAGTTGTCGGGTAGTATAAAACTAATCCAATACATTGAAGAGATGAGCCTAAAAGTAAAGTTTTCACTCCTCCAATAAAATCAACCAAAACACCTGATACTAGTCTTGAAATCACTCCCCCCAATAGCATTAAAGATAACATTTCCGCTCCAACTTGTGATCCATAACCAAGATCGACACACATTGTGACTAAGTGAATTTGTGGCATTGACATAGCGACACAACAGCAAATCCCTGCAATACTCAGAATTATTTGAAGCGTCAAAGGTTTAAAACGGGAAGAAGCCGACCTTGCACTCGCTAGCTTTTCTTGCTCGTCACTAGATTTTTTATCCAAACGTCTACGAAGAAAAAATGATGCAGGTAAAATTATTATTATGCATGATAAGGCAAGTAAGAAGTAAGATATTCTCCACCCATAATCACTTATTAAATCTCCAAGAAAAATAGGAAAAATAGCACCAGAAATGTAGTTTCCACTAGCAGTAATTGCGACAGCGATGCCTCGATATTTCTTAAACCAAAGAGAAATATCTGCTAATAAGGGGCCAAAACTTACTGCTGTTCCTATCCCTATAAAAAGATGAAACAATGCTAACGCAAAGAATGAATCGAAAATTGATGCAAAAACATAACCGAATGCATTTAATAATGACGCCAAAACTATTGCCTTTGTAATGCCAAATCGATCTACAATCCGACCTAAAAACACATTTCCTAAAGCAAAACCAAGCATAGTTAAAGTGTACGGGATAGACAACACCGATCGCGTTACCTGGAATTCCTCTCCAAGATTAGGCATAATAACCACAATGGCCCACATTCCAGCATTTCCGACAATGGCGATAAATAAAGTTATGATTAGGCGTGTTAATGAATAAAAACTATCCGGATAATAGGGTGTTGTTGCGTTCAAAATGTTTCCTATATTTTAGTATAAAACTGGTGTGAAACAAATATCGGGCAGTAACACAAGACAATACATATTTTGTTATAGGTAATGTGTCAAAACTTTTATATAGTAACGAGATGGTAGTTGGTTTTAGTTAAGTATATTGAAAATTGAGTCACGAAATCTTGATACTTTTGGCATAGCTGGCCTTTGTTTTTTCTCTTTAATCTCTGGGTATAATCAAGTTGTAATGAAAGTTGTTAATGACGGATTACAGCCTGTTTTTTGTGCTGGGTTAAGATCTTTATTCGCCGCCTTTCTTATATTGCTTTGGCTATTTTTAACGAACAAAAGGATTAAAGTAGAGAAAAGCTTACTACCAGCTATTCTATTCTACGGTGTGATTTTTGGGGCTGAATTTATGTTTCTCTACATTGCTCTGGATCTGACATCTGTTATTAGAGTAACAATCATGTTCTATACTATGCCAATTTGGCTGGCACTTATGAACCACTTTTTACTAAAAAATGATAAGTTGTCCATGGGCAAAACAATTGGACTGTTTGCAGCCATTATCGGTGTAATTATTTCTGTAATCTCTTCCACTTCATCTGGCGGCTTAAAGGCTTCAATTATTGGCGATATTTGTGCTCTTTTGGGTTCTATGGGCTGGGCTTACTTTGCTTTTTATTCAAAGAATTCCAGAGTTAGCACTCAGTCACCGGATACTCTAATGTTTTATGCATTTCTTGTATCAGCCCCGATGCTGATCATTCTTTCAATATTCTATGGAGATTTTGTAAGAGATCTAACACTATTGCACTATGCTGGTTTCTCATTCCAAGTTTTATTTGCTTCCATAGGTTTTATATTCTGGGTTTGGCTTTTTAAACGCTACTCTGCGACTACTGTTGCAAGCTTTTCTTTCTTAACACCCATTATGGGTATATTTTTCGGGTGGTTACTTTTATCAGAGCAACTATCAAACGCGTTATTCATCGCAGGCCTCATGGTGACGGGAGGTATTTATCTAGTTACACGTGCTGAAACAAAATTGCCTGGCTAATCAACTAGCTACCGGTAAACCTCGGCTTTTCCTTATTCAGAAACGCGTTCAAACCATGGGGACCGTCATGAGTATCCATGATCCCAACAATGTGTCGTGTTTCATTATCAAGTTGTGACTCAATAGGAGAGAAAAAGGATGATAAAAGCATCCTCTTCACACCGCCATAGGCCTTAGTGGGACCATTGGAAAACTGACGTGCTAGCTCTTTTGCCTTCGTTGTTAGATTATCATGTGCTACTACGTCGTTTACAAAACCCCATTGCTTTGCTTCTTCTGCCGACAACATTTTATTTGTTAGAAACAGCTCTTTAGCTCTTAGTAATCCGACATGTTTAGCTAAAAAGTAAGTTGATGATCCATCAGGGGTTAACCCCGAAGCAGTATACGCCGACACGAATTTTGCTTTATCTGAAGCTAAAATGTAGTCTCCCGACAGAGCGAGAGAAAAGCCTCCACCTGCCGCAGTCCCATTAACAGCCATTATTACTGGTGCATCCATATATTGAAAACGTATTATTGCATTGTGAAGATTGGAAGCCACGCGACTAAGATGCTCATCCTGTCTACCTCCTGGTGGATTATCAAATTCCCTGAGATCGCCTCCAGCGTTGAACATTTTACCATTTGCAGTAACAATCAGAGCACCCAAGCTTTTGTCTCTTGAGCACAAAACCGATATCTCAAATAATTCCTTAGCCATCTGAGCGTTCAATGCATTCGCTTCCTCAGGCCTATTCATCGTAAGTATTCCGATTTTATCTTTAATCTCGAAATTAATTGTTTCAAATTGCATTATTGCCCCCTCTTTAATAATTCAGAATTAGAACTAAAGTCAGCATACAACATAAATATAATTTTTCCCTATAAGTATTTGACTTCCCTTGTTAAGATTTGTCATGGAGGACTAAAATTTGGAATTTAGTAAAATAGTAAAAACTTTTACAACCGCGGTTGAAAATAATGATGGAGAAAAACTAGCTTCCTTGTTTACCGGTAATGGAGTTTATGACGATTATATTTATGGTGAATTTAAGGGCAGAAGAAATATAGCTATGATGCTTCCAACCCATTTTCACCGAGATGCTAAAAATTTTTCCTGGGAAATGTACGACCTTCTTAACAATGAAAGTAAAGGGTACGCTAGGTATAGATTCTCGTTTACGTCGACACTTGCTGGTTCTGAAAACCTGAAAGTAGCTGTGCCGGGCATGGCCTATTTCCAATTTGATGGCAATCTAATTGAATATTATGGGGAAGTAGTAAATGGTGGGATACCCATGGCTCAATTAAATCTCCCAGCAGGAAAAATCAAACGCGTCTTCGAAAAATGGTCCGATAGAGCTCTAGACTACGATTCCGAACTAAAGAAGTTATATACCAAAGGAGAGTAATTTTGACAATTAGAGCAAGACGAAGTTTTATTTTTACGCCTGG
The DNA here is from genome assembly GCA_902537235.1 of uncultured Alphaproteobacteria bacterium. Classification (GTDB taxonomy): domain Bacteria; phylum Pseudomonadota; class Alphaproteobacteria; order Rhodobacterales; family Rhodobacteraceae; genus CACIJG01. The sequence goes on from CACBAO010000009.1 coordinate 11,147, forward strand.
ATTGAAACCTGAAATGTTTCCTAAAGCTCTGGCATGCGGTGTTGATATGGTTTGTGTGGAATTGGAGGATGGTATCGCACCTCATGATAAAGTCGAGGCTAGAAAGCATGCCTTAAATCTTTTCAAGGGTGATAAGGGATTTGAGAATGTTGAGCGTATCCTGAGAGTCAATAGTATTCGTACACAATTTGGATTAGCAGACTTACAGGCTGTTTTGAAAAGTGAAAGCCCTCCTCCAGCTTTAATGCTCCCCAAAGTGATGGATGCTGAAGAAATCATGATAGTGGACGATCTATTATCTGAAGCAAATAAGGACTGTGATCTTCATCCTATTATAGAGACAAATAAAGGTTTAGAAAATGTCTTCAAAATTGCATCTGCAAGTAAAAGAATCAAAACTTTATTTTTTGGACTTATTGATATGGCAGCAGAGCTTCGATGTAAATTGACATGGGAAGATTTGTTGTACGCACGTTCTAGGGTCGTTCATGCCGCTGCAAAAGAAGGCCTTGATGTAATAGACGGACCTTATCTAGATCTCAGCGATAATGAAGGTCTTAAACGCTACTGTGAACAGGCACGTAACCTAGGCTTCACAGGGAAAGGCTCAATTAACCCTAAACAGGTTCCGATAATTAATGAAATATTTTCTCCTAATGATGAAGAAGTAAAAAAAGCGGAGCGTATTCTAAGTATTTTTGAGGAAGCAAATACAGGTCTTGTAATGGTCGATGGAAAGTTAATCGAAAAACCTGTTCTGAGACAAATGCAAAGAACAGTTGAGATTTCAAATAAGTTAAAATCCTCCTAATAGCATGAACAGTTTTGAGGAAGAAATTAACAAAACTTTTTTGAATTTGAAAATACCATTTGTCGACTATGGAATAACAAGTAGTGGTTCCATTTCTCTTGAGGGTATTTTCAGACATCCAAGGTTTCAAAGTTTATCTCAAAATAAAAACTCATTATTTCGAATGGCATCGATGACTAAGCCTATAACGGCCTATCTAACATTGGCTTTACTTGATGATTATAGAATTGACCTTTACGAAAGCGTTCGCAATTACCTCCCTGAAATCAATAATTTAAAAATTGCCTATAAAGAGGGAAACACGATTAAGTATAAAAAAAATGATGTGCCTATTTCTTTCCATCACCTATTAAGCTGTACATCTGGAAATGCATATGAACATAACAATCCATTAGTATCAGAGCTGGTATCAAAAAAAGAAGTAGCCCCAATGAAAAATGGGGATGACGCGTTTCTCAAAGCTCCGTTAGTATTTACTCCCGGAAGCCATTGGGGTTACGGCATTTCTTATGGCTGGCTTGGCAAAGCTATAGAAGCCATAAGTGGATTAACTCTGGATGAAAATTTAAAAAAGTATATATGTAATCCTCTAGGCTTGAAGCAGACTTCTTTTGATCCAGAGCAGTCTAGTAAAGAAATCCTGGCACCAGTATATTTAAGGGACTCGGAAGGTTCTTACTCTGATATTACTACAAAGATTACTCTGGGCTTCAACCCATTCCACTATGGTGGAGGGGGAGTCACATCTACGTTGAGTGACTATTTGAAGATCCTTCAGTTTTTTTTGAAAGTTATGAAATCTGATGGAGAAGATACCCTTGTTTCATATATGTTTAGAAATCAAATAGGTAATTTAACGATTGCACCTTTAAAGAGCTTCAATAAAAGCTTAGCGCTAGATTACGATATTTATCCAAATGTTAAAAAGTGCTGGGGCTACGGTCTTATTATAAACAAGGAACCAATACCGAAAAAACGCGAAGCGGGAAGTGGAAGCTGGGCCGGTGTGTTAAATACCTACTTTTGGATAGATCCTAAAAGTGATATGGCTGGTGTCTTCTTGACACAGATGTTACCTTGCTACAGTCCCGATCTTCTTGAAGCTTTCGAGTCATTCGAAGAACTTGCTTATAAGCGTTTAATAAGGAACTAGTTACTTGTTATTATTAATTAGGGCATTAAAAGTTGACTCCAGAAAAATATTCTTCTAGACGCACTTTCGAAATAAGTCCGAAAATGCCTTTTATACCGGAGAGTTTATTAAGTACCTTCAAAATAAGAATTGGGGGATAATATCTCAGCCATCCATATGAACAGAGCTGTCGCCACTTAGAAAAACAAGACCCTGAAATAGTCTTTGATCCAATACCTGTTGATTTCTAAACAGCAAACTCGATATACTTAATGCTAGGAAATATGCTAAGTAGTTTAGATTTGTGACATATTTATATACATGAAAACAAAGGATACTGGCCTAAAAAGATAACAGGAAAAATCTAATGAAACTAATGCAGCTTGTTTATTGCTCTCAACCCTTTGGATATAGTTTAGAGCTTCTATCAGCAATACTAATTGCTTCTAGAGCAAATAATAGGAAACACAATATCACTGGAGCTTTAATCTGTCGTTCGGATATTTTTCTCCAGCTCCTTGAAGGACCTGAACAGCAAGTAAAAAATACCTATGAGGCGATCCAGAAGGATGACCGCCACATTAATGTCTATCATCTTCTCGATCATTTTTGTGAAAAGCGTTTATTTCCTGCATGGGCGATGAAAGACGACCCTGTTAAAACATGGATGTGGAGCCGAGAGGCAGTATCAAACGGAATTGTTAAAAGCCTGTCTAAAGCCGAGGTCGAAGAAGTTTTTGTTAAACTTTCTAAAGAAGCGACAATTTTTAATTTTTAGGCAATGTCTAAGTTTGTGAGTTATTTAACCTATTTCATTGCAATTATCTGCTTTATTTTAAGTTGCCTTTTTTTGATATTATTTTTAATTGAGTTCTATGAACTGATAAATAGGTGCATTAGCGTCAATCGTTTTTCCGTTTCTTTCTTTAACTGTGTACATGTATTTTATTTTGAAATACTAAAGACTAGTTTATTCGTTGTAGTCTTATTCCTTTTGGCTATTTTGACAATGCAAAAACTTACCGTCCACTTCAAATAGAGTGATTAATGACTGATGTCTTAAATTTAACTATTCCAATGTTTTCTTTAATTGGTATAGGCTACCTATTGAAAAAAATTCAGTTCATGTCAGAACAAGATGGTACTGTTTTATCAAAGTTTGCTTTTTATATTTTGCTACCCCCACTTATGTTCACAAGTATCCTTTCGGGCGATGCCAGTAAAAGCTTAAACTTAAATTTCATTTTAAGTTACGAGATCATAACAATATCGATCTTTGGTCTTACCTATATTTTTGGACTTGTGATAAAACTTAAGACAATGGAGAGGGCAATATTTGGTCTTAATGCCGCTTATCCTAATTATGGATATATAGGTGTACCCTTATGCATTTTAGCGTTCGGCACGGAGGCTGCTATACCTTTAGCCTTGATCTTATTAGCTGATACTTTTGTTTTATTAAGTACTCTAATATTTTACAAATTAACAGAGAATAGAAAAACCAGCCTGAAAGGGCTGGGAAAAGAAGTAATTAAGCGCTTCGTTTACAACCCACTTATGATGTCTGTTTTTGTCGCCTTTATATTTTCAATTGCTGACATCAAAATAATAACGGCGATTGATAGAACACTTTCGATTGTTGCCGCATCAGCAACTGCCGTTGCTTTAATTGCGCTTGGCGTCTCGTTAAATGTTACTTCTATTAAAGATCAAAAGAGTGTTTTGTTTCTTATAACTTTGATTAAACTTATAGTGCATCCGATATTGATATTTATCATTTTTCAATTTCAGAGTGGTATAAATCCTATGTGGGTTAAAACAGCAATTGTTTGTGCAAGCTTACCGGTTGCCGCAAATGTTTTCGTTTTAGCAAATTATTACAAAACATTTGAGAGTGAAAGTGCTGCTGCCATAACTATTACTACAATTGTCTCCAGTATTACTGTTACTGTCGCATTGCTTTACGTTTTATAAAAAAATTATTTTCTATTATATACATCTCTATTTTATTCCAACTAATTAACAAGCTTGTCTCACTTGCCTTGAACCGGAACTAATTACCTGAGTGAAGAGAACTCACTATCATTATTCCTATAGAGCTTTGCCTCAATCAGAAATCTATTTTTTACACACTAACGTTGGGCTGATCGATTCTGACGACTTTATTGTTACGGATTTTGTTTAATATTATATAAAACGTTAGTAATTCATTTACTTATTTCTTCTAATTCAATCCAACGCTCTTCGTACTCTTCCAATTGATCTTTCGCCAGTTTGAGTTCCTTGGTCATCTCGACAAAACCATCAGGATCACTCTTATAAAAATCACCATTCGATAGCTTTTCGGTAAGCGTCTTTATCTCAGCTTCTTTGTCTTCTATTTTCTTAGGAAGATTTTTTAACTCATATTCAAGTTTATACGTAAGCTTTTTAGTTTCAGAGGAAGCTTTTTTAGTCTCTACTTCCTTTACCTGCTTAATATTTTCTTTTTTCCTATCATTTTTTTTCGATGGAGGCCTCTTTTGATTAAGATAATCAGAATACCCTCCGATACACTCTTCAATTTTTCCATCTCCCTCAAACGCCAAAACTTTAGTTACCGTCTGGTCTAAAAAGTCGCGGTCGTGTGAAACCAGTAATAACGTACCTTCGTAATTAATGAGTATCTCTTCAAGCATATCGAGCGTTTCCATATCGAGATCATTTGTCGGTTCGTCAAGAATAAGACACGTTTTTGGATCTGCTAAAATCTTTGCAAGTTTTAAACGATTTTTTTGACCACCCGACAGTGTCCCCACTTTATCCAGCACGACACTTGGATCAAACATGAAGTCTTTCAAATAACCATAGATATGCCGTGTCTTTCCTCGGACATCAATATAGTCACCACCATTAGGGGCCATTACATCTTTTAGTCGATCGTTCGGTCTAAGATCACTCCTATTTTGGTCAAAGTATGAAAACTCAATTGTCTTTTGCACTTTCACGCTTCCACGATCGGCTTCTAATTCCTTTAAAATTAATTTTAGAAATGTTGATTTCCCTGATCCATTTTTACCAATGATCCCAATGCGGTCTCCTCTTTTAATACGGATATTAAAACCATTGAGAATATTAATTGTTTCATCATCATTCTGAAACAATTTATGCACATTATAAAATTCACAAATGACTTTCGTATGATTATCGAGATCTTTAATCGGTTCATAACTGATCTTTTTTGTAGCACGACGGTAGGCTGATTCGTCGGCCTTTAGCTTATCTCTCATTTCGCGTACCTGACTGAGACGCCGTACGTTTCTTTTTACACGTGCCTTCACACCACGGGATGCCCACTCTACCTCTTGGGCCACGATTTGTTTTCTTTTTTGAAGTTCGCGCTCCTCTTGCTCCAATAGCGTTGTTGACCATTCATTAAAAAACTTAAACCCTTTGGGACTGACTTTGAGTTTTCCTCTATCCAACCAAAATACCTTATTCGTTATATTTTCTAAAAAGCGTTTATCGTGGGAAATACAGAGTATCGCACCTTGATAATTATTAAGATAACCCTCGAGCCAACTAATTGCTTCAAGGTCTAAATGGTTCGTTGGTTCATCAAGCAAAAGAATATCGGGCTCTTCAACAAAGGCTTTCGCCAAACCCGCTCTTCGAAGCTGGCCACCCGATAGCATTGTCATCGGTTTTTTTACATCCAAATCGAGTGCCTCAGCTGCAACATCCACTTTATATTGATAGAGTTCACGATCTTCTCCTTTAATATTATTAAATATAAAATCAAATACCGTTTCTTTTTCGTTCGGTTGAAAGTCTTGGACCAAATATCCTATCGTTGTTCCAGGATTTTCCCAGCGTTCACCCTCGTCCAGTGATTTAACGCCTGTTATGATATTCATAATTGTTGATTTACCAGCACCATTTTTACCAACTAGAGCAATGCGGCTACCTTGATGTATATTCAACGTAAGATCTTCAAATACAGGAGTCTCTTTATATCGGACAAGAGCATCTTTTACAGAAAATATAAGTTGTGAAGACATTAATTTATTAAGAATAATTAGTGGTTTTATATGGCGCACCGGGGAGGATTCGAACCCCCGACCCCCTGATTCGTAGTCAGGTACTCTATCCAGCTGAGCTACCGGTGCATTTATTGCGAATTTAATGAGGAGTTACCGAATTGTAAATAAAATTTCTCTCACATAGTAATGGTTCAATAATTACAAATAGCTAATTGACAATAAAGCCCGTTTCCATTAATCAATTAAGCCTAAAGGGAATTGTATAATGAAAAGAACATTTCAACCCAGCAACAGAGTAAGAAAACGTCGACACGGGTTTCGTTTAAGATCAGCAACTAGTGCTGGTAAAAAGATCCTTAATCGCCGACGAGCACGCGGTAGAAAGACATTATCTGCATAATATTCTACGCAGTCTTAATGATTGCGAGGAGTAGTTATGGATATTCAAACAATCAAAAAACGCCGAGATTTTCTAAAGGGCAATAATGCACCCTATGCTGCCATGAGATCTGTAGTAGTTCAAAGCTACGTGCGAACAGATGAAGTAGTAGAGACAGATGGATCCGTCATGATGGGAATTACATGTTCGAAAAAAGTAGGGAATGCAGTTACACGAAACAGAGCAAAACGCCGATTAAGAGAGGCAGGAAAGATTGTGCTAAGGGAAATTGGAATAAAAAAAACCAACTATATTTTCATTGCTCGCAAAGACCAAACGGTTAAGGTAAAATTTACCGATCTTTGCAATGATATAGAAAACGCGATAAAGAAGATATATACCCAACAAGAAGATAAATAGATGCTTATAAAAATTATTTCCCTTCCTATTCACATATATCGTCTTTTCATTAGCCCCTTTACTGGAAAGAATTGTCGCTTTGAGCCAACATGCTCTGAATACGCTCTGGCAGCCTTAAAAACTCATGGGGGTTTTTATGGATCTTATCTGTCTATAAAGCGGATACTCAAGTGTCATCCATTTAGCCGATATTCTGGTTATGATCCTGTACCAAACAAAAAAAAATCAAAAGACATTACTCGATAATTCGATTGAATTAAGTCATTAGTAACCATATATTAGTCGCAGAAGATTTAAGAGAAGGCAGAGCAGATGGATGATCAGAATAAGAACCTTTTATTGGCAACGTCCTTAAGTTTTTTAGTACTGCTTGGTTGGATGCTTATATTTCCACCAGAGCCAATAGAAGAAGTGAATTCTGAACAAATACCAGAACAAGTCACACAAAAAGATAACCAAGCGGGTACTGGTCTCAGCACTCCAGTACAAGTTGATACTAACAAAAGTGAGCAAAAACAAGATACATCCGCTGAAGTACCTAGAGTACCGATAGAAACATCGCGACTATCGGGGTCATTATCTCTTAGGGGTGGTAAAATAGACAACCTTAAACTCCTGGATTATTTTGAGTCGCAAGAAGAGAACTCAGAGAATATTGAGCTTTTTCAGTATGAAAATGAAAACTATTATGCTGTTTATGGATGGTCATCACGAGACAGAGAAAATGTACCAAATCCGAACACCGTCTGGACCCTCGCAAAAGGTAATACGCTTACACCCAATACACCTGTTACTCTACAATGGACGAGCCCAAAGGGGGTCATATTTGAAAGAGAAATCTCCATCGATGAAGATTTTCTTTTCACTGTAAAGCAACGCGTATTTAATCAATCAAACGCGACCATTGATTTGGCGGCTTACGGAATACTAGCGCGTCATAGCGCTCCCGAAACTATTGGCTTTTACATTCTTCATGAAGGGATCGTGGGATATGACGATGGCGAACTCGTTGAGTTATCATATGACGATATAACAGATCAGAAGTATGACGATAGAGAGCGTGCCAATCTTGAAATCTATGAGATTACAGAGAATGGGTGGATTGGGTTCACAGATAAATATTGGATGTCAACACTCGTTGGTGAACCACAAAGTAAATTTAAAATGGCGAGCAAATATAACGAAGCAAACGATATCTACCAAGCAGATATTCGTCATCCACTGCAGAGCATTGGGTCTGGACAATCTACGGAAATTAAGACGTACCTATTTGCCGGTGCCAAAGAGGTCAATACGATAAAAACATATCAGAAAGAGGCCGATTTTGCTGACTTTATTGATACTGTCGATTGGGGATGGTTTTTCTTTTTAACCAAACCAATTTTCTCTCTACTCGATTACTGCAATAAACTTGTTGGCAACATGGGCTGGGCAATAATTTTACTTACTCTAGTTGTTAAGACAGTACTTTTACCGCTAGCCTACAAATCTTACGTTTCAATGTCGAAATTAAAGCAACTTCAACCGGAAATGGAAAAGATAAAAAAGAGAGCCGGTGATGACAGGATGAAACTGCAACAGGAAATGATGGCATTATATAAAAAAGAGAAAGTAAATCCCGCAGCTGGATGCTTACCTATACTACTGCAAATTCCAATATTTTTCTCTTTATACAAAGTTCTTTTTGTTACAATTGAAGTCAGACACGCTCCATTTATTGGATGGATTACTGACCTATCGGCTCCCGATCCTAGCTCTATATTAAATTTATTTGGCTTATTACCATTCTCGCCCCCTGGCCCAGAAAGTTTTCTAGTTATTTTTTCTATTGGGGTCTACCCGATACTTATGGGTATAACAATGTGGCTACAGCAGAAGCTTAATCCTGCACCTACTGATAAAACACAACAGATGATTTTTGCTTGGATGCCTTGGATTTTTATGTTTCTTCTTGGACAGTTCTCTAGTGGTCTTGTCATCTATTGGGTAGCAAATAATATCATCACGTTTGCACAACAGTATTTTATTATGGCATCACAAGGTGTGAAACCAGATATTTTTGGAAATATTCTGAGCTCCTTTAAAAGGGAAGGGGCCTCCAAAGAAAACTAATAAGGGAGCCATAGATTACAAAATCACCTTTATTAAATGATGTCTCTTTTTTAAAAGGAGTTGCTGGGATTGATGGTTTACCTCCAGATAGAGAAGCAGAAGTTTGCTTTATAGGCCGATCCAATGTTGGAAAATCCTCACTTATAAATGCCCTATTTGAAAGAAGAAACTTGGCAAGGACTTCCAAGACACCAGGTCGAACACAAGAGTTAAATTTTTTCTCCTTGGGAGAAAAAAGCTACATCGTTGATCTTCCAGGCTATGGTTACGCAAAAGCGTCAAAAGATAAAAGGTCAGATTGGCAGACCCTTATAAAGTCATATATCGCGGAAAGACGTTCACTTAAGAGGGTATTTACTCTTGTCGATGCGAGGCACGGTATAAAAGATAATGATAGAGAATTTTTCTCCTTTTTGGACACCTATGCTGTAAATTATCAAATAATACTTACCAAAATAGATAAAGTTAAGAAAACTGAGATGAACAAACTTCTAGATGAAATAAATAGAAAAATAGAAGAGCATCCTGCTTGTAATCCAGAATTTTTACTGACATCAGCGATAAAAAAAAGTGGTATCAGTGAGATTAGAGACCTAATGTTCTCAATTTTAGGTTTAAATCAAAATAATTGACAAATCAGCATTATAATTGCATTAGGTTTTGCTATGAACGGTAAAATAGAAAATAATTTTAAGCAAACGGCAGCCACACTGGCCGAAGCGCTACCATACATCCAGAGATATGAGGACTCGACAATAGTTATTAAGCTTGGTGGTCATGTACTGACGAGCAAACCCTCAATGAAAAATTTTGCGCGAGATATTGTTTTGATAAAGCAATGTGGCGTTAACCCAGTAATAGTGCATGGCGGTGGCCCTATGATTAATAAAGTATTATCGGATTTAAAAATTGAAAGTGAATTTGCTGAGGGAAAGAGGATAACAGATGGCAAAACTATGGAAGTCGTTGAAATGGTGCTCTCTGGGAATGTTAACAAATCTATAGTTAATGCAATTAATAGCCAAGGTGGGAAAGGGGTTGGACTATCCGGGAAAGATGCGAATATGATTGAATGTGAGCAAGATAATCCCAAACTAGGATTTGTTGGGAAGATAAAAAAAGTTGATACTGATATAGTCCAGAATTTTATAAAGAGTGACTTTATCCCCGTTATTGCCCCCATCGGTTTTGGAATAACGGGCGAAACATTTAATATTAATGGTGATACAGCAGCGGGTGCTATAGCCTCAAGCCTCTCCGCTGATCGTCTCTTACTACTAACGGATGTGGTCGGTGTAAAAAACAGCGAAGATCAATTAATTAATCAATTGACTATAGAAGAAGCAAGAAACTTGATAGGCTCAGGAATTATAAACTCGGGAATGATCCCCAAGGTTAATACGTCGATAAAGGCTATTGAAGAGGGTGTTAGGGCATCTGTTATTATTGATGGGAGAGTTGATCATGCCTGTCTTCTTGAACTCTTTACTAACCACGGTGTAGGCACTCTGTTTAAAAAAACTTTTGACTAGTCTTTAGGAATGTCAGATACCCTGCGGACAATCCAAAGAATGCTGAATAAAAAAAAGTCTTAATATCGTAGGCTCTTTCAATCCAGATAGGTCTGATAATGTTTGCTCTAAAGTGAGAACAATTTTGCTAGTAGGACCGAAAGAACCCTTTTTTTGGGAAGTTTTTAAAAAAAGTAGCGAATATAGCGAAAATAAGGAAAACCCACTTGATAGATGGTCAAAAAAAAACCACGGAAAATTTGCTATAAAATTGAATGCAAGATCATTTTTCCTTTTGAGGCGCCCTTTCAGCCATTTATTGATTGGGCTAAAAAATGTTCAACAATAGGATCATCTCCTGTTCGCCTTTGAGTACATTAAGAGAAGGGCCTATTTATTTCTTTTCGAGGTGCCCTTGGTAAAAATGAATATATTCAATCACCAAAAAACTCGAAAGATATCTGTACCCCATGTGAGAAACCATGCCTCACCACATGTCCAGTAAGTGCACTTAACGAAGAAGGCTATAATGTCATTCGATATAAGGAATATTTGAACACACCTAGTGGTCAAAAATGTATAGACGGCTGCCTTGTCAGGAGATCCTGTCCCACGGGTCAGACTTTAAGAATGAGGGAACAATCAAATTTTCATATGAAGGCTTTTTTAAAAACGTAGATTAATGGCCTAAGATCTGGCTCAAAAACAGTTTGGTTCTATCAGACTGCGGATTTTTGAAGAACTCCTCTGGTTCATTTTGTTCAACAATCTGACCGTCATCCATGAATATAACTCTATCCGCAACCTGCCTAGCAAAGCCCATCTCATGAGTAACACAAATCATTGTCATACCTTCTTCTGCTAGCTGAATCATAGTATCCAGCACCTCTTTAATCATTTCAGGGTCCAATGCGGACGTAACTTCATCAAATAACATTATTCTTGGTTTCATGCATAAAGATCTTGCAATTGCTACTCTTTGTTGTTGTCCACCAGAAAGTTGACCTGGGTATTTATGAGCCTGTTCAGGAATTTTCACTTTTTCAAGCATTTCCATTGCGATCTCTGTAGCTTCTTTTTCCGGAGTTTCTCTAACCCACATCGGCGCTAGGGTACAGTTTTCTAAAGTTGTCAAATGAGGGAACAAATTAAAGTGCTGAAAGACCATGCCAACTTCAGATCTGATCTTATCAATATTCTTTAGGTCAGTGGTTAGCTCTGTACCGTCAACAATTATGCTTCCTTTCTGATGCTCCTCGAGTCTATTAATACATCTAATCAGCGTTGATTTTCCAGATCCAGATGGGCCGCAGACAACAATTCTCTCACCTCTTCTAACTTCCAGATTAATATCCCTAAGTACGTGGAAGTTACCAAACCACTTGTTCATATCAGATATATGGATAGCTACTTCATCTGTTATGTTTATCTTAGTTTTTTCCATATCAATCTTACTCCTAACCTAAATAGATAATTCTATTTATCCGTTTTTAATTTTCTTTCCAAATATTGTGAGTACTGGGACATACCCCAACAAAAAATAAAGAACATCAATCCGATAGCAACGTAGAGTTCCCAATAAATACCATTCCATTTTTGATCCGCTCTTATTGTCGACGCAAGCCCTACCGGATCTCTTAGGCTTATAATGGATACAAGTGTTGTATCTTTAAACAAACCAATAAAGGTGTTGACAATACCCGGAATAGATATTTTTAATGCCTGCGGCATTATTATAAGTCGTTGTGACTGCCAGTAAGTGAGCCCTAAAGACGCTGACGCTTCATGCTGACCTAATGGTAATCCTGCTAGCCCCCCACGAATTACCTCAGCCATATAAGCTGCAGAAAACAATGTAACCATAATTACTACTCTCAACACAATATCAAAGTTTGTTCCTGGTGGTAAAAAGTAGTTTAGAAGAACGGACGCAACAAATAACAACGTTATCAAAGGTACGCCCCGTATAAACTCAATGAACCCAACACAAATCATCTTAATTACTGGTAAATTAGATTGCCTACCTAATGCTAATAAAATTCCAATAGGAAAAGACGCAACAATTCCTGTAACTCCTACGATCAGAGACAAAGTAAATCCACCCATCTTTAAAGACTCAACGAAGGGAAGACTAATGGGCAAAATAACGTTAAGAAGACCTACCAACGGATTGGAGATAAAGAGAAAAAATACAGCAGTAGATAAGAAAGCGAGGATAGCTGCTATCATATAGTTTTTAAGATATCGTCTTATCAAAGTCAGAAAAAACAGTGCTCCTAAAGTTAACCCAATATATACTATACTAATTGACCAAAACGATCCCCCCCACAGTAGCCATACAGCTAATCCGGGATAAATTATTGAAAACCAAAAAAAACGAAAAAACTTTGGAAATAATATAGGAACGATGGCAAGTAAAAGAAAGATAAAAGTTAATGTAGGCCTCCAATACTCTTCAGCTGGATACAGTCCGAAAAGCAATTGTTTCCATCTAGCCGTGAGCACCGAAAAACATGCAACGTCAGGGTCTAAGTCTAGACACTCCCTCAAGGATTTTGTGTTCCAATGACCTCCATAAGCCCATGGTATGAAGTCCCATAAAATTATAACTATAAAGTAGACTGATAGAATGGTTAGTATGGAATTTAACCATGACGAAAATAAATTTTGTCTTAACCATCCAATAAGACCAACCTCTGTAATTGGTGGCGCTGATGGGGGTATTTCTTTTTTCCTTACAAAAGCTATCTTAGTCATCATCGTACCACTATTTGAAAAGATCGATTAAAGTAATTGATAAAAGAAGAGATCAATAATGATACCGCAAGATAAAAACCCATCAGCAAAAGCATTGACTCCAACTCTCTTCCAGTCTGATTAAGAGTAATTCCTCCTAGGGTTCCTCTAACGTCCATGTATCCTACTGCGATAGCGAGAGACGAATTTTTAGTTAAATTTAGATAATTTGAGATAAGAGGAGGAACAATAATCCTCAAAGCCTGTGGAAGAATTATAAGGCTCATTATTTTGTTAGGTCTCAAACCCAAAGATGCTGCTGCCTCAGATTGGCCTCTGGAAACCGCCATGATGCCTGCTCTTACTATCTCAGCAATAAAGGCAGAGGTATAGAAGGCTAATGCTAAGGTCAATGCAAGAAATGAGTTTCGAAGGTGTATTCCGTCTTTAAAATTAAATCCCTTAAGATAAGGATATTCAAGTGAAACGGGCTGACCCATTGCAAAAAAAAGTATTAATGTTGGAAACACAATCATTACTGAACTAACCCAAAATTTAGGTAAACTTTTTCCAGTGTCTTTTTTCTTTTTATTTGCGTATCGAATAAAATAAATAGAGGCAACTATCGAAAAACCAAAGCACAGCAGTAACCAATAGGCTCCTTCCGCCAAAACTGGTGCCGGAAAATACGTTCCTCGATTTGTTATCGCTACACTATCGAAAAATAACATCGTAGCTTCAGGCTCAGCACCTTTAAAAGCTCTTGGTGCAGGGGTAAATTCGGTTAGCAAGGCAAAAACCATCACAATCCAAAGAAGTACTGGGACATTTCTGAAACCTTCGATATATGCAGACATAAGTTTTGCCACAATCCAATTTTTTGAGAGGCGTAGAATACCGACAAAAAGCCCAAGAACTGTAGCTATTATGCACCCTATAAATGCAACTAGTAGAGTATTAAGAATGCCAACTAAAGCAGCCATACCATGCGTACTGTCACTAGTGTAAGGAATTAGTCGCTGATTTATATCATAGCCTGCTCGTAGCCACAAAAAATTAAAACTTACATCCTTATCGAGCAAGGCAAGATTTTTGATAGTATTATCAACAAGCCAAAAGAATACAGCCATAAATACAATAAACGTTATTACCTGTAATGACATTCCTCTGTATCGGGTGTCACTGAGTAACATACTTAATTTAAAACTTTCTGATGGGGGAAGGGACGGTGCGCTCATATAAGTTCCATAGTGTTACATTTAGTTAAAAAACTCTCTAAAGAATTAATGCAATTTGTAGAAATCTGCAACAAGTACATTTTTTATAAATATGTATAGAATATCAATAAAAAAACCCCAAAAAAAAGGGGCGTTAAACACGCCCCTTTAGAGAAGTGTTTTATATCATCTAAATGGAGGTGAATAAAGAATACCGCCCTTAGTCCATGAAGCATTAACACCTCTTTCGATGTTAATACCGCTAGTAGCACCTAGGTTATTTTCAAAGATTTCACCGTAGTTTCCACCAGCTTTGATAGCATTATACATGGCATTCTTTGGAAGCCCTACCATAGCAAGGATATCGTCATCACCAGTACCAAGTAGTCTGTGAATTTCAGCGTCCTTGGTATCTTTCCAACTATCGATATTTGCCTTAGTTATACCTTTTTCTTCAGCAATAACCAGAGCATTGAGCACCCAACGTCCAATATCAGCCCAATTGTCATCTCCATGTCGCACTAGAGGTCCAAGTGGCTCTTTTGAAATAATTTCAGGAAGAACAAGGTGATCATCAGGATTTTCAAGGTTCACTCTCGTACCGTGCAATGCTGAAGCATCAGTAGTGTATGTGTCACATGCTCCGGCAAGGTATTGTTGCTGAGATTCGGCATTATCTGCTGTTGGTACAGGCTCATAGCTCATACCATTCTCCTTGAAATAGTCTGCAAGATTAAGTTCTGTGGTTGTTCCAACTTGAATACACACGGTTGCACCGTCTAACTCTGTAGTTGACTTTACACCTAATTCCTTCTTAACCATGAAGCCCTGACCATCATAATAATTAACACCTAAGAATGTCTGTTTAAGGTCTGTATCTCTGCTGTAAGTCCAAGTAGTATTTCTAGCAAGAATATCAACCTCTCCCGCTGCCAACGCGGTAAATCTTACAGCGGATGTTAGTCCAACAAATTTTACAGCCATTGGATCGCCAAAGATAGCTGCTGCTAAAGCTCGACAATAGTCGACGTCGAAACCAACATCTTTACCACTATCATCGACAGTAGCAAAACCAGGCGCACCGGTAGACACACCACATAGTAAATTTCCACGCGCCTTCACATCATCTAATGTTCCAGCAAAGGCACCTCCTGCTGCAAAAGTTAACGCAGCAAGAACTCCAAAAAATAGTTTTTTCATATTTTTTCCTTCTTTAACCTAATTTAAGTTTCGAAACTTCTGTGTATACATAACTTATACGCGCACACACTTTAAAGATTGGTAATATTAAACATTCTCACATATTTTTCCACTTTTAATTATTTTCAAATAAAAAATCAATTAAAATCAATATGTTAAAGCGCTACCTTTCAATAGTTTTTTAAATACCTTTACTCGATCCTGATTCTTCATCCAGAATGATTCTCAGGTCTAGCTAGATCATGTTAAGTATTTTTACAAGGCTATTGAAATAGCCCAAATTTGCGTTTTTTACTAATGTCTCTTCCTCAACTTCTCCCCAAACTTCAATTCTAAAATTATCTTCAGCATTAGCAACTTTCCAAGCGTGTTCTGGACTTACAAAACCATTATAAAGTGCTAGACAGGTAAAGAGAGATCCAAGGCTTTTTGTAAGCTCGTGGAGAGCAGTCAAATGAAAATTATCGAGGCCTTCTAAATAGTTTTTAATCTTGCTCGAGTTTAATGATGGTTGCTCGATAAAGAGAAGGCTTGAGCTTGTTTTGAGTTGAATTGATAGAAATTTTTCTGCCCAATCAATCAAAGGACTATAAAGTTTTTTCTGCTTTAAATGGAATTTTTTTGGTTCACTAGCTATATAACAAATCGGATCGCAACTACCGTACTCTATCAACCGATCTAGGACAGCTACCCTCTCTTTTTCTGTACAATCGGTCGCTGAAAAGCAAAACTTAGTAAAGAAACTGTTTTTTATAGTGCTAATTTTTCCGTCTACACTCCACTCCCTTACAATCTCGTCAGCTAATTGTTCAGATATCTTTATATCATTCCCTTGATCAGATTGAAGGCAAGTATTATCAAGGTATATTCGAAATAAATTGTCTCTAAATTCTTCTTTTCTGACATGTTTCCAGTATTTTTCTTTCGCAATAATCATAACTTTTCTGCTCTCAACTCGATAACTTTCAATCAAACTTTCCAGCCGAAATGTTTCCAAACAGTATCCATATGCTTAGGCAACTCAGCTTCAATCTTAATTATCTTTTTTGATATAGGATGCACGAAAGTCAGGTGACGAGCATGTAAAAAAAGTTTTTTCAAGGTATATGGAAGGTCATGAGAATTCTTTTCTTCCCTGATTTTGTACTTTCTATCTCCTATTATAGGATATCCCAAATAAGCACAATGTATTCTCAACTGATGAGTACGACCAGTAGCAGGCCTTAGTTCCAACCAAGAATACTGTGATCCTATTTTTTCTATAACTCTATAGTAAGTCAGTGCTTTTTTTTTATTCTCCTTATCCAACTTGCTTTGTTTTTGGTCAATAGCACTGCTATTTCCTTTAGGCTTCCATATATCTTTCTTTCTAATATAGCTTTCCAGTGTACCCTCTTCTTTTTTTGGAACCCCTCCTACAAGTGCCCAGTATATCTTCTCTACTTGTTTTTCTCTGAATAGGTTGGTAAAGGCATTTGCCATCTTAATGTCTCTAGCGAGCAATAAAATACCGGTGGTATCTTTATCGAGCCTGTGTATTAATCTAGGAGTATCCTTTTTACCAAATTGTAGCGTAGATTTGTATGCATCAAGGTGTCGTGTTCCTTGGCTACTTCCTCCTTGTGAGGCTAGGCCTTCTGGTTTGTTCAGAGCAATAAGATGTTCATCTTTAAATATAATAGAATCCACTAATAAATTAGCTAACTTAGTATCAATTTTTAGGGCTGGTTGACCACTAGAAATATTTAGTGAACGAATAGGTAAGCTTATTACATCTCCGATTACAAGCCTGTAAGATGCCTTTGTTTTTAGCCCATTAACTCTAACTAAGCCTTTCCTACACAGCGTATTTACTGAATTGAAGTTTAGTCTTTTGTTGTTTCTTGTTATCCAGGTACTTAACCTGCAATCAACATCATCTTTTTCAACAATTATGTCTCGGCTATCAGCCATCAAAAAATAGTTATCTACTCTTTATTTTCAGTGACTTCAGCATTTTCCTGTTCTTCTAACCTTTTCCGGTCACTCGCGCCTTTAGCATTCTCGTCTCGATCTACAAGTTCAATTATAGCCATATCTGCCATATCGCCATATCTTTGTCCAGCTTTAAGGACTCTTACGCAACCGCCATGTCGATCTTTATAACGTGATGCTAAAACGTCAAATAATTTCTTTACGGCATCTTGTTGCTTAATTCTAGAAATTAAAATTCTTCTAGAGTGCAAGTTACCCTTCTTGGCAAGAGTTATTAACTTTTCCACTATGGGCTTCAATTCCTTTGCCTTTGGAAGCGTTGTCTTGATCTGTTCATGCTCAATTAAACTGCATGCCATGTTAGCAAACATTGCTGATCTGTGTTCATGCGTTCTGTTTAACTTTCTGTACCCATGCGAATGTCTCATAGTGCATCTCTCATAAAATTATTTAATATTGATCTTCATGCTTTTTAGCCAATTCTTCAATGTTTTCAGGTGGCCACTCGGTTACATCCATGCCCAAATGGAGCCCCATTGAAGTTAGAACCTCTTTGATTTCGTTAAGAGACTTTCTACCAAAATTAGGGGTTCTCAACATTTCTGATTCTGTTTTAAGAATTAAGTCACCTATATAGACTATGTTATCATTCTTTAAGCAATTTGCAGATCTAACCGACAATTCAAGCTCTTCAACCTTTTTCAATAAAAGTGGATTAAAAGCTAATTCATCTTCTTCACTTGCTATTTCTTCGGCCTCAGGCTCGTCAAAATTAACAAAAATAGTAAGCTGATCTTGTAATATTCGAGCTGCGAAAGCTATTGCATCTTCAGGGGTTACTGATCCATCAGTCTCAATAGACAGAGATAGCTTATCATAGTCAAGCACCTGTCCTTCGCGTGTTGAGTCTACCTTATATGACACTTTTTTAACCGGTGAAAACATAGCATCAACAGATATGAGACCTATAGCTACATCTTCATCTCTATGCTTATCAGCAGGCACGTATCCTTTACCAGTATCAACCGTAAGTTCCATATCAAGAGAGCCACCTTCATCTAGCTGACATATTATTGTATCTTTATTTAATATGCTTATACCATTCGTTTCAACTATATCTCCAGCGGTTACTGCTTTAGGACCTTGTTCTTTCAAACTTAGTCTTTTGGGACCTTCAACTTCCATCCCAACAGCAATAGCCTTAAGATTTAAAACAATATCCGTGACGTCTTCCCTCACACCTGGGATTGAAGAAAATTCATGTAAAACACTATTAATCTTCACTGCGGTTATTGATGCTCCCTGAAGAGACGAAAGAAGTGTTCTTCTAAGAGCGTTTCCTAGAGTAAGACCGAAACCTCGCTCTAAAGGCTCTACGACTATAGTTGCGGAATTCGGTTTTTGTTCGTCAGTTACAAAATTTAAACCAGAAGGTTTTATAAGTTCATGCCAGTTTTTGTGGATCATCTAGTCCTCCATTCTTACATTAGCTAGATCCGTAACAGCTAAGCGTTCCCGAGGTTAAAATATTTACGATGTGTCTTAGACACGTCGTCGTTTTGGTGGTCTACATCCATTGTGTGCAATTGGCGTGACATCTCTGATAGAGGTTACGTTCATTCCTATAGCAGACAATGCTCTCAGTGCGGACTCTCTACCAGAGCCAGGCCCTTGAACATGCACATCAAGAGACTTCATACCGTGTTCCTGCGCTTTCTTTCCAGCGTCCTCTGCTGCCAACTGAGCAGCGTACGGTGTTGCTTTTCTTGAACCCTTAAACCCAACTGTCCCACTTGAAGACCAAGATATCGCGTTACCTTGCACATCAGATATCAAGACTTTGGTGTTATTGAAACTAGAATTTATATGCGCAATCCCTGTGGTAATATTTTTTTTCTCTTTTTTCTTTTTCTTAACCATATGATTTTCCGTCTATTTTTTCTTACCAGCGATAGCTTTTGCTGGTCCTTTTCTTGTTCTCGCATTAGTGTGCGTTCTTTGCCCTCTTACCGGCAGACCTCTCCTATGTCTCAAGCCCCTGTAACATCCTAGGTCCATCAGTCGCTTAATGTTAATCGTCCTTTCTCTTCTCAAATCACCCTCTACAATCACGTTGCTGTCTATATGCTGCCTTATAGAAGCTACCTCTTGCTCAGAAAGTTCATTGACCCGTGTCGATACATTTACCCCGGCAGAGTCGCATATGTTTTTCGAAGTCACTTTGCCAATACCGTGTATATAAGTAAGTGCAATCAAAACTCTCTTATTTGTTGGCAAATTTATCCCGGCTATTCTAGCCATTCTATTCTCCACTTATGTTTTTTTTAACAATATTATGATCCAGAATGCCTTTATAACGCCAAAATAAATAAGGTCAATAGATCAATAAAATATTTCTTTTATTCCTTTAAAATATCGTTTTTATTTTTACGAACTACCCAAAGATTATCTACTAAAACTTCTGTCTCACTCTAACTTTTAAGTGGCTCTCAATATCGTTACTAACTTGTTCAATGCTACCCATTCCATCGATTTGCACGAGTTTTTTCTTTTCTAAATAGTATGGTTTAATCATTTCTGTGCTCTGATGGTACACATTCAATCTTTTTTTAAGTACTTCTGCGTTATCATCACTGCGAGAATCTTTACTTTCTCTAGCACGATTTTCAATTCTACTTATTAAAGCGTCATCTTCGACTACTATTTGGATTACTAAATCTAACTCTAGCTTAAGTTTACGTAATATTTCATCTAATGCTTTGGACTGCTCTAAGTTGCGTGGGAACCCATCAAATATAAACCCTTCCCTTTCAGCGTTTTCTAACTTTTCTCTAATCATTGACAATATTATTTGATCTGAAACCAACTCACCTTTATCCATAATGGACTTTGCTTCTTTTCCTAAATCACTTCCCTTTTTTATTGCTTCTCTGAGCATGTCTCCTGTTGAAAGCTGTTTGAGATTGTATTTCTCAACTAATATTTGCGCTTGCGTTCCTTTTCCAGCGCCTGGAGGTCCGAATAGTATTAAAATCATCTCCTGAACCTGCCTTGTCTTTTATTTTTCCTACCAAGGCGAGACTTCTCTATTAGTCCTTCATACTGATAGGCTAGGAGATGTGATTGTAGCTGTGCTACTGTGTCTAAAGTTACAGATACGACAATTAGTACTGAAGTGCCTCCAAAATAGAACGGTACGTTCATCTGCGCCCTTAGAAACTCTGGCAGCAGACATACCGCGGCCAAATAAAGAGATCCAACAACTAAAACTCTGACGATCACATACTCAAGATATTCAGCTGTTTTAGGTCCAGGTCTTATCCCAGGAACAAAACCTCCTTGCTTCTTAATATTCTCTGCCACATCTTCAGGCTTAAAGGAGACATTAAGAGTATAAAAATATGCAAAAAAAACAATCATACCTCCAAAGAACATGTAGTAAAGAAACTGTCCAGGGCCCAAATAGGCCGCTAGAAAGCCTACAATACCGGAACTGTCATTCGACGAGAACGCTGTCAAGGTTGTAGGTAGTAAAAGCAACGATGATGCAAAGATGGCAGGTATAACACCCGAAGGATTTACTTTAACAGGCAAATTAGAGTTTTCGCCCTCAAATATTTTCATCCCTACTTGTCTCCTAGGGTATTGTAGGGGGACTTTTCGCAAAGCCCTTTCGACGAAAACCACAAATGCTATGACAGCTACTACTACTATAATCAAGAAGATGATAGTGAAGGCGCTTAGAGCTCCAGATCTTCCCGACGCAAAGAACTGCCCCAACGCCCCGGGGAGCTCAGCGATTATGCCTACGTAAATAATCAATGAGATGCCATTTCCAATACCTCTCTGTGTTATCTGCTCTCCGAGCCACATTAATAGCATTGTGCCTCCCACAAGGGTCACAACGCAGGAAACACGAAAGAAAAGCCCAGGTTCTGAAGCTAAACCCTGTGACTCAATGCCAGCGGCTATGCCCCATGACTGAAAGAAAGCTAGAACTACTGTACCGTATCGAGTGTATTGATTTATTTTTTGCCGACCTTGCTCTCTTTCTTTTTTTAGCTGCTCAAGGTAAGGGACCATAGAGGTCAAGAGTTGCATGATAATTGAAGCCGTTATGTAAGGCATTATTCCGAGCGCAAATATGGCCATTCTTCCAACCGCTCCACCGGTGAACATATTGAGCATCCCACCTATACCTTGAGCGTTTTGCTCAAAAAAAGCTTTAAGTTGCTCAGCGTCAACTCCCGGAACTGGCACGTAAGTGCCTGCTCTATAAATTATTAGTAATAAAAGCGCATAAAGTATGCGGTTTTGGAGATCCTTCGCCTTACCAATGGAACTCCAACTTAAATTAGCTGCCATCTGTTCTGCCGCAGATACCATCGTGAAATATTCCTTTTATTAAGAAATTAGATTGAGTTCGCCACCTATCTTTTTAACCGCCTGCTTTGCCTTTTCGGAAGCACTTGAAACCTCAATTTTTATTTTAGAAGTTAGCTCTCCTTTTGCCAAAAGTTTTACAGAGACAGCATTCTTATTAATCAAACTAACACTACGAAGTAAGCTTATATCTATTAGTTTATTTTGCTCAATCTTTTTAGCATTTATAAGCTTCTGGATTGACCCAAGGTTTACTTGATCTAGTAACTTCTTTGAATTTCTTGAATTAAAACCTCGTTTAGGTAGTCTTTGGTAAAGAGGCATTTGTCCGCCTTCAAAAGCATTTAGCGCCACACCTGATCTTGACTTTTGACCTTTTATTCCTCTACCACTAGTCTTACCCTTACCAGAGCCTGGTCCTCTACCTACCCGAACTTTTCTTTTTACAGCACCAGGGTTATCTGAAATATCATTTAAACGCATTATACCAACTTTCTTTTTTAATCCACTACCTTAACAAGATGAGCTACCTTGGACAGCATCCCCCTCACCGACGGAGTATCCTCTATTTCTCTTACCGAACTGGTTTTTTTAAGGCCTAAGCCTTTAACGATCCTAATCTGCTTTTGTGGCTGACGTATTAGAGAGCCTATTTTTTTTATTTTTATTTTTTTACTCATAAGCTTTCCATTACTTTAAGGTTATATCTGCTACTTTTTTGCCTCGACGTTGAGCGACCATCCTAGGACTCCATTCTTTTGACAGCCCACTGATTGTGGCCCTTATCATATTATAAGGGTTTTGTGAACCTAATGACTTGGCTACTACGTCTTGAATGCCAAGCATTTCAAACACGGCTCGCATCGGTCCTCCCGCTATTATCCCAGTTCCTGCCTTTGCACTTCTCATGATCACTCTTCCTGCACCATGTCTACCGTCAATATCATGATGAAGCGTTCTACCCTCACGAAGAGGCACCTTTACCGTTTTTCTTTTAGCTTGCTCCGTAGCTTTGCGAATTGCTTCAGGGACCTCCTTAGCTTTTCCTTTACCATAACCAACTCGTCCTTTTTGGTCACCCACAACAACTAACGCAGCAAAACCAAACCTTTTCCCACCTTTAACCGTTTTTGAAACACGGTTTATAGCTACAAGACGGTCACTAAATTCCGTATCATCTCTGTCTAATTTTTTCTTATCTTCCAAAGTCACATCCCTTTACAGTTTTAATCCATTTTCTCTTGCGGCATCTGCCAGCGCCTTAACC
Organism: uncultured Alphaproteobacteria bacterium; assembly: GCA_902537235.1. GTDB lineage: Bacteria > Pseudomonadota > Alphaproteobacteria > Rhodobacterales > Rhodobacteraceae > CACIJG01. Next base: position 34,311 of record CACBAO010000009.1, read on the forward strand.
TTTCCATGATATAAGAAGCCACTTCTATCAAATACCACTTCCTTTATTCCCTTTTTTAGAGCTCTTGATGCTATTTCCTTTCCCAGCTTTGCCGCAGCTTCTTTGTTATTCTTCCCAATTACTCCTAAGCCTTTTTCTAATGATGACACCGAAGCTAACGTCTTTCCAAGCCTATCGTCTATTACTTGTGCATACATATTCTTGCACGATCTGTGTACTGATAACCTACATTTTCCATAGCTTGTCTTTTTTAATTTGTTCCTGACCCTGAGCGATCGTTTTTTAAACAATTTTATCTTAAGTGTTGTCATTTGTAGCTCCTATTTCTTCTTTCCCTCTTTGGCAAAAATATATTCACCTTTATACCTTATTCCTTTTCCTTTATAAGGCTCAGGAGCCCGCCAAGCGCGTATCTTTGCGGCTACTTCTCCAACAACCTGCTGATCTATTCCTTCTACTTTGATCTCCGTAGGTTTTGTACAAGTGATTTTAACATCATCCGGGATTATGAAATCAACATCATGAGAATAACCCAAGGATAATTTAAGAACTTTACCCTGCACAGCTGCCCTGTATCCTACTCCGTTTATTTCAAGCTCTTTAATAAAACCTTTATTAACCCCGTGAACGATGTTTGCTATCTGTGACCTTGACATGCCCCAGAGTTGCCGTGTTTCCTTCTCTAAGTTCTTTGGTGTCACGGTTATACACGCGTCAACAATATCCACATTCAACTTTTCAGAAAAGTCGAAATGTCTTGTACCCAGTCCTCCCTTTACTTCTATCGTTCCTTCTTTAAGAGTGGCTTCGACTCCACTTGGAATTTCAATTGGCTTTTTTCCTATCCTTGACATGACCTAACCTCAAAAAACAGTACACAAAACTTCACCACCCACTTTGGATTGGCGAGCTTCTGCATCAGACATAATACCCTTGGAAGTTGAAACAATAGCCACTCCTAGTCCCTGTCTAACCTTTGGAAGATTTTCTACTCCCAAATAAACTCTACGACCTGGGGTAGATACACGCTTTAGCTCTTTTATAACTGGTTCCCCATCAAAGTATTTCAAAGCGACTTTTATTATATCCATGCCTGAGTCGCCTTTTTCAATTTCATAGCTTCTGATATACCCCTCACTCTTTAATACATCTAAAACCCAAGCTCTCAACTTCGAGTTTGGAGTTATGACAAATTGTTTTCTTCTCATTTGAGCATTTCTAATTCTTGTTAACATATCACCTAATGGATCAGTCATTGTCATATTGAACTCTCCTTACCAGCTGGACTTAATCATACCAGGTATTTCTCCCGCCGAAGCTAACTCTCGTAAAGCTATTCTTGACATCTTTAGCTTTCTGTAATAGCCCTTTGGTCTTCCTGTTACGGCACACCTATTGTGTAATCTGCTGGGACTTGAATTTCTAGGGAGCTTAGCGAGTGCCAGCCTTGCTTTAAAGCGCTCTTCATTGCTCAAAGAGGTGTCTTTCGAGATGTTCTTAAGCTCTTCGCGCTTATTCTTGAACTTTTGAACTAGTCGCTCTCTCTTGATCTGCCTGTTTACCATGGAAACTTTTGCCATAACTTTTTATCCTAATCTCTAAATGGAAAATTAAATAAACCAAGTAAAGACTTGGCTTCATCATTGGATCTTGCTGTAGTGCAAACCACAACATCAAGTCCCCAAATTTCGTCTACCTTATCGAAATCAATTTCTGGGAATACGATATGCTCTTTTATGCCGAGAGCATAATTTCCTCTACCATCAAAGCTTTTAGAGGACAATCCTCTGAAATCTCTAATCCTTGGCATCGCAACGTTAATCAAGCGGTCAATAAATTCATACATCTTTGCTCTTCTTAAAGTTACTTTTGCGCCCAGATTCATACCCTCTCTTACTTTAAACCCTGCAATAGATTTTTTTGCTCTGGTGAAGACTGGTAGCTGGCCTGCAATGAGCATCAAATCATTATGCGCAGACTTGACTTTCTTAGTGTCTGCAACTGCCTCTCCTATTCCCATATTCAAAACTACCTTATCTAGTTTTGGAATCATCATTTCGTTTGAATATTTAAATTGCTCTTTTAGACTTGATCTGAATTTATCCAAATAAAGCTTTTCCAAACGAGGTTTATAATCACCCATCTATCACCTCTCCAGATTTTTTAGCTATCCTAACTTTTTTCCCATCTTTTACAATAAAGCCCACTCTCGTAGCCATGTCGCTTTTTGGATCCAGTAAAGCTACGTTCGACATATGTAATGGTGCATTTTTAGGTACCTTACCACCAGCACTATCTTTAGTTTGCTTTGTGTGTTTGATAACGGAGTTAACACCCGAAACAACAACTTTGTCTAATTTTTTTAGTACCTCTGTTACTTGACCTCGCTTACCTTTATCTTTTCCAGCCAGCACTACTACTGTGTCACCTTTTTTTATTCTAGCTCCCATTACAACACCTCCGGAGCTAATGAAACAATTTTCATAAACTTCTTAAACCTGAGTTCCCTGACAACAGGTCCGAATATTCGTGTCCCAATTGGCTCACCCGAATTACTTAACAAAACGGCTGCATTTGTATCGAATTTAATTGAGCTTCCATCCTGTCTTTGAATTTGCTTAGAGGTTCTGACGATTACGGCTCTCCTAACCTCGCCCTTCTTAACTTTTCCCCTCGGTATCGCTTCCTTTATTGACACCACTATAACATCCCCAACCGATGCGTACTTTCTTTTTGCTCCACCCAAGACCTTTATACATTGTACTCGCTTTGCTCCTGAGTTATCAGCAACATCAAGGTTGCTTTGCATTTGTATCATCTTTTTCTCCCGACCTTTAGGCTAAAATTGCCCTGGTTTCGATTAATAATTTATTTCCTAATCAATAACTTCCCATCGTTTTGTTTTGGAAATAGGCGCTGTTTCTCGTATTTTTACAACATCTCCAGATTTATATGCGTTGTTATCTCCATGTGCTCTATACTTCTTGGACCTTCTAATGGTTTTTTTAAGCACAGGATGTTTAAACCTCCGCTCAACGGAAACGGTCAGAGTATTCTCATTTAGTGTGCTTATTACTATTCCTTGCAATATTCTTTTTGGCATTAAATTCTCCGTCTAAGCTTTTTTAACTTTAGAGTTGAGAACTGTTAAAATTCTTGCGATTGACCGCCTTACAAATCTAACTCTTGCTGTGTTTTCAAGCTGCCCACCAGCTTTTTGAAACCTGAGGTTAAACGACTCCTTCTTGAGTTTTTGGAGCTCCCCCTCTAGCTCTTCAGCACTCTTTCCTCGTATATCTTTAATATTCATTTTTTCTATAACCTCTTGAATACTCTACCAGTCCTGCCTACTAACGAAACGACACTTTACAGGAAGCTTCATTGCAGCTAGTCTGAGACCTTCTTTAGCAACTAATTCAGAAACACCGTCTACTTCAAACATAATTCTACCAGGCTTAACTTTTGCGACCCAACGATCGACGGAACCTTTTCCTTTACCCATTCTTACTTCTATAGGCTTAGCGGTCACTGGGACGTCTGGAAATATTCTTATCCAAACCCGTCCCTGCCTCTTCATATGCCGAGTAAGAGCTCTCCTAGCAGCTTCAATTTGCCTAGCCGTAATTCTTTCTGGTTCTGTAGCCTTTAAGGCATAGTTACCAAAATTGACATTATATCCGCCTTTAGCCAAGCCATGTATACGACCCTTATGTTGCTTTCGAAACTTAGTTTTTTTTGGCTGTAACATCTCTAGTTTGCTCTTTCCTGAGGAATATTAATGCTTTTTTGACTTCTAGACGAGCTGTCTTTTAGCTCACTTAACCTTCTATCCCTCGCAGATGGGTCATGTTCCATGATGTCTCCCTTAAAAATCCAAACTTTGACGCCTATAATTCCATATGCTGTAGTACTCTCAGCTACACAGTAATCAATATCTGCACGAAGTGTATGCCGTGGAACTCTACCTTCAGAATACCACTCAGTTCTGGCAATCTCTGCACCACCTAACCGGCCTGATATGTCTACCCTTATGCCTAATGCACCCATTCGCATGGCGTTTTGCACTGCTCGCTTCATTGCTCTCCTAAAAGACACCCTTCTTTCTAGTTGTTGAGCAATACTCTCCGCTACAAGCGCTGCGTCGGTCTCTGGCTTCCTAACCTCTAAAACGTTCAATAACAACTCGCTACCAGTTAATTTGGAAAGAGCGTTTCTCAAGGTCTCGATATCTGAACCCTTTTTACCAATTATTACTCCTGGTCTAGCAGCATGTATAGTAACTCGACATTTTTTATGCGGTCTCTCTATAACCACCCGACTAATGCCTGCCTGAAAGCAATTTGCCTTAACATACTTACGTATTTTCAAGTCTTGATGTAACAGTTCTCCAAACTCACGCCTCCCAGCAAACCATACGCTTTCCCAAGTTCTGTTAACCTGGAGTCGCAATCCGATAGGGTTGATTTTCTGTCCCATAGGTTTTATTCCTCTTCTCTATTCTCTCTAACCACTATCGTAATTTGGCTGAAAGGCTTAAGTATCCGTCCGTAACGGCCTCTTGCACGTGGCCGCCCTCTTTTAAGCACCATATTCTTCCCAACATAAGCACTTTGTACAACAAGCTCGTCTACGTCGAGGCCATGGTTATTTTCTGCATTTGATATAGCACTTTGTAGGCAACTAGAAACATCCTTCGCGACACGCTTCTTGGAAAACCTTAGCTCAGATAGTGCTTTTGCAACCGGCTTATTTCTTATAAGCTGCGCAACTAAATTAAGTTTTTGTGGGCTAGTCTTGATCATTCTAAGCTTGGCCATCGCTTCATTATCTGCAACTCTTCGAGCATTTTTTTCCTTAGACATCGTTTTATTTCCTTTTAGCTTTCTTGTCAGCTGCGTGACCAAAATAAGTTCTAGTTGGACTGTATTCACCTAGTTTTTGGCCTATCATTTCTTCTGATACCATTACAGGTATGTGCTTGCGTCCATTGTAAACGCCAAACGTAAGTCCGACAAATTGTGGTAAGATAGTAGACCTACGCGACCAAGTCTTTATTACTTCCTTACTACCTTTTTCTCTAACAGCTTCGGCTTTTTTTAGAAGATGAGAGTCAACAAATGGTCCTTTCCAAGCAGATCTAGCCATATCACCTTCTCCCTTTCTTCTTTAAGTGTCGTGACCGTATAATATATTTGTCAGTTTCGTTATTTGAGCGTGTCTTAGCTCCTTTGGTTGGTTTTCCCCAAGGAGTAACAGGATGTCTTCCGCCTGATGTTCTACCCTCTCCTCCACCATGAGGATGATCAATTGGATTCATTACGACGCCCCGAACTGTTGGTCGTCTTCCTAAATATCTTGATCTACCAGCTTTCCCTAGATTTTGGTTCGAATTATCTGGATTGGAAACGGCTCCAACTGTAGCCATACATTCTTGCCTCACAACTCTCACTTCACCTGAAGACAACCTAAGTTGAGCATAGCCTCCATCACGACCTATAAACTGGGCATAAGTTCCTGCAGATCTAGCGATTTGGCCACCCTTTCCTTGCTTTAATTCTATATTATGAACAATAGTGCCTACGGGCATACTTGAAAATGGCATCGAATTTCCTGGCTTAACATCAGCTTTTTCTGCCGATAACACTACATCACCAGCCTTAAGCCTCTGTGGCGCCAAAATATAGGATTTTTGTTTGTCCTCATAAATGATTAACGCTATAAAAGCAGACCTGTTCGGATCATATTCTATTCTCTCTACTGTTGCGTTCATACCTGTCTTTGTGCGTTTAAAATCTATTTCTCTGTACAAACGCTTAGCTCCACCGCCCTGATGCCTAACTGTAATTCTTCCTAGATTGTTACGCCCACCTTTTTTCGTTAAACCCTTCGTAAGTGTTTTTTCGGGCTTCCCTTTCCACAGCCCAGACTTATCAACTAATACAAGTCCTCTCTGTCCCGGTGAAGTTGGTTTATAATTTTTTAGTGCCATTTTTTAACCTTGATACTTACTTAAAGACCAGAAGTAACATCTATCGTGTTGCCTTCTTCTAGCATTACATAAGCTCGTTTTATGTCTCTCTGTTTTCCCATCTGTCCACGGAAGCGTTTTCTCTTACCTTTTGATATACTTGTGTTAACTGCTTTAACTTTTACTTTAAAAAGGTCCTCAATAGCCTGCTTAATCTGCATCTTATTTGATTTCATAGAAACTTCAAAAACTACCCCACCTACTTCGGAAGCTAGAGTTGCCTTTTCGGTGATTATCGGACGACGAATAATGTCATAATTACTTTTCATTGAAGCCTTTCCTCCAACTGCTTGAGCGCTACTGAGGTTATCACCAACTGATCTTTCCTCAAAATATCGTAAACATTTATTCCATTGACACTCAAGACGTCCCTGTTAATGAGCCTTTTAGTAAACCTTGCTATATCCTTGGCATTTTCTTGACCATCTATAATCAATATACTCTGCCAACCATACTTATTAAAAATTTTGACCAGGTCCCTTGTCTTTTCGAAACTAGAAATCAATTCATCAACGAACACTATTTTTCCTGAAGAAGCCTTGCTCGACAATGCATGCTTTATTCCTAACTTTCGAAATTTCTTATTAAGATCGTGACCGTGGCTTCTGGGTTTTGGGCCTTTATAAACACCACCTTTTCTGAATATTGGGGCATTCCTATCACCATGCCTTGCGCCACCAGTTCCTTTTTGTCTATAAATCTTTGACTTTGAATAGCTTCCCTCTGACCTCGTTTTTACGGAATGCGTTCCCTGCTGTCTTCGGGCTAGCTGCCACTTTACAACCCTATTAAGTATATCCCTTCTCGGCTCCAACGAAAAGATATCGTCTGACAATGTGAAGGCTTTTGCCTTTCCTGTACTGATATTTAATAGCTCAGCTTTCATCATCTTTTTCTTTCTTAGTTTCAGTCCCGTCACTTGCTGCAACATTTGATGTAGTTTTCTGTTCGATTTTACCGTTGTCATCCCCCTTAACAGAACTCTTCAGGGCCGCAGGTATAGGCGCTTCCTTGTTGACTGGTTTTTTGACTGCATCAGAAATAGTTACCCAACCCCCTTTGGCCCCCGGCACAGCACCTCTAACCATTATTACACCGGTTTCTTCATTAGTGCTTACCACTTCTAAGTTTTGCGTTGTAACCTTCCTTGCACCCATGTGCCCTGCCATTTTTTTTCCTTTAAAAACTCTGCCAGGATCTTGACACTGACCAGTTGAGCCATGCGACCTGTGAGAAATTGACACTCCGTGACTTGCCCTTAAACCGCCAAAATTATGTCTCTTCATCGCACCAGCAAAGCCTTTACCTATGGAAACTCCAGATACATCGACTAGTTGACCTTCAACATAATGATTAGCCGTTATTTCCGAGCCAACCTCTATGAGGTTTTCGCTTGATACTCTAAATTCTTTTAATACTCTCTTCACTTCGACCTTTGAAACCGCAAAATAATTCCTCATCGGCTTACTAACATTCTTTGCTTTAGCCAAGCCTGATCCTAGTTGCACTGCAGTATAACCATCCTTTTCCATTGTTCGTCTCGATACAACCTTTAGGTCGTCTAATAGTAGAACGGTTACAGGGACCTGCCTGCCATCCTCATTAAATATCCTAGACATTCCTATTTTTTTTGCGATAACGCCCGTACGCATAAACTCATTGCTCCTTATTTACTTCAAAGTTTAATTTCTACGTCGACACCTGCTGCTAAGTCAAGTTTCATTAGCGCATCGACAGTCTGTGGGGTTGGGTCTACAATATCCAAAAGTCTTTTATGAGTTCGCATCTCAAATTGCTCTCTACTCTTTTTGTCTATATGTGGACTTCTAAGAACCGTATACTTTTCAATTTTGTTCGGCAAAGGTATTGGACCACGAACCTGCGCACCAGTACGTTTAGCAGTTGATAATATTTCCTGCGTACTGGCGTCCAGTACCCTATAGTCAAACGCCTTTAGCCTTATTCGTATGCTTTGGTTTTGCATGTATTTTTCTCTTTACTCTATTATTTTCGAAACAACACCTGCACCGACAGTTCTACCACCTTCTCTAATCGCAAATCTCAGCTTTTCTTCCATAGCTATTGGTGCAATCAATTCCACTTCGAATTTAAGATTATCTCCTGGCATAACCATTTCTGTTCCAGAAGGAAGCTGAACAGTTCCAGTAACGTCTGTTGTTCTGAAATAAAATTGTGGTCTGTAATTCCCAAAAAAAGGCGTATGTCTTCCACCTTCATCTTTGGTCAGGATGTAAGCTTCCGCTTCAAATTTTGTATGGGGCGTAACAGATCCAGGTTTAACAAGACACTGCCCACGCTCAACACCGTCTCTTTCGGTACCTCTGAGTAGAGCACCAATATTGTCACCAGCCTCACCTCTGTCCAGCAGTTTTCTAAACATCTCTACACCAGTACAAACTGTTTTTGTCGTTTCTCTAATGCCCACAATCTCTATTTCGTCTCCGTTGTTGATCACACCGCGTTCTACACGACCAGTAACAACGGTTCCTCGTCCAGAAATTGAAAAAACATCTTCAATAGGCATTAGGAATGGCTGATCAATAGGCCTGTCTGGGGTAGGTATTGATTCATCCACTGCTTTCATAAGCTCAGCAATCTTTTTTGAGCCAATCTCTTCATCCCTGTCTTCCAAAGCAGCTAAAGCCGATCCTGAAATAATTGGAATATCATCTCCGGGGAATTCGTAGGATGAAAGTAATTCTCTGACTTCCATTTCAACGAGCTCCAACAATTCAGGGTCATCAACCTGGTCGACCTTGTTCAAAAATACAACTAACGCTGGAACACCAACTTGCCTCGCTAAAAGAATATGTTCTCTAGTTTGGGGCATTGGCCCATCCGCTGCATTAACAACCAGAATGGCTCCATCCATCTGTGCAGCTCCTGTAATCATATTTTTTACGTAATCAGCATGACCGGGGCAGTCCACGTGTGCGTAATGCCTTGCATCCGTCTCATACTCCACATGAGCAGTTGATATTGTTATACCTCTAGCTTTTTCTTCAGGTGCATTATCTATCTGGTCATATGCTCTGAAGTCACCAAACTGCTTAGTTATAGCCGCTGTTAGGGTAGTTTTTCCATGATCAACGTGCCCTATAGTTCCAACGTTTACGTGCGGTTTATTGCGTTCGAATTTTTCTTTTGCCATTTTTTTCTCCTCTTCTCTAGAACTCTTTTATTAAACTTTATGCAAATTTGGCTTGTATTTCTTCAGAAATATTTGATGGAACTGCCTCATATTTCTCAAAAATCATTGTGAACTGAGCCCTTCCGGACGACATTGACCTTAGATTATTTATATATCCAAACATGTTTGCAAGAGGTACCAGTGCGTTCACCACTATTGCGTTTCCTCTTGTTTCCTGGCCCGTAACCATTCCACGTCGAGATGTCAAATCGCCAATAATGTTACCGGTATATTCATCTGGTGTCACTACTTCTACTTTCATGATCGGCTCTAGTAGCTTTGCACCTGCTTTTTTCAAACCGTCTCTCATAGCCGCTCTCGAAGCAATTTCGAATGCCAACACACTTGAGTCTACATCATGTTGAGCCCCATCGATTAAGGCAACTTTAAAATCAATAACCGGAAATCCTGCTAATGGCCCACTATCCATAACAGATTGGATCCCTTTTTCCACTCCAGGTATGTACTCTTTGGGGACCGCTCCTCCAACTATTTTGCTTTCAAACGAGTACCCTTCACCCGGTTCAGTTGGTGATATAATTAACTTCACTCTCGCAAATTGGCCAGCTCCTCCAGACTGTTTTTTATGAGTATAATCAATTTCGGCCTCATTACTCACTGTTTCCCTGTAAGCAACCTGGGGCGCTCCTATATTAGCCTCAACTTTAAATTCCCTCTTTAGCCTATCGACCAGAATATCTAGATGCAGCTCTCCCATTCCCTTCATAATTGTCTGCCCTGACTCTAGATCTGTTTCTACTCGAAAGGATGGATCTTCCGCAGCTAACCTCTGTAATCCAGCGGACATCTTTTCTTGGTCATTCTTGGTCTTAGGCTCAACAGCGATCTCGATAACAGGATCAGGGAATGTCATTGTCTCCAAAACAACAGGTTTTACTGGATCGCATATAGTATCTCCCGTTGTTGTATCTTTCAGACCAGCCAACGCGATTATATCTCCCGCAAACGCTTCATCGATTTCTTCTCTGTTGTTAGAGTGCATCATCATCATCCGACCAACTCGTTCTTTCTTACCTTTCGTAGAATTTAAAAAACTATCTCCTTTTTTTATAACTCCTGAATATACACGGGTGAAAGTTAAAGATCCGACGAATGGGTCATTCATTATCTTAAAAGCTAGTCCAGAGAACGGCTGGTTATCATCTGCTGATCTTTCTATGTCTCTAATTTCGCTTTCGTCTCCCGGTTTAAATCCCATGTATGCGGGAACATCTAAGGGACCTGGTAAATAGTCAATAACTGCGTTTAGTAGAGGCTGCACTCCCTTGTTTTTGAAAGCTGATCCACATAGCACTGGCACAAAATTCATGCCTAGAGTACCCTTTCTTAATAGATCTCTCAAAGTCGATTCATCTGGCTCCTCTCCTTCAAGATATTTTTCCATTACGTCATCATCCATTTCAACCGCAATTTCAATCATCTCTGCTCTATACTTTTCTGCAGATTGGAGCAGATCGGGCCTAATATCTTGGCATGTCCAACTCGCTCCAAGATCTTCTCCAGCCCAAGTCCATTCCTTCATAGTAACAAGATCAATAATCCCTTCGAGGTTAGATTCTGCACCTATAGGTAATTGTATTGGACATGGAATTGCTCCCGTCCGGTCTTTTATCATATTTACACACTGAAAATAGTCAGCTCCGATTTTGTCCATCTTATTAACAAATACAATTCGCGGCACTTTGTATCTGTCTGCTTGTCTCCAAACAGTCTCGGTCTGAGGCTCCACGCCCGCGTTAGCATCTAGTACACAAACAGCCCCATCTAATACGGCAAGCGATCTTTCGACTTCAATTGTAAAATCAACGTGACCTGGCGTATCGATTATATTGAATCGATGCTTTGGTGATAATGCATTGTTGCCATCTTCAGTTCTCTCCCAAAAAGTTGTAGTTGCAGCAGAAGTAATCGTGATACCTCTTTCCTGCTCCTGCTCCATCCAGTCCATCGTGGCAGCTCCATCATGGACTTCTCCGATTTTATGGGACTTTCCTGTGTAGTAGAGTATCCTCTCGGTACACGTTGTTTTTCCTGCATCTATGTGAGCCATGATGCCAAAATTTCTGTAAAGATTTAAAGTATATTCTCTTGCCATATTCTTTCTCTTCAGTTACCACCTGTAATGACTGAAAGCCTTGTTAGCCTCTGCCATTTTGTGTGTGTCTTCTTTCTTCTTAACCGCCGATCCACGGGTATTGACTGCGTCTATCAACTCGGACGCCAACCTATCTTTCATTGTCTTTTCATTTCTATCCCTGGAAGCCTTTATCAACCACCGAATCGCCAGTGCTTCACGGCGCTGAGGCCTAACTTCTACTGGCACTTGATAGGTGGCTCCACCTACTCTACGAGACCTGACTTCTACTGACGGCTTTATGTTATCAAGGGCTTCATGGAACACTCCTAACGGGGGTCTTTTCAATTTGTTCTCTATTTCATCAAATGCTCCATATACAATTTTTTCTGACACCGACTTTTTGCCATCAAGCATTAGGTTGTTCATAAACTTGGACACCACCAAATCTTTAAACTTTGGATCGGGTAATATTTCTCTTTTCTCGGCTCTTCTTCTACGCGACATTATCTTGTTTCACTTATTTTGGTTTCTTTGCGCCATACTTTGATCGACGCTGTTTTCTATCTTTAACTCCCTGTGTATCTAGTACTCCTCTAAGAACGTGATACCGTACTCCAGGAAGGTCTTTTACTCTTCCACCTCTTATCAATACTACTGAGTGCTCTTGCAAATTATGTGCTTCCCCTGGAATATAGGAAATTACCTCATAACCATTCGTTAGCCTCACCTTTGCCACCTTTCGCATAGCAGAATTTGGTTTTTTAGGGGTAGTGGTATAAACTCTTGTGCATACTCCCCTTTTTTGCGGACAAGCCTGGAGATGCATCGATTTTTGCCTGTATGTTCTAGGCTTCCTTGGTTTTCTTATCAACTGTTGTATAGTCGGCATTTTTTGCCCTTAACCTTCCTTCAAATAGATCATCTACGACACTTCGTCACACGCAGAGGATTAACAAATGTTTAATCATGCCTTTTAAATTTTTGAATTTTTAATTACAGATTCAACGAAATTTGCGCGAATTTATAAACTTAATTCATCACTGTCAACACCAAATACTACTAAACTTAAATTGTGTGACTTTTATATCTTCTAATTTACGTTTTTTATACATCTTCGTTACCATTCTCAACGTCTTCTTCAATGTTTTCTGCCTGAGACCGCTCACTCAGGATTTGGAAGTCACGCATGGCAGCAACCTTTCTAATTTCTCTAGCTGACCCACCTGTCCCAGCTGGGATCAACCTTCCCACGATAACGTTCTCTTTGAGTCCTATTAGTTTATCTTTTTTACCTTGGGTTGATGCTTCAGTTAACACTCTAGTTGTTTCCTGAAATGAAGCTGCGGAAATAAAACTCCTTGTCTGCAAGCTTGCTTTAGTTATTCCTAGTAGTACTGGCCCACCTTTAGCTGGTTGGAGTCCTTGTTCCAATGCTTTTTCATTTGCTTCTAAAAACTCAGCCTTGTCTACCTGTTCGCCTTTAAGCAATATAGTTCCTCCACTATCTGTAATCTCCCATTTTTGAAGCATTTGCCTAACGATGACCTCTATGTGCTTATCATTTATTTTAACACCTTGCAGTCTGTAAACATCCTGTACTTCATTGATCATATACTCGGCGAGAGCCTCTACACCCATTATTGTTAAGATATCATGAGGAGCGGGGTTTCCATCCATAATATATTCCCCCTTCTTTATGAAATCTCCTTCTTGTACCGGTATGTGCTTTCCCTTTGGGACTGTATATTCGATGGCTTCATCCTCATTTCCATCGGGAATTACAGAAATGACTCTTTTATTTTTGTAGTCTTTTCCAAACCTTACATATCCGTCTTTCTCTGCGATTATGGCATGATCTTTTGGCCTACGGGCTTCAAATAACTCTGCAACTCTAGGCAAACCACCAGTAATATCCTTCGTCTTTGCACCTTCTCTCGGAATTCTTGCTAATACGTCCCCAGGCTGGATTTCAGACCCGTCTTCAACAGACATAATAGCATCAACTGACATAGGATGAACAGCTGGGTTGCCATTCTCAAGTTTAACAGGCTCACCAGACGCTTTATCAACAATTATAATCTCTGGCTGTAACGAACTACCCTTAGAGGAAGATCTCCAGTCCGATACTATTTTTTGTGATATTCCAGTAGCATCATCTACATCTTCCCTCACTGAAACCCCTGGAATCAAATCAGCGAACTTTACTAAACCTCCTTTTTCAGCAATTATTGGCAGTGTGTAAGGGTCCCACTCAAATAATTTTTCACCCGCTGATACTTTTTGTTGATCTTTTACGTAAAGTTTAGTTCCATACGAAAGCTTGTGAGAACTAAGGTTTACACCTTTTTCGTTATTTATTAAAAGCTCCATGCTACGACTGGTCACAATTTCATCACCTTGCCCGTTGGAAAGAATATTTGCATTTCTAAATTCAACTACTCCACTGTGATTCGACTGTAAAAATGACTGTGAGCCTCCTTGAGCAATTCCCCCTATATGAAAAGTTCTCATAGTAAGCTGAGTCCCTGGCTCGCCAATTGATTGTGCAGCTATGATCCCAACAGCCTCACCTGGATTGACTGGGGTTCCTCTTGCTAGATCTCTTCCATAGCAAGTGGCGCATATTCCGTCTTCCGCTTCACATGTAAGAGGCGAACGTATTTGCACTGTCGCTATGTCTGCTTTCTCAATCAAATCAGCTACGCGCTCATCTATCATAGTGCCCCTGCTGCACAATAGACTGTCATCAGAGGGATGTTTAATATCCTCTGCTGCAATTCTGCCTAAAATGCGTTCTGACAGGGTTGCCACCACTTCGCCATCACTGATCGCTGCTTCGCATTTGATTGACGTTTCGGTTCCGCAATCGTTAATTCTAACAATACAATCTTGAGCGACATCAACTAACCGTCGCGTCAAATACCCTGAATTAGCTGTTTTCAATGCAGTATCAGCTAGTCCTTTCCTTGCCCCATGTGTAGAGTTAAAATACTCTAACACTGATAAACCCTCTTTAAAGTTTGCAATTATTGGTGTCTCAATAATAGCTCCAGATGGTTTTGCCATAAGACCACGCATTCCACCAAGCTGCTTCATTTGCGCTGGTGAGCCTCGGGCACCAGAGTGTGCCATCATATAAACTGAGTTAGGCTCTAATTCAGACCCATCCTCATTTTTTTTGGTGGACGAAATGTCATCCATCATAGCATCAGCAACCAAATCTGAACACTTAGACCAAGCGTCAACTACCTTGTTATATTTTTCACCTTGTGTTATCAGTCCGTCCATATATTGTCTTTCAAAGTCTTTCACTTGTTCTCTAGTCTCGTTCACAAACTTCCACTTTGTATCCGGAATAACCATGTCGTCTTTACCGAAAGATATTCCTGCCTTAAATGCCTCATGGAAACCTAGTTGCATTATTTGGTCACAGAATATTACCGACTCCTTTTGACCACAGTGCCTGTAAACAGTATCGATAACCTCACCAACCTCTTTCTTTCTCAACAGTCGGTTTACTATCTCAAACGGAGCCTTATGATTTTTGGGTAATAATGAGCCTAGCCTTAGCCGACCAGGCGTAGTTTCAAACCTTTTATAATAAAAAGCTCCTTCACTATCTATTTGCTCAACTTTAGCTGTTATTCTTGTATGCATGTTTACCGCACCAGCCTCAAGAGCATGCTCAACTTCGTCCACAGACGAAAAGATCATTCCTTCACCAACTTGCCCCTCCCTCATAAGAGAAATATAATATAATCCAAGAACCATGTCTTGAGAGGGAACTATAATTGGTTTACCGTTGGCTGGAGAGAGGACGTTATTCGTTGACATCATCAAAACGCGAGCCTCCAGCTGTGCCTCTAAACTTAAGGGGACATGGACAGCCATTTGATCACCATCGAAGTCAGCATTGAAAGCAGAACATACTAATGGATGTAAATTTATCGCCTTTCCTTCTATTAAGACCGGTTCAAATGCTTGTATTCCAAGCCTGTGGAGGGTAGGAGCGCGATTTAAAAGCACTGGGTGCTCTCTAATTACTTCTTCCAAAATATCCCAAACCTCTGGCCTTTCTCTTTCTACCATCTTTTTTGCTTGCTTCACTGTAGAGGAAAGACCACGCGCTTCTAGCTTAGAATAAATAAAAGGTTTAAAAAGTTCGAGGGCCATTTTTTTTGGCAGCCCACATTG
The DNA here is from genome assembly GCA_902537235.1 of uncultured Alphaproteobacteria bacterium. GTDB lineage: Bacteria > Pseudomonadota > Alphaproteobacteria > Rhodobacterales > Rhodobacteraceae > CACIJG01. Next base: position 49,842 of record CACBAO010000009.1, read on the forward strand.
ATGGAGCTTAAGTCCTGGACCTGTTACGATTACCGAGCGACCGGAAAAGTCAACTCTCTTCCCCAAAAGATTCTGTCTGAAACGACCTTGCTTACCCTTTAGCATATCTGAAAGCGACTTTAAGGGTCTTTTGTTTCCCCCTGTTATTACTCGCCCGCGTCGCCCGTTATCAAAAAGTGCATCAACTGATTCTTGGAGCATCCTTTTTTCATTCCTGATTATAATATCGGGAGCCTTTAATTCCATTAAACGTTTAAGTCTGTTATTCCGATTGATGACTCTTCTGTAAAGATCATTTAGATCAGAAGTTGCAAACCTTCCTCCATCCAAAGGGACTAAAGGTCTTAGCTCAGGTGGGATGACCGGAATTACCGTCATAATCATCCATTCTGGCTTATTAGAGCTCTCTCTGAAGTTTTCAATGAGCTTCAGCCTCTTTATGATTTTCTTCGGCTTGAGTTCACCAGTAGCCTCTTTAAGCTCTTCTCTTAGCCTTTCAGCCTCAGATTCAACATCTATCGCCTTAAGCATTTCTCTGATTGCTTCCGCGCCAATTCCTGCTTGAAAGGCGTCCAAGCCGTACTGATCTTGTGCATCTAGGTATTCTTCTTCAGAAAGCAGTTGACCTGCCTTTAGATCAGTCAAACCAGGCTCTATAACTACATATTGCTCAAAGTACAATATTCTTTCTAGATCTCTCAGAGTCATGTCCAACATCAATCCAATTCTTGACGGTAAAGATTTTAAAAACCAAATATGTGCTACAGGGGAAGCAAGTTCAATATGACCCATCCTTTCCCGTCTTACCTTTTGCAAAGTTACCTCAACCCCGCACTTTTCGCATGTAACACCTCTATACTTCATCCTTTTATATTTACCGCAAAGACATTCGTAATCTTTGACCGGCCCAAATATTCTTGAACAAAATAGACCATCTCTTTCAGGCTTAAAAGTACGATAATTTATAGTTTCGGGCTTTTTTATTTCACCAAAAGACCAACTCAAAATTCTCTCAGGTGAGGCTATGGAAATTCGTATTTCATCGAATGTCTTAAGCGCTTGTGTTTTGCCAAATGGATTAGTTATTTCTTTATTCATTTTTACATCCTATAAAATGTTTGAGTTTGCGTCTCTCAAGCAACTAATTAATTTCATCATCCAGAAGTTCTATGTTGAGGCCTAAAGATCGAATTTCTTTAACCAAAACGTTAAATGATTCTGGTATCCCTGCCTCAAAATTGTCTTCCCCTTTTACAATGCTTTCATAAACTTTTGTTCTACCTGCCACATCATCGGACTTAACTGTTAACATCTCTTGGAGAGAGTATGCTGCCCCATACGCTTCCAAAGCCCAGACTTCCATTTCACCAAATCGCTGACCTCCAAACTGTGCTTTACCACCTAATGGCTGTTGGGTAACTAAACTATAAGGGCCAGTAGATCTTGCATGTATTTTTTCATCTACTAAATGGTGCAACTTAAGAATATATTTTACTCCTACAGTGACTGGCCTCGCAAATTGTTCTCCTGTTCTTCCATCAAACAGAATTGACTGAGCACTTTCGTCTAAACCGGCCCTCTTTAGCGCCTCTGTAACATCAGTTTCTTTAGCCCCATCAAATACTGGCGTTGCAATGGGAACACCAAATTTTACGTTATTGGCAACAGCAAGCAACTCATCTGAAGATACACCTTTAATCTGTTTCTCAAATTCATCGGTTCCATACGCATTTTGCAATGCATGCTCCAAAATCTTTGCATCATTATTTTTCTTAAACTCAGAGATCGCGTTGTTTACAGAATCTCCTAAAGTCTTCGCTGCCCACCCCATATGGGTCTCGAGGATTTGCCCAACATTCATTCTACTTGGCACTCCCAATGGATTTAAAACTAGATCTACCGTTGTTCCATCTTCCAAAAATGGCATATCCTCCTCTGGTACAACTTTTGATATCACGCCCTTGTTACCGTGCCTTCCTGCCATCTTATCGCCTGGTTGCAGCTTTCGCTTTACAGCAACAAAGACCTTCACCATTTTCATAACACCAGGAGGCAGATCATCGCCTCTCCTAACCTTTTCGACTTTGTCTTGATAGGAATCATTTGCAATCTTTTTTTGCTTCTCAAACTGATCTTGCAAAGCCTCCATTTTTTTAGCATCGCTTTCAGACTCTAAAGAAAACTTCCACCAAAGTCCTCTTGATAAATTATCTAGCATATCTTGACTGATTTTTGATCCTTTCACTGAACCTTTTGGTCCATCATTGATCTTCTTCCCAATCAAAAGATCATTTAATCTTGAATAAATATTTCTCTCCAAGATCTCAAGCCCATCGTCCCTATCTCGGCTTAATCTCTCTATCTCGTGTCGCTCATTCTGTAATGCTCGCTCGTCTTTTTCTATACCATGGCGATTGAAAACCCTTACCTCTACTACAGTCCCGTGGTCCCCTGGTCCCATCCTTAGAGAAGTATCTCTCACATCTGAAGCTTTCTCACCAAATATAGCTCTAAGAAGTTTTTCTTCAGGAGTCATCGGGCTTTCACCCTTTGGGGTTATCTTGCCGACAAGTATATCACCTGGTCCAACCTCTGCTCCAATATATACTATTCCAGCTTCATCCAAATTTCTTAGAGCATCTTCACCCACATTGGGTATATCTCTAGTTATCTCTTCAGGACCTAGCTTCGTATCCCTCGCTGCCAATTCAAACTCTTCGATATGCACAGAGGTAAACACATCGTCTTTAACAAGTCTTTCAGAAATTAAAATAGAGTCCTCGTAGTTGTACCCGTTCCAAGGCATGAATGCGACCAACACATTCTTTCCTAAGGCGAGCTCACCCATATCCGTCGAAGGACCATCCGCTATAACCTCTCCTCTAAAGACAGAGTCACCCTTTTTTACTAAAGGGCGCTGGTTGATACAAGTATTTTGATTCGATCTTTGAAACTTTCTCAACCTATAAATATCAACACCATGATCACCAACTTCTACTTCATCCGTCACCCTGACCACAATCCTTGTTGCATCGACCTGATCAATTACACCTGAGCGATTTGCAACTATTGCTGCTCCAGAGTCTTTCGCAACAACTGATTCCATCCCAGTACCAACAAATGGTGCCTCCGCAGTCAACAAGGGCACAGCTTGTCTTTGCATGTTTGATCCCATCAACGCCCTGTTAGCATCATCGTTTTCCAAAAATGGTATCAATGAGGCTGCCACTGACACTAATTGCTTAGGCGAAACATCAATATAATCGACTGAATCGGAAGGATAGAGCATGTAATCCCCGAATCTGCGGGTTGAAACCAACTCATTCTCAAAGGAATCGTCTTTGGTAAGCTTTGCATTAGCCTGAGCAATAGTATACTTCATCTCTTCTGTCGCAGACATATAAACTACTTCATCAGTAACCTTGCCACCATAAACACGCCTATATGGGGTTTCGATAAAACCATATTTATTAACTTTTGCAAACGAAGCTAAAGAATTAATTAGACCTATATTTGGGCCTTCCGGGGTTTCAATGGGGCACACTCTTCCATAGTGAGTTGGATGAACATCCCTAACCTCAAAACCTGCCCTATCTCTAGTTAAGCCTCCGGGACCGAGCGCAGAAAGACGTCTTTTGTGAGTAACCTCAGATAAGGGATTAGTTTGATCCATGAATTGTGATAATTGAGAAGAGCCAAAAAATTCTTTTACAGCCGCAGCTGCTGGTTTGGCATTAATAAGATCTTGAGGCATTACAGTATCGATTTCCACTGAGGACATTCGTTCACGTATAGCTCTTTCCATTCTTAGCAAGCCAACCCTGTACTGATTCTCCATAAGCTCACCGACAGATCTTACCCTCCTATTTCCTAAATGATCAATATCATCAATTTCACCTTTGCCATCCTTCAACTCCACTAGTGCTGCTATTACAGCAACGATATCTTCCTTTCTAAGTGTCCGAATTGTGTCTGGTGCGTCAAGGTCAAGACGCATGTTTAGCTTAACTCTACCTACGGCAGATAGGTCATATCTCTCTTCGTCAAAAAAAAGCGACTCAAAAAGATCGGCTGCAGCCTCTATTGTAGGCGGCTCTCCGGGTCTCATGACTTTGTAAATATCTTCAAGAGCCATCTCACGATTAAAATTCTTATCAGAAACCATGGTATTTCTTATGTACGGGCCAACATTTACATGATCTATATCCAATGTAGATATTTCAGTCACCCCATTATCAAAAAGCATTTTGAGATTGCCACCGGTTATAGCCCCACTTTTCTGATCAAAATCGCACGTTATTTCTTCACCTGCTTCTAGCCAAATCTCACCAGTTTTTTCGTTAATTATATCATTCGAGGCAAACCGACCAATTATTGAATCAAATGGCACCAAGATTTGCTTAACAGATTTGGACTCCTCAATCTCTTTAACAAATCTGGGAGTGATCTTTTTCCCAGCTTCTGCAATCACTTCGCCCGTATCAGCGTCAATTAAGTCAAACGCAGGCTTAATGCCCCTAAAACGAGATGGATAAAAAGGCATCGACCACCTGTTATCCCCACTTAAACAATATTTCACTTCATGGTAATACGTATCGCAAATGTCTTCTTGACTCAATCCCAACGCATAAAGAAGGGTGGATACAGGTATTTTTCTTCTCCGATCTATTCTTACAAATACTAAGTCCTTAGCATCAAACTCAAAATCGAGCCAAGAGCCTCTGTAAGGAATTATTCTGCTTGTGAAAAGTATTTTCCCGGAAGAGTGTGTCTTACCTTTGTCATTGTCAAAGAAAACTCCAGGTGATCTATGCATCTGAGAGACGACAACTCGCTCTGTTCCATTAACAAGAAACGTGCCGTTAGGTGTCATCAGCGGAATGTCACCCATGTAAACATCCTGCTCTTTTATACCCTTTACCGATTTTGCCTGACTTTCCTCATCAATTTCAAAAACTATTAGACGTAATTTTACCTTTAGAGGAGCTCCATACGTTAGATCTCTCTGATGACATTCCTCGAGATCATATTTTGGTTTTTCCAACTCATATGAAACAAATTCTAAAACAGCTGTTTCGTTAAAATCGGTAATTGGAAAGATTGACTCAAAAGCTCCTCTTATCCCCTCACCTTTTTCAGGCTCAGCTCCTTCTCCAGATCTTAAAAATAGATCGTATGATGATTTTTGCACCTCGATTAGGTTGGGCATCTGTGCGACCTCCCTAATCTTGCCAAAATATTTTCTTATCCGACTTTTAGTTAACACATTTTCGCTCATGGAAACCTCTGATATTTATCTTTCAAACCTAATTGGGAAATCAGATCATTGAATTTCAAAAGCTCTTCCAATTCATGTGCTCTCCCAAAGCACTCCCGAAAAGAGATTAAGTATTTATTATAGGTATGTGAAGGTTGCATCTATGGTTATCACCGTTAAGATAGCTCCACTTCAGCTCCCGCCTCCTCGAGTTTCTTCTTTATTTCCTCAGCCTCGTCTTTCGGCACTCCTTCTTTAACAGCTTTTCCGCCTGCTTCTACAAGGTCTTTGGCCTCTTTCAATCCTAATCCCGTTATAGTTCTGACTTCTTTAATAACGTTTATCTTTTTTTCACCTGCTGCTTTTAAAATAACGTTAAATTCACTTTTCTCATCTTCGCCTGAGGCAGCATCGGATCCAGCGGCCCCACTGCCGGTGGCGGACCCTGCCACCATCACGGCACCTCCAGCAGCAGGTTCAATTCCATATTCATCCTTCAATAAGTTTTTTAACTCAACAGCGTCCACTAGGGACAACTTGGAAATATCTTCCGCTAGTTTTTTTAAATCAGCCATTATTTTTCACCCATTTCTATAAAATTAAAGTTAAAAAGAAAACTAATACTAGTCTCCCCCTATATTTTCTAAAACGCCTGCTATCGTCGAAGCTGGACCAGTTAAATTTGCCGTTAAGTTACCGCCTGGTGCTGTGAGGATTGCACTAATACTTGAAAGAACTTCTTCCCTCGAAGGTAGCTTTGAAACTTCGGTTACACCACTGGTGTCCAAAATCTTTTCGCCCATTGCTCCACCAACAATTTTTAAATTTTCGTTGGTCTTTGCAAACTCAACAGATATCTTGGCAGCTGTCACCGGATCTTCTGAATACATAAGAACTATCTGATCAACCAGTAAATGCTTCATCCCCTCCGGCGGTGACTTCTCAATTGCAATTCGTGCAAGCCGATTTTTTGCTACTCTAACGTTCGCACTATTTTCTCGCATTTTTTTCCTTAAGTCAGACATCTCGGCGACAGTGATGCCTGCATATTTAGCGGCAACAATAATACCGGAATGCTCGAAAACGTCCTTCAACTCACTTACTACTTGTTCTTTTCTAGCTCTATCCAACTCTAATACTCCAACGTTTGTGCCTCTCACAGTTCTCACTACCAAAGGCTAAAAAAGGATTGCTCCTTTAACAAAACAGGTAGGTGAGCTCGACTACAAATAACAGCCTATACAATCTCTACCTGTCTCAGGCAGGGTTTACACATTAAGATACCCACCATCTTAGACTGACCATCAGCTAAAAAAGCTAACAATCTAAACTCGCATGCTATTTCTAAATAATCATGCGTTCAATCAGTTGGCGAATTGATTACCATTAATTGTCACACTTGGTCCCATAGTCGAGCTTACAGATACCTTTCTCAAATATAAGCCCTTTACTCCTGCGGGTTTCGCCTTATTCACTGATTCGATAAATGCTGTAATATTTTCCGAAATCTTTTGTTTGTCAAATGATACTTTTCCTAAACCTGCTTGCACAACTCCAGATTTTTCAACTTTAAACTGAACTTCACCAGACTTAGCCGATTTTACAGCCTTTTCCACATCTATTGTAACAGTACCTACTTTGGGGTTTGGCATTAAATTTCTTGGACCAAGTACCTTGCCCAACCTTCCCACAACTGCCATCATATCGGGTGTTGCGATGCAGCGATCAAAATCAATTACCCCACCTTGAATGTTTTCCATCAAGTCTTCTGCTCCAACTATATCGGCTCCTGCCTTCTTTGCCTCTTCAGCCTTTTCGCCCCTAGCAAAAACAGCTACACGGACATCCTTCCCATTACCATGAGGTAAAGCACATACACCTCTAACCATCTGATCAGCATGTTTTGGGTCGACACCAAGATTAATTGCTATATCTATTGTTTCATCGAACTTAGCTGAGGCATTGCTTTTGACCAAGCTCACAGCTTCTTCAAGGCTGACATCATATTTGCCGTCGAATTCCTTTTTAGCATTTAAAAATTTTTTTCCTGTTTTTGCCATTTCTTAAATATCCCTGTATTAATCCTTAACTTCAATGCCCATAGATCTGGCGGAACCTAATATAATTTGCATTGCTCCATCTATATCGTTTGCATTCAGATCCTTCATTTTTGACTCAGCGATCTCTCTAATTTGCTTGGATGTCACAGTGCCGGCTGTTTCCTTTCCTGCCGTTGAAGATCCAGATTTCAGTCCAGACGCTTTTTTTAAATAAAATGATGCTGGAGGGGTTTTTATATCCATTGAAAACGACTTATCCACGTAATAGGTGACAACAGTGGGACAAGGAGCGCCTGGTTCCATTTCCTGTGTGTTAGCATTAAAAGCTTTGCAAAACTCCATAATATTCAAACCCCGTTGTCCAAGAGCTGGACCTACAGGCGGTGATGGATTGGCTTTGCCTGCCGGTATCTGTAGTTTTAAGTAACCTTCTATCTTTTTTGCCATATCCGATTTTCCTTTTTAAATAGGTTTCTTATTAATTTTGTTTCTGTACCTGGGTAAATTCTAACTCTACCGGAGTTGCTCTTCCAAATATGGACACTGTCAATTTAAGCCTTGAGTTAACATCGTCTACTTCCTCAACAGTACCAGCAAAACCTTCAAAAGGTCCATCGGTGACATTTACTTTTTCACCTACCTCAAATGCTATCAGCGACCTAGGGGTATCTCCGCCTTCCTCAACCTGATTAATGATTCTTGCAACCTCTGCATCTGGTAGCGGCGATGGTTTACCATGGGCTCCCAAAAAACCCGAAACACGATTAATGGATTTAATTGCATGATATACTTCCTCACTCATATCCATTTTTACAAGAACGTATCCAGGCATGAACCTTCTTTCCCTCTGGACTTTTTTGCCCCTTCTGATTTCCAATACTTCTTCGGTTGGAACTAAAACTTCAGCCACCTCGTTTTCAAGATTTTTTTGCAAAATCATTTCTTTTATATTCTCGGCAACCTTTTTCTCAAAGTTGGAAAAGACGCTAACCGAATACCATCGCATAGCCATTTTGACTTACCTATTTGTTTTCGAAAACCTTTAATGAAAAAAATCTATCAGGTCAACTGTTTCGAGCTCAGTTATATTTAAATCTCAACAAAATTACAAATCTAAAAACTAATGCTAAGTACAATTCTGAGCAAAAAAGATATAATAGAATCTGTAATCAAGAAAAACGTCGATAAAATCGCTACCATTATGAAAACCATTACGGTTGTCGTAATTGTTTCTCTGCGATTTGGCCAAACAATTTTTGAAGCTTCTTGACGGCTTTGCTGTATAAATTTAAATATATTAGTCACTGGTGACTCTCTTTCTTTTGTACACGTATAAATGCTAGAAAAAAACATTTCAAGTAGCATTTAAACCAACGCAGAAAAAAAATGCTTCTCTCTGGCAGGGGCTGAGGGACTCGAACCCACGACCCTCGGTTTTGGAGACCGATGCTCTACCAACTGAGCTAAGCCCCTACAGTATGCGACAACCATTAACTAAAAAAAATCTAATAATCAAGATGCAAGTGCTATACTGATCCATTACCCATTAACAGAAAAATCCATTTTTTTTGGACATAATTAAGTTTGTGCTTTAAAAAAAATTGAAATAAAGGATAGAAACATAAGCATGAAAAGAATTCTCATAACATCAGCACTACCTTACATTAATGGGATAAAACACTTGGGGAATTTAGTCGGCAGTCAACTTCCTGCTGACCTTTATGCGAGATACATGAGAGCTAAAGGTCATGAGGTTGCTTTTATTTGTGCAACCGACGAGCACGGGACTCCGGCTGAGCTAGCAGCTATTGAAAATCAAAAATCCACAGAAGAGTATTGTACAGAAATGTGGCAGGTACAAAAAGATCTATCAGATCGATTTTTCCTCTCCTTTGATTTTTTTGGACGTTCATCGTCATCAAGTAACCACGAACTCACTAAGCAGTTTGCAAAAAATTTAGATAAAAATGGACTATTAAAGAAAGTAGAAGAAACGCAATTATATTCAATAGAAGACAAAAGGTTCCTCCCAGACAGATATGTTATTGGCACATGTCCAGAATGCTCATACGAAAGAGCTCGGGGAGATCAATGCGAACACTGTACAAGGCAACTGGAGGCTAGCGAGCTCATAAACCCACGCTCTGTTTTATCTGGTACAAAAAATTTAGAATTGATAAAGACCAATCATCTATACTTAATGCAAAGTAAACTTAAAGATAAATTACTGGAGTGGATTGAGTCCAACAAAAATTGGCCCATTTTGACTACATCTATAGCAAAGAAATGGCTGAAAGATGGAGAGGGTTTACAAGATCGCAGTATTACTCGAGACCTCAATTGGGGAATTCCGGTTGAAAAGAACGGTAAACAATGGGAAGGAATGGAAAACAAAGTATTTTATGTCTGGTTTGATGCTCCGATTGCTTACATCTCATCGACAGTCGACTGGGCAATGAGCAAGAACGAACATTCTGACTATTGGAAAAGCTGGTGGCTATATGATCACGGAGCAGAAAATGTACATTACGTCCAATTTATGGCTAAAGACAATATCCCTTTCCATACTCTTTCTTTCCCAGCAACACTCTTGGGAGCTAACTCATCTTGGAAATTAGTTGATTTCATTAAAGGTTTTAATTGGTTGACATATGAAGGAGGAAAATTCTCCACTAGCCAAAAAAGAGGGGTATTTATGAACCAGGCACTAGACTTATTTCCATCAGATTATTGGAGATGGTGGTTGCTCTCAAATGCGCCAGAAACATCTGATGCAGACTTTACATGGCAGAGCTTCCAGTCTTCTGTAAATAAAGACTTAGCAGACGTTTTAGGAAATTTTGTAAGCCGTTTGACAAAGTTTACGTTATCAAAATTTGGGAAATTAATTCCAAAGGGTACAGAATATGGTCAAGATGAATTGGATACTATTTCGGAAATTGAGAAGGTTTTCGGAAAGTATGATGATGCAATGACTAGAATTGAAATAAGAAAAGCCACCTCATATTTGAGGAAAATTTGGTCAATAGGAAATGAGTATCTACAACGGTCTCAACCATGGATGGTGATTAAAACTAACGAGGCAGAAGCCGCAAAAATCATTAGATTTGGTTTTAATCTTATGCTTTTCATTAGCGATATTTCAGACCCGTTCATTCCCGAAACTGCTAAGAAGATAAAAGAATGTATTGGTAACTCTTATTCAAACAGGCAATGGCCTTCTGTCAAACAAAACTTTGTGTCAATTTTTGAAAACGTAGAGGTTGGTGAAAAAGTAAGCCCAATAGAAAACCTTTTCACAAAAATAGAAGACGGATACGTACTAGATCTCGAAAAACAATTTGGAGGGATTGATAACTGAAGTATTAGCTCTGATAGAAAAAGCGCAAAAAAACTAGATAACCTACTAAGGACACAGCACCTCCCAAAAGTGCGCCCCAAGTAATATCCAAAAAAGTTATAGAAAGTGGATAACCCTTAAAGAAGATATAGTTTGTCAGGCCATACGTTCCATAAGCTAAAAAGCCCAAAAAACCACCCGATAATGTAGCCGTAATAGCAGAATTTGACATTATGCCAGCACGAACTCCAAACCAGTAGAGTCCAAAAACATAAAAAATGAAAAAAATAGATCCATAGGTTAATAAGAAACTTGTTCCTACTGATTCTCTTAATAGGTGCCCTAAATTGGCAGTAAAATACGGCTGCATATATAACGTGATCCAGATGAAATCTACGAAAACGTAAACAATAAGCATAACAATATACACACTAAAGAATTCCATAACACATCTCTCGCTCAATATCTATACATCGTTATGTACTTCATTTTATTATAAAAGCAACAATCAATTGAAAGCTCTTGACGCCAAAACCTTTATAATACTAATGTGTTCCTAATAGAAGTTACTGAGCCCGCTTGGTGGAATTGGTAGACACAAGGGACTTAAAATCCCTCGACTTAAAAGTCGTGCCGGTTCAAGTCCGGCAGCGGGCACCATTGGACAAAGACTTTGCATTGTGCAATTTGCACAGTTTTTGCATTTGGAAAATAATTATATTAAAGTGGAAGAGTGAATCTAGGCCAAATGAACATGGAAAACAACATTATCAAAGACCGTATCCAAGATGTTAGAGAACGTTTTCTTTCAGGCAATCAGATTGAGGAAATAAGACAAAATGTTACTTCCTTAGTGAACGAGCGTTTGGATGAATTTCAGAATGCTCAAAACAACGCTTTTAAGGAACTTGAGGTTGCTATAGATAAACTTGAAAGTCACCAGAGAGAAATGATTGCTTACTTTAACAAACAGTTGATGGCACTAGAGGAAGAACAGAAAGCGTCAAATAGCGAAGTTTTGAAATTGGCATCAATACAAAATCAAAATTTGTCTAAACCAACCAGAAATAAAAATTTTGTTTCGAAAAATGCGTCCCCGTACATTAAAAAAATTGCTAATAATAATATTCTAGCGTTTCTGGCTGTAGTGTCATTTCTGGGGATCTTAGCACTTAACTTTTTCTAAAGTATCAAAATAAACCTAAGCACCATCTAAGAATAGATTTTTGCACATGCATTCTATTTTCAGCCTCTTGTATAGCAACGCATCTTTTGTCTTCAAAAATGTCCAGAGACACCTCTTGACCTTTATCAGCAGGAAGACAATGCATAAACAGCACTTCTTTGTTGGCTACACTCAATAGCTCTCTAGTCACTCTATATTTTTCCAAATCATTAAGTTCCGATTTTCGAAGATTGTTGTCATGCATAGAAACCCACTTATCGGTCACAATAAGATCTGCATTTTCAACTGCTACAACTGGATTTTTTTCAATAGTGAGAATATCGGATCTGTATTTTTGTGTAAATTCTAGCATTTTTTGACTAGGTTCAAACTTTGTGGGCCCAGAAAAAACAATACAAAAATTTAAACTGGCAGCAGCATGCAGTAAGCTCTGGAATACATTATTTGCAACCCCCAGCCAAACAACCTTTTTTCCAGTAATGCTACCTCTAATTTCTTGAAATGTAAATATATCAGTTAAAACTTGGCAGGGATGGGACTCATTTGTCAAACCATTAATTATTGGGATTTTTGAATGTCTGGCAAATTCATATAATTTTTCTTCTTCATAGACTCTGAGCACCAAAACGTCTAAAAATAAAGAAAACATTACACTTGTATCCTGAAGGGTCTCACCTTGACCCAAATGAATTTCATCTTTGCGAAGATTAGAAACCTGGCCACCAAGTTTCAATACGGCGGCTTCAAAAGAGAGTCGCGTTCTTGTTGATAGCTTTTCAAATAGCAATCCCGTAATAGTATTATTTAGACAGCGACTGTAACGCTCGTTATAAATAGCATCTTTAAGTGTTGCCTCTTTTATTTTGCTTGCGTCCTCAAGTATTGCGCTCAAATTTTTTGGAGTGATTTCATTTATATTTAAAAAATTGTTCACTGTCACTTTCCCATTTGTGATAATACTTTTTGTAATCTTTCAGCACCCTCTTCAATTTCTTTATATTTAATAATTAGAGGTGGTAATATTCGCAGAGTATTTGACCCCCCTGGCACCAATAGAAGATTTTCTTTCCTGCACTTTTCGACGAGGTCGATGTTATTACTGACGCATTTTAACCCTAACATCAACCCTTTTCCCCTAACCTCCAATATTTGCTGCGGAAACATGGTTTGCAAGTTATTCAATTTTTCTTTAAAGAAATCACCTTTTCTGCGAATTGTAGTTAAAAAATTTGGCTTTAAAATGCACTTAATTGTCTCTAGCGCTACTGCACAGCCTAAAGGATTACCTCCATAAGTTGAACCATGAGTTCCAGGCACCATACAAGCTGCAACCCTTTTTGTTGCTAAACAGGCGCCGATAGGAAAGCCATTTCCTAAACCTTTTGCCAGCGCCACAATATCTGGTGTAACCTCGCAGTTTTCATGCGCTAAAAAATAACCGGTTCTTCCAATCCCAGATTGAACTTCATCAAATATAAGAAGTAAGTTATACTTTTTACACAGCTTTTTGAGCCCCTTAAGAAACGAACAAGGTAAAGTTACTATTCCTCCTTCTCCCAGTATTGGCTCGACGAGGATTGCACATGTTCTTTCGGATATTTTCTTTTCCACACTTTCAAGTGATAATTTTCTTACGGTATCAAAACCTGGCAGCTTTGGACCAAACCCTTCCAGTAGCTTCCTACTGCCAGCTGCTGAGATTGTACCCATAGTCCTTCCGTGAAAAGAGCCTTCAAAAGAAATTATTCTATTTCTATTTGATTGGCCTTTTGAGAAATAAAACCTTCTAGCAACCTTTATTGCACATTCAACGCTCTCAGCTCCTGAGTTTGTAAAAAACACTTTATCTGCAAAAGTATTATCAGTAAGCACATTTGCCAATTCTTCTTGTTTTGGCACCGTATACAAATTTGATGTATGCCAAAGTTTTGATCCCTGATCTGCTAGCACTTTAACTAGCTTGGGGTGGCTATGACCTAATGAGTTCACGGCTATTCCCGCACCAAGATCTAAAAACATTTTACCTGTCTTATCAAAAAGTCTTACGCCCTTGCCTCTCACAAATGCTAAGTTAGATCGGTTATAGTTACTCATTAGGGAAGTCTCTTTGGGGCGATTTAGGATTTTAGTCATAAAACTCTCTTTAGCTTTTACATTCTATTGATGTTAATACTTCAAAAAATATCCAGTGGAAAACCATTTCCAGACCATTACAAATAAAATAAGATTAAAGGACAGAATACCAAGGCACCCAAAAAAAATATTTGATTCTGCATTTCCTAGCGCACCAAATCGTACCCCATCCATTAACCAAAAGACAGGGTTAAAGAGTGATATTGTATCAAAGGGATTTGGAAGCTTACTTACAGAATAAAATGTACCTGAAAGAAATGATAGAGGTGCAATAATGAAATTATTCACCGCGCTCATTTGGTCAAACTTATTGCAAAATATTCCCACTAATATACCCAATAGGGAAAAGGTAACGCTTCCCATCGTTACGTAAAAATACAGCAGCAAAATATTAACTGGGAGTAACCCTAAAAAAGGAAAAATGACGAGCAAAACACCTGTAGCAACGAACAAGCCTCTTAGAATCCCTCCTATCATAAATCCTAATGCCAACTCTAAAGGAGACAGAGACGGCATTAGGGTATCAACTATGTTGCCGTTGATTTTTGAAACTAGTATAGATGTAGAGGTGTTAGTAAACGAATTCTGAATTGTGACCATCATTAGAATACCGGGGGCAAGAAATAAGCTATAGTCACTGTTCGCCAATGTTCCTGCGCTTCTCTCAGAAAAAACAAATGAAAATACCGCAATAAAGAGTGCACTAGTCACGATGGGAGCTAAAAGTGTTTGAGTCCAAATAGAGGTAAAACGTCTTTGTTCCCTATAGATAAGTGTATATAAGCCTAATAAATTCGAAAAATAGTGAATTTTTTCTGATTTCCGTCTCATAATTAATTTTTTAACTAATTCTTTATTTATTCGAGAAACCATTGTATACGTTCTTTTTGTAAAATTTTACACCATAATTTTTTGGAGCTAATAATGGCCTGGAGTGACGAACGAGTAGCTATATTAAAAAAAATGTGGCTAGAGGGAAGTAGCGCGAGCGAAATTGCTAAAGAATTAGGCAACATAACTAGAAATGCGGTGATAGGTAAAGTTCATCGGCTGGGGTTGTCTAACAGAGATACAAACACCTCAAAAAGTTTATCCAATACAAGCAACGCAAAGAAAAGTGTAAGAAGAGGCCGCCCACCGAA
Source organism: uncultured Alphaproteobacteria bacterium (assembly GCA_902537235.1). Taxonomy (GTDB): domain Bacteria; phylum Pseudomonadota; class Alphaproteobacteria; order Rhodobacterales; family Rhodobacteraceae; genus CACIJG01. Next base: position 64,960 of record CACBAO010000009.1, read on the forward strand.
AGTAAATAAGGAAGAAAAAAAGAGAGGCAGACCACAGAAGCTTAAAGATCCAAAGGATTTTCCTGAAGCACCAAATGGAAAAGAAAAATCCACTAACTCTTCAGGAAGAGAGATACTTTTAGATGAGAGCAAAATTAATGTGGCTTCTGATTTAAGTGAGGAAACCCTACAAAACATTCTCAAGGTGGAAATGAAGTCAAAAAAGATTTCCCTAATGGAGTTGACCGAAAGAACCTGCAAGTGGCCAATAGGAGATCCTGCAACTGATACCTTTTGGTTTTGTGGACATGAATCAGAGCCTGGGAAACCCTATTGTAAAACGCATATATCTATTGCATTTCAACCAATAACTCAGAGGAGAAGTAGAAAAGATACCTTGTAGCAAAGACCTGTCTTTTTTAAAAGAAATTGGATAATTAATAATTAGATTTGCAAATGATTAAATACACGCTTAATTGTAATAATGGTCACCAGTTTGATAGCTGGTTTTCAGATTCTGACTCATTCGAAAAGTTGAGAGAAAAAGGGCACCTAGAATGTGCTGTTTGCTCTTCAAAAAAAATTAAAAAGTCTTTAATGGCTCCCGTAGTATCTCCTAAAAAGACAGAGACACTTCTTGCTAAACAAAGTGCGCTTGAGAAAGAAATTAAAGCTTTAAAACAAAAGATAAAGGCAAATGCGACAGATGTTGGAGAGAATTTTTCTGCTGAGGCGAGAGCTATGCATTACGGAGAAAAGGAAGAAAAACCAATAGTTGGAAAGACCACTTTAGACGAGGCAAAAGAACTTGCAGAGGAAGGGATCCCATTCACTCCATTACCATGGAGTGATGACAAAGTGAACTAAGATATACGATGAAAATCTTAACTATGAAATTTGGTGGAACCTCTGTCGCTAACGCGGAAAGGATAAGAGCCGTAAGAGATATTATTTCAAGTGAAGTAAATAATGGTTGGCATGTGGTTGTTGTTGTTTCAGCTATGTCGAAAGAAACTAATAAACTTATAGATTTAGCGAAGCAGGTTGGTGTAGAGAGCTTAGTTGACCCCGAATATGACTCTTTAATTTCTACTGGTGAAGATGTATCTTCTTCTCTTTTAGCCATTGCCTTAAATAGTACAGGAATTTCCTCTAGAAGTTGGCGTGGGTGGCAACTTCCAGTAAGGACAGATAGCTTTCATTCAAATGCAAAAATTGAAGAGATCGAAACGAAAAAAATTCTATCCAACTTTAAGGAAGGTAATAAAGTTGCGGTAGTATCTGGGTTTCAGGGAATAGAGAAATCTGGAAGAATAACAACACTGGGACGAGGGGGCTCTGATACATCAGCTGTAGCGATAGCAGCAGCCCTAGATGCAGAAAGATGTGATATATATACAGACGTTTCTGGAATTTACACTACAGACCCAAGAATAAAAAAGAACGCGTCAAAACTAAAAAAGATCTCGTTCGAAGAAATGCTGGAGATGGCATCACTTGGAGCCAATGTGCTACAGACCCGTGCTGTGGAACTTGCAATGCGCCATAAAGTACCTATAACGGTGTTAAACAGCTTTTCAAAAGAAGAAGGAACACTTGTCTGTGATGAAGAGGAAATTATGGAGAAAAACATCGTATCCGGAATAGCTTTCCAAAAAAATGAATCCCAAATAACTCTGACAAACATAGAGGATAGGCCAGGGATAGCCGCAAAGATCTTTGGCCCATTAGCAAGTTCTGGTGTTAATATTGATATGATTGTTCAGAGTAATACTGAAACGGGTTTGACTAATATTACCTTCTCTTGCCCTGTAGACCAGTTAGAACTAGCAAAAAGGGCTATATCGAAAGCGAAAAAAAATAATTTGATCTCTTATAAAAGGCTAATTGAAAACAAGAATTTAGCTAAAGTGTCCATTGTTGGAATAGGAATGAAAACCCATGCGGGGGTTGCACAGAAAATGTTTGAAACCTTATCTGAAGAAAACATTAATATTAACGTTATTTCAACCTCAGAGATAAAGCTTTCAGTTTTAATTGAAAGAAAGTATTTAGAGCTTGCTGTAAGGAGTCTTCATGACGCCTTCGGTTTACAAAATCTGTAGTTGGATACTATGTTAGTTGGCTTCAACCAAACTACCAACCGATGCTTCAAGATAGCTGTGTTTTATATCGAGGCCTAGTAGCCTTGCATTATCAAATCCATTACCAATGGTCACACCATTCGTCACTTTTTTATTGAAACCAAACCTTGAGTAATAGTTAATATCTCCAACTAATACAATCCAATTCCAATTGTTGGTATAAGCTTTATCTATACCGGTTAAAACTAATTTTTCACCTAGGCCTTCACTTTGATATATTGGGTGTATGGCAAGAGGACCCAGAAGAAGACCTTTACCGCTATGGTTATTTAAACCTATCTTCCAAAACCTTATAGAGCCAACAACCTTATTTGAACTATCTTTCAACACGAATGAAAGATTATCAACCTTATTGTCTGAACCCCTTAACTTATAAGAGCTCAGTAGCTTTCTTCTAGGTGTAAATACTAGGTCCAATAATCTTTCAACCTCTACTTGATCGTTCTTGGCCTCTAGTAATAATCTAAGATTATTGTGACTGCTTTTCATTAGCCTTTAATTTGTATCTTGGCTTACAATTACTCCGGGATTAAGGATAGCAAATGGGTCCATGGCTTTCTTTAACTGCCACATTACATTGAATTTTCCTGGGTCACAATACTGTTTTAAATCTTTCACCTTTAATCGACCGACGCCATGTTCTGCACTAAATGAACCTTCTAAACTTTTGCAATTATTATTTATTATCTCGGTCAATTTAGATTTTATTTCAAGATAGCTAGTATTTTTTTCCCCTTGCGGGGGAAATATATTGAAGTGTAAATTTCCATCTCCCATATGCCCAAAGCAATTTACTCTAAGCGATTTATTTATCTGTTTTATTTCAATAAGACTTTTATTAATAAAACTTTCCATATTTTCCAGCGGCAAAGAAATATCATGAGACGTAATAGCCCCGATTTTCCTATTAGCTTCAGGTATGTCTTCTCTCATTTTCCACAAACTTCGTGCTTTAGCCACTGTATCGCCAACAACCACATTGGAAATAATATTTTTATTATAAAGGTTATTCAAAGCTTCATATGCTTCTTCTTCTACTGAACTATTATTAAATCCTAATTCAATCAGGACATGCCAATCTGATTTACTTCTTTCAATAGTTGATCGAACCATTTTCGTTTCTTCAAGAAAAAGCAACCCTTCATCACTAATTAACTCGAACGCTTGTAAAAATTGCCCAAACCTTTTTGATATTTCCAAATAGCTATTTAGAGCTGCATTAAAATCTGGTACTCCGAAAAATACTACAATTTTATTGGTCGGAGTAGGGTAAAGCCTTAAAACAGCTCTAGTGATTATACCTAAAGATCCCTCAGATCCAATAAATAGGTTTTTTAAATCGTATCCTGCGTTATCTTTTTTAAGTGTCTTTATATCATTAATAATAGAACCATCAGCTAATACAACCTCTAATCCTAAGCAAAGATCTCTAGCATTTCCATATCTTAAGACCCCTATACCCCCTGCATTTGTCGCCAAATTTCCACCTATACAACACGAACCCTTTGAAGCCATTGATAAAGGAAATAAAAAATTCTTCTTGTGTACAAACTCATGGATCGACTCCAAAATCACCCCAGCTTCCACCTCTAAAGATTGGTTAATAGTAGAAAAATTCTTAATCTTATTCATTTTTTCTAAAGATAAAGTTACACTATATTTATCTGGAGCAATTTGGCCTCCTACTAATCCAGTGCCACCACTCCAAGGCACGACTCCGATTTTATACTTCGTTGCGAGTTTCAAACATTCGGAAACCTCTTTGGTGGATCTAGGTTTTATCACATAAAGAGATTTGTTTTGATATACACCTCGGGGTTCAGAAAGATAGAGGGGAGAAATATCAGAAATTATAGTATCAGAAACAGTCTGTCCAATATTTCTTATGAAATTAAAGTAATCTTCCTCTTTTTTCAATATTTTAGCTCTCCTCAACACGGCCTCTTCTATCATTTCTCAACAAAGCATATAAAACGTGGTTTCTCCAACGACCATTTATCTGCAGATAGCTTTGCCCTACTCCTTCATATTTAAAACCAACCCTTTCAAGCAGTCCTCGAGAAGATCTATTTTCTGGTAAGGTTGCAGCTTCCAATCTAGATATGTTTAGTGTATTAAAAGAAAAGTCGATGATAGTCAAAACCGCTTCTCTCATAAAACCCTTGCCCGTGTGCTCCTTACCTAGCCAATACCCTAGCGTAGCAACATTAGCCGGGCCCTTCCTGATGTTTTCAATAGTAATTGACCCAAGCAAAGTCTTAAATTTATTAAAGATAAAAAATTGATAAGCTTGGCCAGCCCGCGAACTTTTTTTAGCCCATCTAACTCGATTGTTAAAAGCGTTACGCTTAAAAAAATCGTTACCTCTTTTTGGCTCCCATAGCTCTAAAAATGTTTTACTATTCTCTCTAAGATGAAGCCACTGATCAAAATCGCTATAATGAGGTGCTCTTAATTCTACCTTCTTTGTTTTCAATATAAGTTCTGGCTTACCAAAAATCATTTCTGCGATCTAACTTTCTTAACTCTCAATACGCTCTCATATATTTTTTCTTATTTCCTCTGCCACTAGGTCTTTGCTTGGCAGTATGACCTCGACGCTCTCTTGTTTTTTCATTATATCTTTGAGAACAGAAGGCATTGAGATGCTCATATTTAATGCACTCTCAACAGTCTCTTTAAATTTTGCTGGATGAGCTGTTCCCAGCGAAACTATAGTATCTCCTGCGCCTAAGAATTTTTGTGCTACCCTTACGCCAATAGCACTATGAGGACATAAAATTATGTCTCTTTTGGAATAAAACTTGTTTATTGTTGCAAGAGTATCTTCATCTGTCACGGCTCCACTCACAAACTCTTTTTCCATAAGAGATAATATTTTTTTATCGAGACTGAAGCCCCCTTTGTCGGATAGGTTATTCATTAGCTTTTTAACCTCCGAGGCATCCCCATTGAAAAGGTCAAATAGCAGTCTTTCAAAATTGGAGGCGACTTGAATATCCATAGAGGGAGATACGGTTTTGCTGACCTTGTTACATTTATAAACGCCAGTTTTAAAAACTCGATCCAAAATATCATTTTTATTTGTTGCTACGATAATCTTTTTTATTGGCAACCCCATTTTCTTTGCAATATACCCAGCATAAGCATCTCCGAAATTCCCAGTAGGCACACAAAAGCTCAGCTTTTCTTCGGAGAGGTCTTTCAATTGATAAAAAGCCGAGAAATAGTAGATTATTTGAACTAGAATTCTCACCCAATTAATTGAATTTACACCCGATAAGTTAACATCACTGACAAGCGCTTTATTGGCAAATAATCCCTTTACTATTGACTGACAATCATCAAAAGTTCCTTGTACGGCAAATACTTTTACATTCTTAGCATTTGAGGTAGTCATTTGCTTTCTTTGTATTTGCGAAATTCTTTCGTGGGGATAAAGGACGTATAAGTTAACATTTGATACACTCTTAAATGCTTCAACTGCTGCCGATCCCGTATCACCTGAAGTTGCAGTTATAATATTAATATTTAAGTTTTTCTTTCGTAGAGACTTTGCAAACATTTTTGCTATTACCTGCATAGCAAAGTCTTTAAATGCTAACGTAGGTCCATGAAATAATTCAAGAAAATAATGATTATTTTCTAATTTAATCAAGGGACTCTTCACTTTATGATGGAAACCGGAATAGGATTCATATACTATCTCAGTCAACTCTGATTTGGTAAAGCAATCGCCAGAAAATAACGATATTATCTCTACGGCTAGCTTTTCATAACTAAGGTTTTTCCATTGGTTTATAGTCTCCTTGTTTAACTTTGGAATGAACTCTGGAACAAATAGACCCCCGTCTCCAGCTAATCCAGAGTGTAAAACTTCACTAAAGTTCTTTGGTTGATCTAATCCTCTAGTCGAATGGTATAACATTACTCAGTTTTCTTTTTTACTAACATTTTATATACGAAGTACACACTCATACCAAACCATAAAAACGCCATCGTAAACCAAGTAAATGCATATTGAAGGTGATTGTTTGGTATATGTATAGTCGGATCTTGCATCTTTATACTTGGGTCAAGTCGATTTTTAGTTGCAACTACCAATATTGGTTGAGATTCAAGAAAACTCGCCATTTTTTCTAGATCTCGAGAGAACCATATATTACGCTTAAAATTAGGATCTGGAGTAAAATAATCAGTCTCGTTGGGCCAGAATAAATACCCTATTACTGACCTCTGTTGTTCAAAAGTCTCTAAACGAATCTTATCTTGTTCCTTAATAACCCCTCTATCTATAAGAATTTTTTTACCGTCTTTTAACTTTAATGAAGAGATCACTCTGTACCCCGCTCCAGATCCTTTGACTGGAGTTAGAATAAAAATCGACCTTGTACCTAGCAAGCCTTCAACCTCAACCATTTTATAGTTATGTTCTGTTTTCTCTAAACTTTTTGGGAGCCTCGACGGCTCACCTTCTAAATTAGAGATGATATTTTCTAAAAGAGCTTCCTTCCAAGCAAGTCGCTTAACTTGCCAGCCGCCTAGGGCCAACAATGCCAACAGCCCAGGTACAGCTACAAAACCAACAAAAAACCACTTTCTATTCATTTACAAAATTTTGAGGCGCTTACGCACCCCAAATGTAAATAGCTGCGAACAGGAATAACCAAACGACATCAACGAAATGCCAATACCAAGCTGCCGCTTCAAATCCAATGTGTTTTTCGGGTGAGAAGTGCCCTTTCTTTGCTCTTACCAGACAAACGAGCAGAAAAATAGTTCCAATAAGGACATGGAAACCGTGGAAACCAGTAGCCATGAAGAAACTCGCTCCATAGATGTTCCCTGAGAAGGAGAACGAAGCATGTGTGTATTCATATATTTGAAATACGGTGAAAAGAGCTCCTAACCCGATTGCTAGAATTAAGCCATTTTCTAAACCTTTTCTATCGTTTTCGTGTGCAATCGCGTGGTGAGCCCATGTTGCTGCTGCTCCCGAGCATAGGAGGATTAGTGTGTTTATCAATGGAAGGTGCCAAGGATCAAAAGTCTCGATCCCTGTCGGGGGCCAGACACCACCAACTGCTTCCATCGGATACATTGCATGTTTAAAAAAAGTCCAAAACCAAGCAAGGAAGAACATGACTTCGGATGTAATAAACATGATCACACCATATCTCAAACCTATCTGGACTACCGGTGTGTGGTCACCGTCTTTGCTTTCAAACACTACGTCCGACCACCACGCAAACATACAGTATAAAACGACTAAGAGACCCAAAGCTGCAATTAACACACTTCCCCCATGCATGAATAGAACACTTCCGAAGAGAAGGATAAAGGCGCCAAGCGCGCTTAAAAACGGCCACAAACTCGGATTTAAAATGTGATAGTCGTGATTTTTTTCATGGGCCATTTTTTTCCTCTTACACTTAAAATTTTATGATTTAACGTCTTCTTCTAGTTTATAAAAAGTATATGACAATGTCAGCGATTTTATGTTCCTAGTTTCAATATTTTCATCAATTTCTGGGTCAATATAAAATGTCACTGGCATCTTAACTCTTTCACCCGGCTGCAAAGTTTGCTCGACAAAACAAAAGCAATCAATTTTACTAAAATAGCTTCCCGCTGAGAATGGAAAGACATTAAAGCTGGCTTGACCGGAAATTGTCTCATTGGTGGGGTTATAGGCTTCATAAAAAACTAGTGCTGTTTCACCAATTTTTACCTCCACCTCATTTTGCATCGGTACAAAATTCCATCTCATACCTTTTGCCCTTGATGCATCAAAACGAACTTTAATTGTCTTGTTTAGAACTTGACCTTGAAATGACTCGGAATAAGTCTCTGGAGTACCTCCGTACCCTGTGACTCTGCAAAACCAATCATAAAATGGTACAGCTGCGAATGATGCCGAAAGCATAACACATACGATCCCAATCAAAAAAAGTGGCGTACGTTTCGGTTTACTAGAATTGTTAATCATCTTTTTCTAACATGTTCTGCCTTATTATGTGGTCGTAACCCTGCATTAAGGCACCTTGCTTCAGTTTTACTATGGTTATCGAGAAAATTAACGCCACCACAACGAATAAAAGTATCCCAATTTTGGCGTTACCAGTGTCCCTATTTAACTCTGATTGCTTCAACTCTTTTCTCACAATTAATATTTATAACAGAACGGGCCAACTTAATGACAAACCAGATCCAAAAGTTTTTAGTCCACTGTTTATCACCAAAAAACTGAAATACAAGAAAAGGTAGAGAATGGTAAATTTAAAAAATCTTCTTTCTTGCTCGTACCCGTCCCTATCATTAACCCTGACAAGCTTTATAGCAAACAGTAACAGTGATGCGTTTAAGGCATTACTCAGTAGAAAAAATACCGGACCACCTATCTCAGAAAAAGAGATGGCTTGTGAGAAAATTATCAAAATAAGGGTGTAATAAAATATCGACTGCCTTGTCTTTCTCTCCCCGTATAGAACTGGAAACATTGGGATACTTGCCTTAGCATAGTCTTCCTTTGTAATTATTGCCAATGACCAGAAGTGCGGTGGTGTCCAAAAAAATATAAACAGAAACAGCAAAATAGGTTCTAAGGAAAATGTTCCCGCACTCGCTACCCACCCTATCAAAGGTGGCATTGCACCAGCAGCTCCACCAATTACAATGTTTTGAGGCGTTGTCTTTTTTAAAAACATCGAATAGATGACAAGATAGAA
>CACBAO010000010.1 GCA_902537235.1 uncultured Alphaproteobacteria bacterium
TTCCTTAATCTTGAGTGCTTCGATGCTTGCAATGATAGACTATTGTGACGCCGTAGAAACTGGTTCGAAGCTTGATCCAAACTCCACCCATCGTCGAGTGATAGGAGTTGACATTGACATTCGTGACTACAATCGCGCTAAGATTGAAGCACACCCAATGTCACATCGCATTGATATGATCCAAGGCTCATCTGTTGATACTGAGATCATAAACAAAGTCCATGAGATCGCCAAAGAGTATCAGCGAGTAATGGTCTTTCTTGACTCTAATCATACTCACGATCATGTACTCGCTGAACTAGACGCATACGCACCTTTGACGAGTGTAGGCAGCTATTGCTGCGTATTTGACACTTTAGTTGAAGATTTGCCCGATGAAATGTTTACTGACCGTCCATGGGGTAAAGGCGACAACCCAAAAACAGCGGTTTGGGAATACATTAAAAATCATCCGGAATTTGAGATCGATACAAATATTACTTCTAAGTTACTAATAACTGTTGCCCCCGATGGATATTTAAAGAGGATCAAATGATTTTTTATAAATTTCAGATTTGCCAAAATTTCGATCCGATCTGTTATATGTATGCGCTTCATTAAGCATTAAAGTAATGAGAAAAATGAAATGCAAAACGCGAATACACCCTTAGTCAGCATAGGAGTTCCAGTTTATAATGGGGAGAAACTCCTTGCCAAAGCCTTATCGGCGTTACTTGAACAGGATTATACTAATCTAGAAATAATTATCTCAAACAACGGTTCAACTGATGACACAGCAAAGATCTGTAAAGAGGTTGCAAAAAAAGATAGAAGAGTAAGGTATTACCACTCTAAAGTAAACCGGGGTGCTCCGTGGAACTTTAATAGAGTTGTTGAGTTGTCAAAAGGCAAGTACTTCATGTGGGCTGCGCATGACGATTTGCGTGAACCAACTTTTGTTAGTTCTTGTGTCGGAAAATTAGAGCAATGGCCCGAAGCTGTTCTTTGTCAGACAAAAACATCTGTACTTATCGATCAACTACCAAACCCAGCATATACTGCTAGTTTAGATAGCTTTGTAGGGCATACGGATCAAGTACAGCGATATCGAGAAACGTTGAAAAACTTTCCTGCTACTGCAATTTATGGGATGTACCGCTTATCAGTAATGAAGAAAACGCGTTTGTTTGAAAACGTAGTTGCAACTGATCTAGCATTCATTCAGGAATTGTCAATTTATGGACCATTCATACAAGTAAATGAGGTCTTGTTCTACTACGTCGGCAGAGCAAAACGGAATACTGTTGATATGGACTTCAAATTCTTTTTTGGTGGAGAAAAGAAGCCTTTTTGGTATTTACCCTTTATCGTATTATTTCGTAACCATTTGTCGCGGGTCTCGAGTTCATCTGTGCCTCGTATTCAAAAGATTCGTTTTTTTTGGGAATTAATAAAGCACCAATTTAAACAAATATTTCTCAAAATATGCATTAAGCTATTAGGAAAAATTTGTCCGTCAGCGTGGAGAATGAAAGTGGGACTTTTTATCTATTGGCGCTTTATGAGTAATCCTAATGAGCAAGTTGAAACTGAAGATCTATTTCTGACTACAATGATTAAGCCTAAGCTTCGATGGTGGCCTAGATGAAATACGTTTTGTATTTTACAGGTAAAAAAAAAGATTAAATTCATGAAAAGTAAGAGTGAGCAAAGCAGTGTTGTTAAAAAAAGAGCTATATTAATCCTTGATATGTCCTATACGCTGAAAATGTTCCGAGAAAGGCAATTGGAACAAGCGCTTGAAAGTCGAAAGCTACAAGGATATTTTCACAAGGTAATTTCAGTGCATCCGCTAGCCGGATTGTTCGAACAAGGGAATAGCCGGTTTGGTTGCCCGTTGATAACAGAATTGGATGATCAGCATGCATTTGTAGAGGGTAAGGTCGGAATGAATTCGGTCTTACGCATTCTACCTCCTTTGAACTTTGTAATTGCTCAAATAAATTTGTTACGCGTGTTGCTTAGGATGGCAAAAGAGGTTGATGTCGATGTTGTTCGTGTGGGTGATCCATATTATCTTGGCCTCTTGGGGTGGGTGCTTTCCAGATTTTTAAGAGTCCCTTTGGCAATTAGAGTAAACTTTAATTATGATGAGCACTTCAAAATTACCAAAAAAGCCATTTTCCCAAGGCTGTTCCGCTTCAGGGCAATTGAGAAGCTAATTGAAAAATTTATTTTCAAGCGGTGTGATCTTGTCGCGGGTGCTAACAAAAATAATCTAGAGTATGGTTTAGCTAATGGTGCAAGGGAAGAGACTGGAGTAGTTTTCCGTTATGGCAACCTTATACATCCGGTACATTTTTCGGATCCGTCCATTAGGCAAAATGGTATTCCCATGTTGCGTGAAATAGGAATAAGCGGAGAATTTCTGATGACAATTAGCAGACTCACTGAGATGAAGCAACCTTCCCATAATCTTTTTGTGCTCAAAAGACTCCGCGAATTTGGGCATGACGTGAATTTCTTATTTGTCGGAGATGGCGAAATGCGCGAAATATTAGAGATAAAGGCCAAGGAGATGGAAATTCATCACCATGTGTTTTTCGCTGGAAATCGATCACAGGAATGGATTGCAGCAGTTTTACCCCACGCTCGCTTGGTGTTATCGCCTCATATGGGTAGAGCGTTGACTGAGGCTTGCTTGGCCTCAGCTCCAGTTGTAGCATATGATTTAGATTGGCAAAGTGAAATTATTCAAAGTGGAGAAACTGGTGAATTGGTCCCCCTTGGTGATTGGGAGCAAATGGCTTTAAGGTCTTGTGAATTACTCGGCAATTCTAAAAAGGCACTTAGGCTCGGAGGATCGGCTCGTGAGGCCGCAATGTGCATGATGGATGCTGGAATGTTAATTGATACTGAAAAGGAAGCTTATGAAACTCTTTTCAAAAATTATTTATAAATTGGCTTTAAAGTTTTATGTCTAATAAAGAAACTTCAAAAGCTAGTTATGTTGACAGGATGAATATTGTTCATGTTCTTCCTGCGCTTACAAAGGGTGGCGGGGAAAAGGTCGCAGTGGATTTGGCCAACCACGCTGCATGTACAGGACATGAAGTTACAATGCTTGTCGGCTGGCCAGTAGATAGAGAGCTGCTTGAACACAAAATCAGTTCAGCAGTTTCCGTTATTTTCATTTCGAGCGGCGGGGCATCTATAATATTACGTTACGTCAAACTCATTTTATGGATTTGGCGCCAGCGCATATGGTTAGCTAATCAAGATATTATCCATTGCCACCTTACGTTCGGAGCAATTTTTGGATCTGTCACCAAGCTACTTCGCAGAGGCAAGAGACCTTGTATCGTGGAAACTTATCATGCTGTTGGAATGCCAATTCCATGGCCAAAGCGCTGGTTTCATGCTTGGTTACTAGCACAAAGAGACGGGATTGTATTAATGGCTGAGGATATGTTTTGGCGCAAATTTCTGTCACGGCATAAGCATCTTATCTCTCGAACCATTCCAAATGGTATATCTATAACTGATACCGTTAGTGTTGGTAAGAAACAGCAGATGAATTATCGAAATGTAATTGGGGTACCAAAGAGTTGTCGATTTATAATTGGATCATTAGGACGAATGGCTCCAGATCGACAACCTTGGGTTTATTTGCCGATTTTTGAAGAAATTGCACGTGTTATTGGACCAGATGTTCATTTTGTATTAGCCGGCGATGGACCAGAACTGAATCGTATGCGCTCACTTGTAGAAGCAAGTGGTTTAGAGGATAAGGTCCATCTGCCCGGTATCGCGCTTGACCCTTTTGTTCCCTATTCAATTATGGATCTATACATAACTCTCAATGTCGGCCCCTTGACGGGGTTAGCCGCAATGGAAGCTGCATCATCTGGCGTGCCGGTACTAGCTATTCAGTTGCTTCCAGAATACCAACAAAATGCAGAGGATTGGATTTGGTCAAGCGTGGATCCTTTGGAGCTGGCGGGGTATGCTGTTAAACTGATCCAATCGCCTTCGGATCGTCAGCGACTTTCTGAGAAACAAATTGCCTTTATTCAAGAGAAGCATACGACAGACGCAATGGTGCGTTCCTATTATGAACTATATAAGATCTGCATCATAAGTTTGTCTGGCGATAAACAATGAGATTCACCATAATGGTCAGATGTATCTTTTATGTGCATCACAAAAAGGTTTAAATATGACGATAAAAATTGCATTGCTAGGTAAAAACACTGTTGCAGTAAATGCTTTGGAGACTCTTTTGGATAAAAATGTCGAAATTGTCCTAGTTTCCCCAAATAATTCGGATGAAGGTGAGGATGGATGGCAACGGTCTTTACTGAAAAAGGCAAACCATAATAATCTGCCAGTGAAACAATTTTCTAAGATTAAAGATGCATCATCGGTTGAATATCTCAAAATGTTACAACTCGATTTTATTTTTTCAATTCAATATGATCAACTTATTAGTCAAGATGTAATTGACACTGCAAAATATGGTGCAATAAATTTGCATTTTGCACCTCTTCCAAAATATCGTGGCGTATCTCCAATTGCATTGGCAATGTTGAACGGGGAAACTGAGTTTGGTGTGTCGTTGCATTATATGGATCCTGGGGTTGACACTGGTGATATTATAAGCCAAGTATTTTTTAACATAGAAGAGATAGAAAATGCCAGGAAACTTTATGATTTATGCGTCGTCAAATCCAGTAAGTTATTTGATGATACAATAGACGAGATCCTAATGAAAAACAACTTAAGAGAACCTCAGGATAACTCTAAAGCACTATATTTCTCAAAGAATGCTTTAGATTTTAGTGCAAGTAAAATTAACTTCAACAAATGCAGCAAAAGTTTAGTCAATTGGGTCAAGGCATATATTTTTGACCCATTCCAATATCCTATTTTTACATTTGAAGGAAAAACTTATGAGGTTGTTTCAGTTAGCTCTGATTACAGTAAAAATAAGTTTGAGTTACCGGGTACACTTGTTTTCTCTGATGAAAAAATGTTTAAATTTGCGACCCACGATTCATATATCAATCTAGTAGTCAAATGAAGGCACTTGCCGTGTCAAATATTATCTATGGGTGAAAAAATGGTTAAAGTTGGTGTAATAGGCTATGGTTATTGGGGTCCTAACCTAGTTCGAAATTTTATGTTTAACCCTGATACCAACGTGGTTTGCGTTTGCGATAAATCTACTGACCGTCTACTTAAAGCAGGAGAGCTCTATCCCACGGTGAAATTAACGGGTGATGCAAGTGAACTTATTTCAGATTCTTCAATTGATGCGGTTGTAATCGCAACACCCGTGAGGAGTCATTTTGAGCTATCTATGGCCGCGCTCAAAGCAGGAAAGCATGTATTTGTTGAAAAGCCGATAACCACTACCTCTGACCAAGCTCTCCAAATTATCGAAGAAGCAGACCGTCGGCAGTTAACATTGATAGTTGACCACACTTTTGTTTATACTGGCGCTGTTCGAAGGATGCGAGAACTTATTAAAAAGCCTTCGTTTGGCAACCCTAGCTATTTTGATTCGACCCGGATAAATCTTGGGCTTTTTCAAAATGACGTAAATGTATTGTGGGACCTCGCAGTACACGATTTATCTATAATGTCCTATGTTTTTGACGCTAAGCCAGTGGCGGTCTCAGCCACGGGTCACAACCATGTGGAGGGCCAACCTGAGAATGTGGCCTTTCTCACCGTGTTTTTTGATTGCAACCTTGTTGCCCATATAAACGTTAGTTGGCTCTCACCTGTCAAGGTACGTAAGACACTCATTGGTGGCACGAAACAAATGATCGTATACGACGACCTTGAAACCAGCGAAAAATTGAAAGTCTATGATAAGGGAATAACAGTTTCTGATGATCCAGATCACATTCACAAATTGCTAATTGGCTATCGTACAGGCGACCTTTGGTCACCTAGGACAAACGATACTGAGGCACTAAAAATTGAAGTAAGCCACTTCGTAAATTGCATAAATGGTCTAGAAAAACCAATCACTGGCGGTGAAGAAGGGCTCGGTATAGTACGAATTCTAGAAGCCGCAAATTCTTCCATGCATAGGCGGGGAGCTCCCATCGATTTATAATTGAACATTCTAAAACAGCATAAAAGTTTTCCAAACACGAAGGTAAAAAATGAAAGATATTATTCCTTTTCTTGATCTAAAAGCACAGTACAATTCGATAAAAACAGAAATCGATGAAGCAGTTAAAGGTGTTCTTTCTAGTTCTGCATACGTGCTTGGGCCAGAGGTCACAAACTTTGAGAGAGAATTCGCAATTTATCAGAAAGTAAAGCATGGGGTAGCGGTAAATTCTGGGACTAGCGCTCTTCATCTTGCCCTGTTAGCTGCCGGAGTGGGGCCTGGTGACGAGGTGATTACCGTCTCTATGACCTTCATCGCGACTGTGGCAGCGATATCTTACACTGGAGCAACTCCTGTTTTTGTCGATATTGTACCAGACACTTTAACCATGGATCCATCACAAATTGAGGCCAGCATAACACCACGCACAAAAGTAATCCTTCCTGTGCACCTCTATGGGCAAGCTGCAGAAATGGACCCAATCATGGAAATTGCATCGCGTCACGATTTAATAGTGATCGAGGACGCAGCACAGGCTCATGGAGCGGAATATAAAGGGAAACGAGTTGGTGGAATAGGGCATATGGGTGCCTTTAGCTTTTATCCAGGCAAGAACTTAGGGGGATATGGTGAAGGCGGAATCGTCACGACTAATGATTTTGAATACATCCGCCAAATAAGACTTTTGCGAGACTGGGGTCAGGAAAAGAAATATCACCATGATATTCTTGGGTACAACTTTCGGATGGACGCAATGCAAGGTGCAATTTTACGCGTGAAACTTAGACATTTAGAGGCTTGGACGGAGCTTCGGCGTTCGCATGCTCAACAATATGCAGCATGTTTCAAAGCTACAGGGATTTGTCACGCAGCAGAAATATCCGAACGTCGTCACGTCTATCACATATATAGTTTATTTCATCCTACAAGAAATCAACTCCAGAAGGCACTTCAAACTGAAAATATTCAAACGGGTTTGCATTACCCAATACCTGTTCACCTGCAGAGGGCATATGATAGTTTAGGCTTCTGCAAAGACGATCTTCCAATCACCGAGCGAATTGCAAAGGAGCAGCTCTCACTTCCGATGTTTGCGGAGCTCACAAATGAACAGATAACTAGGGTAGCAGAGGTAGTGAGTTTTTGGCAGGAGAAAACTCATGTCAAATAATATAGATCCTAAAACTGTCGAAAGTTTTGGTGATGAATGGTCACGCTTTAACCAAGTTAGTATTTCTGATGAAGAAGCTAGAAAAAGGTTTGATGAATATTTTTCAGTATTCCCATGGTCAGTAATATCCTCTGAATCGGTCGGCTTCGACATGGGCTGTGGTAGTGGTCGTTGGGCACGTTTCATTGCCCCTAAAGTTGGTAAGCTGCACTGTGTTGATCCATCGGAAGCAATAAAGATT
The DNA here is from genome assembly GCA_902537235.1 of uncultured Alphaproteobacteria bacterium. GTDB lineage: Bacteria > Pseudomonadota > Alphaproteobacteria > Rhodobacterales > Rhodobacteraceae > CACIJG01. The sequence continues at coordinate 7,522 of CACBAO010000010.1, forward strand.
GCACGAACTAATTTGTCACGGCACCGCAACATTATATTCCATCATAAATCTATTGATACTCATAGCATACCACCGTGCAGTCAGGACTTTGGATATTCACTTGGAGTTTTGCATCATGTTCCAGACACAGCTGTTGCTATTCGTGCATGCGCAAACTTGCTAAAGCCTGGCGCACCCTTGTTACTCTACCTATATTATGATTTTGAAAATCGACCCTGGTGGTTTCGAGGATTATGGAGGATCAGCGATTTTATCCGTCGAATTATCTATCGGCTGCCACCATCCTTAAAACACATAGTAACGGACATTATTGCTGTTTTGGTTTATTTACCCTTCACAACATTTAGTAGGTTAATGGAGCGAATTGGTTTTACAGTGGATCACGTTCCATTATCCTACTACAGAAAATGCAGCTTTTACACCATGCGAACAGACGCACGGGATCGTTTTGGAACACCTTTGGAACATAGATTTTCTAAAAAGGAAATTTCTGAAATGATGGATAGAGCGGGTCTTGTGAATGTACGGTTCTCAGATGAAGCGCCATATTGGTGTGTTGTTGGAATAAAAGATAAGTAATGTGTGGATTTGCCGGTTTAATAACTGATAGTGGAAAAATATCTAATTTGGCTTCCCTGGTGAGCCGAATGGCAGACACACTTGAACACCGCGGGCCAGATGATGCCGGCACCTGGGTCGATGCAGACTCGGGCGTAGCTCTTGGTTTTCGTCGTCTAGCAATCATTGATTTGTCGTCAGCTGGTCAGCAGCCGATGGTTTCGACTAGTGGTCGGTTTACTATTGTATTGAATGGTGAAATTTATAATCACTTACAATTGCGTTCAGAGTTGACTGCTACAGGTGCAGCACCCGTCTGGCGCGGTCATTCAGATACGGAGACGTTGCTTGCTTGTTTTGAGCACTGGGGTTTAGTGTCTACACTTACAAAAACAGCTGGAATGTTTGCCATAGCTCTTTGGGATGCCAACGAACGTAAAATGCACTTGGTGCGCGACCGATTTGGTGAAAAGCCTTTGTATTATGGCTGGGTCGGGAGTGGATCTAGGAGGGCGTTTTTGTTTGGTTCGGAGTTGAAAGCTTTTCGTGCGTACAATGGGTTTGATAATGCAATTTGTCGCGAAGCACTAGCTCAGTACATGAGATATATGGTCGTACCTGCGCCGCGTAGTATTTACAAGAATATTTTTAAGCTTGAGCCAGGTTGTTTACTCACTATACAGGGATCTGTAACAGGCTGCGCCCCTTCTCAACCTCTACGGCCACCGGTCAGTTACAGAAACATTAAAATTAAACGTTGGTGGGCTTTATCTGATACCCTGCATACTGTAGCAAAACAGCATATTACAGATGAGGTCGAAGAACTAGAAAAGTTAGAACAATGTCTTAGAGAAGCGGTCCGCTTACAATCACAAGCTGACGTACCTCGCGGCGCATTTCTTTCGGGCGGAGTGGACTCATCTATGACCGTCGCCTTAATGCAGCAACAGGCTTCACATGCCATTAAGACATTTACTGTAGGTTTTGAAGACGCAACTTTTGATGAATCTCAATTCGCCTGCAAAGTAGCGAAGCACCTTGGTACAGATCATACTGAGCTGTTGGTTACCTCAGCTGAGGCACAGAAAGTCATTCCTCTTTTGCCTAACATATATGATGAACCGTTTGCCGATTCGTCTCAAATTCCAACTTACTTAGTCTCCAAAGTTGCGCGACAACAGGTTGCAGTTGCCTTATCAGGAGATGCAGGTGACGAGTTATTTGGTGGATACAATCGCTATTTTTGGGGACCAAGGATCTGGGCTAAATTGGCATGGTTGCCCTACTCAATGCGGCAAATATTAGGATTGGCAATAAGAGCAATACCGATCGCAGGATGGGATACATTGAGCCGTCCAATAAACACTTTAATGAATAGTGGTGACAGAATTGTACGGGTTGGTGAAAAGGCACATAATCTATCAAATCGTCTGCACAGTGTCCGTAATGTTGACGATTTATACTTGAGCTTGCTATCAAAGTGGCAAGATCCAGCGCGAGTGGTACGAGGTGAGAGCAGTTTTAATGTTTCTGAGCCTAGTAGTATTCTAGACGATGAGTTGCCTGCCGACCTATTTGATAACTTTGAAAACTGTGCATTAAGGATGATGTATCGTGATAGCATGATGTATTTGCCTGATGACATTTTATGCAAAGTGGATCGTGCAGCTATGGCCGTAAGCTTAGAAACTCGCGTTCCATTTCTAGATCATCGTGTAGCTGAACTTGCATGGCGGCTACCGCTAAATATGAAAATTCGTAATGGTCAAGGTAAATGGGCTCTGCGCCAAGTTCTTTATAAGTATGTACCGCGTCAACTGATTGAAAGACCTAAAACAGGTTTTGGTGTCCCTATTGGTGATTGGTTGCGCGGACCTCTGCGTCTTTGGGCTGAAAACTTGTTGGACCAAAATAGACTTAATGCCGAAGGATATTTTCACTCTGCACCAATTCATAAAAAATGGGCTGAACATATGTCTGGAAAACGTAATCACACTGATAGCCTTTGGACTGTATTAATGTTTCAGGCTTGGTTAGAAACACAGTGAGAATTTTGTTTCCAAATAAATCTTCTCGTGGTCTTTTGATTGGACTAATTGCCGCACATGTTTTAGGGACACTTATTGCCTATACTGTATATGCTAAAGTCTCATCCCTTGGAGATGGCTATAATCCAGAAGCGTATGAAGCCGTGAAGGAGGCTTACGAATATCGGTTTGGTTCAACGGTCTTTGTGTGGGGCATTTATTTCTTTGTTAGCAAGGTACTTCCTTTTTTTCTAGCTCCAATGGTTTTCGGAATAATCGTCGCTATTTTAATTTGGCACGCCTTTCGAGATATTTATATCTACACTAGTCGAAAACTTTTTTGGGTCTGCAATTTATTTCCACACTTTTTGATTTGGTCAGGAACTTCGTCCAAAGAACAGATCGTAATTATTTGTGGGATTATCGTAATCAATTTTGTTGCTCGCCGCTTATTTAGCTTTAGGCAATCAAAAATAAGCCTTTTATTTACAATTATAGCGTTAGGAATGATATATATTATCAGGCCAAACTATTCTGTGATTTATTTCACAATATTTATAACTGCATTTAGTACTCCATTGCTTAATTCAATAATAACAAAAAGATTATCAGTTGGAGTTTGGTTTGTGACATTTATATTATCAATTTCTGCATTAATGCTTTTCTTAGCTTTGCAAAAGTTTTTTTATAGCGAAGAATTTACCTATTACATGAAGTGGACACAACATAGTTTTTTAGCGTATGACAAAGCGGGATCTAATAGGACTGATATACAGTGGAATAATTTTTATGATTTTTTTTATAATTCTCTATGGGGGATTCCTCAGGGATTTATAGGCCCTACTTTTATCGAAATTTTATCCAAGCCAATTCAAGCGCCAGCATTTTTTGAGGGTGTTGTTTACCTAATGGTAATATTATATTTGCTTTACAAATTAATTCAATTGAGTAAATCAACTCGATTTCTTAGGGTTCACATCTTCCCCTTTATTTTTATAGGATTTTGTATCATATTTGCAAGCTATCCATTTTTAATATTTAACCCTGGATCCGCACTAAGGTACAAGCAAGCTCTGCATCCACTACTGATTTTCTATCCGTTACTGATTTTAGCATATAATAGAGCAAACAATTTCAGGAATACTATTTTCAAAAGGGGCTTTGATGCGCGTTAATATTCCAACAAATATCCAGAAACTCATTGTAAGTTTCGTTTAAAAGAAACTAGCACATAATAATCATCAAATTGTAAACTATTTCAACCTATCTAAAACATTTTTTTCTGGTCACGGCTATATCAAAGTACTAAGTTTTTCTAATCTCATAATGGTTACTTCTATTTCAGCGCAGGTTTCTTGCGTACCTTTTCATCTTATAACCGTTGAGCAATATCAGTATGGTATTTTGTTAATATTGTTGGCTCCCATAAATATTACTGTGTATGGGGTTGGATGGCTGTAGTAAGGTGCGTTGTGCATTCTTACTGAGATTATGCTAAAAATTCAAAAGAGTAAAAATACTACAGTGCTTCCGCACTAAACAGAATAGGTTATGGAGCGTATGGCATTAATTTAGTAACTGCCTGTAACGAAAAACTCTTTTTCAAAATGACAAATCACAGCAAAAACTTGTTAGACAAACTTTATCTATTTTGAATAATGTGTAGCCTGCAAGATTACCTAAATCTATTAACACCAGTAAGAACCAATGAAAAATATCATTGTATTTACGAGCAGTGAACTTGGTGGCGCTGAGCGCAGTCTCACCCGCATGGCACTAGCGTCTCCATCTGGATTATACCAATTGGCCACCTTGGACGGAGAGGGTCCCTGGTGTGATTGGGTTCGTGATCAAGGGAAACGACCATTGGTTTTTGGGGCACGAGCTGGAGTACGGCACGGAAAGCTAAGTTTTACTGCATTAATGTCTCTTGTTCGCTATGTTATAACTGAAGATATACACGTTATTTATATTTGCGGTTTTAGGGCGTCGTTGTATTTACGTTTGCTTAAGCCATTCATGCTTAGAGTTAAATTGGTTCACGGCATTCGTACTGACCCATGCACAAATTCGCTTTCTGATATATTTTTTAGATTTATTGAACGGTGGCTCAATTGGCTTGTTGATTTGTATATTGTAAATTCTAAAAAAGCTGCGGTTTCCTTGGTTCAAAAGTGTGGAGTTTCGTCTAATAAAATCCAGGTAATTCATAATGGCATTGCAGAGATACCCAAAAATGCAATTCCGTTAGCTAAAAGACCACTCAATGTCCTAACTGTAGCAAACCTAAATCCCTATAAGGGCCATATAGATTATCTTTTAGCTATAGAATCAGTACTAGAAAAAATTCCAGATGTAAAATTCACCTTCGTTGGGAGAGACGATATGAATGGAAAGGTACAGTCGAAAATTGTGGAGATGCATTTAAGTAAGAGTGTGAAATATGTGGGCTTCCATAGGGATGTTTCTTCTTGGATGAATGATGCAAGATTACTAGTTGTGCCCTCGTTAAAAGAGGGCTTCCCCACAGTTGTTTTGGAAGCCATGTCTTATGGAATTCCAGTAGTAGGATACAATATAGGTGGCTTGCCAGAGTTGGTTCGCCATGGTGTGGATGGGTTATTGGTACCTGCTACAGATAGGGAGGCCCTTGCAATGTCAATCGTTGATTTGTTAAAAGACAGGGTGTTATCAGATAAAATATCAGCTTCTTGCTTGAAGCGAATTAGTGATGATTTTCAGTTAGATACATGTGTTAAAAAACATTTGAATACTTTTAAAACCCTATTTAAAAATTGAGAGGGATAGTACAATGACTATTAATAAAAGTTGGCAGCGTTTTTCTCTTGAACGCATTCTTGAAAAACATAGCCAAAAAAGTGGTGCTCAGAAAAGACATCTTATCAATTTGGCTGTGAAACGAGAAATCATATGGCAGAAACATGGACGGTTCTAATGTATTCTAAATGGCAAGAAAACTGGAAACAGAGACGCTTGTAATGTGCGGTCTTACTGGTTTCTTGGCAGCAGGTGAGAATTCATCATATGCAGAAATGGAGCAATCTTTGTTATCCATGCGCACTTCTCTTTTACATCGGGGACCAGATGATGCTGGTTTGTGGGCAGATACGAATTCTGGAATTTGGATGGGTCATCAACGATTAGCTATCGTCGATTTGACTCGTACTGGTCTTCAGCCAATGAAATCAGCCAGCGGAAGATACATCATTGTGTTTAATGGTGAGATCTATAACCATATGATGTTGCGTCAAATGTTGGAAAATTCAGGGAAAAATCCAAACTGGCATGGCCATTCCGACACCGAGTCGCTAATTGCGGGCTTTGATGCGTGGGGTATTCGAGAAACAATAGAAAAAACAATTGGGATGTTTGCATTTGCTGTTTGGGACAGACGAACGTCTAGCTTAACTCTTGGACGAGATCGAATTGGCGAAAAACCACTTTATTATGGCTGGCAAGGACAAGGAAAGTCTGCAGTATTTTTGTTTGGATCTGAACTCAAAGCATTGCGAGCACATCCTGCTTTTGAAGGTAAGATTAGTCGTAATGCAATAAGTCTCCAAATGCGATACAAATATATCCCAGCTCCTTACTCGATTTACGAGGGCATTAAAAAGCTTTTGCCTGGCAGTCTGCTTACAGTTTCTTTGCAACAACGAGAGCCTGAAGTTTCAACTTTTTGGTCAAGTGTAGAAGTTGCCATCGGTGGCATGGAAAATAGATTTTTAGGAGATTATAAACAAGCTATTGATGAGATGGAGCTATTACTCAAGGATGCAATTTGCAATCAGATGACGGCTGAGGTGCCGTTGGGAGCGTTTTTATCAGGTGGAATAGATTCGTCGACGGTTGTTGCATTGATGCAGGCTCAATCATCACGACCAATAAAAACATTCACTATTGGGTTTAACGAAGAAGGTTATGATGAGGCAGTCAATTCTAAAGCTGTAGCTAGGCACTTAGGTACCGAACACACTGAACTGTATGTAGAGGCTGAGCAGGCTCGGTCAGTAATCCCTTTATTGAGTTCATTATATGATGAGCCGTTTTCTGATTCCTCTCAAATACCAACATTTTTAGTATCAAAACTCGCTCAACAACATGTTAAAATATCGCTTTCCGGTGATGGTGGTGATGAACTTTTTTGTGGGTATAACCGCTACCTGTTGACTAGAAAATTAGGTCAAATGTTGGCAAATATACCAATGCCATTGCGAAAATTTGCCGGATTGGGCTTGACTAGTGTTTCTGCAGAAAAGTGGAACATGTTAGGAAATGCTCTAGCACGAATTTTTCCACAATCTCTAAAGTTTCCACAACTTGGGGATAAACTGCAAAAGTTAGCTGAGGTGTTGGCAAATCAATCTTATAATGATTTATATTTGATGTTGGTATCAGACTGGAAGAACCCAGCATCTATCGTTATTGGAGGAGAAGAGCTACCGTTCTTGTCAACAAGTGATCTGAAAACATTAAAAAGTCTCGTTGACGTTGAGCGTATGATGGTCATGGATACGCTTACTTATCTTCCAAATGATATTTTGACTAAGATTGACCGTGCTGCAATGGGTGTTTCGCTTGAAACGCGCGTGCCGTTTCTGGATCATCGTGTGGTAGAATTTGCCTGGAGATTGCCACTATCCATGAAGTTAAATCGTGGGCAAACCAAATGGATACTACGTCAAGTTTTGAATCGACATGTACCCAGCAACTTAACCGAGCGTCCCAAAATGGGGTTTGGTGTACCCATTGACAGCTGGCTACGTGGTCCCCTTCGCGAATGGGCTGATGACTTGCTAGATGAAACGCGCCTTAAGCATGAGGGCTTTTTCTACACTACACTCATTCGTCAAAAATGGTCAGAGCACCTTAGTGGTTTGCGAAACTGGCAGTATCAGCTTTGGAACATACTCATGTTTCAAAGCTGGTTGGGAGAAAACAAATGAAGAAAATTTTATTTGTCATTAATGATGCTGCCTTTTTCGTTTCACATCGTTTACCAATCGCCCTAAAGCTGATTGATGAGGGATACGATGTACACTTAGCCTGCCGAGGAGATAATTCAACAATCTACGATGAAATCGGCTTGACGTTTCATACCCTTGATATTGAGCGCAAGGGAGTACTCCCACTTCGTGAACTTCGTTTAGTCTTTCAACTTTACATGTTACTAATTAAATTAAAACCTGACTTAGTCCATTTCGTTACCATAAAGCCATATTTATATGGTGGAATACTATCCCAAATTTTGAAAGTACCTGCGGTTGTTTCAGCTATTTCAGGACTTGGCAACGATTTCATGTCACGAGGTTTCAGGAGTAGTTTGTTAAGAGTAGTTTTGTACCCACTTTATAAATTAGCTTTTAAACATAAAAATCAAATTGCTATTTTTCAAAACAAAGATGACGCGAATTTTCTTTTAGACTGGGGCGTTTTAAACTCATCAAAAGTCCGTTTAGTTCGGGGTTCGGGAGTCGATTTAAATCGTTTTAAATATAGTTTAGAACCAGAAGGAAAAATTATAATAACTTTTGTTGCGCGGCTATTAATAGAAAAAGGAATAGGTGAATTTATTGAAGCTTCTCGCTTGTTGTATCAGAAGGGGGTAGATGCAGAATTTTGGATTGTCGGTGATCGTGATGGCCAAAATCCCAAGTCTGTTTCCAAACGGCAGATAGATGAGTGGAAGGGTCTGCCAAATACTAAGTTTTTTGGATTTCGACAAAACGTGGCTGAGCTATATAGTAAATCGAATATAGCATGCTTGCCGTCATATCGCGAGGGCTTACCCAAATCTTTAGCAGAAGCTGCGGCCTGTGGTCGCGCAGTGGTAACAACCAATGTCCCTGGGTGTCGTGATGCAATTGAACCTAATAAAACAGGATTTCTAGTGCCAGCTAAAGATGCCCAGGCACTAGCTGAAAAGCTTGAGTTCTTAATTCAACAATCTGATTTACGAAACAAAATGGGACTTGCAGGGCGATCATTGGCAAAGGCACACTTCGATATTAAAAAAATAGTAGCTGATCATATGCAAATCTACAAAAAGCTGTTGGTCACAAAACCACTTGGAGCCCGAAAACTATTATTTGTAGTAAATGTTGATTGGTTCTTTCTATCTCACCGTTTGCCTATAGCTCTTGAAGCTATGCGACAGGGTTATGAAGTTCATATTGCCACTGCCGTGACTGACCAGTTGGATGTACTTAAAAATCATGGTTTTGTGGTTCATCCTTTGACTTTAAATCGAAGCGGTGTTGGTTTATGGGCAATAGGAAAGCCGTTTTGGCAAATTTATCGTGTTTGTAAACTTGTAAAACCAGATGTAGTCCATTTTGTTACAATTAAGCCTGTATTACTTGGGGGAGTCGCGGCCCGTTTGGCTCAAGTACCTGCTATTGTTTCAGCTGTATCTGGTTTGGGTTTTGTGTTTGTATCTAAGGGAATAGCGGCGGCAATTAGACGATGGGTGGTTAAACATCTTTACCGTGTAGCATTAGGGCATCTAAATCTGCGGGTAATTTTTCAAAATTCTAACGATCTGTCCTCTTTATCAAGTCTTGTTGAATTGCCTGAGCGAAAGGTAACAATGATACGCGGTTCAGGTGCCGACTTAACTCAGTATTGCGTGACACCATTACCAAAGGGGGTTCCTGTGGTTTTGCTTGCGGCGCGTTTGTTAGTTGACAAGGGAGTACGCGAGTTTGTACGATCTGCCCAGATACTTCGCAAGCGAGGTATATCGTCAAAGGATGTGCGGTTTGTAGTCGTGGGGAAGCCGGACCTTGATAATCCTCACAGTTTGCATCCAGATGAGTTGGCTAAGTGGACTAAAGACGGTGCTGTTGAATTGTGGGGTCATCGAACAGATATGCCCCTCGTGATAGCTTCCGCACATGTAGTAGTTTTACCATCTTATTATGGAGAAGGACTACCTAAAGTGTTGATTGAGGCTGCAGCCTGCGGCCGGGCAGTGGTTACTACAGATCATCCGGGTTGCCGTGATGCAATTGAAGCTGATGTTTCAGGCCTTTTAGTTCCTGTGCGGGATGAGATAGCACTTGCTGATGCAATAGAAAAACTACTGAATGACCCTGTTCTTTGTGCCCAAATGGGTCAAGCGGGCCGGATTCTTGCAGAAACTGCATTTGATGAAAAACAGGTCGTTGCAGCTCATTTGCAGATTTACCAAGAATTGACAAATAATTTATGATAAAAGCTTTGCTTTAAGAAAGCGGTCTAAATTGGAGGTCTATTGGAAATTTTAGAAAAAGCAAGTTTGTGATGAAAGTTTTTGTAACAGGTGCTACCGGATTCCTAGGTGAAGCTATAATTAAAAATTTATTATCAGAGACTTATGAAGTGAAGGTACTTGTTCGCCAACCTTCTCCGGTAATACCCTCGGTTATTGAACAGGTGGTGATTGGTGATTTAGCTAACTTAAAGTTGAGTGAATGTAGCTCGTTGAAAAGTATATTTAATGGTATCGAGGTTGTGGTGCATACAGCAGCCAGGGTACACATCATGGATGATAATGTTATAGATCCTTTGACTGAATTTAGAAAGGTAAATCGTGATGCAACTTTGGTTCTAGGGCATTTGGCGGCCCAATCTGGGGTAAAGCGTTTTATCTTCTTGAGTTCAATTAAAGTTAATGGCGAGACGACCAGACCTGGTAACCCCTTTACACCAGATGATGAATTCGTTCCGAGTGACCCTTATGGTTTATCTAAGTATGAGGCTGAGCAAGGTTTATTAGCTTTAGCAAAAGAAACCGGAATGGAAGTTGTTATCATTCGTCCTCCGTTGGCATATGGGCCGGGGGTTAAAGGTAATTTCATTTCTATGGTAAGGTGGATGAAAAAGCCAGTGCCTTTACCTTTCGGCGCTATTTATAACAAACGCTCGTTTATTGCATTGGATAATTTGGTAAATTTTATCATTTTATGTGTAGATAGAAAAAATTCATCGAAAGCTGTTAACCAAATTTTTTTGATTTCTGATGATAAAGATGTTTCCACAACACAGCTATTGAAAAAGGTTCTCCATGCATTAAAGTCCAGCTCTCCCTCAAGCCCAAGAGCGTGGTTATTTCCATTTCCAATTTGTATAATGACATTTTTTGCCCTGATTTTGGGAAAACATGATATCGCAAATCGTTTGTTTGGCTCTTTACAGATAGACAGTTCAAAAGCCAGGAGCTTATTGGGTTGGACCCCTGTTGTTAATATGGATGAACAACTTTCTAAAATGTTAAAAGACACTTGACAGCTATAGGTTGGTCTCAAAATATATAATTAGCCACCGTAATTATAAGCCACTTAGAAATAAAAGGAGCAGATTTAATTGAATTATTTATCTCTTATAGGCAGGAATGAGGCCTTATTTTCCCGGGATGTATCAAGTTATGAAGAGGCTCTGCAAACAACGATACAGCGTAATCGTTTTTTGATAATTGGTGGTTCGGGGTCCATAGGACAAGCCGTAGCGCGTGAGATTTTTAAGCGAGATCCGCTTGTTCTTCACATAGTAGATATTTCTGAAAATAATACAGTTGAACTTGTGCGCGAAGTTAGAAGTACTTTAGGTTACAGACAGGGAGATTTCAGAACATTTGCTCTTGATTGTGGAAGTATTGAATTTGAGGCATTAATTAAGACCGAAGGCCCATACGATTATGTATTTAATTTATCAGCATTAAAGCATGTTAGAAGCGAAAAAGATCCATATACGCTCATGCGCTTGCTAATGGTTAATATATTTAATGCCGTCAATACACTTCGTTTAACGAAAGAAATGGGGGCCAAAAAATATTTTTGTGTTTCGACAGATAAGGCAGCAAATCCTGTAAACATGATGGGAGCGAGTAAGCGAATTATGGAAATGTTCTTAATGCGTGAAAGCTTGAAACACAGTGTTTCGATGGCACGATTTGCAAACGTTGCATTTTCTGACGGCTCTCTTTTGCATGGTTTCAATCAGCGCTTTGCTAAACGGCAACCATTTTCTGCGCCAAATGATGTCCGGCGATACTTTATAACTCCTCAGGAGTCTGGTGAACTATGCTTACTATCTGCCTTACTAGGAGAGAATAGAGATATATTTTTTCCAAAATTAAGTAAAAAGCTTCATCTTATTACTTTCTCTGAAATAGCTATCCATTTTCTAAAAGAACGTGGGTATGAAGCCTTTGAGTGTTTTTCTGAAAATGATGCGCGTGATAAAGTAGAAGAACTAATAGAAAATAAGCGGTGGCCGTGCTATTTTTTTAATAGTGACACGACTGGAGAGAAAGATTTCGAAGAATTTTTTACTGATAGTGAATCGTTAGATATGAATCGGTTTGACACGATAGGCGTAATTCAAAATAAACCTGAATTTGACGGATCAAAATTGGATGAATTCATGGATGGTATATACGCATTAAGGGCAAAAGCAACTTGGAAAAAAGATGACATTGTTAGAATGTTTTATGGTTTGTTGCCAGAGTTTGAGCACAAAGAAACTGGTAAATACTTAGATCAAAGGATGTAAACATGGAGCGTCTATTCGATATTGTATTTTCGGCCACTGCACTTTTAATTCTTTCTCCTCTTTTTTTACCGATCGTGATTATATTGAGATTTTCAGGCGAAGGAGAAGTATTCTTTTTTCAAGAACGTATTGGGAAAAATGGCAAATTGTTTAAATTATTTAAATTTGCGACAATGCTAAGAGACAGTCCTAACCTTGGTACCGGTACGGTCACTATGAAAAATGATCCAAGGATATTACCAGTTGGTAAGTTTTTACGAACGACTAAGATTAATGAATTGCCACAACTACTTAATATTTTTCTTGGTGATATGAGTATTATTGGACCCAGACCTCTTACTCCACAAACATTTAAATCTTATTCTGATAATATTCAGTCTATCGTTACGCAGGTAAGACCTGGATTATCTGGAGTTGGATCAATTATTTTTCGAACAGAAGAGGAAATTATGCACGGTAAGAATGCATCTGTAGATTTCTATGACAATGTTATTGCACCGTATAAAGGAGCGCTGGAAAAGTGGTTCGTCGCAAACAAAAGCATTTCTATATACTTTGTCGCAATTTTTATTACCGTTTGGGTAGTCATTTTTCCAAAGACGCGTCTTATTTGGACCGTTTTTGGGTCACTTCCCGAACCACCTCGAGAGTTAAAACTTGTTCTTAGATATGAGCGTTGATCAATATCATCTTGGGTATAAGTTTGTAAGGCCTATGCTTCGGAATGAAGGGTGTTTTATGGAGCTCAAAATAATAAACATGCCTCACTAGGAATTTTATATAAAGCGGTCATGCACTTTTTAAAAAAAAATTATAGGCTTACTGAGCTTATATGTGTTATCGTCTATTTCAGTTTTGTAGCAGATAAATATATGCGTACTAATATATATTTACAAATTATCACTCTTGGTTTTTTATTAAATGGATACTGCTTTTTTCATAACAGCTAAGTTGATTGGAGGTCTGCTTCTTTTAGAAACTTGGATATTAATAGGGTTAGGTGTTTCTCTAGTTTCTTTGTTGACACAAAAGCGTATTATTGCTCTTTTTGGAATATCTTGTACTTTTGTTTGCATAGTTGTCCTATCTGTTTTCCCAATAGGTAATTTGGTGCTCGCACACTTTGAGGCAACTTATCCGGTCAAGCCAGAAGTTGAAGAAGTTGATGGCATCATTGTTCTTGGCGGTGGGGGTAATGTTGATGTCTGGGATCGCTGGAGTTTACCGGAGTTGGGTGAGGGAGCAGATCGGTATACCGCAGCCCTTGAATTATATAGGCAGCATCCAAAATCTATAATTGTATTCACTGGAGGTAGCGGCGACTTACGAAATGCTCTTAATTCAAATAAATCTGAAAGTAGCTTGGCTCGAGAGTTTTTTTTAGCGCAAGGGATCCAACCAGAACGGTTGGTCTTAGAAGCTAGTTCTCGAAATACTGCAGAAAATGCCAAATTCACATTCAAGCTAGTACAGCCAAGGCAAGACATGAAATGGGTATTGGTAACTAGTGCGTTTCACATGCCACGAGCAATGCGTAGCTTTAAGACAGCTGGTTGGCGTAACTTGACAGCATATCCTGTAGATTTTCGAACCGGATCTTTTAAAAGTCAATCCGGTTGGAATTTTGGGCAAAATTTAAGTAACTTTAATATTGTGATCCGAGAAGTTGTTGGGCAGTTGGTGTACAGCTTAACGTTAAGATAATATTAAAATTATTACCCCTACCTGGTTAAGTTTATTATCTTTTATTTTTGCTGTAGCAAATTTATGTGAATACTGCGTTTATAAAAAGTTTAAAGTCACATATAAATTAAGCCTTAATATTTTTTCTGGTTATAAAACGGGAATTTATTAAGAATAATGTTGCAGCTTATAAACATCGTTGCTGATAAGTTTTTTTCAAAAGGGTATAAATAAAATTACATATTTTTGGATTTAAATACGATGGGTACTAACAAAAGCTTGGACATTATTACAAAGTATTTAGAAAATTTGTCAAAGAGTGAAAATGAAAGAAACGAATTATATTTCTTTATTTCTCAGAACTTAGACCAGTTTTTTGAAATAAGTGAAAGAATGGTTGGTGAAGTTAAGAAAATAAAAGACGAGCATCCAAATAACTGGAAAGAGATGGTGGCAATGACTATGTTTTCAACTCTTTAGTAAAAATGAAAAATACCGACAAAGAAAAAATTGTTGTATCCCATTTGAAAGACCAAACTTGGAATGAAGATAAAGACCAAGGAAAACTTAGATGGAAGTATATTGCTGATAGTACACAATTAATGAGCCATGGACTTTCGTGTGGAGTATTAGTTTTACCACCTGGAGAAGAACTTCCCCTTCATCATCACTCACCTCAGGAGGTTTACATCATTCGACGAGGAAAAGGACTGCTTCTATCCTCTTTAAGTTCAAAGAAGGTTTATGAAGATAGTTTTGTGTATATTCCTAAAAATGTTAATCACGGGTTAAAAAATACTGGTGAGGAGGATTTGGAAATATTATGGATTTTTCCTACTGACTGTTGGGAAGAGGTAGAGTATATTTTTCAAAAGCAATAAGTTCAATTACACTGTAGTGTTCCACCAAATATAGAAAGTATCTTTTCATGGTTCGCCTTATTCTTTTTTTAGCTCTAATTTTATTCATCATATGGATATTGCACCCGTTTTTAATAACAAAAAAGGGAAATAAAAAAAATAACAAATTAGAAGATATTATGAACTCTGATAAAAGTACTTTTATGCAGCCAAATACTTTTTTTATAATTATTTCAGTTGTGCTTTTATTTGCTTTATTTTTGTGGCTTTTACCAAAACTTGGGATAAACCTTTTATCATTATTTCAAAAGATCATTCCATTACTTTCGAATTTGCGCGGAATTTTACCCTTTTAAAAGTCATCGTAGAGAAAGTTAATCACTAGAGCTTTTGTTTTCAGTTTCTAATTGATCAATAATTTTTTTTATAACTAGTGAATCTGATATCTCTTCTGATAAAAGTAAAATTAGTCTCGCATTTAACTGATGAATCTTCTCATCATCTAGACCTTGGTAAAGATTTACAAGTCTTGAGTAGAGTTGATCGTTTAGCGTCATAGGTAATTTTCTCTCAAAAACTTAAATATCTAAAGCATACATTTTTCTAATACACTGATATTTATCTCTTTAAATATTCCCACTATATACCCATCCGGTCTGATGAAGTAACTTAGACCCGCTCTGTATCTTTCTAGCCCCTTACCTTCAAAATCAAAGAAATCAACATCTTCATTATTTTCTTCCCCAACACTTATTATGTTTAAATTGAAAGGAAACTCGATTTTTATTTTTGAAAATGACAGCAAATTATAGCTGTTAGAAATCACATCAGTAAGAAATAGTTGGTTTCCTTTCCTATCAAGAATTGGAAAATCTACATAAATTGATCCAAGCAGAGGATCATCTCCATACTCATTATCTAGCCTTAAACCGCTAAGCTTAAATGGAACAGAGAGTCTACCTGAATTTATCAAATTTCTAGAGAAATGATTGTTTACGGATAAATCGAGAACCTGGTCACGAAAAGCTTTAGCCATCTTATTTTTTGGAGTCATAAAGTTAGTTGCTCTAGAGGAGTTCGCTATATTTTCTTTTGCTGCTTCAATTCGTTCCTCGTTATAAGTTTCTAAGATATTAGCTGTAGTATTATTTTTAAGGGTAGAAGCCAGTTTCCATCCTAAATTGTCTACATCATGTATCCCACCGTTACCTCCTCTAGCTCCAAATGGGCTTACAACGTGCGCACTATCTCCAACAAAAATTATTCTATCAAAAATCATTCTATCCAAAGAGGCACACTTAAACTTATAAATACTCATCCAGTCAATTTCAAAATTGTCAGACCTAACAACTTTGCTTATTCTCTTTTTGACCCTCTCCGGATCAAGCTCACTTTTTTTGTCAATATTCTCACCAAGCTGTAAGTCTATCCTATAAATATTTTCTGCCTGTTTGTGCAACAAAGCAGATTGTCCATCATGAAATGTAGGTGCAAACCAAAACCATCGCTCAGGCCTATCACTCTCAAAGGGAGGCTTCTCCATAAAAATATCAACTATCAAAAAATATTCGTCGAAAATCTCACCATCAAAAGCAAGATTCATACGTTTCCTAGTTGGAGAGTCCGAACCATCGCAAGCAACCATATAACATGATCTCAACAAATATTCTCCTTCAGGACACCTTATGGTTATTTCCACATTCTCCTTATTTTGAGAGTGACCAATAACCTTGTTACTAAATCTGAGATCAATATAGTCATCGAGTTGGAAACATCGTTCAATTAAATACTCTTCGACATAGTATTGTTGTAAATTAATAAATGCTGGAAACTTTTGACCTTTATCTGGAAGCAAGTTGAATGAAAAAACTTCTTTATCTCCATTGAAAAGTCTTCCTGTTTCCCAAGTAACTCCCTTTGCCATCATTTTAGAGGCAACACCTAGTCGATCAAAAATCTCTAAACTTCTCTTAGCCCAACAAATTGCTCTTGAACCTGTTGAAACAATATTATTATCGTCCAACAGGACGCTTTTTACACCTCTTTGAGCTAAATCAATTGCTAACGACAAACCAATTGGTCCAGCACCCACAATGACTACTGGATATATTTCCTGACTGCCCTCTGAAATCTCAGGAGGTATTTTAAAGGGAAATTCCTTGTAATTATAGCTTTTTGAAAAGTTTGCTGCACGATTCACTGTAATAAATCCCACATTTCTTTATCTCGCTCAGCCGTCCAAATTCTAGGATTATCAATACCTTTTGCTTCATCAAAAGCCCTTGAGACATTAAAAGGTAAACAATGTTCATAAATGGCATAATCAGAAAACTTTTCATCACACTGATCTCTACAAGATGACATGGCTTCTTTTAAATCGCCACCCGCATGAGCGATTTTTGAAACTGATTTAAACGTTGATGTAACAAAGTCTTCTGTCAATTCAATTGCATCATCTATTTGTCTTAGATCTGTTAGAGCATCACCCCTTCCTGGAACTAAAGAAACAGCCTGAAATTTTGCAATTTTCTCTAATGTTTGGGGCCAATCCTGTAAATGCGCATCACCACAATAACAAGCCGACTTATATTCAACAATATCACCAGTGAATAACACATTTGAGTCTGGCACATGAATAACAATATCTCCTGCAGTATGCGCTCTACCAAGAAGGTATAAATCGATCCTTCGTCTACCTAAAAATAATGACATTCTTTTATCAAATGTTGTCGTTGGCCAAGTAAGCCCTGGGATCTCTTCATGTCCCTTAAATAGTCGGGGAAATCTATCAAACTCACTATCCCAATCTTCTTGCCCTCTTTCTACAACCATTGCTCTTGCTTTGCTACTCATGATTATATTATTTGCCTTATACTCAGACGCACCAAGCACCCTAACAGCATGATAGTGTGACAAAACTAAGTGCGATATAGGTTTATCAGTAACAGACCTGACTTTTTGGATTACGTGTCTCGCTAAGGTTGGCGTTGCCTGCGCATCAATAACCATCACGCTATCATCACCAATTATTATGCCTGAATTTGGATCACCTTCAGCTGTAAAAGCAAAAAGGTTATTACCTATTTCTTCAAATGAGATTTTTTTCTCATCTAAATCATTTTGTGACGCAAATTTCTTCATTTTTTTCCTATTAATTAATAATTCTTCCAGAACACGAACTAAATCCTATTTTAAACTTTTCAGCAGATGCAGTTCCGTTCAAAACAACAGTATCGTTATCTTGTAGGAAATCACGTTTTTCCCCAGAGCTCAAAGCTATTTTTTCTCTTCCTCCCCACGATAACTCTAGCATGCAACCAAAACTTCCTTTTTCCATCCCTGATATTGTTCCTGAACCCATCAAGTCTCCGGTCGAGATACCACATCCAGCTGATGCATGGTGTATAACTTGCTGAACTGGTGAATAATAAAGCTCTTTTGCATTGGTTTCTACTATATCAGTTTTCGTACCACCATCCTCAATTAAAGTTACTTTTAGGTCTATATCGAAGACAAACGCTTTATCGTCTTCAAAATGTGGGAGCAGTTGAAAGTCCCTCTCTGGAGGAGTTCTCTTAAATGGCTCAAGAGCTTCTGGAGAAACTACCCAGGGGCTAATACTTGTTGCAAATGACTTTGAAAGGAATGGGCCTAATGGTTGATATTCCCACGCCTGTATGTCCCTCGCAGACCAATCGTTGAGTAAAACATAGCCAAAAATTAAATTTTCAGCTCCCTCAAAATCTAATGTTTCACCTATTGGCAAACTTCCACCAATCACAGTTCCCATCTCAAGTTCAAAGTCAAGCTTCTTAGTTGGTTCAAATTTTAAAGTACCATTAGTTTGATCATAAATTTGTCCAGTTGGCCTTCGAATATCACCATCAGATATCGCTATAGATGAAGCACGTCCATTATAGGCAACAGGTAAAGTATACCAATTTTTTGACAATTCAGCATTTTCCCCTCTTATAATTTTACTTGCATTGAGCGCATGATTTTTACAGGAGTAAAAGTCAGTATATTCTGAAATTTCAAACGCTTTACTGTTGTAACAATTGTTCAAAGGTAAAAGGCATCTCTGAACTTCACTGATTTTTTTTGAGTTTTCTGCTAATAAATCCTGCAAAATTTTACGGATCTCTTTGCGAAAACTTGACCCCTTTGACATAAAGGTGTTCAACAAAACGTGTTTAAATCCGAGGTCGGGTATAAGATCTAGTTCCTCTGCGTAAGTGAGATTAAGAACCTGATCGCCAATTGCCGTAGCAGAAAAACACTTTTGTTTGCTTTTTTCGAAACAGACACCAAAAGGAAGATTATTTAAAGGAAATTCACAATCTCTATTATTCGCTGCCTCAACGAATGACTTAATTAAATCGAGCGACACTACCAGTTGCCTTCTGGAGTTCCATTAAACTTTTTCTCAAGTCCAGCCCAGCATTCTGCATAGTCATCCTGCAGTGGTGCTTCTTTTGCGGCGAATTCAGTAAGATGTTGAGGAAACCGTGACTCGAACATGAAAGTCATAGTATTTTCCAATTTTTGAGGTTTTAAATCAGTGTTTGAAGCCCCTTCAAAAGCATCTTTATCTGGACCATGAGGTAGCATCATATTATGAAGACTTATACCTCCAGGTATAAACCCAGTAGGTTTTGCATCATATTTACCTACAATATTTCCCATCAATTCGGACATAACATTTTTATGATACCAAGGCGGTCTAAACGTTTTTTCTGCAACATTCCATCTGTCTCTAAATAAAATAAAGTCTATGTTCGCTGTTCCTTCAATTCCTGAAGGAGATGTTAAAACCGTATAAATAGATGGGTCGGGATGGTCGAATAATACCGCACTTACAGGGGAGAAATTCCTAAGATCATATTTCCATGGTGCATAATTTCCGTGCCAGGCAACAATATCCAAAGGTGACCTCTCTATACGACATGAGTGAAATGACCCGCACCATTTTACCAATAGATTGCCCTCTTTTTCTTTATCTTCAAAATAAGCATGTGGAACCTTAAAATCTCTAGAGTTTGCAAGACAGTTAGCCCCTATAGGGCCTCGGTTAGGGAGGATAAACTTTTGACCATAGTTTTCGCAAACAAAACCACGGCATATCTCATCTTGAAGTAAGACTGAGAAAACAAGTCCGCGTGGGATAAGCGCCACTTCACCTGGTGCAATGTCAATTAACCCAAGCTCCGTTTTAAATACTAAATTGCCTAATTGTGGAACAACTAATAACTCACTATCCGCTGAATAAAAATAATCTTTATCCATTGATTTATCAGCAACATAGACATGTGATGCCATTCCCGTTTGCATACCGACATCACCCGTAGTTGTAATAGTACGTATTCCGGTAATAAAAGTATTTCCCGTTTTAGTAATAGGAATCGGATCCCATCGATACTGACCAAGACTTATAACCTCGTCATTTATATTGGGCGCACTTTTCCAATATGGTAGACTAATTTTTTCTAACTTATGAAGATGCTTTACCGAAGGGTGTATCCTGTAACACCATGTTCTCTCATTTCGAGCACGAGGTGCTGTAAAAGGTGTGCCTGATAATTGTTCAGCGTACAAACCATAAGCACACTTTTGTGGACTATTCATACCTTGTGGTAATGCACCGGCAAGAGCCTCGGTTTCAAAGTCATTACCAAAGCCTGGCATATATTTAAATTTTAAATTAGTCTTTGGTGTTTTACTTTTAGATTTTACACTACCGTCTGGCATTATTGGTCTCGATCTGATATTTTATCTCAGTAACATATTACTTAACCATAACATGACTCTTTAAAAATATAAAATATTATGCATTCATACCACCCAACAATTGAAAAATTTTTTATCGCTATAAAATCAAATAATGTGGATGTTCTTGAAACTATTTTTGATGAAAATATACTCTTCAAGCCGCCAACCTACTGGAAGGAATGGCAAGGAAAAGAAATTGTAGCGAGGATACTAAGCCACGTAGGTTCAGTATTCAAAAATTTAGAATATAAGCGCATATTGTGTAATGACTCAGACTATTTTTTAGAGTTTAGTTGCAAAATTGGTGATCTTGATGCAACTGGGGTGGATATGATTACTCTAAATAAACGAGGCTTAATTGAAAAATTTGAGGTTGTAATGAGACCATATAAGTCTGTGGGAGAATTAAGAAGATTTATGAATCTTCTTACATCCAATGATCCATTTTTCAAAAGCTTACAAGTAAAAAAATAGTAAGTTTTAGATAACTTTTTTCTTTGTATCTAATTGCATTTTCTGTGCGAGGTGACTTACCAAAACTGAGCGCATGGAAACTGCTCTGTCTCTATTGGTAAAGGAATATTCTCTAACATCATCTCCTGCCACTCTCAAAGAGAATACATAAAAAGCGCCTGCTTTGGTAATTGGCGACGCAGATCCCTCTGAAATTCTTTGCAGATCAACTTTTTTACCAAGGTTCGTCTCAATAATATTATTGCTCATGTAATGTTCTCCATAATTTGTGAATACATAGTAACATACTATTACGTAGCGTAAAGCAAATTTATATAAAAAATTGGGAAGAACATAAAATTTCAAAAATGTAAGATTGATGGGAAAAGAACCGCGCCCGCAGTCCCCCCACGGACGCAGCCGACCTATCCAGAGGATGTAATCTGAATAAAGGTAAAGTCAGTATATAGTGAATGAAGTGAAAAACAATCTTTAATTACAGAAAAATGCTTAAAAATCAGGTACTTAGTGTAATAAAATATTTACATTATGTAATTTTTTAATTACATTCTGAGAATTAATTTAATAGTATTTTTCAAACAGTTGAATTATTACGCCAAAAATTCTTGATGGGCCAAAACATAATAATTTCAACTACAATTAATAATAGACAGATCAGAAATAACTAATAATAATCATTCATATAAATATCTTTACAAAATATATAAAACTGTATTGGGAGCTCAAAAATGCATGGAATGATGATGAATCGGCCTTTAAGAATTGCCGACATAATAACACTAGCCGAAAAAATTCATCCAAATGAACAAATAATTTCCAAAACGCTCCAGGGAACCCTCCATACCACCAATTATGCAGAGATAGCGCTTAGATCCAGGCAAATGTCTAAAGCCCTTATATCATTGGGCGTAAAAATGGGTGATAGAATTGCTACATTAGCCTGGAATGGCTTTAGACATTTAGAATTGTATTTCGCTATTTCAGGGATTGGTGCTATTTGTCATACTATTAACCCCCGCCTCTCAAGCGAACAAATGACTTATGTAGTTAATCACGCAGAGGATAAACTAATTTTCCTAGATCTAACATTTATTCCAATAATTGAGGCGCATTTGGATAAATTTCCATCCTCAACTAAATATGTTTTGATGGCTGATAAAGAGCATATGCCTGAATGTAAGATACCGAATGTTATTTGCTATGAAGACCTAATTGAAAAAGAAAGTTCAGATTTTGAATGGCCTGAATTTGATGAAAACACCGCGTCAGGCCTTTGTTACACATCTGGCACTACCGGTAACCCGAAAGGCGTACTATATTCCCATAGGTCAACTGTTTTACATGCTTTAATCCAGTGCTTTTACAACGCAGGTTCTTTTTCACCAAAAAAGAAAATCTTACCAATAGTACCTCTTTTCCACGCAAATGCTTGGGGAATACCTTACAGCGCGCCAATAAGTGGTACGTCGCTTGTTTTCCCAGGCGCCAACCTCGATGGGAAAAGCGTCTACGATTTGCTGGAAAAGTACTCTGTTAATTCGGCTTGGGGTGTTCCAACAGTTTGGATGGGTTTACTTGAGGAAATTTCGCAACGAGGGGGAAAAAAGCCAGATGGATTGGAAGAAATGCTTGTTGGTGGTTCAGCTGCTGCCAAATCGCTCATTGAAGCTTTCGAAAATATGGGCGTTAGAGTAATCCACGCATGGGGTATGACAGAAACAAGCCCATTGGGTACGTCTGGTCGTCTTATATCACCGTTCTCCGATTTGCCCATTGAAGAGCAAAGGCATCTTCAGACCTCCCAAGGAAGAAAGATTTTTATGGTTGACCTAAAAATTGTGGACGATGATGGCAAAAGATTACCAGAGGATGGAAAAAGCATAGGAAATCTTTATATCCGCGGTAATACCATTGCAGGAGGTTATTACAACAACGAGGAGGCAAGCAAAGCAGCAATTGATGATGAAGGGTATTTTGGAACAGGCGATGTTGCATCAATTGATGAACAGGGCTTTTTAAGATTAACTGACCGCGCAAAAGACTTAATCAAATCAGGTGGAGAGTGGATTAGTTCAATTGATCTAGAAAATAGAGCTATGTCTCATCCTGATGTAGAAAACTGTGCAGTGATTGCAATTCCTCATGAAAAATGGGATGAACGTCCATTATTAGTTGTTGTACCAGTTGAGGGCAAGAAACCTTCAAAAGAAGAATTGATAAAACATTTGGAAGGACATTTTGCAAAATGGCAAATGCCCGATGATGTTGTTTATGAAGATGATCTACCTCTTACCGCTACTGGTAAAGTATCAAAGCTCACTTTGAGACAAAAATATGAAAATTATACTCTAGCCTCTTAGAAACTATTTATGCCCAAGAATGACTATTGGAAACTCAGTGCTCATGAAAGCGCTAAGCTTATAAAGAATGGAAGCATATTAGCGGAAGATCTTGTTTCAAGCTGTATTGAGAGAACAAAAGAAACGAATAACAAAATCAATGCAATAGTTGATGACTTAAGTGTTCCCGCACTAGAGAGGGCACGTGAACTTGATAAACATGCAAAAAAAGGTGCATTCAAAGGGCCACTACACGGTGTCCCTATTACAATTAAAGAAAATATTGACCAGAAAGGGTATGCGACTCCTAATGGGCTAGAGGGGCTTAAAGACTTAATTGCACCCGGCAATGCTCCGGTGGTTGATAATTTAGAAAAAGATGGTGCAATTGTAATCGGGAGAACAAATACGCCTGAGTTTTCTATGAGAGGAACGACAGACAATGTAATTCACGGAAGAACCTATAACCCATGGAATGATTGGGCAAGTCCAGGAGGCTCATCAGGGGGAGCATCAGCAGCTGTTATGAGTGGCATGGGAAGTTTAGCCCATGGAAATGATATTGCAGGCTCATTAAGAATTCCTTCGACGGCAACTGGTGCCTGTACTGTTAAGCCAGGGTTGGGGCGCGTTCCTGCCTATAATCCTAGCCAAACGCAAGAGAGAGGGCTTATCGCTCAGCTAATGTCTGTGCAAGGAGTGATAGCAAGGGAAATAAAAGACGTCCGTTTAGGTATGCAGTCGCTAATCAATTATGATCCTCGCGATCCTTGGATGGTAGATATGCCTTTCCAAAGCAAGGAAATAAGGGCCCCAATAAAAGTTGGCTTTACAAAGGAAACATTCGGCGAACCTCTGCATCCGGCAATTAATAAAGCTCTAGAAAATGCAATTGATGCATTAAAGGATGCTGGTTATATTCTTGAAGAAATTGAGTTACCCGAATTTGAAGATGCAGCAAACTTTTCTGCTAAAACTCTTTTTGGAGAGATAAAAGCTCTGCATGAAAAAGATTACAAAAACCTAGGAAGTGAAAATTTTAACTTAGTAGCTGAAAATTATTTTAAAATAATCTCTCCGTTTGAGGGAGAAGATTTACTACTTGGGATGGCAAAAAGGTCATATTTCTTCCGAGAGTGGAATCTCTTTTTTAGAAAATACCCACTCGTCCTAACACCTTTTCTTCTCTACCCAACCTACGAATGGAATCGAGATACTCAGGGGATTGAAGGCACTAAGGAGGTTCTTGCAGGGATGTTTTATGCACATACAATGAACTACATGGGAATTCCTGCGGGAGTTGTAAGTGCGAACTACAATGACGGACTTCCTGTAGGTGTTCAAATAATTTCTACCAGGTTTCGTGAAGATATTATTTTGAATGCTTGTGAAGAAATAGAAAAAAGAGTAGGAAATATGGCAGAAAAATTATTTGAAAGGGGTTAAAAGCAGCTTAACTTTTATTTTTTTCCCGATTATATAATTTGAAAATACTTCTGCCAGAAGCAATAAGTTTCTTATCTTCATCAAATATTTCTGCTGTACAATAAGCAATTGACTTACCCTTCTTTGTAACTTTTCCTTTTGCTACAAGAATTCTTGATGACGGTGGCGCAATATAATCAACGGACAAATTTAAAGTGACTGAGTCTACCTCTCTACCCGAACTATCGGGAAAGCTTGCCGCCGTTCCCATAGCTATGTCTAATAACGTTGCATGAACCCCCCCATGCGGAATTCCGTATAAATTAAAATGATGCTCTTTAAGCTCCAATTGCAGTACTGACTTGCCTCCTCCTAATTTCAACACCTCAATACCGACAAAATGTTGAAAGGGATTGTTACGAAGTTTTTTTACATTCATAATTTTTCTATTTTACTCCAAAATACGGTGTTATTATTTAGTTAAATAAAAAATAAAGACAAGGAAATATTTAGTGGATCAATTTTCTCAAGTGGCAA
Source organism: uncultured Alphaproteobacteria bacterium (assembly GCA_902537235.1). Classification (GTDB taxonomy): domain Bacteria; phylum Pseudomonadota; class Alphaproteobacteria; order Rhodobacterales; family Rhodobacteraceae; genus CACIJG01. Next base: position 32,749 of record CACBAO010000010.1, read on the forward strand.
AAAAATATATAGATAAAGGTCTTATAGCAGGTCTTGAATGGGAAATAAGGCATTTCAATAACGTTGTCTCAAAGGATGTACATGGCTATAGTGACATTGAAAATAAAACCATTTTGAAGCCAGGTCAGATATACCGTATATATTCTATGACCAAACCAATAGTATCCGTCGCAGCAATACGGCTGATAGAAGCTTGTAAACTTAGCCTATACTCAAATATTCAAGATTTCATTCCCTCTTTCAAATATTTAAAAGTATTGAGATCCGACGGAGAATTAGAAAGGTTAAAAAGACCAATTACCTTAGCTGATCTTCTGACCCATACGGCTGGCCTTTCTTATAATTTTAATATGGGTTGTTCAGTGGCTCAGTTTTATCAACAAGAAAATATTTTAAATGATTCAGATATTTCTTTAGAAGAAATGGTAGATAAAATTGCAACTATACCCTTGGCGTTCCAGCCAGGAGAGGCGTGGAGGTACTCAGTCGCCACAGATGTCATTGGAAGGCTCTTGGAAGTTGTTGAGAATAAAAAACTTAGTGACATTTTGCGTGAACAAATTTTAGCTCCTTTGGAAATGAAAGATACAGCATTTAGCGTAAGCAAGACAAATGCTACAGAGATAATGCCTATGCATGGTGACCCAGATGCAAACAAACTGATATCATTTCAACAAGCACCTTTAAAGTTAGTTGATGCTGAAAAAAGCCATCCCTCAAATGGTGAATTTATAAACCTTAGAGGGGGAACAGGTCTTTTTTCAACAATTGACGATTATCAACTTTTTTGCAATTTCCTTTTAAGCGGCAAAGATAAAAACGGTGCGCCATTAATCTCAAAAACCATGCACGACTTTATGTTGACGAATAGAATTTCTGACCATATGCTTCCATTAAGACTGGGGCCAATCGCGCTATCAGGGTACGGATGGAACCTTATCGGTAGAGTGATGACTGATAAAGGATTAGCTATGAGTCTTACTGAAAATGGAGAATTTGGTTGGTCCGGTGCAGCGAGTACTTATTTTTGGGTAGATAGAAAAAACCATCTAACTGGTATTATCATGACCCAATATATAGGTGGTTTTGTAACGATTGCAGATGATTTCAGGGCAACATCTTACTCATTAATTTAATCATTATACTTCTAGCCACTCTTTCCTGATATCATCCCTTCTATCCAACTCCTTAGGGGTGCCTTCAAAAACAATTTGACCATGCCCCATAACATAGACACGATGACTAATTTTCATAGCAATAGAAAGCTTTTGTTCAACGAGTAATATTGATACGCCTCTGTTACTAATTTCATTCAGCAAATCAGCCACTCGCGTTGTCATTTGAGGACTAAGACCTTCAGTAGGCTCGTCTATCATAATTACCTCAGGATCACCCATGAGGGTTCTACACATTGTAAGCATTTGCTGCTCACCTCCTGATAGAAAAGACGCTTCAACATCAGCACGGTTTTTCAGATTCTCAAAAAGATTGAACATATCGTCTATAGACCATCGAGACTTAGACATATCCTGCCCCGACTTAGTACCAAGCTCCAAGTTTTGTCTCGTAGTTAGACCTGGGAAAATATCTCTATTTTCTGGCACATATCCAAGACCTGCATTCGCTATTTCAAAGGCTTTTTTGCCTGCTAGCTCCGTGCCGTTAAACTTTACAGATCCGATTGGTTCAACTTCACCCATGATGGCTTTACACGTTGTTGATCTGCCAACTCCATTTCTTCCGAGCAATGAAACAATTTCGCCCTTTTCTATTTTTAAGTTGACGCCTCTAAGGATATGGCTTTTCCCATAATATGCATTTAAATCAGTTACTTCTAACATTAGTGTTCTTCCATTGCTGCGCCCAGATAGGCTTCCTGAACCGCTTGGTTCTCTTTAACTTCAGTTGGCGTGCCCGTTGCAATAATTTCACCATACACAAGAACAGAAATTCTATCAGCCAGATCAAATACAACACCCATATCATGCTCCACAACTAATAAGGTTTTTCCTTCTGTAACCTTTCTTATAAGCCCTACTATATATTCTGTCTCTGACACACTCATACCAGCAGTTGGCTCATCTAACAATATTACCTCTGATCCGCCTGCTATTGTTATACCGATTTCTAGCGCTCTTTGTTCTGCATAACTGAGCACTCCCGCTAAAGTATTTCTTCTGTCCTTTAAATTAAGTTCTTCAATTATTTCTTCTGCATCGTTATTGAGCTTAGATTGATTTCCAACCATATGCCAAAAAGAATATTTGTATCCCATAGCCCAAAGTAATGAGCATCGTACATTTTCAAAAACAGACATCTTTGGAAAGATATTCGTAATTTGAAATGAACGACTGAGACCCTTTCTTTTTACCTCATAGGGTTGAAGATTGGTGATATCTTCACCTTTTAGAAAAACTTTACCAGATGAAACTTGATATCTTCCAGTTATAAGATTATACGCAGTGGACTTACCTGCCCCATTGGGGCCAATAACGGCATGTCTTTCATCTTGAGCCACAGAAAGATTTAGCCCTCTTATTATTTCGGTTCCGGCGAAATTCTTTTTAACGTTATCTAATTTTAGAGCGTCAACTGACATCCTTAACTCCTCTCACCTTCGACAAATGTTGCTTCACCCCATGCCTCAGCGACTTCTTTTGCAAAAATTCTCGAGATGTAGAAGCCTACGATTGTCATAAGCGCAAACAGACCCCAAGGCACAAATGATGTGGTATCAAATTCAACCCAAAACAAAGTCATAAATTGTTCCTCTCCGTGATGTCGAACGTGATTTATCAATTCGATAAGCGCAATTATTCCTATAACAAAAGCTAATCCTGGAAAGAAAATTTTGGAATAGGGTTTAATTAACATACCAACCCTTCCTAATTGTATAGGGATCATATGCATTGCGAATAGACCCGTTAACCCCGCAGGAAGAAACATCACCATCAGAATAAATACAAGACCTGTATATAAGGCCCATAAATCTGTCTGCAGCCCAATAACCGTTTGTAAAAGAGTAAATAAAATTGCTCCAAATATAGGACCTAAGAAAAAACCTACGCCTCCGATATAGGTCGCTAGAAGGACCTGGAAAGACATGTTTAAGTTTAAATTCTGTTCAGTTAAAATCTCGTAGTTAATTGCAAATAATGCCCCAGCGACACCAGCAAAGAACCCAGCAGCGCAAAAGGATACATAGCGCACCCAACGCTGAGAATAACCAACAAACTCCGCTCTTTCTGGATTATCTCTCACAGCATTAGCCATTTTGCCAACGGGTGTTTGCGTGAATAAATACATGCAAAAAGTCGATAGAAGAACCCAAAAAGCTATTAAAAAATAAACTTCTTTTTGAGTAATAAACTCAATACCAAAGGTTGGAGGAGCCATTGTTCTATCTCCAGAAATTCCCTCTTCACCACCAAAAAACACAGTTATTATGATACAACACGCAGCAATAAGTTCACCAATGCCTAAACTTATCATTGCAAAAACAGTTCCTGCTTTTCTTGTAGAAAAGCTTCCGATTATAGTAGCAAATCCAAGCCCTACAAGACCACCTACTAATGGCAATAAGGGAAGTGGCAACCACATGTATTCATTTTCCACAAGGTTCATGACGTGAACAGCAACAAACCCACCAATCCCCATATATACAGCGTGCCCAAAGCTTAACATACCACCTTGGCCCAATAGCATATTGTAGCTCATAGCCAACACTATTGTTATACCTATCTGGTTCATAATCGTAATCGAACCGCCTCCTGTAAATATGAAAGGCAGGACAATTAAAATGGCCGCAGCAAGTATCCAGGGCATGGCCGGGGACAGAGCACTCTTTTGCATAGCATTATCGTTCATATTTTATCCTCTAAGTCTCTCGTTTTCCAAATAATCCGTTAGGCTTGAATACTAATACGAGTATTAGCAAGATATACGGCAAAATTGGTCCTATTTGAGGAAGTGTAAGCGTCCACAAATCTCTCCAAGGGTGATAATAAACATCTTTGGGAAATTCATATCCCATTGCGATTAGTATATCGGCAGCTCCAATATTATAGGATGCAGCAAATGTTTGCAGCCACCCAATTAATAATGACGCGATAAAAGCTCCAGATAGTGACCCCAGCCCACCAACCACAACACACACAAAAACTATTGAACCTAGAAGAAAAGCCATACCAGGAAAAGTCGTGAGTGATGGGCCAGCAATGACACCTGCGAGACCGGCCAATCCTGTACCTACACCGAAAACTCCCATAAAAACTAGCGGTACGTTATGCCCTAAAGATTCAACGGTTTTAGGGTAACTCAGGGCAGCTTGGATTATCATTCCAACTCGAGTTCGAGCCAACACATAATATAATGCCACGAATATTCCAACGGATACTAATAACATAAAAACCTTGTAAGCAGGTATGGTCCCACCAGCTAAGCTGAAGGCAATAAAGTTTAAAGACTCTGGGCTGTCATAATTAACCATACTTCTTCCCCAGATGTACTGAACTAACTCTTCTATAACAAAAAACAGACCAAACGTGAAAATAAGTTCTGGCACATGTCCATATTGGTGAACTCGCCTTAGCCCATACCTTTCCACAGCAGCTCCAAGAATCGTTACTAAGATTGGTGCAACTATTAACCCAACCCAAAATCCAGTTATTACGCTTATTTGGTAAGCGAGATACGCGCCAAGCATATAAAAAGCAGCGTGCGATAGGTTTAACACCCCCATCATTGAGAAAATGAGCGTTAGACCGCTAGACAGCATAAACAGCAATAAACCGTAAATTAAACCATCTATTACGTTGATTATAAATAAATCCATTTTTTGTGCCTTAAATAGTTAAAAAAATGCCCTACCAAAATTATTAGCAGGGCATTTTCACAAATTAACTTTACGGTCTCTTCATCTTACAAGAAGTCGGACTGTCCATTGATGCCATTTTGACAGTTTTATACATCTTGATACCGTATCCGGAGTTATCAAAGTCGATGGATACATCATCAGTATGAGCTCCTACATGAACATCTTGAATAGCTTGATGATCTGAGGTTCGCATTACGACCTTTGTCTGAAGAAGTTCATTTTCAAACTCCATGCCTTCAAGAGCATACGCGATAGCCTTCATATCAGTGGCTGACCCAGCTTCGTTTATTGCTTTTGCAACCATTTGAACAGCATTCGTAATTCGTGGTTGCGACATGTCCGCATTTGGGTACTTTGCTTTAAGACCTTTGTTATATGCTTCAAGCGCAGGATTTACTGGATTTAGCTTTCCTTCGCCAACAAGATTAAGCATCCCTTTTCCAGTAGCGCCAAAAGTCTTTGTTATACCAGCAGTTGCACAGTAATAGCAATACACAGGTCCGTCAAAGCCAGACTCTTTCAGTGATCTACCTAGATTAACCATATCGGCTCCCCAGTTGCCAGTAATAACGGCATCGGCTCCTGAAGCAAGGATCTTTCTGGCATAGGGTGTAAAGTCTTTTACTTTACCAATTGGATGAAGCTCATTACCTACGATCTCTATTGAGGTCTTCTGAGCAAGGTACTTTTCAGCAGCAGCGGCAACAGCTTTACCGAATGAGTAGTCCTGACCAATGAGATACATTTTTTTGATCCCTGACTCGCCGGCTATAACATCTGTGATCACGTCCATCTTTATGTCAGCGTTGGCATCAAAACGAAAATGCCAGAACTGGCACTTATCATTTGTCAATGCTGGATCAACGGCTGAATAGTTCAAAAAGATAACCTGCTTATCAGGGTTTCTCTTGTTATGCTTTTTAACCATGTCAGTTATAGCGTTTGCAATACCTGAAGAATTACCTTGTGCGATAAATCGAATTCCTTGATCGATAGCAACCTGCACCTGAACAAGGGACTCTTTTCCGTCCATCTTATTGTCCAATGCAACAATTTCCATTTTTTTGCCACCAAGAACACCGCCCTTTTCGTTGACAAGTTTTTCAGCAGCGTATTTCCATTCTGCCAAACCTATTGTTCCAGTCGTAGCAAAAGGCCCAGATAATGGATCGATAAATGCGATTTTCACAGTGTCAGCAAAAACTGAGGAGCTAAAAAACAGCCCAGAAGCCAACACAAAACTCGCGATCTTTTTAAAAAGTTTCATGAATACTTTCCTCCCAAAAGTAAATTTAAATTTTATTAATCGTTCAATAAAATAAATGATAGTTTAAATTTTTTTAAGAGGTCAACCCTAAAATAACGCTTGGGTATAACATAGCGTCAATAAATCACATAACGTTACGTAAACTATATACCACGCATAAAAAAATCCTCCTTCTGGCCAAAAAAAAGAGTAAACCGTAATAAATCCCATTAAGATAGAGCCAATTCGATTCGGGGAGACTAAAAGATGCAAAAAGTAAATAATGATGGAGCACTTACAAAGCTAAGCTTTGGCGAGGTATTCGACAAATTAGGGCAAGTAGTGGGAAAATCAGAGTGGTATTCTATTGATCAAGACATGATTGACAGCTTTGCTGATCTTACGAAAGACCACTTCTTTATTCACGTGGATCCAGCGAGAGTAAAGAAAGAGACACCCTTAAACTCAACTATCGCGCATGGGTTTCTGTCCGTGTCGCTACTTTCAGCAATGTCCTATGATTGTGTCCCGGGGATAGAAGGAGCACACTTTGGCCTTAACTATGGATTTAATAAACTACGGTTTGTATCGCCTGTACCAGTTAACTCAAGAGTAAGGGGGCATTTTACTTTAAAGAATATGGAGAAGAAAGATACCGGCGAAATAACAATGATTTACGATGTTATTGTAGAACTTGAAGATCAAGAAAAACCTGCTCTGGCTGCAGAGTGGATCACCAAAGCGTTTGTTAAACCTTAAAAGTCTTAAGTTTAAAGATTGTACGAAAAAATATGTGTGATAAGATTGAATACTCTTAACACAAAAAGTTTCATTTAATAATCGGAGAAAAGAAATGCGAGAAGCCGTAATAGTATCAACTGCGAGAACACCTATTGGAAAAGCTTATAGAGGCGCTTTTAACGACACATCCGCCCAAGAGTTGGCCGGACATGCAATTGAAAAAGCAGTTGAAAGGGCTAGAATAGAGACTGGTGAGGTAGGTGATGTTATTATGGGAGCCGCCTTACAGCAAGGATCAAGTGGGGGTAATATTGCACGACAAGCGGCCATACGAGCTGGGTTACCCGTTACAGTTCCCGGAATGTCTATAGATCGTCAATGTGCAAGCGGAATGATGGCAATTGCGACAGCAGCGAAACAAATTATTAACGACGGCATGGATATCACGGTGGGTGGAGGAGTAGAATCCATAAGCCTTGTTCAAAACGATAAAATGAATGGATACAGAGCATATGATCCATGGTTTAAGGATCATCAACCAGATATGTATATGACTATGATCGAGACTGCAGAGACCGTTGCTTCTCGATATAATATTAGTCGAGAGTATCAGGATGAATATTCTCTTCAATCTCAACAGAGAACCGCATCTGGGCAACAAAGAGGAGCATTCGATAATGAAATTGTGCCCCTCAAAACGATCATGAAAGTTCAAGATAAAGAGACAGGTGAAATAAGTGATAAAGAAGTAATCCTCGAGAAAGATGAAGGAAATAGACCAAGCACAAACATTGAAGGGCTGTCTTCGTTGTCACCAGTGTTTAGAAATGGACTGACTATGTCTGAAGGTGGGTACATAACTGCAGGAAATGCAAGTCAACTGTCGGATGGCGCATCTGCATCTGTGCTAATGGAAGCCAAAATTGCAGAAAAGAAAGGGTTAGAGCCCTTAGGACGATATGTAGGGATGATGGCAGCTGGTTGCGCTCCTGATGAAATGGGTATTGGGCCTGTTTTTGCTGTTCCAAAACTACTTGAAAAACATAATTTAAAAATGGATGATATTGATCTTTGGGAGTTGAATGAAGCCTTCGCTGTACAAGTTTTATATTGTAAAGACAAGCTAGGTATTCCAGATGAAAATCTTAATGTAAATGGAGGGGCAATCTCTATCGGCCATCCTTATGGAATGTCTGGAGCTCGTATGGTTGGTCACGCGCTAATTGAAGGAAAGCGAAGAGGTGCGAAATATGTCGTATGCACCATGTGCATTGGAGGAGGAATGGGAGGCGCGGGCCTTTTTGAGGTTCTCTGATGAATATAAATAGTAGTACAAATCTTCCGGCAGTATTGACAGCGGGAAAGCTTCCAGTGGTAGCAGCGCCACTATTTATTATATCAGTACCGGATTTGGTAATTGCACAGTGTAAAGCCGGAGTTATTGGTAGCTTCCCAGCCTTAAATGCCCGAGAGAAAGAGGGTGAACCTATCGAGCTGGAGAGATGGCTCAAACGTATAACAGAAGAACTTGATCGGCATAACCAAGAAAATCCAGATAATCCTGCGGCCCCTTTTGCTGTAAATCAAATAGTGCATAGATCAAATCCACGATTGATGCGAGATATTGAAATATGTGTGAAATGGAATGTACCTGTTTGGATTACATCACTTGGAGCTAGACCAGAAGTTAATGAAGCGGCTCATTCATGCGGTGGCATTGTTTTACATGATATTATCAATAATACTTTTGCTAGAAAAGCTATCGAAAAGGGAGCCGACGGGCTTATCGCAGTGGCTGCTGGTGCCGGAGGACATGCTGGACCTCAATCACCCTTTGCTCTTATTCAAGAAATCAGACAATGGTTCAAGGGGCCCTTATTGCTTTCAGGCTCCATCGCAACTGGACGAGCTTTGCTTGCTTCACTCATGATGGGAGCAGACATGGGATACATCGGTTCACCATTCATTGCAACAAAGGAGGCAAATGCCACTGATGCATATAAAAATATGATTGTCGATTCCTCTGCCGAAGATATACTTCTTTCATCACTTTTTACTGGAGTTTCTGGAAATTACTTAAAACCATCCGTTATTAATGCTGGCATGGACCCAGACAACCTTCAGGAGGGATCAGTCAAAGATATGAATTTTGACCCTTCATCTGAAAAGCCAAAGGCGTGGTCACAGATTTTTGGATGTGGGCAAGGCATTGCGTCAATTAAAGCAATTGAAACTGTTTCGGAGTTTGTTCATAATTTAGATTCGGAATTCAAGGCAGCTGTTTCAGAGTTTAAATTAAAATTTAGTTAGTTAGGAGAAAAGACATGGATTTAGGCGTTACCGACAAAGTAAAACCGTTAATTGATAAAGTCAGACAGATGGTTTCAGATGACATAGAACCACTTGATCAAGAGTTTCATGAGGAAGTTGGAAAGCATCCATCCGGAAGTAGATGGCAGTTTACCGAACGACAAATGGAAATATTAACCCATCTGAAGTCTCTTGCTAAAGAGAGAGGCCTTTGGAACTTTTGGCTTACTGACTCAGAGAAAGGCTACGGTTTATCAACCGTTGAGTATGCTTATCTCGCGGAAGAGATGGGAAAAGTTGGTATCGCAGCTGAAGTATTTAACTGCAGCGCTCCTGATACGGGAAATATGGAAGTAATTGAGCGTTATGGCAATGAAAACCACAAAAAGAAATGGTTAGCAAAGTTACTAGAAGGAGAGATCCGGTCTGCTTATTTAATGACAGAGCCTGACGTCGCTTCTTCGGACGCTACAAATATATCGCTCGAAGCAAAAAAAGACGGAGATCATTGGGTATTGAATGGTCAAAAATGGTGGTCTTCTGGTGTTGGTGATCCTAGGTGCAAAGTTTTTATTGTTATGGCGCTCACTGACCCAGATGCTGCAAAGCATTCGAGGCATTCAATGTTTTTTGTAGACGCCGACTCTGAGGGATTTGAAGTGCTCAGATATATGAATGTCTTCGGTGCAGACGACGCTCCGCATGGGCACGGCCACTGTAAATTCACAAATGTGAAAGTTCCTGCTGAAAATCTTATACTTGGAGAGGGCCGTGGTTTCGAGGTGTCACAAGGGAGGTTAGGACCTGGAAGAATTCATCACTGTATGAGAGCTATTGGGCAAGCAGAGAAAGCCCTTGAGTTGATGATAAGGCGCTCTAAAACACGAACAGCCTTCGGAAAGGAATTAACAGAACTCGGAGCAAACTACGATATTATTGCGAACTGCCGGATGGAAATAGAGCAGAGCAGATTACTTTGCTTGAAAGCAGCTTGGATGATGGATACAGCAGGTGTGAAAGCAGCACAACCATGGATTAGTCAGATAAAAGTTGTAGCACCTCTTATGGCATTAAAGGTTATCGATGAGGCAATACAAATGCACGGTGGAATGGGGATCAGTCAAGACACGCCTCTTGCTCATATGTGGACACACGTTAGGACATTACGACTTGCTGATGGCCCAGATGCCGTTCACAGAAGACAGGTCGCTAGAGCTGAACTAAGACGATACTCAAACTAAGTGTTTTAAATCTTAATGAGTGAGCTAATTCTAATTAGACATGCTCAGGCATCTTTTGGTCATGAAAATTACGATAACTTATCCGAGTTAGGTCATGACCAAGCAGCTCTTTTAGGTTCCTTGTTCGACAAACTAAACATAGCTCCTGACAGAGTTGTTATAGGGACCCAAAAGAGACATCAGCAAACACTGGAAAATTTTAATTTGAAATGTCAAGTTGATAAGCACCCCGGCTGGAACGAATATGACTTTAAAGACTTATTATTAGCAGAGTTTGGCCCAAATATCCCACAAGAGATTTTTACTGACAGGAAGACCCACTTTAAAACTCTTCGATCGACGGTAACCAACTGGATGAACGCAAAACTACCAAATGCGACTGAAAGCTGGGAAGACTTTTCTTTAAGAATTAGTAGTGCGCTCGAATTTAGTTGTGATCTAGCGTGTAAACAAGTAGTTGTTGTAACTTCGGGTGGTCCGATAAGTAGGGTAGTAGCAACGACTTTAAATGCTCCTAAAGAGGAAATGATGACATTGAATTTACAAATAAAAAATACATCAGTTTCAAAGTTTATTTATACTCCAAGGTCCTTTTATCTTCATAGCTTTAACTCTACACCACAATTTGATGGAGATAATGCCCATCTGCTAACGTATAGTTAAAAAGATGTCTAAAGACCCATTAAATAAAGAAAAACTTGTTCCTTATTTATGCCGTAATATTGAAGGATTTTCAAGCCTAAAAAATGTAAATAAGTTTTCTATCGGCCAATCTAATCCAACGTTTTTACTTGAAACAGATTCTACGAGTTATGTGATTAGGCGAAAGCCGGATGGGCCCTTATTAAAATCGGCACACGCCATAGACCGAGAATATAGAGTGCAAAAGGCTTTATATGATACTCCAGTACCCGTCGCGAAAATGCTTCATTATTGTCATGATCAATCTATTTTAGGCGTTGATTTTTATATAATGGAATTCGTTGATGGAGTAGTTTATGAAGACCCTGCTTTACCAAGTCTAGCTAAAAACGATAGAGAAAAGGTTTATAGCGAAATAAATAGAGGATTGTCTTCGTTACACGAAGTAAATATCGATAAGGTGGGTTTAACAGATTTTGGTGCGGACGGAAATTACTATGAACGGCAGATAAGCAGATGGGCAAAACAATATTTGTCATCGGAGACGGAAAAAATTAGTGAAATGAACGAAATGATGGCAGAGCTTCCGAAAAGGATACCTATGGATAACTCTCCTCGTTCACTGGTTCATGGTGATTTTCGACTTGATAATATGATATTTGATAAAAATGAGCCAAAACTACTGGCAATTATAGACTGGGAGATTTGTACAACTGGACATCCCATCGCTGACCTCGCGTCTTTAATCATGCAGTGGGAACAAACAGCAGGAAAAATTAGCAGGGGGCTACAAGGTGTTGAAAGAGAGCCTCTCGGAATACCAAGTGATGAAAATTTTATTAAGGAATATTGCGAGCTAAGAAACATCGACTACATAAAAGATTTTAATTTTTATCTCGCGTTCTGTTTTTTTCGAATGGCATGTGTTATACAGGGCGTGAAAAAAAGAGCTATGTCTGGAATTGCCGCCAATCCTGAACGCTCAAATCGTGAAACATTATCTGTTCCAAAGCTTGCTGAGCGTGCGTATGAACTAATGAAGGCACTATGAAGGAAAAAATAGAAAAGCTTCTTGATATTGAAACTTTGGACCGCAATCTTTTTCGAGGGCAAGGCGAAGGTGGCGAGGTCGCATCACGAGTGTTTGGCGGTCATGTTATTGCACAGGCACTAGCGGCGGCCTACAAAACCGTTGAGGAACGGCTTTGCCATTCTCTTCATGCTTATTTTATTCGACCCGGAGATCCATCAACACCCATTATTTACGAGGTTGATAGAGCACGAGATGGTGGGAGCTTCACAACGAGAAGAGTGGTTGCTATACAAAATGGCAAACAAATATTCAATATGGCTGCGTCATTTCATATTGAAGAAGAGGGTTGGTCTCATCAGCATAAAATGAAAGAGGTAAAAGGGCCTTCGGGGGTTCTTAATCGAAATGAACAGAGAAAACTAATTGCGGAAAAAGTCCCTGAGAAAAGGCGCGCAAATTTTTTAAACCCCAAGCCGATTGAAATAAGAGATGTTGATCCGCCCGATTTATTTAACCCTGAACCAACTTCAGACAAAAATTTTTTGTGGTTTAAAGTGGATGGGACCCTTGATGCCAAAGATCAATGGGTACATCATTGCTTCCTTGCATACGCGTCTGACGTATCGTTGTTGGGCTCTGGTAATCGTCCTCACGGTGTATCAGCTTATTCGGGAGATGTTATGCTAGCAAGTTTGGATCACGCAATGTGGTTTCATGAAAAAATAGATTTTAATAATTGGTACTTATATGAAATGGATAGTCCATTCTCTGGAGCTGCAAGAAGCCTAAACAGAGGAAAAGTTTTTTCACAGGATGGAACTCTCGTTGCCAGTGTAGCTCAAGAAGGACTAATGCGACCTTTAAAACGAAAGCCTAATACCTAAATCTCTCATTTAATTTCGCCATACCAGCAAGCCATCCATCATAATCGGACGTCTTATATTGAATATATTTTTCAACTACAGGGTGTGGCAGTACTAAGAAACGCTCTTCATTAATAGTTTTAACACATTCCTCGGCAACATCATCAGGCTCAAGCATTCCATCTTTCATAGCAACAGCGAGCTCCGGGTCCAATCCATCAGTCATTGCAGTTCGTACCCCTTGGGGACACAACATAGAAACTTTTATCCCCATTTTCGCGTATGAAAAAGCAAGCCATTCTCCTAAACCAATTGCAGCATGTTTGGTAGTTGAATAGGAGGCATCACCAACTTGTGACAAGAGACCAGCAGCGGATGCCGTATTTAGTAAGTATCCCTCTCCTCGTTTCTCCATTAAAGGGACCAAGTGTCTGGCTGCCCATACGTGTGACATTAGATTAATTTCCCAAATTTTTTGCCAATCATCATTCGGAACATCGATCCCTCCTAGATGACCAATGCCTGCATTTGAACAAAAAATTGATATTGGTCCAATTTCTCTTTCTGTTGTTCTTATAACTTTTGCAATATCCCCTTCTCGACTAACATCACATTTCATTGCAGTACCGCCATATTCCTTTGCGACCTTGCTTATTCCTTCCATATTTACATCTGCACTCACAACATGCTTTGCGCCATATTTATAAAAGATTTTGACGAGAGATCTACCTATTCCACTGGCTGCTCCAGTTACCACTATTACTCGATCTTTAATATCCATATTTTTCTCCCTTTTATTAACGCCACATATAGCCACCGCCACATACAGTCATCGCCTGACCTGTGATATAACTACTTGCATTAGATGCCAGAAATACCGCAAGCCCTTGCAGATCCTCTGGTTCTCCTAAACGACCAAGCGGTATTTTAGAAATTGCTTCCTTAGCCTTTGTATCATCGTCCCATAATGCCTTAGCAAAATCCGTTTTAATTATTGCAGGACATATTGCATTGACTCTAATATTTTGAGGCCCGTACTCTGAAGCTAAATTTCTAACTAGCCCTATCACAGCTAACTTTGAAATGGCATAGGTGCCAAGATGTAAAGAAGGCTCAAACGCCCCAACGCTTGAGGTAATCATAATTGAACCCCCTCCCCTTGAAATCATATCTGGAGCAACCATTTGGCACAGCCAATGATTTGATTTTACGTTCGTTGCCATTGTTTTGTCATATGCTTCATCCGATATGTCTGACATAGGTCCGTAGTGTGGATTAACTCCGGCGTTTCCTATTAAGACATCTATCTTGCCGATGACCTTATTCGTCTCTTCAATGAGCTGTTTCAGGTCTTCTTTGCGCCCAGCATTAGCAGCTATAGGCACAATATTTTGACCTCCAACTTGTTTATTTATTTCATTAGCTGTCTCCTCCAACTGATCTTGCTTCCGGCTTGATATCACAACCTTTGCTCCATGTTCAGCTAAGGCTAAGGCCATAGCTTTCCCCATACCCTTTGAAGCCCCTGTAACTAAGCAGTTTTTTCCTTCGAGACTAAACAGTGTAGACATTATAATTCCTTTCTTTAAATACGATTACTTATTTTTCCACTGCGGAGCGCGCTTTTCAACAAATGCGGACACTCCCTCTTTGTGATCCTCTGTTTGCCTCAATAAGTCTATTAGCTCATAACTTTTTTCGAGCGCAGATGACATTTCTTCTAACTGATCCATGTGATTTAAAGCTTCCAGAGAATACTTTACAGCCGATGGACAATTGCCAGCTATTACATTAGCCTTTTCAATTGCTTTATCTAATAATTCTGACTGAGAAAAAACCTCGTTTACGATACCGAGCTCTAGTGCTTCTTTAGCATCCACACTACGCCCTGTTAGTATCATTTCGAGCGCCGCCTTTTTGCCTATTTGTCTACTAAGTCGTTGAACGCCGCCAGCCGCTGCGAAAAACCCTACTTTTACTTCAGGAAGGGCAAATTTAGCGTTTTCTGACGCTAATATAATATCACAAGAGAGAGCTGTTTCCATTCCGCCACCCATAGCAAACCCATTTACTGCTGCTATGATAGGTTTGGTGCGATCAAATCTATTTGTTAACCCCGCAAACCCACTTTTCGGTTGCTGAACTTTATATTTTCCTGGTTCTGCTGAGTATTTCAAGTCGTTGCCAGCAGAAAAAGCTTTGTCTCCAGCTCCAGTTAAAACAGCAACCCATTGATCACTGTCTTCAATAAACTCATTCCAGACTTGATCCAACTCTAAGCTTAGCGGAGGATGGACAGCATTATAAACCTCAGGTCTATTTATTGTTACTATTGAAATGTGGTCTCTTTTCTCAACTTTTACAAATTCATACTCCATTTAAGCGCCTCCTATACTATGATTTTTTGATCTTGTTTATCAAAAAGGTTTTCATTCTTTTTGACCATATCTTTTAGCATTTCAGATATACTAATCTCCAAGCCACTATCCTCCATTTTCTTAAGGCCCTCCAAAATTTGAGCACTACCAATTTTGTTTGCCCAAAACAATAGACCTCCTTTATCTCTTGGAAATCCATAGCCATTCAGCCATACCACATCAATATCAGACGGTCTTTGTGCCATTCCTTCTTCTAAAATTAATAGTGCCTCATTTACCATTGGGAAAATACACTGCTTAATTATCTCAGCACTTTCCATATTTTCCGCTTTTTCTTTTCCGGTAATATCTTTTATTAACTCTTCCGTAATTTTGGATATTCTGGGAACTCTGTTCTCATCATAATCATAATACCCAGCACTGGTTTTCTGACCTCTTCTGTCCATTTCACATAGCGTATCTCTGATAGGGTTTGTTGTCTTTTCTCCTTTTTTCCAACCTATGTCTAACCCCGCCAAGTCAGACATTTGGAAAGGTCCCATTTTAAAACCAAATTCGTTAATTGCCTTATCAATATCCCAGGGCAATAATCCATTATAGACCATATTTAAAGCTTGTTTTTGACGAGTAAATAAAATTCTATTACCAACAAATCCTGGACAAACGCCCACAATTGTCGGTATTTTCTTAATTTTCTTAACCAATGATAGACTAGTTGCTACAACGACATCACTAGTAAATTTAGCGCGTACAATTTCCACAAGTTTCATTACATTTGCCGGTGAAAAAAAATGAAGTCCAATAACGTCATCCGGTCTAAGTGTGGCCAAAGCAATTTTATTTATATCTAACGCTGATGTGTTTGTGGCCAAGATTGAGAATGGCCTAGCGATTTTATCAAGCTCTTTGAATATTCTTTTTTTTAAATCCAAGTCCTCATAGACAGCTTCAACAATCAAATCACAGTGCCCTAAATCAGTTAATTGCGTTGATGAGGTAATCAGTTTCAAGCTATCAGTTACCAGTTCGTTTGAAATTTTACCTCTGTTAACTGATCTTTCATAGTTATTGCTTATGTTACGCATCCCTTTGTCTAGTTGATCTTGGTTTGTTTCAACAATATGAACCGGAATTCCAACATTTGCAAAGTTCATTGCGATACCACCACCCATTGTACCGGCACCGATTACTCCAACTGTATTAATTTCTCTTTTGGGCAAACTTTCTGGTAAACCTATAATATCTAGAACTTTTTTCTCTGCTTCCAAAATATAGTTCTGTTCATCCATCTTCATCACCCCAAGCATTATTCAGACACAATTCTTTGATCTTTATCCTATCAAACTTATCGGTTGCACCCCTTGGCAGAGATCGATTTACCCACCAATAATGAACAGGTATCTTGAAATGTGCTAATTTATCTTCCAGAAACGAAGATATTTCCTCATTTTTATCTTTCGTATCTCCAGACATATTTATACAAGCGCCTACTTCTTCCCCAAATCTTTTTTCTGGAACAGAAAAAACAACAGACTCAATAACACCAGGAAACTTCTGAAGAGCGCCCTCTACTTCTAAACATGAGATGTTTTCTCCACCTCTAATTATAATATTCTTCTTTCGATCAACTATTGTTACAAGTCCTTCATTATCTAAAATTCCTAAGTCCCCAGTATGCATCCACCCATCCTTTAAGACAGCATCTGTTTCCTTTTCCTTATTAAAATAGCACCTCATATTTGCTGGGCTTTTTAGACAGATCTCACCTAGTTGTCCATTCGGCAATTGAACATCATTATCATCTACGATTTTAATTTCTTGCAGTGGAGGATAAAGTCTTCCAGCTAACTCCGGCTTTTCGACATACTCATCGCCAGATATACCTAGCCCTAAAGCATTTGTTTCGGTCATTCCATATCCAGAGGCAATATCTGCAAGTGGCAAAGTCTGTTTTTCAACACCAACCTGGGCAGCTGGTCTTTTAGCTCCACCTGCACCTAGAAATTCAAGGGTATCCAGAGATACATTTTGGTCTCTTGACTGTTGGACAAGGTCTGCTACTACGGTCGGTACAGCGGTTATTCTGGTAATTATCTCGTCACGAATGATATCGATTGCTTTCGCGGGATCCCATTTATACATTAAAACAATCTTGGATCCTCTAGCTATAGAATAGAAAAAATTTGGGTGAGATCCATTAACGTGAAACATTGGTGATAAAAGTAGAACACTCGAAGCTCTTCTTCTCGCAAGCTTTTCAGGATCTGCCAAAAGACCTCCAACTCTCTCAGCCATTAGCCATGAAAAAGTTGCTGTAATGGCACCTCTGTGGGTTAAAACAACCCCTTTTGGATGCCCTGTAGAACCTGATGTGTACATTATAGCAAAGTCGTCATCTGGCATTAAGTCCGCATCAACCAGGTCAACTCGTTCAAAATTATCAAGAATGTCTTCATATTTTTCAATCTCAGGATCATCTTGACACCTAACTGAATATAATTTGATACCTTTCTTTTTCACAAAGGGTTTTATTGTTGCTAAACGCTCTTTATCAGCAAAGCAAACCCTTGCTGTGCTATCATCAAAACCATATTCCATTTCCTCTGTTGTCCACCAGGCGTTTACAAAGACGACGATACCCCCAATAGAGGCCACGGCCATTAATATGGTTAAATACTCAGGGTAATTGCGCATCGCAATTGCCACTTTGTCACCTTTTTTGATGCCTACCTTTTTTTGTAGGAAGGAGCTAAGCTTACTAACTTGATTGCAAAAATCTATGTAAGATATTTTTTCTTTTTCATAAACGATAAACTCTTCCCACTCTCTTACTTTCTTTCCATACTCAAGTAATTCTTTTAAGTCTGGCGGCACTTTATTAAATGCTTTGTAAGTCGTTCCCCTTATCTCAACATTTTCAGTTTGAAATAATTCATCAGTATTCAGAATTTGCTCTACTGCTTGATTAAAGTCCATTCCTCTCTCTTTACTTATGGATCAGGAAAAACTCTGATCATGCTTTTACCAAAGTTTTTGCCGTTTAGAAGGTTAACCAAAGCTTCAGGTGCGCTTTCCAGTCCTTCGGCGATATCTTCAATGACTTTGATTTTTCCATTGTCAAATAAAGCTTTCATATGATTAATGGCCTCTAAGTGCTTGTCCTGAAAATCCATCACTATAAAGCCTTCCATCTTTAGTCGCTTTGTAATGATAAAACCAGGAACATTCCTTGGCCCTATAGGAGAAGAGCTTTCATACTGACTTATGGCCCCACAACAAACAATCCTTCCCCTATTTTGCATTCTTACTAGAACAGCCTCTAAGATATGTCCTCCTACATTGTCAAAATACAAACTTATTCCCTCTGGGCAATGTTCTTTAAGGTATTTTAGTAAGTTACCAGTTTTATAGTTTATGCACCCATCAAAGCCTAAATTATCGACAACCTCTTTACATTTTTCGTCATTTCCGGCGATACCTATAACTTTACATCCCATTGCCTTAGCTAATTGTCCTGCGTATACACCAACCGATCCAGCAGCAGCCGAGATTACAACAGTATCACTAGCTTCCATTCTTCCCACATCAAATAAGCCATGATATGCGGTTAGACCTGCTATACCGAAGATAGATAGTAAATAGGAAAGCGGGACATTTTGAGGACACTTATTAACATCCTTAGCTTTGACTAAGCTAAACTCTTCCCAGTAGCTCTCGGAAGTAACAATTTGCCCTACTTTAAAATCTGGGTGATTACTTTCAACAACCTCAGCAATGGAATAGCTTGGCATCACATCGCCGGCAAAAACTTGGTCTCTGTAAGTTCTTCCCTGCATCCAAGTTCTATTTGCTGCATCTATAGAGAGTAAAATATTTTTAACTAAAATTTCATCTGAAGAAGGCTTTGGAATATCGACTTCTTGCATTTCAAAATTTGAAATTTCTAAATTGGTTTTTGGAATTTCCCTAACGATAAATTGCTTCATATTTATTCCGATTTACTCAATATAAGTTCTTCAACGTCTTGCAAGCTTTCCTTTCCAAAAAATAACTCATCCTCTACAAGCATACTCGGAGCCCCAAATATTCCCTTTTCAACAGCTTCGCTAGTATTTTTAATAAGCTTGTCTTTTATTTTTTGATCTTGGGTGCCCTCAAATATTTCCTTGACGGGCAGTCCATTTTCTAAAAGAACAGTTTGAATAACTTCCAAATCATCCATTTTTTTATTATCAACCCACATGCTTTTAAAAACGACCTCTACATACTTATCAAAAATATCATTTTCCTGAGCAAATATGGCACCCCTCATTAAGTTTAAAGTATTAATGGGGAAATTTGAATTAAAGTTAAAAGCGATATCGTGCTTTTTAACAAATCTTGAGGTATCTAAATCATCATATTTTCCCTTTGCAGGCACCGTCTTGAAGGACTCAATCGGCGACACATTGTTGGTTGACTTAAAGATACCTCCTAAAAGAACTGGGACATACTCCGCCTTTGTTTTAGTTCTCTTTTCTATCCCAGGTAAAAGTTTGTAGACCAGGTAGGTTTTTGGACTCCCAAAATCAAATATAAACTTAAAATCAACCATAAAGTTTCTCCTTTAACTGTTACTTGCCAACGAAATTTGGCTTCTTTTTTTCAACAAAAGCTTTTGCTGCATTTTTGTGATCTTGTGTTTGAAAGCA
>CACBAO010000011.1 GCA_902537235.1 uncultured Alphaproteobacteria bacterium
TTATGAATTTTTTCAATAACATCCATAGCCAATATATCTCCATCAGGTTTCCTACTGAACTTATATGCGCCATGACTAGTACCGCAGGCAATCGCGAGAGCATCAACGTCAGTCTTTTTAACAAAATCAAGCGCTTGGTCTGGGTCTGTTAAAAGCTGTTTGGCATCAAGTTTTCCTTCTGCTCCTGACCCATCTTCTTTGGCTGCTTCACCGGTCTCTAAACTTCCTAAAACTCCAAGTTCTCCTTCTACGGATGCTCCGACCCAATGCGCAATCTCGGCAACTTTTTTTGTGATTTGAACATTATAATCATAAGTCGCTGGTGTTTTTTGGTCACTTTCTAAAGAGCCGTCCATCATAACAGATGTAAAACCATGCCCAATAGCTGTCATACACGTGGCCTCATTGTTACCATGATCTTGGTGCATGCAAATTGGAATTGTTGGATACATTTTGGCTAGTGCTGCCACGATATGTGATAACATTATATCACCAGCATAAGCCCTTGCACCCCTACTCGCTTGAAGAATAACTGGGGAGTCGGTCTTATCAGCGGCCTTTAATATCGCCAAGCCTTGTTCCATATTATTTATGTTAAAGGCAGGTACTCCATATTGGTTTTCAGCTGCATGGTCTAGCAGTTGCCTTAAAGTTATCAGTGCCATTTTTCTTCCCTATTTTTTAATATTTTTTTGCTTATCATATTGCTCGTTTTGCTTGATTTACCAATCTACCTATTAAGGGTGTTAGTATTAATTGCATTGCTAAATCTAATTTACCTCCTGGTATTACTATTGAATTAGCTCTACTCATCCAACTATCATGAATCATCGATACAAGATAAGGAAAATCAATTCCATGAGGGTCCTTGAAACGTATAACAACCAAACTTTCGTCAGCAGTTGGTATCCACCTAGCTACTAATGGATTTGATGTATCTACTACCGGTACCCTCTGAAAATTAATATCTGTCTCTGTAAACTGAGGGCAAATGCAATGAACATAGGCATGCATTCTTCTCAATATTGTGTCTGTCACAGCTTCGGTACTGTAGCCTCTGGAATCTGTATCTCTATGGATTTTTTGTATCCACTCAAGGTTAATAACAGGAACAACACCAATTTTTAAATCTGCGTACCTTGCCAAATTGATTTCTTTATTTACCACTGCTCCGTGCAAACCCTCGTAGAACAATAGATCTGATGGTTCATCAAACTTTTTCCATTTTGTGAAATTCCCTGGTTTAGCTCCATACAAATTTTCTTCACTTGAATTGTGAATATAATGTCGATACCGACATGTACCTTGTTCGCTATAATTTCTAAAACAATCCTCTAATTCTGTCAGCAAATTGGCATCGAAGGAGAAATGGGAAAAGGTAGCATCACCTGCCTCATGTCTTTTCTCTAACTCTTTTTTCATTTCCTTTCTATTATATCTATGAAATGCATCGCCTTCTAATGTTACGGCCTTTACACTTTCTCTTCTGAAAATTTGTTGAAAAGTATGCTTTACTGTAGACGTACCTGCCCCAGAAGAGCCTGTTACTGATATTATTGGGTGCTTTATACTCATTATTACTATCTATTAAATAATCCTCGAGTTCTAAAAAGAGGTGCATGGGCACTTTTAGGATCTTCATAAAACTTTTTTATAGTTTCAACTTCTTCTTTAGATCCAAACACAAAGGGGGTTCTTTGATGTAAATTTTCTGCAGTTAAACCAACTATTGGCTCTATTCCATTTGTTGCTAACCCTAGAGCTTGTTCAATCAAATACGCTATGGGGCCACACTCGTATATTTTCCTTAATCGCCCTTCTGAGTAACCTTCCCTATCATCGCCTGGATAGAGGAACACGCCTCCTCTTTCTAATATTCTATGGGTCTCAGCAACTAAAGAGGCAACCCATCGTGTATTATAATTTTTTTTTCGAGGACCAACAGCACCATCTATTAGCTCTTCTATGTAACTTCTTACGGGTGTGGGCCAATATCTGGAGTTTGAACTATTGATAGCGTACTCTTGAGTTTTCTCAGGGATTTTGTGGTCTGATTTTACGGAAACAAATTGATTATTTTCTACATTAAGCAAAAACTTAACAATACCTTTACCAACCGTAAAAACCAATAATGTCTGGGGCCCATAAATGAAGTACCCACTAGCTAAATAGTTTCCTAACAGAAAGAAATCATCTTGGGGATAGCTTTTATTCTTCACTTTCTTGATAGAAAAAATTGTTCCAATCGAAACATTACAGTCAATGTTGGAGGATCCGTCTAGTGGGTCGATAGCTACTCCTAAATCATCGTTATTGTTAAGCATTTCTATGGCTTCGCGTTCTTCGGACACATAAAAGCCCACTCCAGCAGCCTCTAATGAACTGTGAAAAATATCATCAGCAATTACGTCAAGCTGTTTTTGACTATCTCCATCAGAATTTAAGCCAACTGAAAGTCTATGAGCTCCCCCCGAGTCACTTAAGGAAATTTCTTTATTAAGACGAATAGCACCGGAGCATAAAGTTGTTAGAATTTTTGCAACCTTCGGATCGCTAACGACATTTTTTAAATCTATAATCACTTTAATCCCTATAAATCTTTTAGAAAATCCTCACGAGTTTTCAGCCTCCTCCATTGCAGCCCTTGCCAGTTCCTCTTCATACCTTTTTTTATTTACATAACTTCTTACCTTTAAGTAGAAAAGCACAAGCAATATCGCACCGATGGTTATCCCAATATACCTGTGCCAACCCACCGAAAAATTATTAGTTGGAGCAAAAAACATGAGCACTATGTAAACCAATCCAAAGGGAGCAAAATAAGCGAATATCGAACGCTCTATATTAAGAAACGGCCTGATAAACAAGGTCACTACCAAGGCAACAAAAGCGTATCCTAGCAATGCGTAGAGAGTCAGTAGAGGCCTCCATTGTAATAAAATTGTTTACAACAATATCCCCCTCTACTTGTTTTAGAAAAATACCACAGGTATTTCAACAAATAATTTAAAAGAAAATCGTTTATGTATATCACTTATCAATGATTTTCTGTATCATTTAGGATATGGAAGAGGAATACGTGTTAAGATATACTGAGTCCGGTGGGCTTACTATTGCCTACCAAATTTGGGGCTCATCCGAAGATACACTTGTGTATGTGCCAGGAATGATCTCGCATCTAGAGGCGGGGCTCGAAGATAGCGAGTACCGTGCGTGGATTAGAGAACTAAGTAAGTCCTTCAGGCTTATTATTTTTGATAAGAGAGGCCAGGGTTTATCAGATAGAGACTCGTCAGCACCAAACCTAGAGGAAAGAATGGATGATATTTCTGCTATAGTAGAAGCAGAAAATTTGAATCAATTTTTTCTTTTTGGACTATCCGAAGGCGCTGCAATATCTTTAGTATTCGCAGCTACTCACACCGATAAAGTGAAATCTGTTGCGGTATTTGGAGGTACTGCCAAATTTACTAAAGCAGACGACTATAAATTTGTACCTGAGTATAAGGTAATGGTAGAGAATATGTTATCAAGCTGGGGGTCTGGCAATTCTGGCTATTATTTTTGTCCACAAAAAATGCCAGAAAAAAAAGGATTTCTTGCAAAATTAGAAAGAATGGTCTGCAACCCTAAAACACTCCAAAGTATTTTAGAACTTCTTTCTAAGATCGATGTAAGGACCACTTTACCTGATATTAATTTGCCAGTTCTTGTGTTGCATTCCAGAGATGATGCTACTATTTCAAAACTGAATGGAAGATATCTAGCAGATAACATTCCTGGCGCAAAGTATATTGAGTACCCAGTTGGAGGACACCTACC
Organism: uncultured Alphaproteobacteria bacterium; assembly: GCA_902537235.1. GTDB lineage: Bacteria > Pseudomonadota > Alphaproteobacteria > Rhodobacterales > Rhodobacteraceae > CACIJG01. The sequence continues at coordinate 3,823 of CACBAO010000011.1, forward strand.
CTGGTATGAAGAAAGAGAAAATATTGTAAAGGACTTGATTTTATTTTTTTCTGAAACAAGTCGTGATTTAAAATCAGCTGATAGAAATCTCGCTACCATCCTCTTTACAGATATAGAAGACTCTACAAAAAAGATGGCCGAAATGGGTGATAAAGAATGGTCAGTAAAAATGGACAAACATGATCAAATAATGAGAAATACCATTGAAACTTTTAATGGCAAATTAGTAAAAAACACTGGTGATGGCATACTAGCGGTTTTTGATGGACCGGCAAGATCTATTGAAAGCGCAATCTCTAGCATTGAAAAATTGAATAAAATTGATTTAAAAATTAGATGTAGCCTACACGTTGGTGAAGTTGTATGGAGAAATGACGACATAACAGGAATAGCAGTTAATATCGCGGCAAGAGCGCTAGAAAAGTGCCATAGTAATACAGTTATAATTACAAAAAATTTAAAAGATCTTTTAGGCCGAACAAAATTCTCTGTAACATCGATGGGGGGCTTTTCTCTGAAAGGTCTTGAAGGTGATTGGGAATTATTCGAAGTTAAAAACCATCAATAAAGGGATACCCGTGCTACCTAAGTTTAAACATAAACAGCTAAAATTTAATGAAGGAGACCTAATTTATTCTATCGGAGATGAGGCAAAAAACGTATATCTAATTCATAGTGGGCATATTAGTATAAGGTCCAAACATGGGCTCGAGCTAGGAAACCTAGGGCCTGGAGAAATTTTTGGTGAAGTAGGTAGAGTAATAAATTCTCCTCGAACAGTAACGGCCAAGGCAAAAACTGACTGCGTTGTATATGAAATTGACTGGGCTAATCTACAAAAAAAGTTAGATGAGGCAGACCCTGTCTTAGTCGCTATTACAAGAGGCCTATCATTGAGAATTGGGGATGCAAATGAGCTTGCAGAAAAGTTATGGCTTGAATTAAGTGTGTATAAATCACTCGAATAATAAAAAAATCAATTTTTTTCAATAAGGTTCAGCCAGTTTTCATAAATAAGCTTTGCTCCATTAAAAAGTGATCGCCTATTTTTTTGTTGATACTTAATTATTTCTTCAATACCGTTTGGACCAAGAGCGTCGTGAAAATCTTGTTTTATTTTTGGAATTGTTATCCAATTTTGGATCGTATCGTCAATAACTTCTGGGTGAAACTGGACAGAAAATGCGTGATTTAAATACGAAAGTGCTTGAATTGAACAGCTGTCTGAAGAAGCTAGCACTGATACCTTTTTATTTGAAAAATTGGATATTTCAGCTGAGTGGCCTTGCAAAACACGCATATCTTCAGAAAAGTTCCTAAATAAATTGTTTAAAGGTAATTTCCGGTTCACAGAAATCTCCTTGAACCCGATCTCCGGAGTTTGTGATTTGACTACTGAAGCACCTAAAGCTTCACCAAGTAATTGATGCCCTAAACAAATCCCGAAAAATGGTTTTTCCAGCTTCAAAACCCAATTCTTAATAAATAACTTTTCTTGGACTAACCAAGGGTATCTATTTTCTTCCCAAACATTCATGGGACCACCCATAACCCACAAAGCATCATATTTGTCTGCAGAGGGTGGTTTTTTTAATGAAGAAAAATAAAATCGTTCAAAGTAGTGTCGATCAGAACTTATAAATTCCTCGTAGGATCCTAGATCGACCTCTGGGACATGGTTTATTACAAGAATCTTAATTTTTCTTACTTTCTTTACTTTTCATTCCATTTGATAATAAATATATTTTATAAAAATCAAAAGTTGGAGAAGTTTTATTTGTCGTGAACAAATGTTTTGAACTTATATCTAATTGACCAAAACTATAACGACATACTATGTAAAGTTATTTTGAAATTAATAGAAATTGCGAAGCGATGAAATATTCTGGAATTAAAGTCTTATGGGAAGGATTAAGAGGTAACATGGGTTGGAAACCCTTGTGGAGGAACCCCGATCCGAAAAAGAGTTACGACATAATAATAGTTGGTGGAGGTGGGCACGGCTTAGCAACGGCCTATTATCTCGCAGAGGAATTTAAAATTACTAATATCGCAGTTGTTGAAAAAGGCTGGCTTGGATCTGGAAACATAGGTAGGAATACAACGATCATACGATCTAACTACCTATTACCCCAAAACCAACCCTTTTATGAGTTCTCTCTAAAACTTTGGGAAAATTTGGAGCAAGAATTAAATTATAATTCAATGGTAAGTCAGAGGGGTGTTTTAAATATCTTTCATTCAGATAGTCAAAGAGACGCTTTTGTAAGGCGCGGCAATGCGATGCTTATGTCAGGGGCGGATGCCTCACTATTAGGAGTAAACGATCTAAAAAAAATGGTTCCTTTTCTAGATTTTCAGAATTCTAGGTTTCCCATTAAGGGTGGTTTATGGCAGCCAAGAGGAGGAACTGTAAGGCATGATGCAGTAGCATGGGGTTATGCTAAAGAAGCGGACTCACGTGGCGTTGATATAATAGAAAATTGTGAGGCAACTAATTTCTTGGTCAAAAATGGACGCTGCTATGGAGTTGAAACTACAAAGGGAGTAATTAAAAGTAAAAAGGTTGGAGTCTGCGTTGCTGGATCATCAAGTCAAGTAATGGGCAAGATTGGAATAAACCTACCTATAGAAAGTCATGTTTTGCAAGCTTTTGTATCGGAAGGCTTGAAACCTGTAATTCCAGGAGTAATTACATTTGGAGCTGGTCATTTTTATGTGAGCCAATCTAATAAGGGTGGATTAGTTTTTGGAGGTGACATTGATGGCTATAACTCCTACGCACAGAGAGGAAACCTACCGGTAATAGAAGATGTGTGTGAAGGAGGAGTGGCTCTGATGCCAATGATCGGACGCGCTAGGCTGCTTAGGGCTTGGGGGGGGGTAATGGATATGTCAATGGATGGATCCCCAATAATTGATAAAACAAACATAAAAAACTTATATTTTAACGGTGGCTGGTGCTATGGAGGCTTCAAAGCAACTCCAGCAAGTGGCTTTTGCTATGCACATCTTTTGGCAACTGGAACATCACATAATGATGCCAAAGATTTTTTGTTCAATAGATTTGAAAAAGGTAGGTTGATAGACGAAAAAGGCCAAGGCAACCAACCCAACTTGCATTAAAATGAGGATAAAAAATGCTTATTGACCATCCATTACTAGGCCTTAGGGATTCATCCGAATTCATTTATGTGGGTGATGCAAAGTTACTTAATAGACCAAATTGGAACAGTAAAAATTCTAAGACTAAATTTATAGATTATGGCTATTTACGCAAAAATCCTGCGGGTGTACACAAAGAGCTCTGGTACCATGAGCAAGGTGATAGATCTTGGCTTGTGGTAACAAGAAATACCGTAACCCATGAAATTTTAAAAGTTGAGCTAGCTCGATATCTTAAAAGAAAAGCAAATGCGAAATAGTTCACATCCAATAACAAATAAACAAAAAGTATCTTTTACTTTTAATGGGAAAAAATATTTCGGCTATAAAGGTGATACGTTAGCTTCTGCACTTATTGCCAACAACGTTAAAATTGTTGGAAGATCTTTCAAATATCATCGTCCAAGAGGCATTTTTAGCGCCGGATCTGAAGAACCAAATGCATTGGTAGCGCTTGGAGATGGCCCATATAAAGAACCAAATACCAAAGCTACTAACGTAGAGTTATTTGATGGTCTTAAAGGCTCGAGCCAAAATTTTTTAGGGTCAATTGATTTTGACCTCATGGCAATAAACGATTTGCTTAAAAATTTTATAGGTGCAGGTTTCTATTACAAGACGTTTATGTGGCCTAGAAGATTTTGGGAAAAATTATATGAACCAATTATTAGAAGAGCCGCAGGTTTAGGGAAATTATCACTAAAGGCGGATCCGTCACAGTATGACAAGGGATATCTCCATTGTGACTTTCTAATAATTGGATCTGGTATCTCAGGGTTAATGTCTGCCCTTCTCTTGGCAGAAACAGGGAGTGAAGTTTTAATTGTCGAAGAAGATTTTATTTTTGGTGGAAGACTCAATTCAGAAAGGTTAGGTATTAATGGCAAACAATCTTCAATTTGGATTAGTCGAGCAGTAAAAAAATTAAAAAGTTTAAAAAATGTTCGAATCTTAAATAGAACCACTGTCTTTGCTGCTTTTGATCATGGTATATTCGCAGCCATCGAGAAAAAAACTGATCATATATTAGAAAAAAATTCCAAACCAAGACAGATAAATTGGAAGATATATACCAAACACTGCATCTTAGCGTCTGGAGCTATTGAGCGCTCTATTGCATTTCCTCAAAACGATAGACCAGGTATAATGCTTGCAGGATCGGTAAGAACTTATGCGAATAGGTTTGGTGCCCACTACGGTCAAAAAATTGCAATCTACACAAATAATGATGATGGTTGGAAGACAGCTGATGACCTAAAAAATATGGGGCTTGAAATTAAGGCAGTAATTGACACTCGGAAAGAAATTGAAGCGCCGTCTTCAAGCATTTCATCTTACCTGGGACAAACAATTACAAAGACATATGGAAGAAAAGGTATTAAAGCAATTAAGTTAAGTTCAGGATTAAAATTAAATGTTGACTGTCTTGCGGTATCAGGAGGGTGGAGTTCCAACATTCATTTGACATGCCATAAGCGAGGCAAACCCGTTTGGGATAATATTTACAAGAACTTTCTATCGGGGGATAATGCGCAAAAAGACAACATAATTCCTGTGGGGGCCGCGAGAGGAATATTTGAAATCCAAAATATCATTTCAGATACAAATAGAGTTATTTTATCTTTGATTAAAACAATTGGTTTGAGCATGCCTGACCGCATTACACTAATTAGCTCAAAAGAGCAGTATAGCTGCTCACTTGATCTTGTTAGTAGTTCAAATCCCTCTAATTCTTTTATAGATCTGCAAAACGATGTTACCCAAAAAGATATAGAGTTAAGTTTCAAAGAGGGCTTTAAAAGTGTGGAACATTTAAAGCGATATTCCACGTTGGGTATGGCAACCGATCAGGGGAAAACATCAAATATACTTGGGTTAGCGTCTATGGCTAAATTAAAGGGAATGAATATTTCTGAAGTCGGCACTACTATTTTTAGACCACCTTATGTACCTGTAGCGATATCGGCTTTTGCTGCACGTTCTCGGGGAAAGGACTTTAGACCAACCAGGTTAACTCCATCACATAATGTAGCCTCCAAACGAAATGCAGTTTTTGTAGAGACAGGTAACTGGTTACGAGCTCAATGGTTTCCAGAAAAAGGAGAAACATTTTGGCGACAGAGTGTTGATAGGGAGGTTATACAGACGAGAAATTCTGTTGGAATTTGTGATGTAACTACACTTGGAAAAATCGATATTCAAGGGAAAGACTGCTCAGAGTTTTTAAATTTTGTATATACAAATGCCTTTGCTAAGTTACCTATCAATAGAGTACGTTACGGATTAATGTTAAGAGAAGATGGCGTTGCATATGATGATGGGACTACTGCAAGGTTAGGTGAAAATCATTTTATAATGACGACTACGACCGCTAATGCCGCCTTAGTTCTTAGGAATTTAGAATTTGTTCGACAGTGCCTCCTTCCAAATCTAGATGTTCATTTAATTTCTACTACAGATTCTTGGGCCCAGTATGCGGTCGCTGGACCAAACTCTCGCAGATTATTGCAAAAGATTGTCGATAAACCAAAAGATATAACTAATCAAAATTTTCCATTCATGGCTTGTTGTGAGCTCACCATCTGTGGCGGTATTATGGCAAGACTTTTTAGAATTTCCTTCTCTGGAGAGTTAGCTTATGAAATTGCTGTTCCTACCCAATATGGAAACTCTTTATTTGACGCTCTTCTTTCAGAGGGCGAAGAGTTCAATGCTGTTCCTTATGGCACTGAAGCATTAGGAGTTATGCGAATAGAAAAAGGTCATGTGGCTGGTAATGAAATAAATGGGCAGACAAGCGCGCAGAACCTTGGCTTATCAAGGATGATATCAAAAAAAGCAGACAGCATAGGAAATATACTATCAGAGAGAGAAGGCTTCAATGGATCTAATATCGCAACCTTGTCTGGCTTTAAGCCTGTTCAACATAGCCAAAAGCTTGAAGCTGGATCACACCTGATTTCATTGGGCAAAACTCCCACAATGGAAAATGATGAAGGTTGGTTATCTTCAGTAGCGTTTTCTCCAACACTTGGTCACTACATAGGGTTAGGGTTTATAGAAAGCGGTCATACTAGGGTTGGTGAAAAGGTCTATGCCGTAAATCTACTTCAAAACAAAACCACGGAAGTAGAGATTGTTTCGCCCCACTTTGTAGATCCGGAAGGAATTAAACAACGTGGCTAAACTAGTGCTTAAAAGAGAAAAGCCCCTAAATGGCTATTCCAAAGTCATAAATAAAATAAAAATTGCTGAGTATAAATTCGACAGTCTTATATCGCTTGCAATTCCATTAAAAAGAGAAAGAAAATGTAAAATAAATTTCAAGAATTCCTTGGGAGAACCAATGCCAAATATTGAAAATTCAATCATCAATAAAAGTGGTATTCTAGGTTTTAGAATTGGTCTTGATTTACTTTTCATTTGTAATCCATCGCATTCGTCATTTGCAAAAAAAACTGTCCCATTGTTAAAACAAGCTTTTTACATAACCGACCAAACCGGAGGGTGGTGTGGGGTTAAAGTTGATGGGGATAGAGTCATTGAGATGTTAGAGCGAATTTGTCCTCTTAATTTATCTCTTAAAAGTTTTGCGCTTGGAGATGTTAAAAGAACTATTATGGATCAGTTAAATATGATTATATTTAGAGAGACAGAAAAAAAATTTATATTGTTCTCGCCAAGCTCTTCTTCTGGTTCATTCCTTAAATCTATTGAGACATCTTCGAGAAATATTTAAATAAAAGGGAGATGAAATGAAAGTCAAGTCTGATATCGAAATCGCAAGAGAGGCAAATAAGCTTCCTATAAAAGAGGTAGCAAAAAAATTAGGTATAGAAGACGAAGATTTGATACCCTTTGGGCATGATAAAGCAAAAGTATCAGATCAATTTATTAGATCGGTAAAAAATAATCAAAATGGTAAGCTAATTTTAGTAACAGCTGTAAATCCGACACCCGCTGGTGAAGGTAAGACTACTACTACCGTAGGACTCGGAGATGGGCTTTGCGCATTAGGTAAAAGAGCAGCTATATGCATTCGCGAAGCATCTTTAGGACCTTGCTTTGGTATGAAAGGCGGAGCTGCTGGCGGAGGGTTAGCACAAGTTGTGCCTATGGAAGAAATGAATTTACACTTTACTGGAGACTTTCACGCAATTACTAGTGCTCATAACCTTTTAGCAGCAATGATAGACAACCATATATATTGGGGTAACGAGCAAAATATTGACCTCCGAAGAGTTGTTTGGCGACGGGTAATGGATATGAATGATAGAGCGCTTAGAGACGTAGTCACAAGCCTGGGAGGTGTCGCTAATGGATATCCAAAGCAATCAGGATTTGATATCACGGTAGCTTCTGAAGTAATGGCAATTTTATGTTTAGCTAATGATCTTTCAGATCTCAGAAAAAGATTAGGTGAAATAATCGTTGCGTATAGAAAAGATCGAACTCCAGTTTTTTGCAAAGATATTAAAGCAGATGGAGCAATGACCGTACTCTTACAACAAGCTATGCAACCCAATATCGTTCAAACATTAGAAAATAATCCTGCATTTGTTCATGGAGGACCTTTTGCTAATATTGCCCATGGTTGCAATTCTGTTATCGCTACAAAAACCGCTTTAAAGATAGCTAACTATGTAGTAACCGAAGCGGGTTTCGGAGCCGACCTTGGCGCAGAAAAATTTGTTAATATAAAGTGTAGGAAAGCTGGGTTAAAGCCTGATGCTGCAGTAATCGTTGCCACAGTTAGGTCTATGAAAATGAACGGTGGAATAATTTCCAAAAATGATCTGAGCACCGAAAATATTCAAGCTGTGCAACAAGGGTGTGCAAACCTTGGAAGACATATTGAAAATGTAAAATCATTTGGGATACCAGTAGTTGTTGCAATAAACCACTTTGTTAGCGATACAAATGCCGAGATTGAAGCGCTCAGACGGTTTGTAGCTGATAAGGGTACGGAAGCTTTTGTCTGTAAACATTGGGCAGAGGGTTCTACTGGAATCCTTCCTCTCGCCAATAAGGTTGTTGAGATTGCAGAAAACAAAAGTAAATTTGCTTACACATACAAAGACGATTTGCCTTTAATTGAAAAAATCGAAAGAGTCGCTAAAAAAATATATAGAGCTGATGAAGTTCTTGCGAATAAGTCAATTAGGGATCAGCTACAGTTATGGGAAAATGATGGTTATAGTAATCTCCCTATTTGTATGGCGAAAACCCAATATAGCTTTACTACAGATCCTAACAGAAGGGGTGCGCCAAACGGGCACGCAATACCAATAAGAGAGGTTAGACTGTCGGCAGGGGCTGGTTTCATTGTTGTTATTTGTGGAGAAGTTATGACAATGCCTGGACTCCCCAAAGTTCCAAGCGCGGAGGCCATAATGCTCAATAAAAAAGGCGAGGTTGAGGGCTTATTTTAAAAAGTCGAGGAAAGTAATGAATGAAATTATTGACGGAAAAAAGTTTTCACAAACTATACGCACCAAAGTAAAAAATTATGTGGATGTCATAAAGGAAAGACATGGGGTAACTCCAGGTTTAGCAGTAATACTTGTTGGAGAGGACCCCGCAAGCCAAGTATACGTGAGAAATAAAGGAAAGCAAACCTTAGAAGTTGGCATGAATTCATATGAGCATAAGCTTGAAGCATCGACTTCTTCCGATGTATTACTCAACCTTATAGAAAAATTAAATAAAGATGTGAATGTACATGGGGTTTTATGTCAACTACCTTTACCCGACCACTTGAATGAAAAAGAAGTGATTAATTCTATCGATCCAAAAAAAGATGTGGATGGATTTCACATATCAAATGTTGGTCTTCTAAATACGGGTCAAAAGTCAATGATCCCCTGTACGCCCTTAGGGTGTTTATTATTACTTAAAGACAGGCTAGGAGACCTTTCTGGTAAAAATGCAGTGATAATAGGAAGATCAAATATAGTTGGTAAGCCGATGGCTAATTTACTTTTACAGGAAAATTGTACTGTAACCATAGCTCACTCTCGAACAGAGAATATAGAAACTATATGTGCGCAAGCTGATATTATCGTAGCCGCGGTAGGAAGGCCTGAGATGATTAAAAAAGAATGGGTAAAGCCTGGAGCTACAGTTATAGATGTTGGAATAAACCGAGTAACAAAAAATATTGATGGAGATGAAAAAACTACTTTGGTGGGCGACGTTTGTTTTACTGATATGGCTGGTTTAGTAGCCGGCGTTACACCTGTACCTGGTGGAGTAGGGCCAATGACTATAGCTTGTCTTTTAGCAAATACTGTTACTGCATGCTATAGATCACAAGACCTATCTGACCCAGAGTTTACATAAAAATTATTTTTTGGAGTTTTTTTGTTAATAGTTACTTTCGTGATAAAATTTATCGATTAATCGTATGAGCTCAACTTTTGAAAAACATAACAACCCAAGATAGCTTTTTAAAGCTTGCCCTCCGAAAAAGTGTAATAAGAAGAGCTTTAAGGATTGCTCTAATCGTTGGTTGTATCCTTGCCCTAATAAACCATGGTGACAGAATAGTTTTTCAGGATATGAAATCAGTCGATTGGTTTAAAATTCTTTTAACTTTCTGCGTGCCGTACTGTGTCTCTACTATTTCATCTGTTTTGGCAATCAAACGAGAAATTGAGATAAATGAGTCCTAAAAAAAAAAGTTTTCTTTATAATTATCTCTTACAGAGGTTTTGATGAAAAAAATGATATTGCTTACAGGTGCAGGAGGTAGATTGGGTTCTTATCTTAGAGAGCCACTTTCGAACATCTGCAGTACACTTATTTCGACTGACATAAAAGAAGATATTGGAAAACTGAATGAAAATGAAAAGTATTTTTCAGCAGATTTATCTAATTTTGATCAAATATGTGCCCTGACAAAAGGCGTTTCGCTTATCTGCCATTTTGGCGCTTTAGTAGACGAAGTGCCATTTAACGATATGTTAGGTGCTAATTTCATTGGCTCTTATAATATTTGGGAAGCAGCTCGCCTAAATAACTGCAAGAGGGTAGTTTACGCAAGTTCTATACATGCAGTCGGCATGTATAAAAGGATAAAAACATTAAGGCCGAAAACTGCACACCGGGCAGATGGTTTTTATGGGCTATCAAAGTGTTTTACTGAAAATTTGGCTCGTATGTATTACGATAAATGTGGTATTGAAGCAGTGTGCTTACGAATTGCTACATGTTCACCGGTAACAACACAGAGAAGTTTAACAAGTTGGCTCTCATATGATGACTTAGTTCAATTGGTTATGAGAGCAATTGATACTGCGCACACCGGTTATTCAGTTATTTATGGAGTATCAGATAATGATCGTTCTAATTTGAGCAACATAGACTCTGGGCATATTGGTTTCAAACCCAAAGATAATGCTGAGATTTACGCGAATAAAATTTTTGCGGGTGACTTATCAGAAGAATTAGAAGACGAAGGCAATAAATTACATGGGGGTGCATTTGCATCAACTGATTTAGGAGTGAGCGCGATGGATAAAATGAAAATAGTTTATTCGCATAAGGGGGATGTACCAGATGAAAGATAATAATATGGTTAGAGGAGGACAGCTTTTAGCTAAATCTTTCAAAGAGAAAGGAATAACCCATGTATTTACACTTGCAGGTGGGTTTTGTAACCCTGCACTTGAGGGTTTCATGAATCATCAAATACCTGTGATAAATTGCCCACATGAACAAATTGCAGGTCATTTGGCAGACGGCCATACGAGACTTTCGAGAAGACCATCTGTTTGTTTGGTTGGTCCAGAGGGATTTGCGAATGCTATACCTGCCATGATGGAGGCGTGGGGGGAACGATCTCCTGTAATTTTTGTTACAGGCTCATCCACTCTTAAAAAGCAAGGTGCTGGAGGATTTAAGGAAATAGATGACGTTTCTATCGCAAGACCGCTTACAAAATACAGTGCATCAATAACAGATGGAAATAGAATTCCTGAGTTCGTGGATAGAGCTTGGAGAATAGCGACAAGTGGTTATCCAGGCCCGGTCCATCTAAGTATGCCTGTAGACATAATGTTTTCTTCCTTTGATGAATGCGCGTCAGATATAGAGCGTCCATTTACTAGAAAAGTACCAAAAACTCATAAAGCATGGCCTGAGCCCTCAGCACTAAATGAGATAATAGGTATTATAAAGTCCTCAAAAAAACCCATAATTATCGGTGGACACGGGATATGGTGGTCAAAAAATGAAGATCTGTTAAAGCAAGTGGGTGATGAAATCAAAATACCAATTTTTAATGTGCCATATCACCAAAAATTATTAAATGAAAATTGCAAGGCCTTTCTAGGGCTTGCCGATGTGCATCAGTACCATCCTTCAAAGTTTGCGTTTAATGAGTCTGACTGCATTATAATGGTTGGAGGTCGCTTGGATAATCAAATGAATTTCGGCAATCCACCATTATTTCCAGCGACTTCGAGGTTAATATGTGTCAACGGATCGCATGAAGAAATAGAATTTAATAGAGCGGCTGACCACTTGCTTTTGAGTGATCCTGGAGCTTTTTTTGAATGTCTACTAAAGTCATACAACGGAGATAAATTCTCTTTAGAAAAAGATTGGCTAGCTAAAAATATTGAGGAAAGAAAAAAATGGGTGACTGCGTCGCTAAACAATCTTGTTGAAACAACAAATTCTCCAGCATGGAGTGGTGGAAAAATTCACCCTTTAGAGCTTTCTCTTTCGGTACAAAAGTGTATGACAGACGAAGATATCTTGGTTTTTGATGGAGGTAATACACACTTTTGGTCGGAAATTGCTGTTAATATAATGGCCTCCAATGGGTTAGCTCTTTCTCAAATAATGCACCCTGGTTCCTATTCAATGCTAGGTGTTGGAGTATCATTTGCACTGTCGGCAAAGCGGCTCAATAAAGAAAAGACGATTGTATTAATTTCTGGAGATGGTGCTTTCCTTAGTGGGGGTTTATCCATTGAGACAGCCTTTCAAGAAAACCTGCCGATTGTTATAATTATCGATAACAATGGTGGTTTAGATTGTATATCGCAACAGCAGGAAAGATTGTTCAAGGATGGTTCTCATTTTGCAACAGATTTCAGAGATATACCATTTCATGGAATGTTTGAGGGAATGGGGGGTTATGGAGAGCTGGTAACTCACAAAGATGAGATTCAAGGAGCTGTAAGGCGGGCAATAGACAGCGGGAAACCTGCTTGTGTTAACGTAAAAACAAGAGGCGTTATCAGCCCAATTGTTGCGGCTACAAGCGATAAAAGAGATAAGGCTTCTATAGAATAATAATGCCCTCAATAAGTACACATGTATTAAATTCCGAAAACGGTACTCATGTCGCTGGTCTAACAGTTACCCTTACACATATTGAGCCTGATGGAGCAAAAAAGAATATATTTTCTAATAAAACTGATGCGGGGGGACGCATTTTAGAGAGCTTTGACTTTCTCCTAAAAAGCAATGAAATTTTTGAGATTGAATTTAAACTATCAGATATTCATATGAAGAAAAAAGGTATATACTGTAGAGATATAATTTTCAGGGTATCTTTCAGTTCAGAAAATGAAAAATTCCATATTCCTATCATCGTATCTCAAAACGGCGCCTCTACTTGGTGGTCGGGAGAGTAAAAAATGAACATTCAAAATAAACTGAATTTCTCTAGAAGGATCAGAAGAACGCCTTTTACTACCTCTGTTGAAAAGCATGGAGTAACAGGATTTTCCGTTGTGAACCATACACTACTTCCTAAGTCATTTCAAAACTCAATTGAAGATGATTATTTGCACCTACAAAAACATGCTCAAATTTGGGACGTTGGCTGTCAGAGACAAGTTGAAATTAAAGGTAAAGACTCGCTCAAACTTATTGAGTTAATGACGCCAAGATCAATCTCAAAACTTCAACCAGGAAAATGTCTTTACATTCCCTTGACCGATGAAAATGGTGGCATAATCAATGATCCTATTCTTATCAAAATAAGTGCTGATCATTATTATCTATCCGTTGCAGACTCAGATGTGTTATTGTGGGCTAGAGGATTAGCTATTGGTTTTGGCTTAAACGTAAGAATAAGAGAACCTGACGTGTGGCCTTTGGCAGTACAAGGACCAAAAGCTGCTGATGTTTTGGCCAAAGTTTTTGGTGAGCGCATATATTCAATTAAAAAATTCAATTTTGACTATTTTTCACTTGATGGCTCTTCTCAACTAATAGCCAAAACCGGTTACTCTAGAATTGGTGGTTTTGAAATCTATCTGTCTCGACCAGAACTCGGTTCATATCTATGGGAAACAATTTTAGGAGCTGGTAGATCAGAAAATATAAGGCCAGGTTCTCCAAACATAATAGATCGAGTTGAAGCAGGATTATTATCCTATGGTAATGAAATGACCGTTGAGAACACACCACTGGAATGTAATATGGATAAGTTCTTGGATATATATAAAGAGGCAGATTATATCGGGAAAAAAGTTCTCCAGCGGCAGATCAGATATGGCATTAAAAGACGTATAAAAGGTGTTATTTATAAAGGGCCTAAACTTCCAACAATATCAAGACCACTACAAGTTTTTGATATAGATAAAAGAACTATAGTCGGAAGCTTAACTTCAGGAGCATTCTCACCTCATTTTGAGAGTAATATTGGGGTTGGCATGGTCAAATATGGATACTGGGATAATAACAAAAAAATATTAGTTAATATCGCTGACCAGGAGTTTAGAGAAGGATTAATCAAAGACCTTCCTTTAATTCAATGAGGTAAGAATGGCTCTGGCTATTAATAAAAATGTATTTATTACCTGTGCTGTGACTGGTTCGGGAAGTTCACAAGATAAAAGTCGAGAAGTGCCGAGGTCGCCAAAAGAAATTGCAGATAGTGCGATTGACGCAGCTAAAGCTGGAGCGGCTATTGTACATTGTCATGTAAGAGATCCCGAAACCGGTATACCAAGCCGTCGCATTGATCTCTATGAAGAAGTAACAAAAAGAATCAGAGACTCCGAAACCGACGTCGTTTTGAACTTAACTACCGGAATGGGAGGCGATATTTATCTTGGTCTCGACGCTGAAAACCCACTGCCACTTAAAGAACCAGAAACAGATATGATAGGGGCATCGGAGAGAATAATGCATCTTGTTACATGTAAGCCAGAAATCTGCACTTTAGATTGTGGCACAATGAATTTTGCTGAGGATAACTATGTAATGACCAACACGCCGGGAATGCTAATGGCGATGGCTTCAAAGATCACCAATTTAGGTATTCTTCCTGAGATTGAAGTTTTTGATACAGGACATCTGTGGCTGGCAAAAAAACTTGTTAACGAAGGTCTGATAAGAGATCCCGTTCTTTTACAGCTTTGTATGGGTATACCGTGGGGCGCACCAAATGATATAAATACGTTTCTGTCTCTAGTGAATAATATTCCAAAAGACTGGACTTGGTCTGCATTTTCTATAGGGCAATTTCAGATCCCTTATGTTGCAATGGCTACTCTGGCAGGAGGAAATGTCAGAGTGGGGTTGGAAGATAATATTTGGCTGGAAAAAGGAAGGTTAGCAAAGAATTACCAGTTGGTTGAAAAAGCTGTAAATGTCATCGAAAACTTCGGCAGTAAGGTCATGTCACCGAAAGAAGTTCGTGACAAGCTTCGTTTGAAAAAACAATAATTATGGAAAATTTAAGTGTGACATGTATAGGAGCTGGCGTAATAGGGTCTGGTTGGGCTGCCCGCTTATTGGTTAATGGAATAAATGTAAACGTTTTTGATAAAAGCCCAGAAAGCTACAATAGAACACGATTATCCGTTGAAAGAGCTAAAAAATATTTCTCTCAATTGACTAAGGCCCCTTTAAGAGAAATGGGCAGTCTTACTTTTGACAAGTCTTTGGAAGATGCTCTAAAAAGGTCCACTTATATAATTGAAAGTCTTCCGGAAAATTTACAATTGAAGCATAAACTTTATAAAGAAATTGAGCACATTTCAAATAATTCAATTATTTTGTCGTCTACTTCAGGTTTCAAGCCCACTGACCTTCAAAAGCATATGAAAAATCCTCAAAGTTTGCTCGTTACACACCCTTTCAACCCAGTGTATCTGATGCCTTTGGTTGAGCTAGTTCCAGGCCAAGAAAGAGATCAGAAAATTATTGATGATGTGCACCATTTATTGGAATACATAGGCATGGAACCTATAATAATCAAAAAAGAAATAGATGCTTTTGTCGCTGACAGGATGCTAGAGGCGATGTGGCGCGAAGCATTGTGGCTTATAAAAGATGATATTTGCACTACTAAGGAGCTAGACGATATTATCACGTCTAGCTTTGGAATACGATTTGCTCAAATGGGAATGTTTGAAAGCTACCGTATTGCTGGAGGAGATAAAGGCATGCGTCATTTCCTTGATCAATTTGGTCCTGCACTAAAATGGCCTTGGTCCAGATTGACAGATGTACCAGAGTTTAATTCTGATTTAATAGATAAAATTTGTTCTCAATCAGATGCTCAATCAGATATGTATAGCATCTCCGAGTTAGAAGATATTAGGGACAAAAACTTGGTTGAATTACAGAAAGCTCTTCGCAACAACCGTTGGGGATCTGGACGAATACTAGCGAGCTATGAGAAAGATCTTTTCGATGAACAATCAAAAGAGGCAGAAAAAGCTAGTGGAAAAATAAGTAGTGACCTGCTTATTACCTACACAAAAACGATACCTCCTGAATGGGCAGATTATAATGGCCATATGACAGAATATCGTTATCTCAACTGTTTTGGCGATGCCTCAGATGCTGTAATGCTCCATATAGGCTGTGATAGAGCCTATATCGAAGCTGGTAATTCCTATTTCACCGTTGAGACAAATATTAGGCACCTAAACGAGCTTAAGGTAGGGCAAGAAGTATATATAGAAACTAAAGTTTTAAAGGGAACTGAGAAAAAATTGCACGTTTTTCATATGTTGAAAAATACAGAAGGAGAACTTTTTGCTACCGGTGAACATCTTCTTCTACACGTTTCTTTAAAAACTAGAAAAACTTGTCCAGCAAGTAAACCTCTTATCAACAAATTGATAGAACTTCAAAAGCAGCATCAAGAAATAAGTGTTCCATTAGAGCCGAAAATAATTGTTTAGTACTTTTATAGAATAGTTACTAAAATTTTTATCGGCCCATGGTATAAAATTCCTCATTAGGTAACATTGAAAATGTGTTTGCTAGTCGATTACTCATAGCAAAGAAAGACGCAACTGAGGCTATTCTCCACGCGTCTTCAAGATCAAAACCAAAACTTTCTAAAATTTTAAAATCAGAGTCATTTATGCTCTGCGACTCCTTTGCTACTTTCACGGCAAAATCTAGCATAGCCCGTTGTCTCTCAGTTATTTTACTCTTTTTATAGTTTATAGCTATTTGGTCTGAAATATTTTTATCTTTGGATCTTATTCTCAAAACCGCTCCATGAGAAACGACACAATAAAGACAATCATTTTGTGCGGAGGTAGCCACAACGATCATCTCCAATTCGGCTTTCGTTAAATTACATTCTGTCTCCATAATAGCATCATAGTAGGTACAAAAACCTCTGAACTCATCAGGTTTTCTTGCCATTATCATAAAGACATTTGGTACAAACCCTGTCTTTTCTTGCACTGACTGAATCTTCGTTTTCACGTCCTCTGGTAAGTCCTCCAAATTTGGTATCGCCGATCTGCTAATAGGTCTATTGTCCATTGCTCTCTCCTTTTTTTAACCAAGGCGCAGGTTTCTTTTCAAAAAAGGCCTTAATACCCTGTTTACCCTCCTCTGACTCCCAGCTGCTAGCAAGAATATTTGTTGTTATCTCGAAAAAATTTTCTGCTTGTTCCCCTGTAAGGCTCTTCAATAGCTCTTTTGATTTTTTAATTGCGTCTGGTGAACATTTTAATATGTTATCGATTTCCTGCAATTTTAATGACCGAATTTCCTTATTATCCTTACAAACATAATGAATAAGACCCATCTTGTAGGCCAATTCAGCATCAAAAATCTTACCACTGAAAAATACGTTACGACCGTAACTTTCTCCTAATTTCTTAATTACGAATGGTCCAATTGTCGCGGGAATCAAACCTAGCCTTGTTTCTGTAAGGCCAAACTTTGAAGCTTGAGAAACAATTACCGTGTCAGATACGGAGATTAGGCCTAGGCCTCCACCAAATGCACTTCCAGAGACTATAGAAATCAATGGCATCGGTAGACTATTCATTGTTGCCAACATTTTTGCCAGCGCTCTAGCCTCAACCAATTTTTCCTCTTTAGATTTTTTTTCTTGCTCTTTCATCCAATTTAAATCCCCTCCAGCGCAAAATGTTTTCCCATTTGCTTGAAGAAAAACTAGTCGAATACTGTCTTGCGTTTTTACATACTGGCCAGCTTCTTCTAACTCATCAATCATTTTTCTACTCATAGCGTTATGCTTATCGGGCCTATTCAAAGTAATTTCACACACGCCTTGAGGATTGATATTTACTTCAATCTCTTTAAATTTATTTTTCACGCTTTAAGATTTCCCATTTTCATAATCTCACCTTTTACAGCATCCACACCTTTTTCTTCCTTCAAACTTGTAAGTAAGACAGGTTTACCATTTCTTTTAGAAATAGCATCTTGAAGCATTTGGTCTACAGAAACATCCACATATTCCGCTAAATCAATTTTATTAATAATTAAAAGGTCAGATCTCATTATTGCAGGCCCCCCTTTTCTTGGTATTTCTTCTCCCATACAGACATCAATCATAAAGATCGTATAATCTACAAGTTCTGGACTGAAAGTTGCAGAGAGATTATCTCCTCCACTTTCCAATAAGATAAGATCGAGATCAGGAAATTTAGCGGATAGCTTATCTACGGCTTGTAAGTTAATAGACGCGTCCTCTCTGATTGCTGTATGAGGACATCCACCCGTTTCTACCGCTAATATCCTTTCCGAGTTGATCACCTGTTTTTTCATTAATATTTCCGCATCCTCTTTAGTGTATATGTCATTTGTAATTACAGCCATTGATAGGGATTCTGAAAAGACCTTACATAAGCTAGCTGTAAGGCTAGTTTTACCAGCTCCAACTGGTCCACCGAGACCAACTCTAAAGGCATCTCCCATCTCAAAACTCCCCTAAGACTTAAATACTTTTCCTTGAAATTCCTCATGCAATAGTGTGCACGTATCGGTCAAATAACAAGAGGAAAATAAATCCTTGTCCCCAGATAATAGCACTTTGTGTGATATCTCATTTATTTTTTCGAAAAGATTTTTCAAAATATTTGTTGATCTTTTATGGCCTAAAGGTAATAGGCGCTGAGCAGCGGCTATCAAATTACTTATATTCGATTGCAAGAATAAAGGCACTAATTCCTCTATTTTTAATTTATGTTTTTTCGCTGCGGTGCCAAGAGCAATAGGATAGGGAAGACCCAATTGGGTATCGCTAGCTTTGGCAAAATTATCTCCGGTCATAACTTGCTCATTAAGTTTTAAGGCAGAACAAGAAAAAGCCAAACATAACTCTGTTAAATCATCTAAATCTTTATCTGTCGAGATTTGATAAGCCAGCTTTAAGAATATTGCGTCATTCCTTAAAAAACCATGTTCTAGATTATTTTCAATCCACACAACTAAATCAGCTTCATTTTTAACCATCGATTGACTAACAGCATACTCAAGCCCCTGTGAAAAATTAAAGCTCCCTGTAGGAAAGCTCGGTGAAAGCCATTGAAACATTAATTGGTTTTTTCTATACATGATAGTTCAGATAACTAGTGGGTATGGGTAAAGGTTCGACCTACCCCATACGCGCCTGAGAGAGGTGTGAAGCAATCTTGGAAATATGAAACTTTACAGTTTAGTTTTTTAAGCATATCTGCAATTACCTTATCTTCTCTTAATATAATAGCGTCGTTACTGATAGCACAATTTAAATGCCGATTGCCAATATGCCATATAGCTTTCATTAGATCGATCGTATTTTTCGTTTCTACACGCATAAGTGCTTCTTTAGCGGCTAATACTTTTATCTTTTTTTTACTTTTTAAAATTAATGTACCATTAACCGGTAATTCAGTTGCTTTATCCAATGATAAAAAAAACTCATAACCACTATCCGAAACAAGTTTTATTTTTCGTTTAAATCGTGCATCAAAATCTAGAGAAATAGTATCATTAAACTCCAAACTTTTCTCTGTGATTTCTTCTACTGTATCCATATCAATATAAAAAATATCGCTGTGCCATAGGTAATTCTTTAGCGGGCTCACAAGTTATTAATTCTCCATCTAGCCGTACTTCATAAGTTTCAGGATCCACCTCAATCTCTGGACATCGATCGTTCAGCTTCATACTTTTTTTGGATATATTTCTTGTATTCTCTATGGGAACAATTTTTTTCCTTAAAGCAAGCTCATCTAGGCCTTTATTTTCACTTGCCGATTGAGAAACAAATATGATTGAGTTTGTCTCCATTGACCTTCCATACGCACCGAACATCGGTCTGCTATATACCGGTTGAGGAGTTGGGATAGACGCGTTGGGATCTCCCATTTGAGCACAGGTAATAACACCACCTAACAGTACCATTTCAGGCTTTACACCAAAAAAAGCTGTATTCCATAAAACGAAGTCAGCTCTTTTTCCAATTTCTATACTGCCTATATGATTTGACATACCATGTGCTATCGCTGGATTAATGGTATATTTCGCTATATATCTTTTTATGCGTAGATTGTCATTCTCACCCTTTTCCTCGGACAACCTTCCTCGCTGCTTTTTCATTTTGTCGGCTGTTTGCCATGTTCGGATAATAACTTCTCCAACGCGGCCCATTGCTTGGCTATCGGAAGCAATAATGGACATAGCACCAACATCATGAAGTATATCCTCTGCTGCAATTGTTTCTTTTCTAATCCTGCTTTCTGCAAAAGCGACATCCTCAGGTATAGATTTGTCAAGGTGATGACATACCATTAACATATCCAGATGCTCTTCAATAGTATTGACGGTATATGGTCTGGTTGGGTTGGTCGAGGAGGGAATAACATTTTCTTCTCCAGCGAGCTTAATAATATCCGGCGCGTGTCCACCCCCAGCTCCCTCAGTATGGAAAGCATGTATTGTTCGTCCCCCAATCGCCTTAATAGTATTTTCTACAAATCCACTCTCATTGAGAGTATCGGTATGAATCATTACTTGCACATCTAATTCGTTAGCTACCTTTAAACAGCAATCAATAGCTCCTGGCGTAGTGCCCCAGTCCTCATGAAGCTTAAGAGAAGAAGCGCCTGCCCTGACTTGTTCCCTTAGAGCCTCGGGTAGACTTGCATTCCCTTTCCCAGCGAAAGATAAATTCATAGGAAAGGCATCGGCTGATTGCAGCATTTTCCCAATGTTCCAAGGACCTGGGGTGCATGTGGTTGCAAGTGTTCCATGCGCAGGACCAGTTCCGCCCCCTAACATGGTAGTGAGTCCCGAATGAAGTGCATCTTCAATTTGTTGGGGACAAATAAAATGAATATGAGCATCCATTCCACCAGCTGTCAGAATTTTTCCTTCCCCAGCGATGACCTCTGTTGCTGGACCAACTATTATATTTACTCCACTTTGAATGTCTGGGTTTCCCGCTTTTCCTATAGAGTGGATCCTTCCATCTTTTACACCGATATCTGCTTTGTATATTCCTAAGTAATCGATTACTAATGCATTAGTTACGACTAAATCAACTGCTCCATCTGCTCTCGTAACTTGGCTCTGTCCCATTCCATCTCTTATGACTTTACCACCACCGAACTTTACTTCCTCTCCATATACAGTGTAGTCGTGTTCAACCTCTGCAAATAGTTCAGTATCAGCCAATCTCACTCTGTCTCCAGTTGTTGGCCCAAAAATGCTTGCATACTTTTCTCTAGAAACTTTCTGTGCCATTATAAATCACCCATTATTTTTTTATTAAACCCATATACTTTTCTGTCCCCATGAAAAGAAATCAAATTTATAGTTTTCGTTTGGCCTGGTTCAAACCGTATCGCCGTTCCGGAGATAATATCAAGTCTCATACCTCTTGATTTCTCTCTTGAAAATTTTAATGCTTCATTGGTCTCAAAAAAATGATAGTGACTTCCTACTTGAATAGGGCGGTCTCCAGTATTGGACACCTCAACTTCTATAGCTTCTGAGCCTGAATTAATCTCTAACTCTCTTTCTGATATAATAATCTCTCCTGGTATCATTTTTTCCTCTATCTGATTGGGTGATGCACTGTCACTAATTTAGTGCCATCTGGAAAAGTTGCTTCAACTTGAACTTCATGTATCATTTCAGGTACCCCCTCCATACAATCCTCTTTGGAAATTATGGTTCCCCCAGCTGACATAAGATCCGCTACGGACCGACCGTCTCTGGCCCCCTCCATTACAAAGTTTGTAATAAGAGCTATCGCTTCCGGATGGTTTAGTTTTACTCCTCTATTTTTGCGGTCAGTCGCTACCATTGCTGCCACTGCTATCATTAATTTGTCTTTTTCACGAGGCGACAGATTCATTTATATCTCCCTTATTTATACTTTCCACACATTAGGCGTATCCACTTGCCAAATCTCCAATAGTAAATGTATAGCTCTATCTTTAATTGCTTTTGCATCTGACCCAAACATTCGTACTAGCAAGCAATCATTTCTTAGACTGCTTCCAAAATACACATTTTTATTATCTTTTTTCAGATTTTTTAATTTTTGTTCGTAAACCACTGATTTGGCCCCTACATAGTAAAATGACGCGTAAGACTTTATACCCTTTAAACCTGCACAGTGTAATGGGACACTTTCTCTCCACCCTGACTGGTCAAAATATATCAATTTATCTCCCTTATATATTTTCCACCTATCATTAAAATTCGATTTTTGAATATTTTCTCCCATTGCGGATCGGCCAAGAACTATCTGATCAAAGGCTAGAAATTCTGAGTTATCTTCAATAAATATCGTAATCTTTCTTGAGAGATCACTCTTTGAAAAAAGTATGGTGTCTTGCGGCAGCCAAAGTAATTTACTGTTTCTACGTACGAAAAAAGTTACTTCGACCTCTGCTGATCCATTGCTCGCTTTATAAATTTTTTCTGACGCCTGTGTTGTTACGACAATCGAACTTTCTTCAGCCGCTTCTATCGAACATTCAAATTTGTCACCTCCTGTAATACCACCAGCTGTATTAATAACAACACACTCTTTAATTTTGGAAAAGTTTTTAGGAAAAAAGATCCTTGACGAGCCTTCCTGATAAAGTTCGCCAATTTTATTCTGACTACCTATGATTGTAGCCTTTAGTGTTCCTGTAGCTCTTTCAAGTGGCTGATACATATAGCTCTTCAAAAAAATATCTATAGTAGAATACTATAAACTAACAGCTTCCAATAGTTGTTTTTTTTCTAATTTATTTGTTTTTCCCTCAAGAACAAATCTTCCTCGCTTCATCACATAAGTATAATCAGACAATTCATAAGCAAAATCAAAATACTGCTCTACCAGAACAATAGCTATAGAACCTTCCTCTCTTAGAGAACCGATAACTTTTCCAATCTGCATGATAATATTTGGCTGAATACCCTCTGTTGGTTCATCAAGTAGTAGTAGTCTTGGTCTAGTAACTAAAGCTCTTGCAATTGCCAATTGCTGTTGCTGACCACCAGATAAATCCCCCCCTCTTCTATTCAGCATATTGGAAAGGACTGGGAACATTTCAAATATCTGTCTTGGTATAAATCTTTTTTCTTTTTCAAGGCAAGAATAACCTATCTCTAAATTTTCTTTAACGGATAATAAAGGAAAAATTTCTCTTCCCTGAGGAACATAAGCAATGCCATTTCTTGCCAAATCATACTGATTTGAGTTGTTAACATTACTATCTAATGCGTAGTAAGTTCCCTTTGAAATTGGATGCGACCCTGACATTACTTTGAGTAGCGCCGTTTTCCCAACTCCGTTTGGTCCAATCACACTTGTTATCTTTCCAATTTCGGCTTTAAAATTAATATCAAATAAAATCTGTGAACCAGAATAGTGCATATCAATATTCTCCAGAATAAAATGCTTAGCGTCCAAGATAAACCTCTACAACTTCTTTATTTTTTGAGACATGGTCAATGCTACCTTCTGCTAGAACAGAGCCCTCATGCAGTACTGTAACTCTACAACCCAAATTTCTTATGAAGTCCATATCATGTTCGACGACAATTATTGACTTCGTTTTTGATAATTCACGTAGCAATTGAACGGTCATATTCCGCTCCTCTGTAGTCATTCCTGCCGCTGGCTCATCAATAAGCAATAATTTTGGGTCTTGAGATAGTAACATCCCTATTTCAAGCCATTGTTTCTGTCCATGACTAAGTTCACCTGCTTTTTTTGAAAGCAGACTTGTTAATTTTATTGTGCTTGCAATTTCGCCAACTCTTAATTTTTCTTGATCAGTATACTTATAAGTTAGGGCGGCAAAGAAGCCCCTGTTGTTTTTTAGTGAAACAACTATATTTTCTTCCACAGATTGCTCTTCGAATATAGTAGGGCGCTGAAATTTTCTTCCTATCCCCAGTTTAGCAATCTGGTATTCACTCTTCTGGGTGAGTGGTATTGCCACCTCATCCCAGAGAACCTTACCGCTATCAGCCTTTGTTTTTCCAGATATTATATCCATAAGTGTTGTTTTTCCAGCACCATTAGGGCCAATAATTGCTCTTAGCTCAGGGTATCCTATCGACCAGCTTAAACTGTTAATTGCTTTGAACCCGTCAAAAGAAACAGATATGTTCCGAACCTCTAGCAAATCGTTCATTTGTTTATCACTCTTTCTTTTACTTTTTCTATCAAACCAAACAATCCATTTTGAGTAGCTAGGGTGATACTTACAAAACTAAGACCAAGTATAATAAGCCACCAGTCGACCCAGTTGATATTAATAATCCAAAAATCAATATTAGGTATTTGACCACTTGTAAAAAAGCTAGATATTAAAGATACAAACGCAGCCCCCAAAACGGCTCCAATTAACTTTCCTCTCCCTCCAATTGAGACCCAAACAGCTAGATATATTGACGCTATTGGTGCCAGTTCAGTTGGATTAACTATTCCTGCTTGAGGATAGTAAAGGCTTCCAGCAATTGCTGCCATTATTGCCGTAACAACAAATATAAGTAATTTATAAAGCTCGACATTATATCCTAGAAAACGAACTCTAGCTTCATCATCTCGAATACCCACTAGCAAGTTACCAAGCTTTGATTTGGTAATGATAGACGCTATGTAAAAGCCGCAACAGAGAGCAAATGTCGATAGCCAAAGAAATATGACTGAAATTACGTCTTGTGTAAGGTTTCCATATCCAGGAATATTTTGTAATCCGGAAAGCCCATTATTGCCTCTCAATCCGCTATCATTTTGGAATAAGTAGAGCGATAATGCTAAAGTCATGGCTTGAGTTAGAATTGACAAATATACGCCTGTGACTCTTGAGCGAAAGGCTAGCCAACCAAAAACCAATGCCAGTAGGCCAGGTATAATTACAATTAGTAGAAGATGAATTATTAAAGAGTCCGCAAAAATCCAAATGATTGGAATATCAGACCCACCTACCACTCCAAATATCTGATTTCCAATAGCTTCTTTAGTCTCTTCTGGAGTTAAAGGGATTAGCTGCTCACTTGCAGCACTTATAACTATTTCTTTTGTCCTTTCATACATTAGCCACATGCCAATTAAATAACCGCCCAATGCAAAAAACGCCATATGGCCTAGTGAAAGTATCCCACAGTATCCCCAGACTAAATCTAGGGCAATCGCAGCCAGACACAGCATCAAGGTTTTTCCTAACACTTTAACAAAACTAGTAGACAATAAGCCCATTGCAAGTTCACTCGCTATCGTTACAAAAAGAGAAAATAGAAAAAAAAATATCACAAAATTTAAACTTTGATTTCTTTTTATAAAATTCATACTTAGTCTCCTGCGGCTCTTCCTCGTAGAGCTACGATCCCTCGAGGTCTAAACTGTATAAAAATAATTATGAAAATAATCATATATGTCTGGGCAGCCAACGTGTTTGACGGATTAAACCACTCAATTACTTTTTGTAAAAGGCCAATTAAAGTAGCTCCAGCCAATGTTCCCCATATACTACCCACACCTCCAACCACTACTGTCATGAAGCTTTGTACAATATAATCATTGCCAAGCTCAGAAGTAACTTTAGCATATAAACCAATGCCAACACCCGCGATGCCTGCTATCCCAGAACCTAAGCCAAAAGTAAACATGTTTATCTGATCAGGATTAACTCCCATACTAGCAGCCATGGAAGGATTTTGGGTAACGGCTCGCGTCTCCAGTCCAAAGCGAGTTCTGTTTAGAACGTAAATTAAAATAATTGTAAAGGCGATGCTCAAAACAAAAATAGCTACCCTAATCCAACTTATTGAAATAATCTCATTGAATATCAACGCTCCGTCTAGCCATTCAGGTGATGTCAAAGGTCTAGCCTGGGTTCCAAATATAATTTTTGCTAGTTGTTGAAGTGCGATGCTTATTCCGAACGTAGCCAGTAAAGTTTCTAATGGTCTTTTATACAATTTTTTAATTACCAATCTTTCCATTACAATTCCGGCGAAAAAGGTAACGAGAAAAGCAACAGGAATAGCAATAAGTATAGATAAAGTATAATTTGTAACGAAAAGTTGGACTACATATCCTGAATAAGCACCCATCATGATAAATTCACCATGTGCCATATTAATTACTCGCATGACACCAAATGTTATTGCTAAGCCGATTGCAGCTAAAAAATAAATTGACGCAAGACTTAGACCCTCTAAGATTAAATCTACGAAGCTAAAGACTGATACCCGACCATTAATTTCATTGAGTGTCTCTGTTGCAGCATTTGTTACCTCCCTCGAACTTTCCGCGTATTCTTCATAAAACACATATTGCGAGACAATATTCTTCATATCTTCTCTTGAAACCACAGGCTCTACTTTCCCATTTTTTATCAGCCGGTTAAGCACCCTATTTCTTTTTTGATAACTATCAAGTGAATGCGCCTCCTCTCTCTGGATATTTCCAATCTCGGCCTGTTGAGTGAGAATATCTTTAAGTTTTTTTTGTGTTAAAATTTCAGGCGCTTTTTCTTCTTTAACTAGCATTAAGTAGGCATCAAGGTCAGTAAATGAACCGTCAATCGTGCTAGAATGATTTGTCTCCAAAAAGTCGTATTGGTCAATCGCTCCTGTCTCGGGCTCCAATATCTGAGAAATATTAATATTGTCTGGGATTACCTTCTCAGCTTTTAATGCAGTCCTTATTATTTGGTTTAAAACTCCTCTTACATCTATGCCTAGATCATTTTTTAAAGATCGAATTACTTCAACTCTCTGTGAAATATTCTTCTCGAACCTTACTGTTAATAACTTTTCCAATCTGATCATTCTATTTTTTATTTTCAGATTTTTTTCTATTTCAATAGCCTTTCTCAATGGCAACCTAAATCTTTCTTCTGGTTTTCTTGCAATTGAGTCTAAGGTCTTTGATCGTATAGAGGGATCTGCATTCAAAAGTTGGAATTGTACTAGGGCCGAAGAAATAATTGCCCTTACACCACTGTTTGGCTTAATTTGCTTTATCTTTTTTTTGTCAACAACGTCAATCAGTTGTTCATCAATTACATCAAATATCTTATAAGATTTCTTCTCTAGCTTCTTTGCTGTTACGACTAATCCATCAGATTTCCTAAACCAAAGTTCTTTAGAGAGCCACCTTAATAAGAACTTCTCTGTACCGCCAGAATTTAGTTCCAAAAGGCTGTCAATTACAGGACTTATCGTCTTTGAAGAACTCTTATGGAAACTAGCTTTATTCGTCCAAATAAACTCTCTTAGATCTTTGTCAGATGCAACTGACGCAGAGGCAAACAACATTACTCCAACAAAAATAAAAAACCTTTTCACTTAACTAGTTCCAAAAAAGTTGTGGGGATAAAATATCCCCACAATAATCCAAGATCATGGTCAATAATTGGACTTCATCTGCACACACGTCTTAGTTTCAGTATTATACATGCCACAACCCATATCTTTCCAATCTGACATCAAAGGCTTGGACTCTGCCAGGTAATCTGTCCAAGCATCTCCAGGTACCTCAGAGGTCTGACTGATAATATCGAACTGCCCGTCAGCTTGTATTTCGCCAATTAATACAGGCTTCGCAAGATGGTGATTTGGAAGCATTTCAGCCATTCCACCCGTCAAATTTGGCACCTTTAAACCGTACATTGCTTTTCGAACTGCATCTACATCAGTCGTTCCAGCTTTTTCGACAGCCTTAACGTACATCTCAAACCCGATTACATGTGCCTCCATTGGATCATTGGTAACGCGATTATCGCCCATGGTCGCTTTCCAATCTTTAATAAAGGCATCATTCAAATCAGACTCTGCACTTTGAAAATAATTCCATGCTGCTAAGTGCCCCACTAAATTTGCTGTATCAAGCCCAGACAGCTCTTCTTCACCCACAGAAAACGCTACCACTGGAATATCATCTGCTGAAATACCTGCAGCAGCCAACTCCTTATAAAATCCAATATTAGCATCACCATTAATTGTTGAAATTACACCAACCTTTTTTCCATCTGCTCCCAAAGCGACTACGTCAGCAACAATTTTAGACCAGTCGGAGTGACCAAATGGAGTATAGTTAACAAAAATATCTGATGCCGGTATTCCTTTATCAATAAGGTACTGATTGAGAATTTTATTGGTAGTTCTAGGATAAACATAGTCCGTACCCAACAATGCAAATTTCTCTACACCGAGTTCTTCCAAATAGTAATCTGTTGCCGGGATGGCCTGCTGGTTTGGTGCTGCTCCGGTGTAGAAGACATTTTTGGAACTTTCTTCCCCCTCGTACTGTACAGGATAAAAAAGTAACCCATTAAGTTCTTCTATGACAGGTAATACGGACTTTCGGGAAACAGAGGTCCAGCATCCAAACATAACGTCCACTTCTTGAACGGTTAATAACTCTCTAGCTTTTTCAGCAAAAAGTGGCCAGTCAGAAGCTGGATCAACAACTACTGGAACTAGTTTCTCTCCATTTATACCACCTTTTGCATTCTGCTTTTCTATAAGCATCAGCATTGTATCTTTTAGAGTTGTTTCGGATATAGCCATCGTACCAGATAATGAATGTAATATCCCTATTTTAATATCTGAAAACGAAGGTACGGTTGATGTTAAAAGAACTATACTCGTTACTAAGCCATATAAATTTTTTCTTATCATAATATTTTAACTCCAATAAGCGCGCCATCACGAAGTAAATAAAAAGCTTGTTTATTTTTGCTTATCTATTAGCTTAGACCGGCACTATGTTGCATTTGCGTGCGGTCTTCCTAGCAGTCGGCTGCACGCATTTTTTGCACATGCACCCCCCGATCCTTATGTACATTTTTAATTTATTACTTGAACATTAAAAGTGAAGCGACAAGACTTTATTACGTGACGTAAGATGCGATTATTATGCACATTTTTTAATCAAAATTCATAAATTGATCAGTTTTTAAGCAAATTAAACAAATATTTTTCAGCACATAACAGCATTTCTAAGTCTGGAATACCCAAAAAATTCTCGATTCCAATAGCGTTTATCAGCTGTACCGTGCTTAAGTTCCCCTTTGCACCAGGGGCATAAGGGCAACCTCCAAGTCCACCTATCGCGGTGTCATATGTTGTTATTCCATATTTGAGACCGACTTCAACATTTTTAATTGCATTATCTGATGTATCGTGAAAATGACCAGCAAGTTGCTCTGGATTTAAACTTTCACATATAACATTAAGTAGTTCATCAGTTTTTTTTGGAGTTCCCTTGCCAATTGTGTCTCCCAAAGAAACTTCATAGCATCCCATGTCAAGAAGCTTTGAGGTGACCTCCAAAACACGTTTTGGAGCAACATAACCTTCATAAGGACACTCTACTACACATGACACATACCCTCTCACGGGTATCTTTTTTTGCCTAGCCTTTTCGAAAATATCCCGGAATCTTGCTAGACTTTCATCTATTGAGCAATTGACATTTTTTTGAGAAAAAGTCTCTGACGCAGCAGCAAAGACTGCGACCTCATCTACCTTAGCTTGCAATGCATTTTCAAAACCCTTTAGGTTTGGTGTCAAAGCCGTGTATTTAACACCGTCTCCTCTTATTATTTTCTCAAAAATTTCATTGGTGCCCCTCATCTGAGGAACCCACTTTGCACTCACAAAACTACCACATTCGATTTTTTCTATTCCAGTAGTACTCAGAATATTAATTAGTTCAATTTTCTTGTTTATTGGGATTTCATTTTTAATGTTTTGCAGACCATCTCTAGGCCCTACCTCAAAAATATTTATTGTCTCAACCATCTCATTCTATTTCTAAAAGTGTCTCACCTTTTTCAATCAAGTCACCTTTTTTATTTTTTAATCCTAAAACTTTCCCACTTTTAAGCGCAACTAACTTGTACTCCATTTTCATTGCTTCTATGAATACCACTGCTTCATCTTTGGATACCATCTGCCCATTTTTTACCAAAATTTTTGCAATACTTCCGGTTATAGGTGCAATAATTTTTCTCTCTTGCACATCAACTTCATTGCTCTGATATATGTTAGTGATATTTTCAAAAACAAATTTTATTCCCCCTCTGTATAAATTTAGTATTTTGTCTTTTGCTTTAAAATCAGAGCTAACCAATCTTTGGTTCACATCAAATGAAATGCTTTTTTTACTTAAAAACACGTTTTCTACCACGAATATTTCATCTCCAAAATTTAATTGGAATTTTCTTCCATCGTTTGAATTAACCCTTATCGCATAGCTTTGTTCTTGCTGTCTTAATAAAATATTTGCAGAGCCAGTCCCCCATAGCCTCCACATTCTATTCTTAATTTGTGCTTCTGAGTTTAAAATAATTAGGGTAGCTGCTACTATATCAGTTGGGTTTGGTAAAAGTTTTTTAAATTTTAAAGCCAGATCATCAAGGTCTGCAATTTGGATTATATCCTTTCTAAATATTTCGCTATCCAAAATGTAGCTTAGAAAATCTATATTTGTTTCAATTCCCTGAACCTTTAATTCTTCTAAACAACCAATAAGCTTGGTCCTAGCTTCTTCTCTATCATGAGCATGCACTATAACTTTTCCTAACATTGGATCGTAAAATGTACTTACGTAATCACCAGATCTGACACCAAAATCAAATCTCCCTTCATTTGGAAGATTCAAAGCTTTAATGGACCCAGGGCTGGGTAAAAAGTCATTTCTAGGATCTTCAGCATATATTCTGGCTTCTATTGCATGACCCTGGGGTATCACCTTGCGATTATCGATATCTAGTTTTTTTCCTGCTGCAATGTTTATCTGTAACTCAACAAGATCCATACCTAAAATTTCCTCTGTAACAGGATGCTCTACCTGCAGCCTTGTATTCATTTCAAGAAAGAAAAAAGGTAACTGGTCTTTATGAGATTGAACATCGACTATGAATTCTATAGTCCCCAAGCCTCTATAATCTATTTTGTTAGCAATATCTATTGCAGCCTTATACATTCTTCGTTTTGTTGGTTCGGGAATTGATAAGGATGGCGCCTCCTCTAAAACTTTCTGGTATCTCCTTTGTGATGAACAATCACGGTCGAATAGATGTATGCAATTTCCATGATTATCTCTTGCAATTTGAATTTCAATATGTTTGCCGCCTTTGATATATTTTTCAATTATCACCTCATCGTCTTTAAAGCTACTTTGAGCTTCTCTTGTAACTGCTTCAATGGAGTCTTGTAGGTCACTTTCGTTATACACAACTCTCATTCCTTTACCTCCACCACCAGCCGCTGCTTTGGCAATAACTGGAAAGCCTATTTCTTTCGCCTTCTTTTTGTTATCAACTGGTTTTTCCTTATCAACTAAAAAACCACTAAGCAACGGAATACTAGCCGACGATATAATTTCTTTTGCATTATTCTTATTACCCATTGCTTTTATCGACTTCCAACTGGGGCCAATAAATGTAATTCCACTTGCCTCAACCTTTTTTGCAAAAAGGTAGTTCTCTGAAAGGAAGCCATAGCCGGGGTGTATTGCTTCGATCTTATTTTCCTCAGCGACCTCAATAACCTTTTTTATATTTAAATAACTTTTTTTAGATTCTGCGGGGCCGATGCAAACTGCAACGTCCGCCTCTTTTGTATGCATAGAATTTTTATCCACTTCTGAATAGACTGCATATGTTTTTATTCCAAGGCGCCTAGCTGACTTAATTAAACGGCGCGCAATTTCTCCTCGATTAGCAATTAAGATACTTTTGAACATCATTACATCCTAAAGACACCGAACTTTGTCTCTTGAACAGGTGCATTCATTGCAATTTCAAGAGATAAAGCAACGACTTCTCTAGTTTTTCTTGGGTCGATAATTCCATCGTCCCATAAATGTGCTGACGCGAACGTAGCTTCAGACTTATGCGCAAACATGTCCAAAATTGGTTTTTTAATGTTATTTATTTCTTTCTCTGAAAGTTTCTTACCCTTTGATTTCGCTGCAGTAATATTTACTTCTGCCATTACCCCAGCAGCCTGCTCGCCTCCCATAACGGCGACCTTTGCATTAGGCCATGTCCACACAAATCGAGGTCCAAAAGCGCGACCACACATACCGTAGTTACCAGCGCCATATGAGCCTCCCACTATAACGGTTATTTTAGGAACATTGGCACAAGATACGGCATGAACAAGTTTGGCACCATCGCTCGCAATACCAGTTTGCTCATATTTTTTCCCAACCATAAATCCCGTTATATTTTGTAGAAAAAGTAAGGGTATTTTTCTTTGACAACAAAGTTCTATAAAGTGAGCCCCTTTTTTTGAACTCTCAGAAAACAAAACTCCATTATTTCCTATAATACCAACCTCAACTCCACAAACCTTAGCAAAACCACATACAAGTGTTTCTCCATAAGTCGCTTTAAATTCTGAAAATTTGGATCCGTCAACAATGCGCCCAATCAAATTGAATATATCGAAGCCTTTCTTTGGATCAGAATTCACAAACCCAAGTAGGTCATTCGGATCAAGCACTGGTGGATTATAATTTAAGCGTTTGTATTCCGAGACTGACGATAGATCACTTATAATCATTCTGGTTAAAGATATCGCATGCTCATCATTATCTGCCAAATAATCAGCAACACCTGATAATCTGGCATGAGTGTCTCCACCACCTAGCGTTTCTGCATCGACAATTTCACCGGTAGCTTGTTTTAAAAGAGGTGGGCCAGCTAAAAATATTGTGCCCTGGTTCTTCACAATTATTGTTTGATCTGACATAGCAGGCAGATATGCCCCACCAGCAGTACACGACCCCATAACAACCGCAATTTGTGGTATACCTCTCGCGCTCATTTGTGCCTGATTGAAAAATATTCGTCCAAAATGATTTTTGTCAGGAAACACGTCATCCCAAGACGGTAGATTTGCACCACCACTATCTACAAGATAGATACATGGGAGATTATTTTCAGCTGCAATTTCCTGTGCTCTGAGGTGTTTTTTTACAGTCAGAGGATAGTAACTTCCACCCTTCACTGTTGCATCATTACAAATAATCATACAAAGTCGCTTGGAAACAAGCCCAACGCCTGCTATCGCACCAGCGGAAGGTACTTCATCTTTATACTCACCGTTGGCAGCAAAGAGCCCTACTTCCAAAAAAAATGATCCAGTGTCAAGTAGATTTGCTACTCTGTCTCTTGGCAGCATTTTACCTCTTTTTACATGGCGTGCTTTTGAACTTTCTGAGCCACCTGCTATCAGCCTTTTTGCCAAGCTATCCACTTTTTCAATGGCTTTCTCCATTGCAGAATAATTTTCTGTGAATTCCTTAGAATTAGATGGTCTTTCAGACCCGACGTTTTTCATTAGCTTAGCTTTGTTTCTTCAAATAACTCTCTTCCAATAAGCATGCGTCTAATTTCTGAAGTACCTGCACCGATCTCATAGAGTTTTGCATCGCGTAGAAGTCTGCCTGTGGGATAATCATTAATATACCCGTTGCCACCAAGACATTGGATTGCATCTAGTGCTATTTGGGTTGCTTTCTCAGCTGCATAAAGTATGCACCCAGCTGAGTCTTTTCTCGTCGTTTGTCCTTCATCGCATGCTCTTGCTACAGAATAGACATATGATCTGCATGCATTCATGGTAGTGTACATATCAGCGATCTTTCCCTGCATTAATTGGAAAGTACCGATAGGTTTACCAAATTGTTCTCTTTCGTGGATATAGGGTACTACCACATCCATCGCACCAGCCATTATGCCAACCGGACCCGCTGCTAAAACTACTCTTTCGTAGTCAAGTCCAGACATAAGAACATTTACACCCTTCCCTTCTTCCCCAAGAACATTTTCATAGGGCACTTCGCAATTTTCAAAAATCAACTCTGACGTATTCGATCCACGCATTCCAAGTTTATCAAGTTTCTTTCCCGTAGAAAAACCTTCCATACCTTTTTCTATAAGAAAAGCAGTTATTCCCTTGGGGCCTGCCGATACATCAGTTTTCGCATACACAACAAGGGTATCAGCATCAGGCCCATTGGTAATCCACATTTTTGATCCATTTAGTAAATAATAATCATTTCGTTTTTCTGCCTTTAGCTTCATTGAAACAACATCAGAGCCAGCACTTGGCTCCGACATCGCGAGCGATCCTATATGTTCACCAGTTATTAATTTTGGTAAATATTTATTTTTTTGTTGCTTGTTTCCCCATCTATAAATTTGGTTTATGCACAAATTCGAGTGCGCTCCATATGACATTCCTATTGCCGCATTGGCTCTACTGATTTCCTCAACCGCTACACAATGGGCAAGATACCCCATATCGACACCGCCAAACTCTTCAGAGATCGTTATTCCATGCAAGCCCAAATTCCCCATCATCTCCCAAAGCTCCATGGGAAAGTCGTTGGACCTATCTACCTCTGCCGACTTTGGAGCAATTTCTTCTAGCGCAAATTTCCTAACGGTCTCTCTGAGCGCATCTATATCTTCCCCCAAGCCAAAATCCATTGTTGCATTAAACATCTTTACACGAGCCTCTATTTTGGTGCCATACGGATCGCACCATCCAACCGAATTGTCTCTCCGTTGAGCATACTATTTTCTATAATCTGGACACTTAAATCAGCGAATTCTGAGGGTGACCCCAGTCTCGGAGGAAAGGGTACCGATTTGCCCAGGGCATCCTGAACATCCTCCGGTAAGCTTCGTAACATAGGCGTACTAAAGAGACCTGGCGCAATTGTAACTACCCTAATTCCATCTTGAGCTAAATCGCGCGCCATTGGTAATGTCATTCCAACCACACCACCCTTAGAAGCTGAGTAAGCGATCTGTCCGATTTGACCATCGAAAGCAGCAACTGATGCAGTATTAATTATAACACCTTTTTCTTGATCATCGCTTAAAACGGCGTTCTGCTCTGACATACCCAGAGCACTTTGAGACGCCACGTTAAAAGTACCAATTAGGTTTATACGAATTGTTTTATCAAATAACTCAAATTGATGGTTTCGACCCTTAGAAACCGTTTTTTGAGAAAACCCAATACCTGCACAATTCACGCAAACGCTTTCCTGCCCAATTCTCTCTCTTATTGAACTAAGGCCATCCGCCACTGATTGAGGGTCAGATACATCCACTATCTCAAAGGTAACTCCATGTTGACTGGCGACTTTTGAGCCTTCCTCTTCATTCATATCGAATACGGCAACTTTTGCTCCTAAAGAAACAAATTTTTCGACTACCGCTAAGCCTAGTCCAGATGCTCCTCCGGTAACTAGTGCCGAAGTATTCTCTGAAATCTTCATGGTCTTTCTATAGCCATTGCTAGACCCTCACCACCGCCTAAACAAATAGCCGCAATACCTTTTTTCAAATTTCTTTTTTCTAGTGCATTAAGTAGCGTCACAAGAATTCTAGCTCCCGACGCTCCAATTGGATGTCCTAGGGCACAGGCACCACCATTAACATTTATCTTTTCTCTAGGAATGTTTAGCTCCTTCATGAAACCCATAGGGACAACCGCGAAAGCTTCATTTACTTCCCACAAATCAACTTCGTCTGTTGACCATCCTACTCTTTCTAGCAACTTCTTAGCCGCTGGAATAGGTGCTGTAGTAAACATTCCTGGCTTATGAGCATGGACAGTATGCCCCAAAATTGTTGCTCGTACAGGAAGTGAAAGCTCGTTAGCTCTTTCTTCGGAGCTAACTAATAGTACTGCTGCACCATCAGAAATTGAAGACGAGTTAGCTGCAGTAACTGTTCCATCTTTTTTGAATGCAGGCTTTAAATTTGGAATTTTTTTTGGTTGTGCATTTTTAGGTTGCTCGTCCTCTTTAATGGTTACGTCACCCTTCCTTGTTTTAATGGTAACTGGTGAAATTTCTTTATCAAAGGCGTTCTCTTTTTGAGCACTTAGAGCATTATTTAACGAACCTATAGCATATTCATCTTGCTGTTCTCTGGTGAATTGAAATAACTCAGCCGTATCTTCTGCATATGTGCCCATCAATCTTCCTGGCTCATAAGCGTCTTCCAACCCGTCTAGGAACATATGGTCATACATTTGTTGATGACCAACACGTGCGCCAGCTCTCATTTTTGGAGAAAGGTAAGGAGCGTTAGTCATACTCTCCATGCCACCCGCTGCCACCAACTCACTGGTTCCAGCTTTTATCTGATCGTGTGCGTATATAACAGACTTTAGACCTGATCCACACATCTTATTCAACGTAACAGCAGGAACGTTTTCGGAGAGGCCCGCTTTAAACGATGCCTGTCTGGCTGGAGCTTGCCCTTGACCAGCAGACAAAACATTGCCCATGATGACTTCATCTATACTTTCATTTTTAACACCAGCATTTTCTATTGCGCCTTTTATCGCAGCGCCACCTAACTCGGGTGCTGTTGCTTGGCTCATTTCTCCATGAAAGCCTCCCATTGGCGTTCTTGAAGCCCCAACAATAACTACTTTTTTCATATAATCCCCCTATCTAATCAAATGTTCTTTGGTCGTCTATTACCTTTCCATCATTGGGAAGAGTGCCTGGCGACACAACTTGCACTTCACCTTTGAGTTTAAGTATCTCTTTTATCATAGGATCATAGTCCTTATTTGTTTCTCCTTCAATCTCTAAAAGAACTGACATAACGTCATTATTATCACTCCGGTTTACATTGACCCTAGCCTTTTTTATTTCTGGAGATCTTGCCACTAAATCAGCTACTTGTTCAGGCCTCACAAACATTCCTTTAATTTTTGTTGTTTGATCTGCTCTTCCGCGCCAACCCACGATTCGCACATTTGTACGGCCACACTCACTTTTTCCAGGAGCGACAGCTGACAAGTCGCCTGTTGCGAACCTTATCAATGGATAATCCGGGTTCAATGATGTAACTAGTACCTCACCAATTTCACCGTCTGCAACAGGATTACCTGAACCTGGTGTAACTACTTCAACAATTACACCTTCATCAACAACCATTGGGGCGTCTGGTAACGTCTCATATGCAACATTACCTAAATCTGCTGTCCCATAGTTTTGCAAGCACATTATGCCTCTATCCTTATAATTTTGCCTTGTTTTTGGGAAAAGAGGTCCACCCCCTACCAAAGCTTTTTTTACTTTGGAAAGGTCTAATCCCAGCTCATCTCCCTTATCTAAAATTATTTGCAAAAAATCTGGTACGCCAATATACGCCGTGACACCAATCTCACTAGCAGCTCGGGCTTGTAATTCCGTTTGTCCAGTCCCTGCTGGAAATACTGTTGCACCTACGGCCAAAATACCTTGTTCACTTAACATGCCAGCAGGCGTGAAATGATAAGAAAAACAGTTCTGCACAATGTCACCTTTTCCTATTCCTGCAGCATTCAATGCTCTAGCGGATCGCCACCAATCTTTTTTTACCATACCAGGCTCGTAAATTGGTCCTGGAGACTGAAAAATTTGGTTCAAGTCTTGAACGGAACCTGATATCAAACCACCAAGAGGTGGATCTTGGGCTTGTAGCCTAACAAGTTCGCTTTTCCGTAAAACCGGGAGTTTGGTTAAATCTTCTACTGAATTTATTTCACTTGGGTCAACATCGGCCAGTATTTTACTAAACGCTTTAGAATTCTCTTTAGCATTCTTTATCTGCAGCGGAATTACTTTAGAAAGATCACTAGATCTTTCATCGTCAGACCTCGTCTCAAGTTTATCAAAGAACTCTCCCATAAACTTTTTACAGCCACCTTTTACGTCTGCGATACGACTTAGTATTTTTAAATGAGCTTCTTCCTTCCTCGGACATGCCTAAATAAAATTCCTTAACATCTGGATTTTCTCTAAGTTCTTTTGCAGGGCCATCCATAACTACCCGACCACTCTCCAATATATAACCTTTATGGGCATATTTTAATGCAACATTTGTATTTTGTTCAGCCAATAAAAAAGCCACGCTCTCTTTTTCATTTAACTGCTTAACTATTTCGAAAATTTCTTCAACAAGCTGGGGAGCAAGACCCATGCTTGGCTCGTCAAGAAGTATTGTTTCCGGTTGAGACATC
Organism: uncultured Alphaproteobacteria bacterium; assembly: GCA_902537235.1. Lineage (GTDB taxonomy): Bacteria > Pseudomonadota > Alphaproteobacteria > Rhodobacterales > Rhodobacteraceae > CACIJG01. The sequence continues at coordinate 41,746 of CACBAO010000011.1, forward strand.
AATGCTCTGCCAATTGCAACCATCTGTTGTTCTCCACCGGACGTATAGCCTGCGAGTGATTTTCTTCTCTCTTTTAGTCTAGGGAAGTAATTATATACAAGATCTAGGCTTTCTTGTATTTCGCTTCCACTGACTTTACGCGTATATGCTCCAGTCAACAAATTCTCTTCTACAGTAAGATGCTCAAAACAGTGTCTGCCTTCCATAACTTGTATAACTCCGCTCCTCACCATATCTGCAGGGTCCAAATCTTTAATTGACTCACCATTATAAGATATCGTGCCCTTAGTTACTTCTCCTCGTTCGGACCGAAGCAAATTTGATACCGACTTTAATGTAGTGCTTTTTCCTGCGCCGTTACCTCCAAGTAACGCTGTTATTCCGCCTTTCTCCACCGTAAGACTTACCCCGCGCAAAACAAGGATGATATTGTTATAAACAACCTCTATGTTGCTAACATCTAGAAGAATTTCCTGATTTTTGTCATCAAACATTTCTTTACCTTAATTAGATTTGGCCCACACCCCTAAGGCTGTGGGCCAAAATTTTTTAATTTAGTTACACTTCTGAGTTGTCCATCCAGACTTATCAGAGACGTACTTTTCAGCAGCAGCTGTAAGTAGCGGTTGAACAACATCTGTCATCGGTGGTATTAGATCAGTCTGTCTAATCCAATCTGATCCATCCCACTGTTGCACAAATATAGAGCCTCCATTTTCATGGTCTGCACAACCACCCATAACAGGCGCAGTAAAGCCCTCGAGGCCAAGTTCCTTAAGCCGAGCTTCGTCTAGTTTTACATTTTCTAAACCAAGACGAACGTCAGCTCCAGTTACCATTTTTTTACCAGTCATTTTTTGAGCTTCCATGATAGCTTCAGCTATGAGCACTGCATTAAACATGGCTCTATTGTACAAAACCTTTCCTGGCATATCCATTTTAGTCTTGCTCTTTCCTGGCTCCACAACATACTTTATCATATCTTGTATCGCTGGGAAGCTTGTTCCAGTTGTTGTATAACTAGACGCGAGGTAACCCTTGGCCTTAGCTCCTAGAGACTGTGTATCAACGTGTGCTCCAGACCACCAATTACCGATAAACCTGTCTAGCGGAAATCTGGTTTTGGCTGCTTCTTTGATCGCTGTTGGGTTCATTGCACCCCAGCCCCACATAATTACCCAATCAGGCTTTTCTTTTCTGATTGTTAACCAATGTGACGATTGATTTTGCATCTCTTTACCCGCAACAGGTACTAAGAGTGTTTCAAAACCCATCTTAGGACCTAACTCTTCAAGGACTGGAATAGGCTCACGCCCATACCCAACATCAAGATATAGAAATCCAATCTTTTTACCTTTCAAACCTGTCTGGCTATCGATGTATGACAAGATTGATGTCATTTGTGACCAATAAGATGCAGGATAGTTAAATGCCCAAGGAAAGGTTTCTCCTTTTGCCGCAGCTGAAAGACCATATCCCATGGTCAAAATAGGTACTTCGTCTTCCGGAGCTTTTTGAAGAATTTGTAAGGTTATACCAGTTGAGTTTGGAGTATGCACCAGAGCATTCTTTCCTCTGTATGATTCATAACATTCAACACCAACTTGTGCCTTGTAGCCAGTTTCACATTCTTCCGGGTTAACCTTAATACCCCCGATACCACCATCTCTTTCATTTAACATCAAAAAGTAGTCCGTAAAACCATTCGCAATCATAGTACCGTTAGCCGCAAAAGGTCCAACGCGATAAGTCATATGCGGTACTAGTAGCTCGTCCGCGAAACTTAAGCTAATTGTTGAAATAAAGGTGCCAATCGCCATTACAGCACCAATAAATAGTTTTTTCATTTTAATCTCCCCATTTGGATGCAGCAAAGTGCTGCGTTATTAAGAGCCAATTACTTTTAGCGAAAGAGGTGGCTCAAAACCTCAAACGTTCTTCTTAGAGTTAATATGGAAATGGCCATAGCCTCAACTTCTGTTTCGTTATTTGCCATAGTCTAGCTAATCCATGTGGCTCCACAATAAGGATTACCACAATAGCTACTCCCAAGAATATTATAGAAAAGTTTTCCATTATAAATGCATCAAAGCCAAAAACTGTTTTTCCAATCTCTTTAATTAAAACTGGTATTACCCAAACTAGTGCTGCACCCATGTAGCTCCCCGTTATTGACCCAAGTCCGCCAATTATGACCATAAATAAGTAGGTAAAACTATGACTTACATCAAAGCTCTCCACTTCAGCCGCACCCAGCCAGAAAAAAACCATCAAAGCACCAGATATTCCAATATAAAATGAAGAAAAAGCAAACGCGGACAACTTAGCTGTCAAGGGCCGTACTCCTATTAGCTCAGCAGCAATGTCCATATCTCTAATCATCATCCAAGAACGACCAATCCTTCCTCTTATAACATTTGAAGCGAGCCAAGTTAACAACACTAGCAACGTTAAGACTATAAAATATCTCGTCAACGCATCTGATTGAGGACCACTCACGATGAGGCCAAACATCTCCTTATTTGTGCCTTCTATTCCCCCACTATCATTATAATTATAGAGCCAAGCAACGCGTATAAAAGCCCACTCAAGAAAGAACTGAGCGGCTAACGTTGCCACGATTAAATAAAAGCCCTTGATCTTCAGAGATGGCAAGCCAAAAATCATTCCCACAACAGCTGTCACTAAGCCTGAAAGAATTACACATATTATAATGTTTAAATCTGGAAAGATTGTCATTATTTTATAACAACTGTAGGCTCCAACACCCATAAACGCGCCCGTACCCAACGAAATTTGTCCGGCAAACCCAAGCAAAATATTCAAGCCGAGTGTGGTAATAGTAAAAATGAAAACCGGGATCATTATAGCACCCATAGTAAATTCGAATGGTAGTCCTGGGATACCAAATATGGGTATGAAGACATAAGCAATCACTAACAGTATAATTATCCCTACTTTGTCTTCTGCGAGAGGAAATGCTGCCAGCTCCTCTTTATATTTTGACTTAAATTGCCCTGTTTCTCTATAAAACATTCTATACCCTCTCTATAAGCTTATCACCAAACAGCCCTTGGGGCCTGTAAAGAAGAAATACAAGAGCGATAACATATGCAAACCACCCTTCAACCCCACTTCCCAGAAGAGGTCCCCAGTATATCTCAAATATTTTTTCTCCCAAACCGATGATAAGGCCACCTATAATAGCCCCTTGAATAGACGTGAACCCGCCTATAATTAAAACAGGCAGAGCTTTGAAGCCAATTATTTGCAATGCAAAGGACACGTCAGACCTTGCACCCCAAAAAATTCCTGTGACCAATGCCACTATGCCGGCCACAAACCACACGATTACCCATATTTGATTAAGGGAAATTCCGACAGATAACGCCGCTTGGTGATCATCAGCGACCGCTCGTAGCCCTCTCCCAATTTTTGTTTTGCTAAAAAACACCGCCAAAATCACGATCATTATCACGGCAATTACCGCAGCTGAGACGTCAATCATTTCAAAATACACCCCACCACCAAAGATAGGCCACTCTAATGAACCAGAAGGAAACCCTAACTCATTAACAATCATGGCATTAGGCACTCCACCAAAGATCCATTGTGCTGCTCCAATTATGATAAAAGTTAAGCCTATTGTGGACATGAAAAGAATGTTACCATCCTGATTAACAAGTTGCCTCAAAATAAGTCGCTCAACTAGCCAAGCTAAAACATAAAACATTATCAAAACTAGAATCACACTTATCCAAGCGGGAATGCCCATTTTATAAAAACTTACTAGGGACAGCGCTGCCAAAACGACGAGGATGGGTTGCGAAAAGTTAAAAACTCCAGAGGCTTTGAAAATAAGCACGAAACCAAGCGCTATAAGTCCATAAAGAGTTCCAGCCACAAAACCGTCCCAAAGTGCCTGAATAAATAAGTCTGGGTAGGACCCCATTTCGACGAAAGGCGCGATAAATATTGCGTATAAAATTTCCATCAGTGCGGTACTCCTAAATATGCATCTATGACCGCTTGGTTAGATTGAACCTCCGCTGGGGTCCCATCCGCTAAAAGCTTGCCGTAATCTAAAACGACAACCCTATCAGCCAAATCCATAACAACCGCCATATCATGCTCGATTAACGCTATAGTCGTTCCAAACTCTTCATTTACGTCGATAATAAATCTCGACATGTCCTGTTTTTCTTCGACATTCATACCAGCCATCGGTTCATCAAGCAGCAAGATCTTTGGATCCATAGCAAGGGCCCGCGCCAATTCTACTCTTTTCTGCAATCCATACGGTAAGGAACCAACTGGGGTCTTCCGGATGTGGTTAATTTCCAAGAAATCAATTATTTCCTCGCACCGCCTTCTATGCTGAACCTCCTCATCGATTGCCGGGCCATAACGCAGCATTTGCCAAAAAAAGTTCTTATTCATCTTTAGCTGCCGCCCTGTCATTACGTTTTCAATCGTTGTCATCCCTTTAAACAACGCGATATTCTGAAATGTTCTCGCGATACCAGTCTTTGCAATTTGGTATGGTTCCATGGAAGGCCTTTTTTCTCCATTAAACCAAACCTCACCCTCCTGTGGATGGTAGAAGCCGTTTATTACGTTGAGCATAGAAGATTTGCCCGCTCCATTAGGCCCTATTATTGCTCGTATCTCTCCCTCAAAAATGTTAAAGGATACGTCTTGGATAGCAATAACGCCCCCAAACCGGAGATTGATATTTTTAACTTCCATTATTACTGAATTCTTTTCACTCATAAGTTCACACCTTCATGTTTCACACAGTTAAGCAGCATCACTTTTTTCTTTAAGCATATATGTCTGCGCATCAACTAACGCAAGGGTAGCTTCAAGATAACCCTTCTTTCCATCCTCATACGTTACTTCAGTTTTCGTGGACACCTCATTATCTCCTTTGTAAAGCGCAGTTACTAATTCATCATACTTCTCAGCGACAAAACTCCGCCTCACTTTTCTTGTTCTAGTGATTTCACCATCATCGGGATCTAACTCTTTATGCAGAATTAAAAATCGGTGAATTTGGCACCCTGACATTGTTGTGTCCGCAGCAAGATCTTGGTTTACCTCTTCAACATGCTGTTTCATCATTTCGATGACTTTTTCATTCGAAGCAAGCTCCTGATATGACGCATAATTAATATTATGTCTCTCGGCCCAGTTGCCAACGGCGGACAGATCAATGTTTAGAAACGCGACACATTTATCTTTCCCTGAACCAAATAACACTGCTTCTAATATGTTAGGGAAAAATTTCAATTTATTTTCCACATATTTTGGAGCAAACATAGATCCACTCTTCATTTTGCCTACATCTTTGGCTCTGTCGATAATCCTTAACTGACCACTAGATTCTTCGATGTACCCCGCATCTCCCGTTGCCACCCAACCATCTTTATCCTTAGTTTCTTGTGTAGCCTTTGGGTTTTTGTAGTACTCTTTGAATGCTCCCACAGAGCGGTACAATACTTCACCCGATTCAGCTATTTTCAGTTCAACGCCCCTAATTGGTTTGCCAACAGTATCTGATCGAACGTCATTATCGTCCTGCATGGTCAAGAATACAGATGCTTCTGTTTGTCCATACAGCTGCTTAAGATTTATGCCAAGCGCCCTGTAAAAATCGAAAAGTTCTGCACTTATTGCTTCTCCCGCAGTGTATGCAATTCTCACCTTTGTCAAGCCCAACATATTTTTCAGTGGACCGTATATAATAAATTCCCCAAGTGAGTATATTAGCCTATCTAAAAATCCAACGCTTGCTTTCTCTAATATCTTCTTCCCGACCTTTTCCGCATGGTTCATGAAATAATGGAATGCTCCTTTTTTGAAAGAACTCGCATCTTCTATTCTGATGTTCACCTCAGTCTTTAATCTTTCCCACAGCGGGGGTGGCCCAAAAAATACTGTGGGCCCCATTTCTTTAACATCCATCTGCACAGTATCTGCACCTTCTGGACAGTTGAGACATGCTCCAGCAACCATTACTTGGCCCACGGAAATCATAAAATCACCAACCCATGCCATCGGCAGATAACACACTATATGATCATTTGGAGACCAACGATCAAACTCATTAGCGCCAGATGATGCCCCAATAATTGCCTTATGGGTTTGAACAACACCCTTTGATCGTCCCGTCGTTCCCGACGTATATAAAAGAACGGATGTTGTCTCACCCGTAATTTTTGCCATTCTTTTACTTAATTCAGCTTGCAGATCTCCATTATCGTCTTTCCCAAAATTAGTTACATCATTGAAGAAATGGAGATTAGATTTTTCATATCCTCTAAGCCCCTTCGGATCCACATAAACAATATCTTTGAGCCCTTTTATCTTATCTTGAATTTCATGGATTTTATCGACCTGCTCTTGATCCCCAACGATAGCAAATGTCGCCGAACAGTGCGTTAGAATATATTCCATCTCGTCGGCAACTGCATCTTGGTATAGAGGTACCGGCACCGCACCAATATGCTGGGCTGCTACCAAAGACCAATAAAGATATGGCCTATTTCTCCCAATTACCGCAACGTGATCGCCTTCTTTCACACCGATTTTAATCAAGCCTTTGGCAAGATTCATTATTTCTAGATTTGCTTCCGACCAACTCCAGGTCTGCCAAATACCATATTCTTTTTCTCTATATGCTGGCGAGTTACCGAATTTACTGACATTCCTTGCCAATACTTTTGGAAAAGTATCTAAACTACTATCATTCTCCGCCATTATCCCTCCCAGAATTTTTTGAAGAAAAAAGAATCTTCAAATTTTAAAAAAAAAAAAGCGATAAAACAACAGCCTTTTTGGTCTTGTGACAAAAAGTATTAAAATCGCGAGTAAATCCTAATTTTTATTTATCGAACAATAGCAATTCTAATATCATTTAAATTTATTCCTGTAGCGCCTGAATAAAATAAGCTTGATGCTATTTTGTGAGCTGAAAAGGAGTCAAAGTCCTCTAAAAAATCTTTCTCTGGGACTCTCTTTTTCAATACCTTGAAAGTGTCTCCCGAGATAATAGCTCCCGCATTTTTTTCAAAACCATCAATCCCATCAGTATCAGCCGCCAGAGCCGTGATCCCAGTAATTCCCTCAATTTCTTTTGCCAACGCTAACGCAAAATGTGAATTTCTACCTCCCCTGCCATGAGTTTTCGGTAACTTTACGTGGGCTTCACCACTTGAGATAATAATTGCTGGCTTTTTAATTGGTCGATCAAATCGTTTTATCTCTTTGAGTATTGATGCGTGAAACTTAGCCAAAGACGACGCATCGCCCTCAAACTCTGAGGATAATAACAAGAGGTTAAATTCATATTTTTTCTCAATATAATCTCGCACACTATCCAATAATATAGCACTAGACCCAATACATACTGACTTTAGCACGATTGCATCTTGGTCTCTGAGACGACTTATTCTTTTTTTATTTTCTGAAAAAAACTTATTAATGTTAGAACCAAAATCCAAATTACTGGTAATTATTCTTTTCATATCCGGAACAAAGGTTGGACCACTTCCAACTAAAGACAAATCTCCACCTGGAATGTCAGATACTACGAGATTGATTATCGGACAGGGATAGGCAGCTAAGGCTAATTTACCTCCCTTTATTTGAGAAAACATGCCTCGGTAGAGATTCATTTCTTTAATTGACAACCCAGAGCCTAGTAAAATCTTATTTAATTGAATTTCATCTTCAAGAGCGAACCCTTCTGGGGGTAAAGGCAATAAAGCAGAAGCTCCCCCAGAAATACAAAAAACTAGCAGATCATCTTTCCCAAGCTTTGAAATTGCTTTTAGGATCTTGAGGGATGCATCTAAACCTCTCTGTGAAGGAATAGGGTGCGTAGCCTTGATTACTTCAAACCCTATTTCATCACAACTCTCATTCTCGGGAATTACGACAACTCCATCTGCTTGCCCCGGGTAATTTTTTCTAAATGCTTTAGAAAGTCTTCCTGCGCCTTTTCCTACACCTACAAAAAATAGTTGTCCTAAAGGATGATCAAACTTTATTTTTTCGATTTTTTTAGCTGGATCAGCTAACTCTAAAGACTTTGAAAAAATGTCCTTAAGAATTTTCTTATCATCGAACTTTTCTTTTACCATGGAGACGTTTCGGATATCTGTTTCAACCTTTAGAAACCTTTAAATTACTATCAATCTAAACATGCTGGCCTCCATTAATCTCTATTTCTGCTCCTGAGACATAGCTTGCTTCTTTGGAACATA
>CACBAO010000012.1 GCA_902537235.1 uncultured Alphaproteobacteria bacterium
GTAATTAACAAAGACGATGGTTCGGGTGAAGCAGCAGCTTTTGCAGAGACAGTAAAAATACCTATTCTTGCAAGTATACCTCAAGATGATGACCTGAGAAAGAAGTCCGCTAATTATCACATTGTTGGAACAGAAGAGTCACAGTGGGGAGACCTGTTTGCTGAACTAGGAACCAATACAGCTGAGGCCCCACCACTTAGACCAAAGCCACTTGACCAAGATGGCCTTCTCAATTTGTTTGCAGCTAGTGAGACAGGAGCTGACTTTGTGTTGCAACCAGCTACCGATGCCGACATGAGAGGAAAATTTGCCAAACCCAAAGAGTCGTTAGAAGTCGTTTATGACGAAGTGTAAAGAGAAAAATTAAGAAGAATGAGCACAAAGAGAGAAATAAAATATGATGCAGCGGACGACGTTAAGTTGAATGATGAGGTTAATGTTGATTTAGAAGACAAATATTTTGCGGGCGTAGGCACCACATCTGATGGCCTTTGTGGGTCCTCATCTCTTAAGGGTAGTGCAGAAAGAGGCGCCAACAAAGAGCTTATACAAAATATGCGAAAAGATTACCCCATGGGTCCTCATGATAAGCCACAAAGCATGTGCCCTGCTTTTGGATCTTTAAGAGTTGGTCTGAGAATGAAGCGAGTGGCAACTGTATTGTCAGGCTCTGCATGCTGTGTCTATGGGTTAACCTTTGTGTCACATTTTTATGGAGCCCGAAGATCTGTCGGTTATGTACCTTTTTCCTCTGAGACCCTTGTAACAGGAAAACTATATGAAGACATCTTAGAGTCTGCGCATGAAATGGCTGATCCCGAAAGGTTTGATGCTGTTGTTTTCACAAATCTCTGTGTTCCTAGCGCTTCTGGGGTCCCTTTGAGACTTCTTCCAAAAGAAATTAACGGGGTTAGGATAATTGGTATTGATGTGCCTGGTTTTGGTATTCCCACGCACGCAGAGGCAAAAGATGTCTTGGCTGGTGCGTTACTGAATTATGCAAAAAACGAAATCGAGTCTGGGCCAGTAGCTGCTCCAGCTTCAAAGAAATCAGATAGACCAACCGTTACACTGTTGGGAGAAATGTTTCCGGCAGATCCCATGAATATCGGGGCAATTTTGGAGCCGCTAGGGCTAGCCGCGGGACAGGTTGTACCTTGCAGAGAATGGCGGGAATTGTATGCAGCGCTTGATTGCGGAGCCGTTGCAGCTATCCATCCCTTTTATACCGCTGCTGTAAGAGAGTTTGAAGACGCTGGTAAGCCAATTATTGGATCGGCCCCAGTGGGTGTTGAAGGTACTAATTCTTGGATTGATAGTGTAGGTGATACTTTTAACATTGCGAAAAAGATCATTAGGGAAGCAAAACAGAAGATTCTGCCGCAAATACAAAAATCTCTTGATGACAAAAAAATTAATAACAAAATTACGTTATCGGGCTATGAGGGTTCGGAACTTATAGTAGCAAGAACGCTAATAGAGGCGGGCGCTGAAGTCCCTTATGTAGGAACTGCCTGTCCCAAGACTAAATGGTCTACTGAAGACAAAGATTGGTTGGAGAGTAGAGGCGTTTTTGTGAAATTTAGGGCAAGTTTGGAGGATGATATCTCAGCGGTGAAGAGCGTTAATCCTGATTTGGCTATTGGAACTACTCCGGTAGTGCAAAAAGCTAAAGAGTTAGGTATTCCCTCTCTTTATTACACAAATTTAATTTCAGCTAGGCCGATAATGGGTGTTGCTGGTGCAGGGAGTCTAGCCGAAGTAATATTGCAGGCTATAAGCAATGGTTCAAGAATGGAAAAAATGAAGAGTTTCTTTGAGGGTGTCGGGGAAGGTGATACCGCAGGAGTTTGGGAGGGTGAGCCAAACCTTAACCCCCAGTTCCGAGCCCATCAGGCAAAGAAAATAGAGAAAAGAAAGATCGCCGCAAAGGCAGAGGAGATGATTTAGTGTTAATTCAGGATCACGATAGAGCGGGAGGATATTGGGGGTCAGTTTATGCTTTTTGTGGCGTAAAAGGCCTTCAAGTTGTTGTAGACGGACCAGTAGGGTGTGAAAACCTACCCGTAACATCAGTTCTTCACTACACAGATGCTTTGCCACCACACGAGTTACCAATTGTGGTCACTGGATTAGGCGAGGAGGAGCTAGGACGAGAAGGAACAGAAGGAGCTATGAAACGCGCCTGGGATACCTTAGATCCTGTATTGCCGGCTGTTGTTGTAACGGGGTCAATTGCAGAAATGATAGGAGGAGGTGTGACACCTCAAGGCACAAATATTCAAAGGTTCTTACCTAGGACGATCGATGAAGACCAATGGCAGGCTGCAGATAGATCTATGACATGGCTTTTTACTAACTTTGGAATGACAAAAGGCAGAATGCCGAAAGAAGCAAAAAGGGAGGAAAATTCTAAACCCAGGGTAAATATTTTGGGCCCTATGTACGGCACTTTTAACATGCCTTCCGATTTAGCAGAAATTAGACGACTTGTAGAAGGCATTGGCGCAGAAGTAAATATGGTTATGCCAATGGGTGCGCATATAGCAGAGATGTCGAAGCTTGTGAATGCTGATGCAAATATTGTAATGTATAGAGAGTTTGGTCGAGGTTTAGCTGAGCTATTGGGTAAGCCTTATTTGCAGGCCCCAATTGGTATTGATAGTACAACTAAATTCTTAAGGAAATTGGGAGAGATACTGAATATTGATGTTGAAGGCTTCATCGAAAAAGAGAAGCATTCAACCATTAAACCTGTATGGGATCTTTGGCGATCTGTGACACAGGATTTTTTTGCGACGGCCAGTTTCGGAATCGTCGCAAATGAAACATATACAAGAGGTATAAGAAACTTTTTGGAGAATGAATTAGGTCTTCCCTGTAAATTTGCGGTGGCAAGAGTTGCTGGGAAGAAGACCGATAATGAAAAAATTAGAAAACTCATAAAGCAAACTAGACCTCTAGTATTGATGGGATCCATAAATGAAAAAATGTATCTTGCGGAGGTAGGCCAAGGCTTTGGGCCAAAAGCATCATTTATTCCTGCTAGTTTTCCGGGAGCAGCAATTAGACGCGCTGTAGGCACGCCGATGATGGGTTACTCAGGTTCAACTTATTTATTGCAAGAAATTTGTAATGGATTATTTGATGCGCTCTTTCACATATTGCCTCTTGGATCTGATTTGGACAAAACAGATGCGACATTAACTAAATTGAGAAAAGAGCTACCGTGGGATCAGGAAGCTAAAGATATTTTGGAAGGAATTGTGGCCAAGCATTCACCGCTAACTAGAATCTCTGCTACTAAAACGCTTCGGGATCAAGCCGAAAAAATAGCGCTTGAAAACGGAGAGAAGAAAGTAGCGAAAGAGATTTTAAAAATGCTTAATCCAGAGGATGAAGAAGTTAACAAAAGTAACAAGGTTGCATAAGGAGGGACTGCGATGAGAAGAACAAGAAAAAAGCCAATTTGGGAGTATCGAATTTATTTCACAGTAATTTTTATATTTTCATTACCAGGGGCATTGCTTACCTGCATGAAAAGTCTAGTAAAAGGAAAAATTGAAAAAGATATGTTTAGTAAGGCATGGGCAAATGCCAAAACAATTACGCCCATGATTTTTTCATGAGGGTTTTAAAGAATTCTTACCGTCTTTTGGCGGAAGGATCGTTGCTAGCACATAAGGTGCTTGCAGCGCAACAGTCACTTAATCCGGAGGATGTATAATGGCTGGAAATAATGACCTGTCTTTATCAGGTTTAACAGATGAACAGGCGCAAGAATTACATAGCGTTTATATGAGTGGACTATGGACATTTACAATAATGTGCATATTAGCTCACATTGCGACATGGATCTGGCGTCCTTGGTTCTATTTCGGTTGAGGAGAAAGAAATGAGTCACTTTTATAAAATATGGCTGATATTTGATCCTAGACGAGTGTTTGTCGCACAAGGCGTCTTTCTCTTCTTGCTAGCAGCAATGATTCATTTAGTGTTGCTCAGCACCGATCACTTCAATTGGTTTGAGGCCGCAGCAAGAGCAGCTGGCTAAAAACCTACGAGTCGCTGTGGGCGAGAACCAGTCCCCCCTTAGGATCTCGCCCGTGGCATTCTGGCTGACTATTTGTCAGTCAGCAGAGTAATTTGAATGGAGGTCATGGAATGGCATTACTCAGTTTTGAAAAAAAGTATCGTGTTCCAGGCGGTACTCTTATAGGTCGGGACTTATTTGACTTTTGGGTCGGGCCGTTTTATGTGGGCTTTTTTGGAGTCTCGACTATTTTCTTTGCTGCCCTTGGTAGCATTATGATTTTTTGGGGCGCTGCTCAGCAGGGAGTTTGGAACCCCTGGTTAATAAGCATAGAGCCACCGCCTCTAGAATATGGATTAAAAATGGCTCCCATGAACGATGGTGGTTTATGGCAAGTGATAACTTTGTGCGCCATTGGAGCGTTTGGTAGCTGGATGTTAAGACAGGTTGAAATCACTAGAAAGCTAGGAATGGATTACCATATTCCCTTTGCTTTTTCTTTTGCAATCTTCGCTTATGTTTCTTTGGTAGTCATTAGACCTGTTTTAATGGGTGCCTGGGCGCATGGATTTCCATATGGTATATTTTCCCATTTGGACTGGGTGTCTTACACCGGGTATCAATATGGTAATTTCCATTACAATCCAATCCATATGCTCGCAATTGCGTGTTTCTTCACAACTACTATGTTGCTTGCATTACACGGTTCATTAATTTTGTCGGCTGCTAACCCTGAAAAAGGAGAGGATGCAAAAACACCTGACCATGAAGATACGTACTTCAGAGATTTTATTGGCTACTCTATTGGTACATTGGGGATTCATAGAATTGGATTATTCGTTGCCCTCAGTGCCGGCTGGTGGTCTGGAATTTGTATCATTATATCTGGACCTTCGTGGTTAATGCCAGATGGTGAAAGCTGGATTGAATGGTGGGATTGGTGGCCAAATTTCTTCACATTCGCAAGTATAGGAGGTTAAGATGGCAGAGTACCATAATATTTTAACACAGGTTCAGGTTCGCGGCCCGGCAGAAATGGGTCTTGACGAAAGAGGAATAGTGGCAAAAGAGAGAGGTGTCGAGCCACGATTTTCCTCATTACTGGGGTATATTGGAAATGCCCAGCTGGGCCCGATTCATCTGGGCATGTTTGGAACGATAGCGTTGTTCTTGGGAACGGCGTGGTTCTTTCTGACAGGAGTAGGCATGCTCCAATCAGTTGATTGGTCATGGCAAGCCTTATGGAGGGATTTATGGTGGATTTCTCTTGATCCTCCTGGTGAGGAATATGGCCTTGGCTTTCCACCCATTTGGGAGGGCGGATTGTACTTAATTGCAAGTACTTGTCTCTTAATAGCGGTTTTAAGTTGGTGGATTAGATCATATCTGCGGGCCAATGAATTGGGAATGGGAAAACATGTTTGTTGGGCTTTTGCTGCAGCAATATGGCTATTTCTCGTAATTGGTCTTTTTAGACCCGTGGCTATGGGCACTTGGTCGGAAATGGTTCCTTATGGGATTTTTCCACATCTAGATTGGACAAATTACCTTTCTTTAAATCATGGCAATTTATTCTATAATCCCTTTCACGCGCTGAGTATCGTCTTTCTATATGGCTCTGCTCTACTTTTCGCAATGCATGGAGCAACGATATTAGCTACCTCTAGAATGGGAGGAGACAGGGAACTGGAACAAATTTATGATCGTGGCACCGCCTCAGAGCGTGCAGCTCTGTTCTGGAGATGGACCATGGGCTTTAATGCTTCTATGGAAGGAATTCATAGATGGGCTTGGTGGTTCGCAATTCTTTGTCCTATCACCGGTGGTATAGGCATATTACTAACTGGAACGGTTGTCGACGACTGGTTTAGTTGGGCAGTTCTTCATGGTTTTGCTGTCGAAGGTGGCTTGTATAACGGGCCCAGTTAGATTATTCTAAAATCACGTGGGGGAAATATTTCCTCCACGTGAAAAATAAGTTAACAATTCTTAATTATGAAACCTACACTTCTTGATAAAATAAATTACCCTGCTGATCTTCGGCATCTTTCAGATTTAGATCTCAAAAAACTTGCTATAGAATTGCGCAATGAAACAATTAGAGCGGTTTCTGAGACAGGAGGACATTTAGGATCGAGCCTAGGCGTTGTAGAGTTAACAGTTGCAATACATTCAGTATTTAATACACCGCACGATAAGTTGATATGGGATGTTGGACATCAATGTTATCCACATAAAATAATTACTGGTCGCAGAGAAAAAATGAGTTCTCTTAGACAAGAGGGAGGACTGTCAGGTTTCACAAAGAGAAGTGAAAGTGATTATGATCCCTTCGGAGCAGCGCATTCATCTACGTCGATATCTGCAGGCTTAGGATTTACGGTAGCTAGAGATATGGGAATGGCTACGGGAGATGCTGTTGCAGTTATTGGTGATGGATCTATAAGTGCTGGAATGGCTTACGAAGCACTCAATAATGCGGGGGCTGAAGGGAGAAGATTTTTTGTTATCTTGAATGACAATGAAATGTCTATCGCCCCACCGGTCGGCGCTATGTCGAAATATTTATCCAGCCTATATGCAAACCAACAATTTTATACTCTTAAGGAATTAGCAGAGAATTTTGCGAAGTCACTACCAGGGCCACTAAGAGAAGGGGCAAAACGTGCTAGAGGTTTGATAACAGGACTAGCTGGTGGAACGGGAAATACTTTTTTCGAAGACTTGGGTTTTTCATATGTCGGTCCAATAGATGGACATGATTTAGACCAACTACTACCAGTTTTAAGAACAGTCAAAACCAGATCTGAGGGACCAGTTCTAATACATTGTGTTACAAAAAAAGGAGCTGGGTATGCACCAGCAGAAACGTCTGCGGATAAATATCATGGTGTGTCGAAATTTGATGTTGCATCGGGAAAGCAGCACAAAGGCAAATCAAACGCTCCATCATACACATCAATCTTTGGTCAAACACTTGTAAAAGAAGCAGCTCTTGACGAAAAGATTGTTGCTGTTACGGCAGCAATGCCCTCAGGAACAGGATTAAATATTTTTCAAGATAGTTTCCCTGGTAGAACTTTTGATGTTGGAATCGCAGAACAACACGCTGTCACTTTCTGTGCCGGTATGGCAGCTGGAGGTTTGAAACCCTTCTGCGCAATATATTCAACTTTTCTCCAAAGAGGATATGATCAGATTGTTCATGATGTGGCTCTCCAAAAATTGCCAGTAAGATTTGCAATTGATAGAGCTGGGTTGGTTGGTGCTGATGGAGCTACTCATGCAGGTTCTTTTGACGTAGCTTACCTTTCTAATTTGCCAGGTTTTGTAGTAATGGCAGCATCAGACGAGTTAGAGCTAATGCATATGATCAGAACATCAGCAGAGTATAATGAGGGTCCCATATCATTTAGGTATCCAAGAGGTGAAGGGATAGGTGTAGAACTTCCTGAAAGAGGTGAAGTTCTTGAGCTAGGGAAAGGAAGAATTTGTAAAGAGGGCAATAGGGTTGCAATATTAAGTTTTGGAGCACATCTCAAAGAAGCACTAGACGCGTCCGAGGAGTTGGAACAGTTAGGCATTTCAGTGACTGTTGCAGATGCTAGATTTGCTAAACCATTAGATGTAGATTTAATAAAAGTGCTTTCAGAAAACCATGAGTTGTTAATTACCCTAGAAGAGGGATCCATTGGTGGGTTCGGATCTCATGTGGTTGACTGGCTACTCAAAAATAACATGATAAATAGCAATCTAAAGGTTAGAAGTTTATTTTTACCGGATAAATTTATAGATCAAGCTTCACCAAACGTAATGTATAAGGAAGCAGGACTCGACGTCACAGGAATTACAGCAACAATTCTTGGTGTTTTGGGTATAGCTGATATACGAAGCAATAAAATTAAGATTATAAAATAAGCTGGTCAGTTTATAATTTGATCGAAATGATCTTGGACGTATATCCTCAACCAAGGTGTAAACTTATTAGGCGATAGTGATATTTCTTCTTTTAACCTGTCAAAACAAATCCACCTTACCTCTGCTACTTCATCGTTATTAAGAAGTATTTTTAAATTATCTTTTTCTTTTATTGAGCCAACAAAGACATCAACATTCTCATTTTCGATTAAGCCATTGCCAACATCGGCTTTATAGTCAATTTTGTTTTTATACACTAATTCCGGCACCTCTATTCCCAACTCTTCTTTTAGTCTTCTGTGAGCGCATTCCTTGGGATCTTCTGACCACAGGGGGTGTGTGCAGCAAGTATTAGCCCATAAACCTGGCGTATGGTATTTCATTGATGCTCTTTTTTGAATAAGTACATTATTATCTGAAATTAAAAATACCGAGACCGCTTTATGCCTTAGACCTTTTTTATGAACTTCCAGCTTTTCCAATGGTTTTAGGACCCCTTGATCCCATGCAGGAATAAAATTAATATTCATGTTGCTTTAACCATACCGGTGAGGTGAGCAATATTTTTAAACATTATTTTTAAGTGAGCTATAGGCCTCGATCGAGATAGTTTTTTATGCATATAAGATTCAAAAGTTATTCTTTGAACGTCTATGTCTTTGCATAAAGTTACAAAGCGCTCTCTTCGGTCATCAGATCTATAATATGCGTTTTGCATAGCACCAAGAACTTGAAAAACCGCTTTATGTTCTCTCATAAAATTCTTTCTTGCTAAACTTAAATATTTCGAATGTCCATTAAGCAGGCATTTTTCAACCGCTTCCGCTGCATACTTACCTCCTATCATTGCATAGTAGATGCCCTCCCCTGATGAAGGTGCTACTACCCCAGCAGCATCACCTGCAAGTACAACGTTATCTCCATTATCCCACCTCTCCAAGGGCTTAAGCGGGATCGGAGCTCCTTCTTTTCTTATAGTTGAACATTTGTCTAGTCCTGCTTGAGACCTGAGATCGCTGGTAGCCTTCTTCAGGTTAACGCTATTTATCCCTGTTCCCATTCCTACACTCGCCGATTTTCCATGAGGAAAAACCCATCCATAAAAATCAGGCGATATATCTCCATTATAAATAACATCACATCTGTCTGGATTATATTCACTAGTTGCTTTCGGAGCCTCTATTATCTCATGATATGCTATAACATAGGGGATTTTATGCGCGTCCTTGATTGTATTTCTTGCAACATTGGATTTAGCACCATCTGCGCCTATTACATATCTTGTGAGGAGTGTGGAAATATTTTTTGTTGAGTGATTATTAAAATCAACCTTAGTGTATTGTGAACTTTTAGATAATTTTACAAATGTGCCGGTAAACCGTTTTGCCCCAAATTTTGCTGCTCTTTCCCGAAGATATTCATCAAAGAATTCTCTATCTACCATCCCTACGTAACCATTTTCTATTGGGATGTCTACTTTCCTATTCGTTGGTGATATCATCCTTGCTGTTTTGATTTTTGCAACTAATTGAGACTGAGGTATTTCAAAGTCTTCAATTAATCTTGGAGGGATAGCACCTCCACAAGGCTTTATTCTTCCTGCTCTATCTATTAATGCGACTTTGAAACCTTTTTTTGCCAGTTGCTCTGCAGCTGTTGCGCCGGAGGGTCCTCCTCCTATAACTGTTATATCATAGATCATATTAACTCACCGATTGTAGTATGTTTTGATTTTGATCGAGTTCATCCTTTTTAATAATTAACGAACCCAAAAATGCTGCAGCTATAAAAAAACTCGCAGCAGTTAGAAACACTATTCCATATACACTTGGGAGGGAATTCATCATAAGTCCAAGTATATCGACCAAGACTGTGCTAAAAAAAACAGCAATCATAGTTGCATAAGCTTGTGCTGCCCCCCATATCCCCATACGAGTACCCGTGTTGTTACCATCCGAACCCCTACTTGCTAAATGCAGCATAGTTCCCAATATTCCCGCAGTGAACACACCATTAGATATTCCGAAAAGAAAAACAACTGAGTTTAATATACCTGGATCTCTATATGTAAGTCCAAGAAGAGAAATCATAAATAGTGAAAATGCAGAAAAGATGCATCCAGTGATCAGCCAAAATTTTTCTGATCCTAAGCGTTCATTTTTAACAATCGATAAAGAAGCAAATCCAATTCTAAACTTTGAAAGGCATAGGATAATTAAAATAATTCCAATTAATGTCCCAATCTTATGGAATCCATCAAGTTTTGTAGACTCTCCAACCGCAAAGCCGAAGACTTCTCCAGCGAAGGGTTCCAATATTGGATCTTGCATTGAAAAAGCACCCATAGAGATAAAAATAAAAATTGTGAAAAGCCTTGCTTCTCTTTCCATCCATACTTTTTTGATACCTTCAAAAAATGGTTCGTTATAGTTAATAGCATTCGGTGTGCGAACATCTGCATTATTTCGCAGCGCTTTTTCTAAGTTTTTCAAGCTAAGATAGGACAAAATGTTGGTAATTATAGCAAGAGAGGTCGTGATTTTTATGAGCTTTTGATGAGAGTAGGGGTCTAAGATTATGCCAGCAGTTATACCAGTTATTGCAAGTCCTAATATCATCATAAGAAAGGTGATAGAGGCGGCAAAGCCCTTCTGTGATTTAGAACTATAAGAGGCAAGAAGAGCTAGAAGAGGGGTTCCTGCTGCACCTACCCCAAACCCAATTAGAGTGTATGAAAATAAAGCAAGCATTATTCCATATGCGAAATTACTTTCAATTAGAGGTATAGAAGCAGACGCTAGTACTCCACCTATCCCTAAAATTAGCATTCCAAATATTATCCACTGACTCCTGTTTTGAGTTTTATCAGATAAGTAACCCCAATTGACTCTCGTTAACTGAACTGCATAATGAAGAGCAATCAAAAAACCTGCAATCGTTGCTGGTAAAGCTAATTCTACCTTCATTAAGCGATTCAGTGTAGATAAAGGAATAACGACACTTGAACCAATGCAAAGTTGAATTAACCCTAACCTTAAAATCGAAAACCAATTCATTACTACCCCCTAATTTAATTCATTAAATACAATCCATTTGCAGATAACATCATTCCAGCAATATATAAAAGTACTCCGGTCATGTTAAAGAACGGTGTATTTTTTTCTGGATCCCGAATGAGAAAAATCATTGATAATGACTGCAGTAGAACGCAAACTGCCAGCGTTGTGGCTAGAATTAAAGATCCCCAGAAGTAAAAAAGAGATATTACTATTAGCTGTGGGAAAAGCATTATAAGGCAAGCTACTAAAGTAGCGGGCTTTCTGCCTAAAATCACGGGTAAAGAATTGATGCCTAAAAGTTTATCTCCCTTGGTCGCTTTGAAGTCATTCATAGTCATTATCCCGTGCGCTCCCAAAGCATACAACGAGAGCACTATTAGAACCTCTTTATTGGGCAATGAGATTGTGAAAATAGCAGCGCCAGTAAACCATGGAAGCCCTTCATAACAAATTGCCACGACCCCTGGCCCAAAAATTGCCGATCGTTTCAGTCTTATTGGTTCTAATGAATAAAGCCAAGCGGCTAAGACACCTATAATTGTTGCAAAAAAGATAAGACTTCCGAGATAGTATGCAAAAAGGATACTTATGACACTCATTATAATACCGGTAAAAAAACCCCATCCAGCACTCACTCGTCCAGACGGAATGGGTCTCTCTGGTTGATTTATTGCATCGACATGACGGTCACACCAATCGTTTACAGCCTGGCTCATTCCACACACCAATGGTCCGGCAAGTAGAAGACCGGATAATATGAGTATAATATTATTGTTGTTCAAGGCGCCAACTGACACCACACCGCACAAAAAAGCCCACATAGGTGGAAACCAGGTAACAGGTTTTATAAGTTCAAGAAGCGATATCAAGCTAGGCGTACTGGTAAAATGAGTTTGATAGCTTTTAATCACTGATTTTAGTCCTTAATATCCAAAAGATTATGTTTTCTGAGTTTAACATATAGGCTTTGACGCGACAGACTAAGTAGCTCTGCAGCTGCTACTTTATTGTTATTTGTTAAATTAAGCGCGGTTTCCAAGCATATTCTTTCCGCAATATCTCCGGTTTGGGCTACTAACTCTTTCAACGGAGCACTCCCTACCAATTTTGTGGTTGCCTCCCAGCTATGTTTCTCATTATCGTTTTGTTTCTCAAGCTCAATGTTTGAAGAGTCTCTTAAAATGAACCCATAAAAATCGTCATCTTCATTTGATACCCAAGTCGATGAAATTGTGACAGGAATTTTTGATCCGAAAGTTGTAATAAAGTCAGTTGCATAGTTTCTAATTTTCCCAAGTCTTTTTGAATTATCAGTTAGAATTTTTAAGTCAGTAGTGGCATTTTTGAGAAAGTCGGAAAATGACTTGCCGACAACCTCATCAATATTTGGATTCTCTGTAAGAATTAAAAAGCTCTCATTAGTATCAACTATTTTTCCTGCTTCATTAATAAAGACAAATGCGTCTGAAGTTTTTTGATATAGATCAGATAGATAAATTTTTTCTTTGGAATGGCTTGTTCTCTGACTTGATGAACTGGATAACCTTATCAAAGAATGGACACCGTCATTCGAACGAAAAAACGTACCCTTCAATTGTACTTCTTTATTAGTTTCTTTAACGTTTAGATTTAATGCTGTTGAGGGCGTGTTTTTATTTAATGTCTCAAGTTCGCTTAGAATGTCTATGCTTATTCCTTGATAAAATAAATCCTTTAACATCATTTGGTTTAAATCGGCTTTTTCTAAAATTGCCACAGCTTTTTGATTAAAATCAATAAGCTGGCCTGCTTCATCAACAATAATGAAAGCGCTGCCACACTGTTCCAGTATTACTCTATATTTAGTGTCAAATGATCTATACCGGTCATATTCTCTCTCAAATTTTAATTGAGTTTTCATGAGTTCTTGTTGAGCTTGTGCTATCTGGGTCAGATCACGGCCAAAAAGTAGAATTTGGTTATTTACTCCAGTGGGATGGATAGAGTATTGAATTGGAAAGTCATCGCCACCATTTTTAATATGGTTTAGCTGAATAATGTCTTTCTCAATTTTCTCATTTTCCGTGGAAGATAAATTTAAAATTTCTTCAAGTTTAATCCCGCTTTCTTTTGTTATAAAATCTCGAATATTTCTTGTTCGCCAGTGCTCTATGTCACCTAAGTTTTTATTTTCAGTATTGTAAATAACTTCTAAAATGAGGCCAGCTGTGTCAATTAAGAGTGATATATCTGATGCTCGCAAAATTACATCGCCGAAAATGTCGGGGTTTAGTCTGACTATCTGATCAGCAGCTCTTACTTTACTCTCTCTCTTGGTCAATGAAGGGATCTCTGACTTAGTATCAAATTTAATAAAAAGTGTAAGCTAAATTTGACATATTGTAAACAAATTTAGACATATTTATCTTAAAAAGTTATTTAACCACTGAGCTTCAATTAACTTTCAGTAAATATTTTATTTCTTTAGGGCTCGGTTGGAATAAGTCGACGTCAAGGCATGTCTTGGATAGCGTTTTGTGATGGGTTACAAAAGATCCTCCTGCCGCGATAGGTAATGCGAAATTCTTTCTAATTCGATCGGTAATTATGTTAATTTGATTGACCATGTTTTCACTGCCAATTGAGACACCAATTAGCTGAAAATTGCCAAATTCTAGGAGTTTAAATAGATCTGATTCGCTATATCCAATAGCTATTTGGGCATTAAAGTTTTCTTTTTTCAATTTTAATGCAGCTAAGTAAGAACCAAAAGTATGATTTTCGCCCTCTAAGGTAAAAAGTAAAATTTTTGGTGCCGATTTAAGAGTATCTACAGGCTCAAGATATAGCGACTCCAGTTCTTGGCAAAGTAGTCTCAACTTGCTTACAGCTATAGTAACTTCGGAAAATGTCATTGTGTCTTGTTTCCATGAATCACCCAATTTTTCTGCAATAATTGGCGCTATTCCTTCAAAGAAAAATTGTACAGCCAGTCCATTATCTAGCTCTTTCCTGATCAACTTAATTGTGTGTTCGGGTTCATCAGTCACAAGAGAGTTAAAAAATGATGAAGTGAGGTCGGCACTATAAAATTTTTGGTCTATGTTTCCGTTAGCAATTTCGCTAAGAGCTATTTTTGCCAGACTCTCAGGGTGTATACCTAAACCCCCTTGCCCAGAATAACTTAATCTACTGTGTATATCGTTATTCATGGCACTAGTTTGAGGCCTTAAGAGATAATAGTCAAGATTTCTATGTAATTTATTATTTACACACCTCAGTTCTTTCGATTTTTATTTTGTAGAGCAGTGAATGCGCTTGTTTTCCCTCGCATGTAATCTTTTTTCAACAAATAAAAAGATTTATTTAAAATATGTAACTTTTTGTTGACACTTTGGATAGGTTCGCTACCATTTTTTAGTACGTAAAGCTTTATTTCAGAGGTCTCGTAAGTATGCATAAACAATCGAGCCCACAGGTAGATGGGTGGAATCTTTACACTCCTTCTCAAAGAATCAGAAGAGACAGGACGGTCTGGACAAAAGTTCAGGGAGTATTGGCGCCGTTGCAATTTGCAGTATGTATTATTTCGTTATTTTTGGTGGTGAGATATCTTTCAACAGGTGAAGGATATTACGTAGCTACGGTTTCAATAATTATAAAAAGTTTTCTCCTTTTTTTAATCATGATTACAGGTGCAATTTGGGAAAAAGTAGTGTTTGGACAATTTTTATTCGCGGAGGCATTCTTTTGGGAAGATGTTGTGAGCTTTTTCGTTATCTTCTTTCACGGTCTGTATCTGTATGTCTTATTAACTGGTGATTTCTCGCCTACAACTCAAATGTCCGTCGCTCTATTTGCCTACTTTCTATACTTCATAAACGCATTTCAGTTCCTGAGAAAGCTAAGATTGGCAAGGCAGACTGATCAAAAAAATGCCTTACAAAAAATGAGGTCAGCAAGTGAATGAACACTCAAATATCGAAAAATTAGGAGGGTGTTCGGAGATACCTATCCTCAAAGAGCGTGGTCAAAGAGAAGTTTTTTGTGGCCTGACGGGTATCATTTGGCTTCATAGAAAAATCCAGGATGCTTTTTTTCTAGTAGTAGGGTCACGAACCTGTGCTCACCTCTTGCAATCAGCTGCAGGAGTAATGATTTTTGCTGAACCAAGGTTTGGAACAGCAATATTAGAGGAAAAAGACCTCGCGGGGATGGCTGATGCCCATGAAGAGTTAGACAGAGAAGTTGCAAATTTATTAGAGAGACGCCCGGATATAAAACAGCTTTTTCTGGTTGGCTCCTGTCCTTCAGAAGTAATTAAACTGGACTTATCTAATGCTGCAGAAAGACTTTCAAAAATATATTTTCCAAAGGTAAAAGTGTTAAACTTTTCGGGATCCGGGATTGAAACCACGTTTACTCAAGGCGAAGACGCCTGTCTTGCATCGTTAGTTCCAACGTTAAAAGAAACAGATGAAGAAAATCTAATTTTAGTCGGCAGTCTGCCCGATATTGTAGAAGATCAATTAGTAGAGCTTGTTAAAGAGTTAGGGATTAAAGAAATTGCCGTGTTGCCTGGGCGAGACAGGGAAACAATGCCTTCGATTAGTAAAAAATCAAAATTTATCTTAGTCCAGCCATTTCTTACAGATACAACCGAGGCTTTAGAAAAAAGAGGAGCCTTAAGAATAAATGCGCCATTTCCGTTTGGTGAAGAAGGAACAACCCTTTGGCTGAGATCAATAAAAGAAAGCTACGGTATAAGTGATGATAAATTTGAAATAGTAACTTCAGCTCCAAGAAAACGAGCCAAGCTTGGCCTAGAAAAACATAGAAAGAACTTGCTAGGTAAAACAATTTTTTTCTTCCCTGATAGTCAACTTGAAATCCCATTAGCTCGGTTTTTATCTAGAGAATGTGGAATGAAGTTAATTGAAGTCGGATCACCATATATCAATCGCTCGATAGTTGATAAGGATCTCGAACTAATAGAAGATATGCCCGTAATTTCTGAAGGACAGGATGTTGACCTTCAATTGGATAGATGTCGAGAAAGTAATCCCGATATAACTGTTTGTGGCTTAGGTTTGGCAAATCCCCTCGAAGCAGAAGGACTTACAACAAAATGGGCAATTGAGTTGGTCTTTACCCCAATACATGGCTATGAACAAGCACAGGATTTAGCAGAGTTGTTTGTAAGACCCTTAAAAAGAAAAGAGGCGCTTTTTATATGAAGCTAAGTATTTGGACATATGAAGGACCACCTCATGTTGGAGCCATGAGAGTGGCTACAGCAATGGAAAAGCTTCATTTTGTTTTGCACGCTCCACAGGGTGACACCTATGCAGACTTATTATTCACAATGATTGAACGGGGTAACAAAAGGCCGCCTGTCACCTACACTACTTTTCAAGCAAGAGATCTTGGAGCAGATACGGCTGATCTATTCAAGAAAGCATGTAAAGAGGCGGTTGAAAGATTTAAGCCAGAGGCGTTGTTGGTAGGTGCATCATGCACCGCTGAACTTATTCAGGATGATCCAGGTGGCCTAGCAGATGCCCTTGACTTAGAAATTCCAGTAATACCACTAGAACTTCCCTCATATCAAAGAAAAGAAAACTTTGGTACAGACGAGACATTTTACCAAATAGTGAAGGCACTTGCTTGTCCTCAGGAAAAGACAGAAAAATTTAGTGTAAATATATTAGGTCCAACCGCTTTAGGTTTTAGGCATAGAGATGACGTAAGGGAATTAAAAACTATTTTGTATGACCTTAATATTGACTTAAATATTGTTGCCCCTCTTGGTGCGGCACCATCAGGTATTAAAAGTTTAACAAAAGCGCATGCCAATATAATGCTTTATCCAGAAAGTAGCGAGTTAGCCTGTAGGTGGCTGAAAGAAAATTTTGGGATGTCTTACACTGAACATACTCCCATTGGTATAAACTCGACCAAGGACTTTATCGAAGAATTAAACCAAATCAGGGGAGTAAAGGATAGCCTTTCTGACACCTCACGTCTGAATTTCGACTGGTGGTCAAAATCTGTAGACTCTAATTATTTTACTGGGAAGCGTGTTTTCATTTTTGGAGATGCAACTCATGTTGCTACTGCATCAAGAATTGCCAAGGAAGAGATGGCATTTTCGATAGTAGGTATCGGATGCTATAACAGAGAATATGCTAGAAAGATAAGAAGCCTAGCGAAAGATCTGTCTGTCGATGCGTTGATTAGTGACGATTATTTAGAGGTAGAGAAACGCATCGCTGATTTGCAGCCTGAACTAATCTTAGGGTCTCAAATGGAGCGCCACATTGGTAAAAGACTGGGTATACCATGCGCGGTTATCTCTGCTCCCTTTCATGTACAAGATCACCCCGCTCGTTTTTCTCCTCAAGTCGGTTGGGAAGGTGCAAATGTTATTTTTGATACGTGGGTACATCCACTCGTCATGGGGCTTGAAGAGCATTTGTTGGGAATGTTTAGAGAAGACTTCGAATTTAACGACACAGCGGGTCCCAGCCATCTATCTAATTCTAAGAGCAAATCGAATCAAGAAAAGGATATAAAAGCTGACGATGAAATTATCTGGGCTCCCGAAGCAACGAAAGAGCTGAAGAAAATTCCATTTTTCGTAAGAGGAAAAGCTAAACGAAACACAGAGAAATTTGCATTTGAGAATGGACACAGTTCAATCACAAAAGATCTACTATATGAGGCGAAGGCGCATTATGCTAGATAGATCATATAGAAAAGATCCGTATACACTAGTAATGCTAACCTTAGATGCGCATTCTATTGGTTCAGTAGAACGAATAAAGAACAGGTTTAGCAAAATTTATCCTGAGCTAGAGATAATTGTTCACGCAGCAGCATCCTGGGAAGAAGATCCAAGTAGTTTGCTTAAAACAAAGGAGGATCTTGCAAGGGCAAATATGGTTCTTATCACTTTAGTTTTTTTGGAGGACCATATTTCAGCAATCCTTCCAGATTTGAAAAAAGCCAGGGAAAAGTGTGATCTTATGCTTGGACTAGTCTCATCAAAAGAAATTGTAAATCTTACAAAAATGGGTGGCTTAGATATGTCTAAACCCTCCTCAGGAGTGCTAAAGTTCTTGAAAAAACTTAGAGGAGATAAAAATAAAGTCACTGGTGGAGAAAAGCAAATGGCTATTCTTCGCCAGATCCCGAAAGTCTTGAAATTTATACCTGGAAAAGCCCAGGATTTGAGAGCCTATTTCTTATCGATGCAATATTGGTTGGCAGGATCTGAAGAAAATATTGAGAGTCTCTTTTGCTATTTATTGTCAAGATATAGCTCCCTTCATAATGGTGCAAAGATCGAGATTAAATCTCCTGTTGAATATCCTGAAACAGGCCTCTATCATCCCGATATACAGAAGAAAATTACTGAAAATATTTCAGAAATCCCTTTTGCAAAACATTCAATAGGTACTGTAGGCCTTCTTTTGATGAGATCCTATGTTCTCTCTGGAGACACCGCGCATTATGATCAAGTTATAAGAAGTTTAGAAGCAAAGGGTTTAAATGTTATTCCAGCTTTTGCCGCAGGTTTAGATGCTAGACCAGCAATAAATAAATATTTTGTGCAAAACTGCAAGGTATCAATCGACACATTTCTATCTTTGACAGGGTTTAGTTTGGTTGGTGGACCGGCATACAATAGTAGTAAAGCTGCGGAGGAAGCTTTAGCTGAGTTAGATGTACCCTATATTGCAGCGCATGCCATAGAGTTCCAGAACCTTAATCAGTGGGATAAAAGTGATGGTGGACTTAATCCAATAGAGACAACTATTTTAGTATCTTTACCAGAGTTAGACGGAGCAACTAACCCAACAGTTTTTGGAGGAAGATTGGGTGAAGAAGGAGGCTGTAGTTGTTGCGTCCAATTAAGAACTGGTAACGAGAAAGCATTTGATATGGTTCCTTGCTATGAAAGGATAAGAAGCTTATCCGAGAAGACTCACAGATTAGTTAAACTTAAGAGAAAAGAGAATTCGGAAAAGAAAGTAGGAATTATTTTATATGGATTCCCTCCAAATGCTGGGTCTATTGGAACCGCTGCTTACTTGAGCGTATTCGAGAGCTTGTACAATGTACTAAAGTCAATGAAAAACGAAGGTTATGAAATTGAACTCCCTAATTCTATCAACGAGTTGAGAGAAGCCGTCTTGGAAGGAAATTCAAGCAAGTACGGTCAAGAAGCAAATGTAATTAAGCGTGTTGATGGTGCTGAAATAGTTGAAAATGAACCATATTTGAAGGAAATAGAGGAAGTGTGGGGACCTGCTCCGGGAAAGATGCAATCTGATGGCATGGGTGTTTTTATTCTTGGGAAACAGCTTGGGAACATAGTAGTGGGTATTCAGCCGACCTTTGGGTACGAAGGAGACCCAATGAGATTATTATTTGAAAAAGGCTTTGCTCCTACGCATGCTTTTTCTACGTTTTATAGATGGATGCGGAATGGTTTTAAAGTTGATGCGTTTTTGCATTTTGGGATGCATGGTGCTTTGGAATTTATGCCAGGAAAAAAAGTTGGGACTAGCTCAAAGTGTTGGCCCGATCGATTAATAGGTGATATTCCTAATGTTTACCTATATGCCGCAAATAATCCTTCGGAGGCTTCATTAGCTAAGAGAAGAACTAATGCCGTTGTAATTTCGCACCTTACACCACCTCTTGCAAAAGCAGGTCTCTATAAAGGTCTTATTGAACTAAAAGAGAGTGTTGTTCAATATCGAGAAATGGCTGATGATGATGGTAATAAGAAAAAATTAGAAAATCTTATAATTGATCAGGCAAAACTCGTTAATTTTAAAGATTTCGATACCATTGAGAATTTATGGCTAAAAATATTAGAAAGCGAGGATGCCTTAATTCCCGATGGTTTACATATCGTGGGCCAAGAGTTAAGCGAAGAAAAGCTTAAAGAGTATGATGGATATTTAAGAGAAAGTCATAATCATCAAGAAGTGGGCAAGCTTTTAGAGAATTTAAAAAAGCAAACAGAAGTCAAAGGGATTATAAATGCCTTAAATGGTCAGTTTATCAGGCCGGTTCCGGGGGGTGACTTGATTCGGTCGCCAGATATTGTTCCAACCGGACGAAATATCCATGCCTTTGATCCATTCAGGATGCCCTCTCTTTTCGCCATGAAAGAGGGAGAGCAGCAAGCAGAACTTTTATTGTCAAAGCACGAAACCTATCCTAATTCTGTTGCAATGGTTTTGTGGGGGTCAGATAACATAAAATCCGACGGTCTATCTATAGCACAAGCAATGGCTCTGATGGGTGCTATGCCAAAGTTTGATGATTACGGTAGATTAAGTGGTGCCGAACTTATTCCTTTATCTGATCTTGGAAGACCCCGGATAGATGTTTTAATGACACTTTCTGGTATTTTTAGAGATCTATTGCCATTACAGGTTAGAATGCTTGCTAGTGCAGCTTATAAGGCTTCTCTTGTGGAAGAGCCCTTGGATATGAACTTTATTAGAGCGAACACTTTAAAACATCAAAAAGAGATGAATATTGATATTAAGTCGGCAGCGCTCAGAGTTTTTTCAAATGCTGAAGGTGCGTATGGCTCAAATGTGAGCCACCTCATCGATACCTCTTCTTGGGAAAATGAAGAAGAACTGGCCGATACTTTCAACAACAGAAAAGGTTTTGCCTATGGATTGGATGGAAAATGCACAAAACAATCCGAGTTACTCTCATCTGCACTGAAAAAAGTAGATTTTGCGTATCAAAACCTCGAGAGCGTTGAATTAGGTGTAACTACTATTGATCACTACTTTGATACACTTGGAGGGATAAGTAGAGCTGTAAAAAAAGCGAACGGGGGAGACGCAATTCCGGTTTATATAGGAGATCAAACAAGAGGTGATGCTGCAGTAAGGACATTATCTGAGCAAATAAATTTAGAAACTAGAACTAGGTCATTGAACCCAAAATGGTTTGAACCTCTTCTTCAACATGGTCATGAAGGTGTTAGACAAATTGAAGCTCAAATTACCAACACATTAGGTTGGTCTGCGACTACCGGTCAGGTTGATCCTGATCTCTATGATCAACTTTCAGAAACATTTGTTTTAGATGAAGAGATGAGAAGAAAGCTGTCGGAACTAAATCCTAAGGCCAGTCTTAGGGTAGCTAATAGACTGCTTGAAGCGCACGAACGAGAATATTGGCAGCCAGATCAAGATACTATTGATGCATTAAGAAAAGGCGCTGATGAGTTAGAAGACAAAGTCGAAGGTGTAGGTTTTGCAGCAGAATAACATAGGGAGATTAATATGAGTCCACTAGACCAAAGAAAAGAAGTGCCTAACCTTAAAGAGGATGGAGAAGGGTCAGTTCAAGTGAAAATGGACCCAAATATGAAGATAGATGGTGCAAAAGTTTTTGCAGTCTACGGGAAGGGGGGCATTGGTAAGTCTACGACCTCATCGAATTTATCCGCTGCCTTTTCAAAGCTTGGGAAGAATGTTTTGCAAATTGGATGTGATCCGAAGCATGACAGCACTTTTACATTGACTGGCAGGTTGGTGCCCACTGTTATTGATATTCTTAAAGAAGTAGATTTCCATGCGGAAGAGCTAAGGCCTGAAGACTTCGTATATGAGGGCTATAATGGAGTTAAATGCGTTGAAGCGGGTGGTCCTCCTGCGGGAACTGGCTGTGGAGGTTATGTTGTTGGACAAACTGTAAAATTACTTAAACAGAACCATATGCTTGATAATACTGATGTAGTGATTTTCGACGTTTTAGGTGATGTTGTATGCGGCGGGTTTGCTGCACCATTACAACACGCGGATCGCGCATTAATAGTAACAGCAAATGACTTTGACTCAATCTATGCGATGAACAGAATAATTGCAGCTGTGCACGCAAAATCAAAAAATTATAACGTAAGGCTGGCCGGTTGCGTAGCAAACAGATCAAAAGATACTGATGAGATAGATAAATATTGTAAAGAGGTGGGTTTTAATAGAGTTGCGCATTTACCAGATCTGGATGCTATAAGACGGTCGCGTCTTAAAAAGAAAACCCTATTTGAGATGGGTGATGATGAGGATATTTTAGCCGTACAAAAAGAATATATAAGACTAGCAGATCTTCTATGGAACGGAACTGAAGGTTTAGCCCCTTCAACGATGGAAGATAGGGATATTTTTGAACTTTTAGGATTTGATTAATGCAAAATACTTATCTTGCTAAACGAGCAAGTCTAGAGAATTATTTTAATGAGGTATCAAGTGATGCTTGGGATAAGCTCACATCGAATGAACCGGTTTCCTTTGTACGCCAATTAGTTAGAGAGGGGCGTCAAAAAATGCTTTTAGCAATTTTAGATAAACTTCCTCAGGATTTGAAAGGTACAAGAATATTGGATGCGGGATGTGGTACTGGGGTTCTCTCACGAATGCTAGATGAGAGAGGAGCGGAAGTTGTTGGCGTTGATATCTCAGACAAATTAGTCGAGTTAGCTAAAAATAGAAGCAGGTCACACAGAAATATTGAGTATTTCTCTGGAGATATGAATGAACATAGCTTCGGTAACTTTGACTATATAATTGCAATGGATAGTTTGATTCACTATAACGCAGAAGATGTCATGTCATCGCTTGCTGATTTTTCTTGTAGAGCAAATAATTCAGTTCTTTTCACAGTTATACCAAGCACTTTTGCTTTAAGGACAAAACTGCGATTGGGTAAATATTTTCCAAAATCTGAAAGATCACCAGAGGTCGTTCCGATTGATTGGGGTAAGTTGCATCAATTGGAAGTCCATGGTGTCAAAGCGTCTCTTTCAAAAGTCAAAAGAATAAAGAGTTTTTTTTATGTCTCTGAAGCATGGGAATTGGCAAACATATGATTATGTCAAAAAAAATGATTAAAGAACTAAGCAGTTCACTATTACCATTTTCTGGTGCTGTGTCCAGCGAGCTACCAATGTCGAGTTTGCTGAGGCTTTCATTATTTCAAGTGTCTGTAGGAATAGCTACGGTCCTATTAGTTGGCACTCTTAATCGAGTTATGATTGTGGAGTTAGGTGTCGTGGCTTCATTAGTAGCAACAATGGTTGCTATTCCTATATTATTGGCTCCTTTGAGAGCTGTTTTGGGATTTAAATCTGACAATCATAAATCGCTAATTGGATGGAAGCGAATGCCTTATATTTGGTATGGAACAATGTGGCAGTTTGGAGGGCTGGCAGTAATGCCGTTCTCAATAATTGTTCTATCAGGTGATCAAACAGTAGGTCCATGGTGGGCTGGACATATTTTAGTTGCTTTTTCATTTTTAGCTACCGGTATGGGCGCACACCTGACTCAAACAGCGGGATTAGCTTTAGCTGCCGATAGGGCAACGGATCAAACACGGTCGCAGGTTGTGGCACTTCTTTATGTTATGTTCCTTTTGGGAATGGGTTTAGCAGCTGTAGCTTTTGGCGCCCTATTGCAAGATTTTACAAAGTTTAAATTAATTCAAGTTGTTCAAGGAGCAGCTGTTGTGACCCTCCTACTCAATTTAGTTGCAATTTGGAGACAAGAAAAACTTAGACCAGTAGAAAAGAAAAATATCTACAATACAGAGACTACATTTATTCCCATCATGCGATTATTCCTTAAATCCCAGGGAGGGCGGAGTTTACTTTTAGTAGTATTCTTCGGAACTTTGGGTCTCTCCATGCAAGATATCTTACTAGAACCATATGGTGGAGAAATATTGGGATTGAGTGTGGCAGCTACCACAAATCTTACCGCGATATGGGTCGTTGGAGCTCTTGTTGGGTTGCTCATTGCTTCGAGATCTTTAAAAAGAAAAAAAGGGGGGCCAGTTAAATCGATAGTTTTTGCACTTTTTATAGCTATTGGTGGGCTCTGTTTCGTAATAATGTCTGATCCTATGAACTTAGCTTCATTTTACTTTTTTGGATCATTTTTAATTGGTTTGGGTACTGGTTTATTTGCGGTGTCGACTTTGATTATTGCAATGACCATACCTATTTCAAAGGGAACGGGACGAGGTCTTGTTCTCGGTTCATGGGGGGCAGCTCAAGCAACGGCCGCTGGCTTGGGCATAGGTTTAGGTGGAATTTTAAATGACATTTCTGGGTCAATTGTCGGTTCGGAGGGCTTGAATTTAGTTGTCTCTTCTAACGCAGCATTTTCGTATTTAGTTGTGTATCATTTAGAAATCTTCCTTCTATTTTTAACTTTAGCTTTTTTGGGACCTCTTTCTCAGTATCTATCTAGTCTAAAGCTCGATAGAAAAAATTTGGGAAAATTTGGTTTTTCAGAAATGCCAACTTAACCATGAAAGTCAGGAGAATATCAAATGGAACCTTATAACGTAATATTTTTTGGGAATGTGGATTTGGCGCAAATTTCCCTTTATGCATTTTGGTTATTTTTTGCAGGTTTAGTTATATATCTGCAGAGAGAGAATATGAGAGAAGGGTATCCCTTAGAAAATGAGGAGGGTGATCTTAGTGCTAATCAAGGGCCCTATGGAGGTCCGTCAGAGACAAAGACATTTAAACTGCCGCACGGTAGGGGAAGCATTACTGTTCCAGAAAGTGGCAAAGAAAAAAGAAAATTGTCTATTAAGAGGGAAAACATTGCAGGTGGAGCACCATTTTCACCTACAGGAAATCCAATGACGGATGGCATAGGCGCCGCAGCATGGGCTGAGCGAAGAGATGTGCCTGAGCTGGATGGACATGGCAAGCCCAAAATAGTGCCCATGCGAACATTGAAAAAGTACGAAGTATCAGCAGGGAAAGATCCACGCGGTATGAACGTTTTATCGGCTGACAAAAAAATTGTTGGAAAAATTTCAGATCTTTGGGTGGATGCACCAGAGCAGCTTGTCAGATATCTTGAAATAGAGTTGAAAGATAAAACTTCATGCTTATTACCCATGCCTCTGGCACTAATTCGGAGCGATGGTGTTCATGTAAACACCCTCTATGGGAAACATTTCCCAAAAGTACCAAGAACAAAGGCTCAGACTAAAGTAACAATGTTAGAAGAGGATAAGATATCTGCTTATTATAGTGGTGGCCAACTCTATGCCTCTTATGACAGATTGGTATCTGCATTTTAGGGAGAAGTAATGGAATATAAAACAAAATTAGAAGCGCATAAAAACATTTTGGAAGTAATTCCTGAAGGCGAAAGTATTCTGTGGAAAGGGAAACCCTCTTTTTGGGGGTTTTCTTGGTATTTTTTTGGGTTAAAGCTTTTAGCTTTTTATTTGATAATACTATCAGTCGTATTCGCTGCGAGATTGACAGTTGCTGATTTCTATACAGCTTTTGCAGTTGACTTCCTACCCTATCTTTCAAGCGGTATTTTAGCTTCATGTATACTCATGGCTCTCGCCGGAATTCAATCTCAAAGCTCTGTATATATCATCACCGAAAATAGAGTAATAATAAAAAGTGGTGCAGCCTTATCTTTTTTAATTTCTATCCCATTTAAAAAAATAAAGGCAGTAAATTTGCAGAAACGTAAAGGATCTTTAGGAACGATTTCCTTTGAATTAAGTTCCAGGAAAAGGGTTCCCTATATTTCATGTTGGCCAAGTATCCGCCCTTGGAAATTCAAAAAAACTGAGCCTGCTTTTTCTTGTATAGAAGATGTAGACGAGGTTGCTACCATTTTAAGAAAGTCGGTAATGGCAGGGACTATAAGTCTTCAGACGGCTACAAGTAATTCAGATTTTAAGTCTCAAATAGAGCAAGGGGTGTAGATGCAGGATACAACGAAGCATAGAAAGGATGATGTGGTGCCGAAAGGGTTTCTATATGCCATCTTTATTATGGTTATGGTTTCCTTATTAGTTGTATTCTCAGCATCTTTATTTCCAGGAAATAAATTCGATGTGCCTGAGAAGATAGAAATTTTGGAGAAAGAAAATTTGATATTGACAAAGCTAACTGATGGGTCAGTGTCAATAGCAAATTTAAAAAATGAAGAACTACTAAATTCAAATGATGGTAAGAGTGGATTTTTATCGGTTATTATGACTGGATTGGAGTATAATAGGAAGAAGGTAGGGCTTGAATTATTAGATTCTTACCAGATCGAAATTAAAAGGTTTGCCTCTGGTAGGATATCGCTAGTGGATAGTAAAGCAAGTTGGAGTTTAAATGTAACGAGTTTTGGTAGTAAAAATAGTGAGCTATTTTTATCAATTTTTTAGAGGGGGAAAAGATGAGTTTTTTTAGAAAAAGAAGAGATAATGCGCCGTGTACAATCGAAGTATCCAATACCTTCGAGTCTTTGCATGCACATGTAAGATTTAATAATGGAGCAATTGTGAATCCCGGCGATGAGGTTATTGTCCATGGTGACCCCGTAAAAGCACCCTACGGAGAAGTAATTACGGAAGATAGGGAGGCAACAATTCTTAGAGCGACGCCATTAGAGAGACTTTGGACTAGGGTGTTTGGCAAATTAGAATTTATGGAAATCTGCGAGTTTTCGTTTTCAGAGGAGGTTTCTCTATGAGAACTATTATTGATGACAATACAACCGATATGGCTATGGAGGAAACACTTATTAGCCCAAGGTTTTATACAACAAACTATAAAGAACTGGATAAAGTTGATGTTTCATCAATTAGACATGAATGGGACCCTTTAATAAAAGAAATGCGCTCAGACCCAAACAAAAAACATTTTCAGAAAACGTCTGAGTGGGACGATTTTGATTTTGAGGATTTAGAGCCAGGATTAAGGAAAGAGTTTATTGACTTTTTGGTTAGCTCTCTTACGTCGGAGTTTTCCGGGTGTGTTCTTTATAAAGAGATGAAACGACAGGGAAGTAACGCAGATATCTGTGAACTATTTGCCATGATGGCTAGAGATGAGGCTCGGCATGCTGGTTTCATTAATGATGCTTTAAGAGAAGCAAATATTGCTGTTAACCTGGGCTTCTTAACAAGAAAAAAGAAATATACATACTTTGCTCCAAAGTTTATTTACTACGCTACTTATCTGTCTGAAAAAATAGGGTACGCTAGATACATTACGATCTATCGTCATTTGGAAAAAAACCCGAGTTCTAGATTTCATCCAATATTTAAATGGTTTGAAAAATGGTGTAATGACGAATTTAGACATGGGGAGGCCTTTGCATTGCTAATGCGATCCGATCCTAAGCTGACATCAGGCTTAAATGTTTACTGGATAAAATTCTTTTTAGTTGCCGTTTATGCAACAATGTATGTCAGAGATCACGCTAGACCTGAGTTCCACAAAGCGCTAGGAGTAGACATTGATTGGTACGATGATCAGGTTTTAAGGATGACTACCGAGATTTCAAGACAAGTGTTTCCTATTGAAATAGATCACGACAACCCTAAGTGGATGATTGGATTAAAAAGGGTCAAAAAAGCTATGTTAGCCTATGGAAGAGCCAAGCAGTCAAAGGGTGTAACTGGATTAATTAAGCGACCGTTAGCTGCATTAAACTTGGGCATAGCATTTGCGCGATTATACGCTATTCCCGCAAAGAGAAATGCCGTACCTGAAACTAGTAGGTTGCAGCCGAGTTATTGAAATAAGAAAGAATTTTATGAGCTCTATAGTCAGTATATTTTTTGTTTTATTTTTATGGTGGTTCTTAACCGGGATTATTTTATACACAGCAAAGCGATTAGATTTAGGTGATAGCAAGACGCGGTTCACGGTAGTATTAGTTACTTTGCCCTTGTTCTTTTGCGCATGGTACTTTTATTTTAATTGTTTAGATGGTATGAGCTACGCAGAAATTTTCTATTCTTTTTTGGCCAGTTTATTTATCTGGGGATGGGTTGAATTAACTTTTCTAACAGGTGTTGTTGCGGGAATTCCTCTTTTAGAAAAGCAAGAAATAGATGGAGATACAGAACGTGAGCGTTTTATAAATGGTTTCCGATCGATAGCACTGAATGAATGTTTTTTGCTTTCCTGTTTGTTTGTTATGGCCGTTCTGTCAATTGGATCAGAAAATAATTTTGGATTAACCACATTTTTAATACTTTATGTGGCTAGAGTTTCGGCCAAGCTTAATCTTTTCTTTGGTGTACCGTATATAAATTTACATTTTTTGACCGCCCCACTCAAGCATATCGCGACATTTTGTAGGGTTGCACCTATTGGTTTTTTCTTTATCGCTTCTACTGTTATGTTGTGTCTTATGTTTATTTTTCTAGTGGGATCTACGTTTGCTGCTCAGTCCATGTCGGATATACAGTTTGGATATTTGTTGTTGAGTACCTTAGCGGGATTAGCAGTTCTAGAACATCTATTTATGGCTTTACCTGTTAAAGATGCCACGCTTTGGAATTGGATGTTACCAAACTTAAGAAAGTCATCAGACGTACTTACGCTTGCAGAAACAAAATCAAATTTTCCTAAGGAGAGTAAAAATGAACTACGATAAAATTTTTCAAGAAAGACTTGAAAAGTTAAAACTAGAAGGAAATTATCGGGTTTTCGCTGATCTTGAAAGATATAAAGGATCTTTTCCTCGAGCAAAAAATTATATTGGAAACAAAGAGCGCGACGTTACAGTGTGGTGCTCAAATGACTATCTGGGAATGGGTCAGAATAAAGATGTAATTGCAGCGATGAGTGAGGCGTTGGAAAAGTGTGGTGCAGGTGCAGGCGGAACAAGGAATATCTCAGGGACAAATCATTATCACGTCTTGCTTGAACAGGAATTGGCAGACCTACATGGGAAAGAATCAGCATTGCTTTTTACCTCCGGTTATGTCTCTAACTGGGCTTCGCTTTCGGTCTTGGGTGCAAATTTAGAAAATTGTGTAATTTTGTCTGATGAACTAAACCATGCATCAATGATAGAAGGAGTTCGACATTCACGGGCTAAAAAAATTATTTGGAAGCACAATGATGTAAATGATCTAAGAAATCATCTCAGCAGCCTTGACCCCAATACCCCAAAAATCATTGCGTTTGAGTCTGTTTATTCAATGGACGGGGATATATCACCTATCTCTGATATATGCGATATTGCAGATGAATTCGGAGCGCTAACATATTTGGACGAAGTACACGCTGTAGGTCTTTATGGCAAGCGAGGAGGGGGAGTCTCCGAAAGGGATGGGGTTGCTGACCGAATCTCGATAATAGAAGGAACTCTCGGGAAAGCTTTTGGGGTTCTTGGCGGTTACATTAGTGGCTCAAAAGAGGTATGTGATTTTGTAAGATCTTTCTCAAGCGGCTTTATATTTACAACTGCACTACCCCCGGCAATTGCAGCTGGTGCACTCGCCTCAATCAGACATTTAAAATCTTCTGAAATCGAGAGAGCAGACCAAAAACGAAAAGTAAAATATCTCAGAGAGAAGCTTGATCAGCATAATATACCTCACTTATCTAATCCTAGCCATATAGTGCCTGTTATGATCAAGGATCCCATTAAATGTAAAATGATAAGCGATATTTTAATGGAAAATTATGGGATTTATGTACAACCTATAAACTACCCAACTGTTCCTAAAGGTACTGAGAGGTTAAGGATTACTCCATCTCCAGTACACTCTTTTTCCGATATTGACTTTTTAGTTAATGCTATGAACGAGCTTTGGAGCCAGTGCGCACTTTCACGTGTTGTAGCTTGATTAGGTTTTTGCTTTATTAAGGGTTAAGGCTTACAGGTCATTTTCAGAAGTAAGAAATGCTGTTTTTATATTCTTTCTATCTGCCTTTTCAAAATCGACTAACGCCTTATCGCTCTCTAGTTCAGCTATAGTTCCGTAGCCAAATTTTTCATGGAACACCCGATCGCCAACGTTAAATGCTTTATTTACGTATGATATGCTATTAAAAAATGGAGAGGAATTATTTGCAATGTTATTTTGAAGTCTGCTCCAGCCAGGTGATCTATAGAATGAAGATTCTTGCTCAAGAAAATTTGATTGACTTATTGTATTGGAAGATTGGAACCCTGAAGGTGTCAAGTCTTCAACATAGTTATCGGGTAATTCTTTTATAAACCTACTTTCTAGATTAAAGTTAAAATCACCGAACTTATATCTACTTTCTGCAGAACTTATTGTACATAAAAGTTTTGCTCGAGTAATTCCCACATAAGCTAGCCTTCGTTCCTCTTCTAAACCGTTTTGACCATTATCATCCAAAGATTTTTTGTTGGGAAAAGTTTCTTCCTCCCAGCCTGGAAGGTATATTTGTTTGAATTCAAGACCCTTGGAGGCATGTAAGGTCATTAAGGAGACTTTATCTGGATTTCTGTCAACTTGGTTTTCCATGACAAGTGAGACATGATCAAGAAACGATTGAAGATCAGAAAAATCATTCAAGCTTGATACCAATTCTTTTAGATTCTCTAACCTCCCTTCTGACTCTGGCGTTTGTTCATTTTGAAGCATGTCGGTATACCCAGACTCGTCTAGAACCTGCTCGACGAGATCAATATGATTTTTCTTATCGGATGAACCCACATCACGCCATATATCTAACATATCAATAAAACGCCCAAGGGTTTCTTGTATCTTTTTCCCTAGCAAGCCGGTCTTCACTGCATGACGCACAGCATCTATCAACCTAAAATTATTTTCTCTCGCAATATTATGTAGTTGTTGCAGTGATTTCTCTCCTATTCCTCGTTTTGGTACATTAATTATTCTTTCTAAGGCTAAGCTGTCTGCGTCAGAATTTATTATCCGAAGATAAGCGACTGCATCCTTAATTTCTTGTCGATCAAAAAAACGTGTGCCACCTATTATGATATGTGGAATATCTCTTCTTAGTAGTAGATCCTCAAAATCTCTAAACTGCCATGTTGCTCTGAATAATATCGCTACATCAGAAAATGTTATCTTTTCCGACTGTATTTTATTGTGAATATCATCACAAATCCAAGACACTTCATCCTTCCCATCGATATGTTTGATTACTTGAATTTTGTCTCCCACATTTGACTCAGTCCACAATGTTTTCCCGAGTCTTCCTTGGTTACTTTCTATTAGACCACTTGCTGCGCCTAAGATATTTGAAGTTGAACGGTAGTTTTGTTCTAATCGTATAACTGTTGCGCCAGGGAAGTCTTTTTCAAATTTCAGAATGTTTCCTATCTCTGCCCCTCTCCACCCATAAATGGACTGATCATCGTCGCCCACACAACAAATGTTTTTGCTTCCTTGTGCTAATAATCTTAGCAGTAGGTATTGTGCCATGTTCGTGTCCTGATACTCATCAACGAGGATATACTTAAACAAGTTTTGATAATTAAACAGGAGAGAGGTATCTGCTTTCAGTATTTCTATGACATGAAGAATCAAGTCACCAAAGTCAACAGCATTGAGCGTACATAACCGGGATTGATAAATTTCATAGAGTTTTTTTGCTTTCCCATCAAATTGAAGGTCGTCTTCTGGAATATTTTGATATGTTAAAGCCTTATTCTTCCATTGGTCGATGATGTAAGCGAGCAATCGAGGAGGCCATTTTTTCTCATCAATTGACTCTAGCTTAATCAACTGCCTCAATAAACGTATTTGATCATCTGTATTAATAATAGTGAAACTAGAATTTAAGTTTACTTTTTCAGCATGTCTCCGAAGAATCTTAACACATATTGAGTGAAAAGTGCCAATCCACTTTAAGCCCTCAGAAAGATGCCCAATATGTTCCTCGATCCTGAATTTCATTTCATTCGCTGCTTTGTTCGTGAACGTAACGGCTAGAATGTTCTGTGATCTTACATTAAGACCTTTTATCAAATAGGCGACTCTTGCAGTCAAAGCCTTTGTTTTCCCAGTGCCCGCACCTGCCAACACTAGAACAGGGCCATCGGTCTGACGTACCGCTTTCTCTTGCTCACTATTGAGGTCGCCTAAATATGAAATGTCGTTCATACTATTGTAATTAACAATCCTAAATTGTTTTATCAAACGAAAGTTTAATATTTTAGCTTCCTGAAGAATATGCCAATTATTTTATTTGTTTTTCACAATTTTCAATGTATAAAAAATTTGTTGCGGGCGTAGCTCAGGGGTAGAGCGTTACCTTGCCAAGGTAAATGTCGTGAGTTCGAATCTCATCGCCCGCTCCAAAGCGTTCCATAGACAACTTTGTTATTACATAGGCTAGTTAGACACATAATGGCTTTTTGCATTTGACTTTCTTATTGTTTTTTGTCTAAAAGAACCTATCTCGGAGAGGACCCTGGGAAAAAAATTAATAGAGAAAAGAAACTCAAGAGAACAGAATGATTATTGGAGCGTTAAAAGAAAATAAGAAAGACGAGAATAGAGTAGCACTAACACCAGAAAGCGCTCAACTCTTGGCAAAGCTAGGTCATAAGTGTCTGATCGAAAAAGGCGCGGGTGCTGGTGCAGGCTTTGCGGACGCTGAATACAAAGCAGCTGGCGTAAAAGTTATGGCGTCTTCAAGCGATCTCATTAAAAACAGTGAAGCGCTTATAAAAGTTAATCAACCCACCACTGCTGAAATAAAAAAATTTAAAGCCGGACAGATTTTAATCACCTTTATATGGCCAGCTCAAAACCCTCAGCTAGTAAGGGACTTAAATAAGAAAAAAATAACCTCTCTTTCTATGGATATGATCCCCAGAATTAGTAGGGCTCAAAAGATGGACGCTCTCTCATCGATGGCAAATATTGCAGGCTACAGAGCTGTGATAGAGGCCGCAAATAATTTTGGTCGATTTTTTACTGGTCAAATAACAGCTGCTGGCCGAGTTCCACCAGCTAAAGTCCTTGTAATAGGAGCAGGGGTTGCTGGTCTCGCTGCGATTGGGGCAGCCCAAGGCCTAGGTGCTGTGGTAAGAGCATTCGACGTAAGGCCTGAAGTTGCGGAACAAATTGAGTCCATGGGAGGCGAATTTTTATTTCTTGATTTTGACGAAAGTAGCTCAACTGAGGGAGGTTATGCAGCGCCTTCGAGTCCCGAATTTAGAAAAAAGCAGTTGGAATGTTTCCGTGAGCAAGCTCCAGATATAGATATACTGATTACCACAGCACTAATTCCAGGGCGAGATGCACCAAAATTATGGCTGAAAGATATGGTAGCTAAGATGAAGCCAGGCTCAGTTATCGTTGACCTCGCAGCTGAGAAAGGTGGAAATTGTGATTTAACGAAGGCAGATAAAAAAGTCGTTACAAAAAGTGGAGTTACAATTATAGGTTATACTGATTTTCCGAGTAGGATGGCAAAACAATCGTCATCACTTTATGCCAATAATGTCAGACATCTTTTTGACGATCTAACACCGGAAAAAAATGGAAAAGTGGCTGTAAACTTAGACGATGATATTATTAGGGGATCGCTTATAACTCATGCTGGAAAAGTAATGTACCCTCCACCAGCGCCAAAGGTTAAAGCAGTGCCTACAGCAAAAAAATCAGAGTTGGTAGAAAAAACACCCGAGCAATTGAAAATTGAAGAAGCCGCTGCCACTAGAAAGGCTGGTGCTTTGCAAGTAGGAATGTTAATTCTGGGAGGTCTGATCATGGCTCTTTTAGGCCAATATGCTCCTCCAGCTTTTATGCAACATTTCATAGTATTTGTTTTGTCTTGCTTTGTTGGCTTTCAGGTTATTTGGAATGTGAATCATGCATTGCACACACCATTGATGGCGGTGACCAATGCGATATCCGGTATTATTGTGGTAGGCGCACTTTTGCAGGTTGGGTCGCCTAATTTCGTCGTGGAAATACTTGCTAGTATTTCCGTTTTGATCGCAACAATAAACATCGTGGGAGGATTTCTTGTTACAAAAAGAATGCTCGCCATGTTTCAGAAAAGTTAAGAGGTTCTCTTATGCTAAGTACAGAGTTAGTAACAGCGGCGTATATTGGTTCAAGCGTATTATTTATCCTCTCTCTAGGTGGTCTAAGCAACCAAGAAAAAGCCAAAAGAGGTGTTTGGTTTGGTATTGTGGGTATGGCTATAGCCATTTTGGCAACTGTATTAGGCCCAGAAATGAGTGTTTCTAAGTATTTAATTCCGAGCCTCATTGTAGGTTCAGTAATTGGGTTGGTTGTTGCCCAAAGAGTTCAAATGACGGGTATGCCTGAATTGGTAGCAGCTCTACATTCTTTTGTTGGTTTAGCAGCAGTATTTATTGGATTAAATCAGGAAATCAACCCTACAAAAATGTATTTTGGAGCCGATAAAGTGATCCATGATACTGAAGTCTTTCTTGGTATTTTTATTGGTGCTATCACTTTCACAGGATCTGTAATAGCGTATGGAAAGCTTGCTGGTAGTATAACTGGGAAAGCAGTTATTTTACCAGGTCGACATCTACTGAACATATTGATGGTTGTTGTCTGTTTAGTTCTTGGATGGATGTATCTTAACGACTCGGTCTTGGTGACTTATCTCAATCAAACAGGGATATGGACGCTAGTGGTTATGACTATAATTGCTTTTATTATCGGTGCCCATTTGGTTTTGGCCATTGGTGGTGCTGATATGCCCGTTGTGGTATCAATGCTAAATAGTTACTCGGGATGGGCAGCTGCAGCGACAGGTTTTATGTTAGGCAACGACCTGTTGATTGTTACCGGTGCGCTTGTCGGCTCCTCAGGAGCCATCCTTTCTTATATTATGTGT
Organism: uncultured Alphaproteobacteria bacterium; assembly: GCA_902537235.1. Taxonomy (GTDB): domain Bacteria; phylum Pseudomonadota; class Alphaproteobacteria; order Rhodobacterales; family Rhodobacteraceae; genus CACIJG01. The sequence continues at coordinate 34,646 of CACBAO010000012.1, forward strand.
AAAGCGATGAATAGAAACTTTGTATCTGTCATATTAGGAGGATGGGGAGGAAGTGGAGAACCATTGACTGATATAGAGGGAGAGATGATAGCAACTGATAATGACTCCGTTGCCAGTATGCTCGAAAACGCAAAGGAGATTATCATTGTCCCAGGTTATGGAATGGCTGTTGCTCAAGCTCAATCGTCAATTTCTGAGCTTACTAAACGCCTTCGTAATAAAGGCAAAAATGTTAGATTCGCAATTCATCCCGTTGCAGGAAGATTACCTGGACATATGAATGTACTACTTGCTGAAGCAAAAGTGCCCTACGACATAGTCCTCGAAATGGATGAAATAAATCAAGATTTTCCAGAAACAGATGTAGTAATAGTAATTGGTTCGAATGATATTGTTAACCCTGCTGCTCAAGACGATCCGAATAGTCCTATTGCTGGGATGCCTGTATTGGAGGTATGGAAATCTACGGACGTCATTATCTCGAAACGCGGTAAGGGCACCGGTTATTCGGGCATCGAAAATCCTCTGTTTTACAAAGAGAATAGCAGAATGTTGTATGGAGACGCAAAAAAGTCGGTTGACGAGCTATTGACAAAAATTAGCTGACCTTTAAAAATCAGTTTTAGCTCCACCCTCTTTTATTCTTCTTTGAACAAAATCGTCTAATTCCGATGATATTCTTGAGCTTACTATTGGAGGCTCAAATTCCTCTAGTATTTGCTTCCACACACTGTTTGCCCTTTTCTCTGCTGATAATTTCCCATCTGCTTCCCAAGCCTCATAGTTTCGCCAGTCTGATAAGATGGGTACGTAAAAAGCATCCTTGTATCTTTCTTGGGTATGGGTAGCGCCGAAAAAGTGCCCATTATGGCCAACCTCTTTTATAGCCGAGAAAGCTAACTTTTCTTCACCAGCATTAGCAATTTCAGGATCAAGATATTTTTGAAGTTGCTGAATAATCTCGCAATCAATAATAAATTTCTCATAGCTAGCTATTAACCCACCTTCTAACCAACCTGCTCCATGATAAACCATATTTATTCCTCCAGAAATGGCTGACCACAAACTGTTGGAGCTTTCCCATGTAGCCTGAGCGTCTGGAGTATTTGATGTACACGCATTCGACGCACGTAGCGGGATTTTATAAAACCGAGCCATTTGACCTGTAATTTGTGTTGCTCTGATATACTCAGGTGTTCCAAAGGCAGGCGCTCCACTTTTCATGTCTACATTTGATGTAAAAGTCCCCAAAACACATGGGCTTCCAGGGCTTATATATTGAAATAGTGAAATGGCAGACAATGCTTCCGCTAAAGCCTGCGCAACTGACCCGATGATTGTAACTGGCGACATAGCACCAGCCAGTGTGAAAGGGGTAACTACTACAGGCTGATTTTTTTTTGCAAATCGCATAGCACCGTCGAGCATTGGCCAATCATGCTTCAGTGGGGAAGTGGAGTTGATGTTTGTAAAAATTCTTGGTTTTGAAAAGAATTCTTTTTCATCTAAACCAGAAGCGATCTTTGCCATTTCCATCGCGTCTTCCACTCTTTCTGGACCAAGTGAATAAGCGTGAATCACTTTATCGGTAAGAGTGAGTTGTTCATATAAACAATGTAAGTGTCGGATTGAAGGATGAATATCTACTGGCTCTACTGGGTATCCTCCTGAGAAATGAATGCAATTGAAAAATTGAGTTAACTTCGTTAAATCTTTAAAGCTATCAAAGTCCCCAGGCCTCTTTCCTCTATCTAGATCTAACACGTTTGGAGGAGAAGAAACATTTCCAAATACAATATACCGATTTCCAATTTTAATTTTATTTTTTTGATTTCTTGGTGTGATGGAAAAATGTTGAGGAACTGTTTTCAACATATCCATAACCCATCGGCGATCCATCTTTACCTTTGAGTCACTAAAATCTACTTTACATCCTGCTTTTTGAAGAATCTTGCATGCTTCTGGATTTAAAAATAGGACGCCGATCTCCTCGAGAATCTTCATTGCTGTATTATGTATCGCGACCAAAGCTTCTTCATTGAGTGGCTCAATAAAATTATCAAAGTTATACGGTATCTGCCAATTCTGTTGCCTGAGTGAAAGCCTAGAGGCTCTATTTTCTTTGTTAGAAATACGTGAAGATTTTCTTCTCATTACAAATTCGCCGCAAACATTTCGTAGTCCATTATAAGATATCTAACTATTTAAGAAAATCTTTTTGAGCCACGTCTCCAGTTCATCAATACTGCCAATTATAAAGGGGGTATGGAGACTCAAATCTTTTTTATTGGCAGTTCCTGACAATACCCCAAGACAAGGCATATTTATTTTATTTGCTGCGACTAAGTCATAAATACTATCACCAATCATTAGCACTTCTTGGGACAGTAAATTTGTTTTTCTTAAAAACGCCTCTAGTTGTCCAGGTTCTGGCTTAGAACCATAACCGCTGTCATAACCGATTATCATATCGAAATATTGAGTTAAATTATGCTGCTCAAGATGTTTTATAGCGTTTTTTTCACTGTCATTTGTTACCAGACCGAGTGTAATTGTCTCTAAGTTAGTAAACAATTTATGTAGATTAGTTAATGGCACTTGTTTAGCATCACCAGAACCGTCAAATAAACCTTCATGGATCTTCTTTTTCATTACTTGTGGAAACTTTTGGAAAATTGCATCCACAACTTCATCCACTGAGCCATGCACAAATATACTTTCCCTCACAAATTTATCAGAAGCTAGGTCAAAGTTTATTGCTTTGGCCAATTTCAGTGTATCTAGATTATGTTGCTTGCTGAACTTTGTAACAAAGACTTTAGCCCACTCTGACCATGATCTTTGGATATCAAATAATGTACCATCTTTATCGAAAATTATGCCTTTAATTTTCTTCATTATCTTTTAAATAGCCCATTAATTGAGAAACTAAATCTTCCCATGAAGTGGGCTCTATAGATGCACCAACAGCTTTGGGCATATAAGGCTTAACTAAATCACAAACCGAAAAATGGACACACACTGTTTGCTGATTGTCACTATATACACTTTCCACCTGATAAGGATTGTCGTCAACAAAAAAGGACTGGGCTTTGTGGTTTTTCAGGATTTCCTTCACTGCGGGTCCCTTCATTCCTTCATTGCTTATTAGTGGGTAATCCATATTTAGGCTTTTAAGGTTAGTTACCCTATCATCATGAACGGAATGGGGTACATTACTCAAAATTATAATCTGAGCATATGCTTGGAGTTTCTTTAATGCTTGGGGAGCTCCTTTTGCAGCCGGTTGGCTTTTTGTTTCCTCATTTATAAAACCCCATACCAATTCCTTTGCTGTATCGGGATTAGCCACCTCATCTGTCTCAGCTTTTTTTATTGCATTATCTAGTCGATATCCTGTTAGATGCAGGTAGTGGTCGTGTTTTTTTATATAAGCGGCAAATGGTTCAGCGAAATGCACTAGCACTTCATCAGCATCAAATATCATTATCGGAAGAGTTGGATTAATGTTAAGGTTTGAGATTTGTTTTTTTGTATTTGGTGTCATTATTTCATTAAGTTCAAATTTTACTCTTTTTTGTAGGGTAGATTTAGAAAAATGCAATACAATAGTTTAGTAAATTATTTGTGAAAGAAAGCAAAAATGAATGAGAATAAAGATGTACCAATCCGTGATGCCGCAACGGTTATACTATTAAGACAAAAAAAGGACAGTACATACGTTTTAATGGGACAAAGGGGAAATAAGGCAGCTTTTATGCCTAGTAAATATGTGTTCCCCGGAGGCGCCGTCGATGAAGACGATACTAATGTTGAATTATTTAAAACTATCAATAAAAAAGGTATCGATTTACTTCACCAATATTCTGAAAAGAAAATTGCTAAAGAATTGAGTGTAGCCGCAATAAGAGAGTTGTGGGAAGAGGCTGGATTACGCCTATGCGCAAAGGTTGAAAAAATTGTGAAAGTAAGCCCCGGGTGGGAAGATTTTTGTGATGGCTGTTATTTACCTGATGCAAGCAATCTGGAATACGTGTTTAGAGCTATAACCCCACCAGGAAGACCGAGGAGATTTGATGCACGTTTTTTTATCTGTAAAGCCGAGAATGTGCATGGAAACCTAGATGATTTTTCATCCGCTTCAACCGAATTAAGTCATTTACATTGGATTGACATTAACGAAGTCAAGAGTCTCAACTTACCTTTTATAACGGAGGTTGTTATCAACGAGGTCAAAGAGATTATTAAAGATGGCCCAAACAAAAAAGGAGTTCCTTTTTTTAAACATGGGGCTTCTTCCGATTTTATTTTTATCAGTTAAAAATGTTTATTGACTAATTATATTAGTTTTAATATTTAACTACCAAACAAGGAATTAAATTATGGCCAAACCTTCTACAATAAAAATTAGATTGAATTCTACTGCAGATACAGGGCATTTTTACGTCACTAAAAAGAACTCAAGAACTATTACAGATAAGATGATTGTCAAAAAGTATGATCCCGTAGCAAGAAAGCACGTAGAATATAAAGAAGGAAAGATTAAGTAAGGTAGGCAGCCTTACTTAAAAAGCTGCCATCTACACTTAAGAAATTAGTCTCTGTTTCCCATAAACTGCAGAAGAAACATAAACATATTTAAGAAGTTTAGATACAAAGATAAAGCTCCCATTATGCCCATCTTTTCTGCATACTCTTCACCATATGCCGACCTATATTGTAGATAAGTGTTTTTGATATTTTGAGTATCGTATGCAGTTAACCCAGCAAATATCAAAACTCCTATTGCTGAAATTGCCAAATGCATGACCGGGCTCTGAAAGAACCAATTTGCAATTGAAGCTACTATTATACCAATCAAACCAATAAAGAGAAAGTTTCCTAGACCTGATAGGTCTCTTTTGGTTGTGTAACCATAAAGACTAAGTGCGGCAAAAGCGACCGCAGTTGTAAAGAATGTTTGTGCAATAGATATTGCGGTATATGCTAAGAAAATATAGGATATTGACAGTCCGATTAACGCGGCAAAAATCCAGAAAACTAATTGCGCTGTCTGGGTTCGCATGGAGTGAATTTTAGCACTAAACATAAAAACAACGCCAAGTGGTGCGAGCATCACAACCCATTGTAGCCACGTTCCAAATATCGCCATTACTAGTGCTGGTGTCGTGCCTACTGCGTAAGCTACGGCCCCTGTTATCAACATCGCTAAAGACATAAGTCCATACACTTTGTTCATGTGGGCTCTAAGACCTACATCTATGGCCTGAGATGAATCTACATATGATTTTGCAGTTTGATATTCTGCCATTTTATTGACCCCTAATTAATTATTGAGTTAAATATTATTTTAATATCTGATAAGTAAGCTATTTTTTCAAGTATTCAATGAATATTTGATTAAAAAATATCAAATAAAATGGTAGAAAATAGAAAGAATATACCGGATTTAAGAGCTTGGAGTTAAAAATCTTTACCGAATTAGAGAAACAAAGCCTTTTTGAAAATGCCATAGATATAGTTTGCGAGGCTGGAAAAATAACAAATAGCTATTTTAAACAAAATCTCATTATTGAGAACAAAGCCAAGAATTCTTTCAATCCTGTTACAATTGCGGATAGGTCAGCAGAAAAAAAAATCAGAGAAATGATTGAAAAGCTTTATCCAGATGACGCAATAGTTGGAGAAGAGTATGGAAAGAAGATTGGTTCAACTGACTTCACATGGGTTATAGACCCTATTGACGGAACAAAAGCATTCATTACAGGCATTCCAACATGGGGGATACTGTTATCTCTCGTTCGAAATAGTAAACCTATGATGGGCGTTATATATCAGCCATTTACTGGCGAGCTTTTTTGGGGCGGTTTTGGAAAAGCCTTCAAGAAAATTAATTTTAAAAGCGATAATCCAAAGTCTATAAGCGTCAGAGAGTGTAAAAATCTGGCCAACGCAGTTGTTGCAACGTCATCTCCTACGATACAAGACCAACTATTTCAAACTGGTTTAACTGAAATAATGAGGCTTTCAAAACTAGATAGATATGGATTAGACTGCTATGCATACGCCATGTTAGCTGAAGGGTATGTTGACGCTGTAATTGAGGTTGGTCTTCAAGAATATGATATTAGAGCTCCAGAGGCTGTTGTTTTATCTTCTGGCGGTATTGTAAGCAATTTTGATGGTTCATATCCATTGACAGGGGGTGATGTTATTGCCTCCGGCGACCCTCGCCTTCATGAGGAAATTGTTGGTATTTTAAGTAAGTACACTGGATGATTACGATTTAAGAAACGTATAAATCAAAGATAGAGCCTCTTTTCTAATTTTTTCTTTTTCAATCAAGATTTCATGGTTAGATTCTTTGATTGCTACCACATCTATGAAGTTGAACTTCTCAATTAATTTTATGACTGCTTTATTATCAGTTATTTGTTCCTTCCCAGCTAGTAATACCAATATTTTTCTATTTGGTATAATTGTAAGATTAAGTGCATCAATTTCCTTCAATATTGCGATAAAGTAGCCGAGGGTTGGTGTACCACTATGTAATTTTTCGTTTTCTTCTAATATCGACTGAAGGCGTTTAAATTGGGTGCCATCGGACGTTAGAGTATTTTTTTTGAAGTCTACTGTCAGACAATATGGCTTATATTTTTCTGGGCTTTGCTGGGTAAGCATTATTAATCCTAAAAAACGCAGTGCTTTTTCGAACTTAACAACAAATCTTTGAATTGGTCTAGATACATAAGGGAAATTACCCCAGAGTGGAGACAAGAAAATGAATTTTTCAAAAGATAGTGGTTCCGATACAAGTCTTCTCAACCCTATAAGACAACCTAAGGAGTGAGCGACCAAGTACCATGGATAAGTTAAATCTTTTTCCTTTGCTAAACGAATAACATTATCTAAGTCCAATTGATATTCCTTCGCACTTGAAATATGTTGGACTTTGGGTCTCGAAGGAAAGGGTCGTTCAGAAAGTCCCCAACCTCTCCAATCGAGCGTGATAACGTTAAAGCCCTTTTTAATAAAAAACTCAAATGTTTCTGAATACTTTTCTATGAATTCACGATGGCCATTTAGGAAAAAAACTGTTCCATAATCATTCATTTTTTGGTGTTTCCAAATGGCTATCCTTAGCTTTCTTCCATCTTTGGATTTTCTAAAAAAAATTTGACCATTCTCAAGCATGTGCTTCTTGAGATTTTTTTGCATAGCTTCCTCAGGCCAGAATGCTACTCAACTCCATAGCCGCACTCATTGATCCTTCCACTTTTAGTGAGCCGGTCATGTATGCTTCTGTTGCATTCATATCACCATCGAGAATTTGGGTGAAAACATCTAGTGAAGCAATCAATGTGCAATCGGTTTCCTCATCAGATACTCTTACTCCCTCACTATCGACGACTATAGAGCCCTCATTATCTATTTTAAACTTTACACTTGAATCAAAAGTTGCTCCGGCCATTTTATCAGTTATAGCCTCAACAGCCTTATTTAATATTTCACTCATAATATTCTTTCTTTTATTAAAATTTTATTTTTATGCTTATAAGATTCATATAACATAGCATTGCGGGAACTTTATTCCGAACTATACTTAAAACTTTTTTTTGAATATAAGCTATTTCTTCATGAATTTCAATCAAAGCAATGACAAACGCTCTAAATGCAGAGGGATTTTGGGACCGACTAACACAGGCAAAACCTTTTATGCGTTAGAGAGAATGATTTCCTATAAAAGTGGAATAATTGGGGTGCCATTGAGGCTTCTCGCACGAGAAATATATGAACGACTTGTATTACTGAAGGGACCAGAAAATGTAGTGCTTAATACCGGTGAAGAGAAAATAAGAGGAAAAAATGAGCGATATTGGGTTTGTACAACTGAGGCTATGCCAGCCGAAAAGATATTCGACTTTTTGGCAGTAGACGAAATTCAATTGTGCGCGGATGCAGAAAGAGGGCATATATTTACAGATAGATTATTAAATTCGCGTGGGCGATTTGAGACATTATTCTTAGGGTCTGCGGTTATTCAGGATTTAATAAAGCTTATAGTACCCGATATAGAAATAGTTAGTAGAGACAGGCTTTCAAAGCTGAGTTATTCAGGGAAAAAAAATATATCAAAGTTGGGTCCTAGGTCGGCGGTTGTAGATTTCTCAGTAGATAGAGTTTACGAGATGGCAGAGCGCCTGAGAACATTTAAGGGCGGAGCAGCAGTAGTCTTGGGAGTACTCTCTCCAAAGACAAGAAATGCACAGGTTGAGTTATATCAAAATGGAGATGTTGATCATATAGTGGCTACCGATGCAATAGGTATGGGACTAAATTTGCCAATAAATAACGTCTATTTTGCATCAATGAAAAAATTTGATGGGCGACGTATTAGACCTCTTAGTACGTTGGAAGTTGCACAGATAGCTGGTCGCGCAGGCCGTTACACCACAGATGGTTTCTTTGGTGAAATTGGAGGTCTAAAGCAAATGGAAGAAAGTGTGATCAATGAAGTCGAAAATAGCAGTTTCCCTATGCTAAGGAAAATAAAATGGCGTAATAATGAACTCGAGTTCAATAGCGTTAGTTCGCTAGTAAGCTCGCTTGATTTGATATCAAGGCATAATTATCTAGAACGCTCTCAAGATGGTTCTGACGTTAGTATTCTAAGACATTTATTGTCTGATAGTCCCGAACGCTTTAGGGAATTGGATAAAAGTGACGTGAAATTGTTATGGGAGGTATGCCAAATACCAGATTTTAGGAAAATTTCAAACCAAGATCATGCGGAGCTCATAATGAAAATTTTTGACTTTATAAGAGCTAAGGGATTTATTCCCTCTGATTGGTTAGAATTAGAAATTGATCGTTTAGATAAAGTAGAGGGTGATATTGATATCTTATCGAAGAGGTTATCTTTCATAAGAACGTGGTCATTTGTATCAAATATTAGCAAATGGTTATCTGACAGCGAATATTTTATTGGGATAACTAGAAGTATAGAAGACAAGCTGTCAGATGCCTTGCATATCAAACTTACTCAACGATTTGTTGACCTTAGAAGGTCTGTGTTGATAAATAAGAGTATGACGGAAAGTTTTGATTATAAAGATTTTGAATTACGAGAAGCTGACCGCCTCTACATAAAAGGTCATCTTTTTGGGCAAATGGATGGATTTGCATTTAATCTTTCGGGAGGAGAGACCGTAGAGGAGAAAAAGAAGTTAATGCAATTGGTAAGACCCTTTTTGCATCAACATCTTTCAACTTTAGTTAAGAGTTTTTATGAAGCCCATGAGAGTGACATTATCCTAGATAACAATGGCTATATAAATTGGCGTGGTAGCAAGGTTGGGATGCTAGAAAAAGGTCAAAAAATACTGGTTCCAAAGGTAATACTAATCAAGCCCGGTGAACTTGAAAAGAGCGACTTGGCAAAAATTCAAAGAAAGCTAGATATTTTCTTGGAAAATAAGATAAAGACCCTTATACCCAACCTTCTAAATTTAGCAAATTGCGATGTTTATAGGGGGGCAGCAGCGGGATTAGTCCATATTTTTATTAACAATTTGGGCGTTATTATGAAATCGGAAGTTATGGAGCAATTTAAAAGTATTGATCATGAGAACAGATCTAAACTCAGAAACAGCGGTATAAGATTTGGGTATAAAACGATTTATGACCCAATGCTTCTTAAGCCAGAAGCATCAAAGTTAAGGGTTTCTCTATTCAACATTTTTTATGCTTCCACTAAAATTAAGGTATTTCATCCTCCTCCGGGGCTAGTTACTGTCGATTACGACAAACACATATCTAAGAAGCAATATTTGGTTGCAGGCTTTTTCGTGGCCGGGTCTAGAGCAATAAGAGTAGACATGCTTGAAAGGCTTTATTTCTTAATCAAAGAATGTACTAAGGGTGAATGGACAGTAGTTCAACCATCAATGTTGTCCATTACTGGATTAGGTTTAGAAAACTTTGCTGAGCTATTAAAAAACCTTCGATTTGAATTAAAGCATGAAAAAGTTGAACAGCGTGATGAAACATTAACTTTTGAGAAAGATGGTTACTACTATAAGGTTTTGTTTAAAAAAGAGTTGCGCAATAAAAAAGTAAAAATACAAACGTTAGGTTCATTTAAAGAAACAGGGAAAAACATAAAAAAGAACAAAAAGAAAAATCAAAACCAAAAAATAGATTCTCCCTTCTCAACTTTAAGTATTCTACTGGAAAATTGAATATTTATGAAAAAGCACTGGTAGACGAATGCCGATTAGATTCTTGGCTATGGGCAGCAAGGTTTTATAAAACAAGGAGCTTAGCAGCGTTAAATATTAGAAAAGGTTTAGTATGTATAGTTGGGAAATCCAGGACAAAACCAGCTTCCGCACTAAATATTGGCAGTCAATTGGTTATCGAGTTGAATTTAGTGAAAACAACGATTTTGGTTGAAAAAATCGCTACAAAAAGAGTTTCTTATGAGAAAGCTAAATTGCTATATAAGATAATATCAAAAGAAAGTGAGGAGACAGCAGTATTTTTTCGAGCCAGAGCAAGATATAAACGTGATAAGAAGGAAAGAAGAAATTTAAAGGCCTTTAAAGAAAAATTACACTTTCTTTCCGATAATTAAAACCTATTATAATTATAAGATTTATCAGGGAGACTTATTTTTGACCTATATCGTTAACGACAAGTGCATAGGATGTAAATATACAGACTGTGTTGATGTTTGTCCGGTAGATTGTTTTTATGAGGGAGAGAATATGCTTGTTATTCATCCAGATGAATGTATCGACTGCGGCGTTTGTGAGCCAGAGTGTCCAGCAGATGCTATTAAGCCTGATACAGAGCCTGACGCGGCTGAATGGGTTGAGTTTAATAGAAAATATTCCGAGCTGTGGCCAAATATTACCATCAGAAGAGATCCTTTACCAGATGCAGAAAAATTAGAAAATGAGTCAAATAAATTTGAAAAATTTTTCTCTGACAGACCTGGAGAAGGGGATTAACTTTTAGGTAGCAATTTTAATGTAACTGTGCTAGTCGTACTTTTTTACATTGTTAGTAGTTGGGAATTTTTAATGGACAGTGAAGTATCAACGGTTGATTTTGAGATTAATGACTTTGTGGTTTACCCTTCACATGGGGTTGGTCAAATAATAAATGAAGAAGTACAAAATGTTGCGGGGTTTGAGCTAAAAGTGTACGTGCTTACTTTTGAGAAGGATAAAATGACACTTAAGGTTCCAAAGGACAAAATAGGATCAACGGGTATGCGTAAGTTATCTAGCCCGAACACAATAGGTAAGGCATTGCAGGTTATTGGTGGAAAAGCTAAAGTAAAAAGGGCAATGTGGTCAAGACGTGCACAAGACTATGAACAGAAAATAAACTCAGGTGAACTCATACAGATTGCAGAAGTTGTAAGAGACCTGCATCGAAACGACGAACAAAGAGAGCAATCCTATTCTGAGAGACAGCTCTATGAAGCGGCCTTAGAAAGGCTAACAAGGGAAATAGCGGCTGTTGACGGCGTTGAAGAACAAAAGGCTCAAGAAAAAGTAGGTAAGGTTTTAGATGGTAAAGCGGCGTAGAATATTTAATAACCCGTCATCTCTAAATAACCTACACCAGAAAAATCCCCACTTAGTGAGATTGGTCCTTCCCAATAAGGGACACTAGTTCCCATCCAAGAGTAGTCATTTAGAGCTTCTGCGTTGATGGTACTGGTATTTTCCCCAAGAAAAGAAATTTGCCATTTAGTTGGAATTTTTCTGCCTCTAACCGTGGAATAGGCGGTCTCTTTAAGTTGAATTTCAGTAGCATTAAAAGATTTTTTGGAACCATCTTGACTTATCAATGATCCAGATAAATAGTCATTGCCATCATTCTGTCTTATTTTAAATAGCATTACCTTTTGCCCGTTGTCGAGGTGCAAAGAAAACCAATTCCAGCCAAGTTGGTTTTCACTCAGTAGGTCACTCGACCATTCACGATCTAACCACCCAACGCCTTCAACAAAATGCTTTTCTCCGTTCAAAATGACCCAACCCTTTACAGTATAGAATGGTTGACTGTAATAGTGCGATGCCGCTCCTTGTTGAGATTTTTTGCTGTAACCCTTTTTACCCTGCAAAACCGGGCTAAAAATAGTTGAGAAGTTTAAGGAGATAGAGAACTCTGTACCACTAGATTCTAAAACTATAGTCTTCATTTTATCGTCTCCCGTGACTGTCCAATTGTCAATCCAGGCTTTAAAGGGGTTTAGTGTAACGCCTGCTTGGTCACTTTCTTTGCGGGCAAACCGCTCCTCAAAATAATGTCCATTTTTAGTGGTAATGGCGCTATGGCCCATCCAAAAGCCATTTAGCTGTTTAGAATTTTTATTGGATTTTGGCAAAAGAGTACTTTTAAAGAGAGTCCACTGAATTCCTAGGTCATCGATGGTGTCGGATTTCAGATTTGCTGTAAGATACCACCACTCAATTGCAAAATCTTCATGTGGACCATGATCTTTTGGAAAAGTAATCTGATAGCGGGGGTCAGCCAGACTGAATTTACTATTATGCTCATCAGCCCTTAAATAATTGTTCAGCAAACAAAAACAAAAGATAATCAATAAAACCTTAATATTCATAACGCCTAAATATTCCTAACATTAAAATTTGATGGTAGCTTAACATTTGATGTTCTTAGTGATAAGAGAGTGGAAAAAGTTGAAGCTAATAAGGCAATAATCCAGACTTGCAACCAGTAATCTGGGAAAACTTGAGTAGGAATTCTCCATCCAAAAAAATTTGGGTTTATTATTTCGGATAATATAAAAGTTATGAGTGAGCCCATACCTATCGAGAGAAAACTTACTACGTTGGTTAATATAACGATCTTTAGTATTTCTAAAGCTATAACTTGTTTGGCAGAAAAGCCCAGTAAGTAAATGGGAAGAAGATCTTTTTTTCTCAATTTATTGATACTTATAAGATTAGTATAGAGCGTGAAAGATGCTACAAGTAGAGTGATTAAAGCAAGTTGAAAACTTATTTTGAAAGTATTATCGAAGATCTCCAGAGAAATTTTCCGCACTTGTTGTGGATTAACAATTGCCTCCGAATTTATTTTAACATTAAATAACAAATCATTTAAAAAATTCAAACCATTGGCATTGTAAAGTTTGACCGCTACGGTGCTCGGAATTTGAGATAAAAAAAAATGTTTTATAGAGTTTAAATTGTATCATCAATTGATTGCTTGAGTTCCCATAATCAACATAAATCCCACCTACCTGAATATTAAGTTTTTTGTTATCAATTTCTAAGTCTAAAAAGTCACCTAAATTTATATTTTCTCTAATAGACAGCTGTTCGTTTATAAAGATGATCTCACCATTCCTAATTCTCTTCCAAGCATTTTCAGCCCTTTCTAATAAAGGCCAATTTTTCTCATAAATAGTAGTTGGTTTGAAACCATAAATTTCGACAGGCTTCTTATTATAAATTCCTTCATTTTTTATAATTGGATAAATTTCCCCTTCATATTTTTTAAGAACACCTTTTATTTTATTTAGCTGTAATTCATTAGTTATATTTACGTAATAGTCTGCAAAGATCCTATTTTCTAACCAATCGACAAACGTGAATTTAAAGCTAGTTACCATTCCGTGCACGCCAACGTTTATTGAAAGCGCTAAGAAAAAAGCTATATAGCCGGTGAAAAGAAGTGCGCCAAATTTTTCAGTATCTTTTAGGATCCAAAAACAGAGAGCAAAGCGCTTTGGTAGTCTTTTTGTGGCAGACAACAAAAAAAGTTTAATACATATGGGTAAGATAGCGCACCCTATAACTATAGTTGATCCTAGAAATAGGAAGTTAGCAATTTTGATACTGGAAAATATTGTAAAATAGTAAGAACCGCATGTAAAAACAATGAGCCCTGCCGAGATAAATATAGTGTGCTTTTTGCTAGAATAGATTATCCCATCATCTATTAAATTTACCGGCCTTTGTTTATCCAGTTTAAAAATGGCTCTAGAACAAGCCAACAAAGTGCCGGAACTTGCGATAAGTAAACTGACTAAAAACCAAGTAACTGATAGGTCAAGTTCACCATCCACTGGACTATTATAAAGAGTCGAT
>CACBAO010000013.1 GCA_902537235.1 uncultured Alphaproteobacteria bacterium
TAAAAGTTAATTCTCGGTAAATAATAAAGCCAATGAGAGCTGCCCATACACCGGCAACTGCCGCAGACTCTGAGGGGGTCAGAAGCCCAGCATAAATTCCTCCTAAAATAATAAATGGAGTTACTAATGCAGGTAATGCTTTAAAAAATGAGGTTAATTTTTCCCTTCTGGTAGCCTTTTTTAGTCTCTTAACATTTCGACATTTTATTAGAACTACTGCAATCATTAAAAAAAGAAGTATAATTCCGGGTATTATCCCTGCTGCGAAAGTTTGAGATACAGGTACATTAGTGAGAGCACTATAAAGTATGGCTGCGTTGGAAGGTGGGATTAATGCCTCTAAAAGAGCAGCCGAAGCTGCAAGTACTACCACGAAAGGTGTTGGGTATCCTTGCTCAATCATTTTTGGCATCATTATAGTTCCTACCGCCGTGATAGCTGCAAGTATGGACCCGCAGAATGCAGCAAAAAAACCCATCGCCACTACCATAGCTACACCAAGTCCCCCAGGCCAATGCCCCACTAGAGCAGTGCAAAAGTTTACTAGCCTGGTAGCTGCACCACCCCTTAACATTACCATGCCAGCAAAAATGAATAGAGGTACAGCTACTAATATATGTTTGGTTAAAGCGGCAAAAGAAATTTGTATCAATACAGACCAAGGAAGATTTAACCCCCATATAGCTGCAATTGAAGATCCTAACCCAAATACTATAAATATAGGGACAGCCAAAAGTAACAGAATAAATGATAGAGACATTGACAGAGAGAACATAAGGCTAGTCAGCTTTGCTTTTTAGGTTTTTGAGGTTCAGAATTTCCTCTAAAAACATTTGCGTTGAAAATAGTATAAGGATTAAAAATCCAGTCGGAAAGGCTAAGTACATCCACCAAATTGGCACGTCAATTTCTAGCTCCATTTTTTGACCGAGTTTATAATAAAGGACGGTTGCATCTATACCCGCTTTGCAAAAAATTAGACCAGCCATTAAAGCAACGAAAGCAACGAACATTCTTAAAATAATTTTACTTTTATCAGAAAGAATACTTGTTATAAAATCAACTTTTATATGTTTGCCTTGAACTAGAAGTGGACCTAGCAATGGAAAAACCAACCAGCTTGTCAATACTGGGGGTAACTCAATAAACCAATCGTAACCAATACCTGAAACATACCGAGTTAAAGCGCTAAGTGAAAGGGCTAGAACCATTAAAGCTACAATAATTGTTGCCAGCCATAAAATTACTTTATTAAGAATATTATTTATGGCTAGCAAAACGTATAGCATAATAGCGCTAATTCAGTGATGCCACATAGTCTTCCGCGGCTTTTAATGCTTTAGCGTCAATCATATCAGCCATCGCAGGGATAACTTTTTCATTCATTAACTTATCAAACTTTGCCTTCTCTGCCCCAGACAAAATGGTAATAATACCTCCCTTTTCCTGAAACTGTTTAAGGGTATCTTCTCCCGCATCCATAATTCCATTAGTTGATAAGTCGCCTACTTCTTTACCTACTTCTAAAATTATTTTTTGTAATTCTGGTGATAGCGAGTCAAACCATTGAGCATTAGCCATCACAAATGCGTCGGCATAATACTGATATGGCTTCTGAGCGTATTTTAAAAATTCCCACCAACTATAGGCTCCAATGCTTTGAGGAGGACTATTTATTGTGTCGATCATGCCGGTTTGTAATGCAGTGTATACTTCACCTGTGGGCAAGGAAATTCTTTTCGACCCAAATGCATCCCACATTGGTTCCTCACTTTTTAATAACCTTCTAGCCTTCAAACCTTTCATGGCATCGACACCTGTAAGTTCTCTCTTGCTGCTGAAAGTCATTACTGGGCCTACGGGGTTATACATAATCAACTTTGAATTTGTTTTTGTGGTAATTTCATCCCAGATCTTCCTTCCTTCGGGCGAATCTTGAAAAAAGTTTCGCTGATCATCATATGACCGGAACAAACCGGGGTAAGAAGCAATATTAAAATTTTTGTTTATAGGAGGAAAGCTAACAACGCCAACTATCCCTCCAAGCTCTACTGCCCCTGATGTGACAGCTCCCATTACTTCTCTGATCCCAAAAAGCTGTTTTGACGGATAAACTTCTATTTTTAATTTACCCTTTGCTCGCTCATTTACCCTATCTGCAAAAATCTGTGCGTGCTTAGCGCAGTGGTGTTTAGCACTCCAATGTACTGATAATCGTGCAACTTGTTCGGCTGAACTAAAATTTACCGTTAAAAGCAAAAGAGTTATCGCTGGAATAAAAATTTTCCTAACTTTTCCTAAAAATTGTACTCTCATTTTTCCCTCCCAAAAAAAATTGAATTCATATTCCCATTATAGGGACTAATTTATAAGAATCGTAACAATTATTTTTTTAATAAAGTTTTAAATGCAGCTTCAAATCGTGCTTTGTCAAGTTGTCTCGACAACCGCAAGTTTGTTACTTTATCCCGAGTTGAATTTGTTTCTTTAGACAGAATCTCATTTAAGAGATGTTTTTTGTGTAACTTTTTCTTATCTTCGCCATTTTTCAACTGTTCATGCCTTTGAATTATAGTTTTATGATTTTATAGGGATCTTGCGAGGAGTTTCTTTTTTTGGTTCTTCCTTATAAAGATGAATAGATAATAACCCATCCTTAAACTCAGCTCCGGTGACGCTTACATTGTCAGCTAATCTAAAGGTTTTAGTAAACGCGCGTTTAGCTATTCCCTTATGTATATATTCATGTTGTGTATCTTTATCACCATTGCCACTAACCACCAATTCACTTGATGTTGTCTCTATAATAAGATCGTTGGTACTGAAGCCAGCGAGTGCCAAAACAATTATAAAACTGTTATTTGAAAGCTTTTTAATATCATAGGCGGGATAGGTGGACTGTTTCACAGAAGACATGCGTTCAATTTCATCAAAAAGACTGTCGAAGCCCACAAAAGAACTCATATATGGTGATGACAAAAAACTCATGATTTCTGTACTCTCCCTTTTTTTTATTTTAATAAGCTGATCAAAATAAGAAATCAATATAGAAATGGAAAACTGATCACATTTACGGTTGAAACAATGCGGTTAATAACAGTTTTTTATCCTCAGCTGACACTATGCTTTCAAGTACTTAGATAGAGAAATCTGTAATAAGTAGCTTATTAAGCCGAATAAAGAAATCGATAAAATTCCCAGTGTAAAAAGGCTGGCAAACATAAGGTCAGTTTTTACCCGACCATTTGCTAAAATCATAAGATATCCCAAGCCTTGTGATGACCCAACCCATTCTCCTATTACTGCTCCGATTGGTGCATAGACGCTAGCTAGCTTTATTCCGGAGCATAAAGAAGGAATACTATGTGGAATTTTTAAATATAATAGGTTTCTCCGGTTCGTTCCTCTCATTGTCTTTGCAAGGTCAAGATATTGTTTTGGGGTTTGAGAAAGACCATCATGAAATGCTGAAGTAACGGGAAAATAAATAATCAAGATTGCCATAACGACTTTTGACAAAATACCGTAACCAAGCCATAAAGTGAGTAATGGAGCAATTGCAAATACCGGAATAGATTGGCTAAATATCAACAGTGGTCTAAGTATCAAGCGTGCAGTGACGAATATTTCAAGTGTTAACGCAGTAATCATGCCCAATATGATTCCTATAGTGAGCCCAATTAAAATTTCTACAATTGTCACAAGTGAATGTTCATAAATAAGCATAGAGTTTTCTTTAAACGAGACTAATACAGAGTGAGGTGTTGGAAGTATATAGGGTGGAGGGTTCGCTAACCTTACCGCTAATTCCCAAAAAAAGAAAATTGATAAAAAAGTACAGACTATATAAATGATAGCTTTCATGAACGGTTGCTTTTTATTTTTTCTAGTAACGAATATTGCAGATCGAAAACCAATTTGTCGGAATATGTTTTAGGAAATGGTGGCTTGAGACAATTATTGCTTGCTGTCTTTTGCCGGCCTAGTATGTAGATACTTTCACATAGTCTTGCAGCTTCATGGGGATCATGAGTTACAAACAAAACGGTTTTTCCTTTAAGACTCTCAAATGTTAGATCGATCATCTCCTCTCTGGTATTTGAGTCCAATGAACCAAATGGCTCATCTAATAAAACTATAGGTGTATTTTCCATTAACGTTCTTGCGAGAGCAGCTCGTTGACGCTGTCCCCCAGAAAGCTGAAAGGGATATTTTTTTTTATGATCCATCAAACCAACTTTTTCAATAATTTTCAGTTTTTTTTCTGATGAGAACTTTTCTCCTCGTAATTTATTACCCAAAGAAACATTGTCGCTTATTGTTGCCCATGGAATTAATAAATCATTCTGGGCCATGTATGAAACACGATTTGAGATAGGTAAGTGATCATTACTTTTTATGCTCCCGTCAAGTTTTACATGGGTTGGCAACCCAGCAATTAATCGAAGAATAGTCGATTTGCCAATCCCTGATGAACCAAGAAGGCAAGTCCACTGATTAGCCTTTACTGCAAGCTGTAGATCTCCAAACAAAACCTCACTTTCTGATCTTACACTTCCGACCAATTCTATTGAAGGGGAGGTAGAAGACATCATATATTATTCATTTCCCAAAAATTCTTTTCGAGAAGTGTAGCTATTTTAAATTTTCGAGAAAGCTCACGAAATTTACCTAAAGATGTGTAGTTGCCACCTAGTCTTATGATAACAGCATTATCAATTAAGGTTCCTACTTCCACACATAAACTTTGATAATCCTTTCCTGCATATGTAGTTATCCACTTTTCATAGACTGAACTATATTGGGACGCTCCTAAGCGTTTACCTATTTCCCCATAGCCAAGCACACATGGTGCGAGTGCTGCCATAAGGTCTAAAAAATCCCCTGAAAATCCCGCATCCAGAACAAACCTTGTATAAGCTAAATTCTGATGCATTTCATTTGTCTTTTCAAGTTCATTAATTGAGATGCCTTCACTGTTACAAAATTCAATATGCAATTTTATTTCCTCGTCTAAAAGTGCGTGAACCACCTTGGAACAAGTATGCATCTCAGTTATGTTATCGGACTTTGCAATTGCAAGACCCCAAGCTCTAGAAAAATGTTTTAGAAAGATATAGTCTTGTCTCAGATAGTTTAGAAAGGCGCTTTTTGGTAAAGTTCCATCTCCTATTCTTTCTACAAATGGATGCCTCGTATAAGAAGTCCACTCAGTCTTATACAAATCTCTCCAAGTTGAAAAAACGTCGCTGTAGTTCATCTAATTACTCGTTACATCTATAGCTATTCTAGAAATCGGAAAAGCTTTATTTATTAACTTATTTTGAAGAAGAAAATCTTGGAATTCTAGATATCTTCCGGCATCAAGCGCAGGAGGTCTCAAAGCAAAACGAGGTATAGTATCCGCCCATGCCATTTTATTTAATTGATCATCTAGCTCTTTAGACGTCGATGCAAATATTTTCCAGCTTTCCTCGGGATTATTTATAATAAATTGGGTTGCTAACTCCGTTGCTTTAAGAAATTTACGAATTTTTTCTTTATCAATATTCTTTGAATTAGCAACATAAATAAGCTCGTCGTAAGGAGGAACTCCTTCTTCCTCTAGGAAGAAACATTTTCCGGGCACGTTCTCAATCTTCATTTGATTTAATTCGAAGTTTCTGAAAGCACCAATAACAGCATCAACTTGACCAGACATCAAAGAAGGTGAAAGAGAAAAGTTTACATTTACAAGTTCTACATCCTCTAACTTTACACCATACTTTTCTAAAATTGCAGATAGTAGAATTTCTTCAACACCTGCAACAGAGAAACCGATCTTCTTTCCAGACAAACTCTGCGGACTTTTTATTGGACCGTTCTCCAAAACTAAAAGACAATTAAGTGGGGTTGCCACAAGGGTCCCAACACGAATAAGCGGCAATCCTTGAGTAAGTTGCAAATGTAATTGTGGTTGATAGCTTACGGCTAAGTCAGCTTGACCGGCAGCAACAAGCTTTGGTGGAGCTGATGGGTCAGCAGGAGCGATTATTTCAATTTCTAGGTTTTGATCAGCAAAATAGCCCTTTTCTTTAGCAATTATTATTGGACCATGATCGGGATTTATAAACCAGTCCAACAAAAGGGTCATTTTATCTTTTGCAACTAAATTATTTGCCGTGAGAAGCAAAAATAAGATTGTAAGTCTTAAAATCATTATCGGGTACCTTGAATTTTGTTAAAAAATTTTTAATGCATGAAAGTGGTTGGTTGGTCCATGGCCATTTCCGACTGATAGTTTTTTTGAGTCTCTAATAGCTCCAGTAACAAACTCCTTTGACTTAGAAACTGCCTCCTCTATTGAGTAGTTTTTAGCTAAAAAACTTGCGATAGAGGAGGATAAAGTACATCCTGTTCCATGTGTATTTTTTGTATTTATTCTTTTCTCATTGAACCAGACATGATCTTTTTCAGTTACTAGTAGATCGTTACTTGTTCTGCCTCCTGAGTGTCCACCTTTTATCAAAACCGACTTTGATCCAAAACTTAATAGAGCTTTGCCTTGATTAACCATGTCCTCTTTAGATTTTGCAACAGAAGTACCCAACAGAACTGCTGCTTCAGGTAAATTAGGTGTTATGATTGTTGCGATTGGTAACAGATGGTCTTTAACAGATTGGATTGCTTTTTTATCTAACAATTGTGATCCACCTTTTGCCACCATAACTGGGTCAATTACTAAAAACACTTTTTTATATTTTGCCAATGTAGTCCCCACTTCTCTGGCAATTTCTGCGTTAGCGACCATTCCAACCTTAACTGAACTTACACATATATCACGAAAAATAGCATTAATTTGGGACGCAACGAATTTTTTTGATATCAAATGAATTCCTTCCACTCCCATAGTATTTTGTACTGTTAAGGCAGTAACTGCTGCCATGCCATATACACCATTTGCAGCAAATGTTTTTAAATCAGCTTGTATTCCTGCACCTCCCGATGGATCAGACCCAGCTATAGACAGAACATTTTTCACTCGATTTGACATTTTTAGTTCACCGGTTTGTTATCTTCAAATACTCGTCGAATTTCATCATGCAATAATTTTGTTTCCATGTAAGGATCATCTTTACCACAGATCGCCGATACTACCGCCATCCCTTGGCAGCCAGTGCCAAATATCTTTCCACAGTGTTCTCTTTTAAGTCCACCGATAGCTACTGATGGTAGAGATGTTGCATTTGCGATATCGCTTATACCGTTTAACCCGATATACGCATTGAAATCTGATTTTGTTGGTGTTGGAAATACTGGACTTATACCTATATAGTCCACTAAAGCTGGGTCTGCAGCTTTTGCATCTTCAATTGTTTCACATGATAATCCGACGATTTTATCTTTCCCAACTTTACCTCTTATCTCAACGGTGCTTTTATCATTTTGTCCTATGTGTATACCATCTGCATCTATCGCTAAAGCCGCTTCAACGTCATCATTTATTATCAATGGGATCTCAGTATCCTTTAATATTTTCTGTAGCTCTTTTCCAACACCGATCCTATCGTTTGTCGATGCTTCTTTATCTCTAAGTTGAACCATAGTAATCCCGCCTTTCACTGCAGCATTAACTGTATTCAATAACCCAAAAGTTGCACAGAGATAAGGGTCAGTTACTAGATAGAGTTTTAATTTAGCGGCATCAAACACTGTCAGCCCACTTTAATTTTGAAAAATTATGAGGATTCACATGGGAAAGTTGATCTATAAAATGCATTCTAAATGAACCTGGGCCATTAGCACTTAATTTTGCTTTATGTCCTGCTTCAGCAAACAGAGTAGCAGCACTAACGCTAGCAGTGTAGGGATCCGTGATCGCTGAGAAGGCGCCAACTAGACATGTTAAAGAACATCCAATAGCTGTAACATTCGACATAAAAGATGATCCACCTGATACTCGAGTAACCCTTACACCATCTGTGATTATGTCAGTTTCTCCAGTCACGAAAATTGTACAATTATGCTTTTTTGCAAGTTTCTTACTAGCATTTAAGGCTGTTTCAACTCCTTCTTGAGAGTCTACACCCTTTGCTTCAGTCTCTTCGCCTTGTAAGGCTAAAATTTCAGACGCATTCCCTCTAACAACTGAGGGTTCTAAGGATATCAATTTTGCTATTGAGGTTTGACGGTATGGTGTCGCAAAGTGTGCTACGGGATCCAATACCCAAGGGACTTTGGCTCTATTAGCCGCCTCAATTGCTTTCTCCATGCCTTCAAGCCAATTTGGTGAAATAGTACCGATATTTACAGTTAGTGCACCCGCTACTGGAGAAAAATCCCCACTCTCTTCTGGAGTATGTATCATTGCTGGAGACGCTCCAACTGCCAAAAGCGTATTAGCCGCTATATCCATGGAAACATAATTAGTTATACAATGCACGAGAGGATTTTTTGCTTTTAATTCTTCAAGACTATTCATTGAGATCTCCAATGATTTGTGGCTGATGTGAGGAATGAGCATATCAAGTGACTCCTTACGCCAGCATTACCCGGTTCAAGTTTGAGGGTTATTCTCAGCCTCATAAAACAACGAGGCACCCCTGTCAAGGCACTAGAACATCCTAATTAATATTAAAAGTCAAGAGAAAGAATTTCTAGGCGTATATTTAAAAAAAGAAGGTGAGATAATTTTCCTAAATAAATAGGTGATGGGGTATCTATATTTTCTTTAATTTGTAATAGGTTAATTAAAAAAACAAAATGCCTTGGTATTTCTTAGACTTTTATTTTAATATTTTTAGGATACTAAGATCATTACGATTAATTGTACTATAAAAACTACGAAAATGAATAATGTGAAATTCACAAAGAATAACGGTGTCGGGATATTAATACTGGACTCCCCCAAGCGAAAAAACGCGCTTAATTCAGAAGATATGTTGTTACTAAGAGACATACTTTCTAGAGAGACGCAATCTGATATTTATGCACTTATTATCTCAGGAAGCGGTAACGTTTTTTGCTCAGGAGCTGACCTTTCTGAGATTATTTCAATAATTGGAAAAAATAAAAAAGATCAAGAATTACAATCAAACGATATGTCAAAATTATGTGATGCTATTCAAAGCTTTCCTCTCCCAACAGTGTGTGCTTTAAATGGGAACGCTTATGGTGGAGGTGTAGAAATAGCTTGTGCCTGCGATTTTAGAATTGCTGTTTCAAATGTTGAAATTATGGTGCCTCCAGCCAAGATTGGAATTCATTATCACCCAGCTGGAATAAAAAGATTTTTAAATATTTTCGGAGCAAGTGCGACTAAGAGATTATTACTTACAGCAACAAAAATGTCAGAAAAAGAACTCAAAAATGTTGGATTTTTTGATGAGATAATAAACGAAGGCGAGAATATCATTGAAAGAGCACAAGATTTTATTAAGCAATGTAAAGAGTTATCGCCTGAAGCTGTAAGAGGCATGAAACTCTCTATAAATGACCTGGTGATGGATAGTGTGAACATCCAAAGGCTCAATTCGCGTATTAAGAATACGCTTGAGTCTCAGTACTTAGAACGCCAGCTGAAATCGATAAAAGAAAAAAACTCTAAGTAGATAAGTAAAAAGTTTTTATGCAGAAAGCATACCTTCAAGTCTTTTTGTTATTAGGCTGTCAGCTTCACTCATTATTCCATCTATCAGTTCTTTACAGCTGGGTATGTCATTAATAAGACCAACTACCATTCCGCATGACCATGCCCCTGCTTCCATTTCTCCATCAAGCATTACTTTAGGATATACACCTGCCACTTCATCCATAATGTCTTCAAATTTAATATTAGAACCTAGCTCTTTTTCTTTTTCTAATAATTTTTCTACTGCAGAATTATTTAATACTCTTTCTGTATTTCTCAGTGGACGCATAACAAGTCTCGTATCTAATTCTGTGGCATTAATTATCGCCTCTTTTACTCTTTCGTGACATGGAGCTTCCTTAGTAGCCATAAATCTTGTCCCCATATTCATTCCATCAGCTCCCATAGCAAGCGAGGCAACTAAGCTTCGTGCATCTGCCATTCCTCCCGAAGCGACAAATGGGATTTTCAATTCCTCAGCCGCTCTGGGAAGCAAAATCATATTTGGCATATCGTCCTCACCGGGATGCCCTCCGCATTCAAATCCATCTACGGACACAGCATCACATCCTATAGCTTCAGCTTTGAGTGAGTGCCTAACAGAGGTACATTTGTGAATAACTTTTATGTCTGCTTTTTTTAATTGTTCCATATAAGGTTGGGGATTTCGTCCTGCGGTCTCTACAATCTTAATTCCCCCGTCTATAATTGCATCAATATATCCTGGATAGTCGGGTGCCGCTACCGTCGGAAGAAATGTTAAATTCACTCCAAAGGGCTTATCTGTCATTTCGTGGCATCTAGCTATCTCTTTTGCAAGATCGTTTGGGGTCTTCTGGGTAAGTCCAGTTATTATGCCTAATCCACCAGCGTTTGAAACAGCTGATGCAAGTTCAGCAAATCCTACATAGTGCATTCCACCCTGAATTATGGGGTGTTGTATGTTGAATAATTCTGTTATCCGAGTTTTCATTTTTTATCCCTATTTTTCTTTAATGCTATGATATTCAAGTTCAAATATAAAACTATTTTTTCGCTAAATAAGGTAAAATGGCTGAAAAATCCATTCCTTTGCCACCCTTAGAAATGAAAGTTTCGTATATTTCAGTTGCGTGCTTACCTAATTCAGTAGGAGCTGATACTGCTTTAGCAGCCTCTTGAGAAAGTTTTAGGTCCTTCAACATCAAATCAGCTGCGAAACCAGGCTTATAATCTCTATCAGCAGGGCTTTCAGGCCCTACAGCAGGAGCTGGACAATATGTATTTACAGACCAGCAAGATCCTGATGATGTTGATACAACATCAAATAATCGATCCCAATTTAAATTAAGTTTTTGAGCCAAATTAAATGCTTCGCATACTCCAATCATTGAAATTCCTAAAATCATATTATTACAAATTTTTGCAGACTGACCAGCACCAGGTCCACCGCAAAGTACAGATTTCTGTCCCATTATTGAGAAAAATGGTTCTATTTTGGAATAGGCATCTTTTTCTCCCCCAACCATAAATGTCAACGTTCCATTTTCCGCGCCTACAACGCCACCAGATACCGGTGCGTCCAATACCACTATTGAGTTTTTTTCAGCCTCTTTTGATACGTGCAAAGCACTTTCAACATCTACGGTTGAACAATCGATAAGGATTGTTTTAGGGCTACATAGGGGAATGAGTTCTTCATATACATTTCTCAGAATATTTCCATCAGGCAACATAGAAAAAATAATTCTGCATTCCTCTGCTATTTTATTAATGGTGTCTTGGGTAATATCTTCGACATTCGTTGGAGCAATATCGAAACCTAATAAATCATGACCAGATTTTATTAGATTTCTTGCCATGGGTGCACCCATGTTTCCAAGTCCTATAAATCCTATTTTCATGTATTTGCACTCCTTAGTTTAACGGTTAATAGTCTGAAAAAATGGCTGAAGGTCCTCCTCTGAAACGTCAGCCAGACTTTTATGTTTCCATGAAGGGTTCCTGTCCTTATCGATAACAGCGGCTCTTATTCCTTCTTGAAAGTCTCCAAATTCTTGTGATTGAGCAGTGAAGTTATATTCAGCATCAAGGGCATCTGAGATATTATTTCGAACCTTTTCCATCTTCAGCATCATTATTGTATAAGCAACCGAAATAGGGGAGTTAAATCTCAATGCACTTAAGTCCTTTTCAAAAAATGGGTGTTTTAATCTCGACTCTATATTTTTGGACGAGATATCAACCATAGCCTCCGAAATTTGTGAAAAAGAGTTTTCTATTACCGAGATCTCTATACGTTCATGAAACTTTTTTACCCAATCAATGTTTCCAGTTTCAATTAGTTTTTTCTTTAAATCCTTCCACTTTGTTTCTGGTATGAAGTAATCAGCGAACCCACAATAAATTGCATCACTAGCTTTCATTCTTTTACCCGTAACGCCCAAAAAGATGCCTACATTTCCGGGTAGCTTTGCAAGAAGATAAGAGCCACCAACGTCCGGAACTAGACCAATACTGCATTCTGGCATCGCTATCTTGCTTGTTTCCCCTACAATCCTATGGCTACCGTGGCATGAGACACCAACGCCTCCACCCATCGTGAAGCCCTGCATGAATGAAACAAATGGCTTTTTATAATAAGCGATTCTCTCATTTAGGCGATACTCATCAGCCCAGAACTTTTTGCCATAAGCAAAGTTTTTCTTATACCCATTTTCATATAATATCTGGATGTCGCCACCTGCACAAAAGGCTCTGTCACCTTTAGCATCAATAATTATCAAGGCTATATTTTCGTCCATTTCCCATTCAATCAATGCTTTTTCTATACGGAGTATCATTGAATAGGTTAGTGAATTTAAGACGTCGGGACGATTTAAAGTTATATGGCCGATGTAGCCTGATTTTCGTATAAAAATATCCTCAGACATTTTTATTCGGATAAAATAGCTCTTGCTATAATTACTCTCATGATTTCATTTGTACCCTCTAGAATTTGATGAACACGAAGATCACGTACTATTTTTTCTATTCCGTACTCTTCAAGATAACCATAGCCACCAAGTATTTGTAGAGCAGTATTTGATACCTCAAAGGATACGTCAGTAACTAATCGCTTAGCCATTGCTACTGAAACGGTTGCATCAGGTTTTGAGTTATCTAACTTCCAAGCCGCACTTCTTAAAAAAAGTCTTGCAGACTCGAGTTGTGTAGCCATATCTGCTAATTTAAACTCTATAGATTGAAACTTGCTTATCGGTTTCCCAAAAGCTGATCTCTCTTTTGAATATGCTTTTGCAATATCGTAGGACTTTTGTGCACCGCCTAATGAGGCAGCAGCAATATTGAGTCGACCTCCATCTAACCCTTCCATAGCATATTTGAAGCCAGCGCCTTCTTCTCCTACAAGGTTTGCAGCAGGAATTGAGCAGTTATCAAATTGTACAATTGCGGTTGGTTGTGATTTCCATCCCATCTTTTGCTCTTTTTTTCCAAAGCTAAGACCATTTTGCCCGTCTTCAACCAAAACCATCGATATACCACCAGGTGTTTGATCTCCAGTTCTACACAGCACTACATATAAATCTGAAAAACCTCCACCAGATATAAATGATTTTGAACCGTTAAGACTATAACCCTCATTTGTTATTGTTGCCTTTGTTTTTAGCGCAGCGGCATCAGACCCTGATCCTGGTTCCGTTAAACAATATGAACAGACGTCATCTAAACTTACAATATTCTTTAAAAATCTATCTTTTAATTTTTTGTCACCTCTCTTTGAGATTACCCAAGCAGACATATTGTGAATAGAAATAAAAGAAGAGACAGAGGGACAGGACATTGCAAGAGCTTCAAATACTAGCGTTCCGTCTAAGCGTGACATGCCAGAACCACCATCTTCCTCAGAGACAATCATTCCTCCAAGACCCAAGTTTCCAGCCTCTTTCAGAAGCTCTCTAGGGATCTCCTCGTTTTTTTCCCACTCTAACGCATTTGGCGCAATAGTTTCTTCGCCAAACTCCCTAGCGGTATTGTAAAGAATGTTTTGTTCTTCTGATAGAGCAAAATCCACTATTTACTCCATCGTTGGAATAGAAAAACTCGCACCTTCTTTTATACCCGTAGGCCATCGAGACGTTACTGTCTTTGTTTTTGTATAAAAACGAAACGCGTCTGGCCCGTGCTGGTTGAGATCCCCGAAAGCAGATTTTTTCCAACCACCAAATGTGTGGTAAGCAAGCGGAACGGGTATAGGTACGTTTACTCCCACCATGCCGACGTTGACTTTATTTGCGAAATCTCGCGCTGTGTCACCATCTCGAGTGAAAATCGCGGTTCCATTCCCATATTGATTAGTTTTTACCAGATCAATAGCTTCTTCGTAGTTTTTAGTTCGAACGGTAGAAAGAACAGGCCCAAAAATTTCTTGTTTATATATTTCCATATCTTTTGTGACATTGTCAAAAAGACAAGCGCCTACAAAAAAGCCATTTTCGTACCCTTGCATTTTAAAATTTCTACCGTCTACTTTTAACGACGCTCCTTGCTCTACTCCTTTGTTAACAAGTCCTAAAATTTTATTCTGCGCTTCTTTTGTTACAACGGGACCAAAATCAATATCCTTCCCAGCAGTATAAGGACCTATTTTTAGAGACTCGATCTTAGGTATAAGTTTTTCGACTAGTTTGTCGGCAGTTTTCTCGCCAACTGGCACGGCTACAGATATAGCCATACACCTCTCGCCAGCAGCTCCATACCCAGCTCCTACCAAGGCATCAGCTGCTTGGTCCATGTCTGCATCAGGCATAATCAACATGTGATTTTTTGCTCCTGCGAAACATTGTACTCTCTTGCCATTGGCGCAACCTTTTGTGTAAATGTATTCGGCAATTGGTGTGCTGCCCACAAAGCCAACAGCTTGTATTGTTTCATTATCCAAGATAGCATCTACAACTTCTTTATCGCCATTTACCACTTGCAAAATGCCTTCTGGTAACCCTGCTTCTAACATTAGCTCTGCTAAAGCCATAGGCACTGAAGGATCTCTTTCAGAGGGCTTTAGAATAAAGGCGTTACCCGCCACGATTGCAGGACAAAATTTCCACATGGGTATCATGGCTGGGAAGTTAAATGGAGTAATGCCAGCAACTACGCCAAGTGGCTGTCGCATTGAATACATATCAATTCCAGGCCCCGCACTATCAGTAAATTCTCCCTTCAATAGGTGTGGCGCTCCTATACAAAACTCAGCCACTTCTAGTCCTCTTATTATGTCACCCTCTGCATCGGGTAAGGTCTTACCATGTTCAGATGACAATAGCGTCGACAATTTATCCATATCTCTATGAAGTAATTCAACAAACTTCATTATAACTCTCGCACGCTTTTGCGGGTTAACCTCTGCCCATTTCGGTTGCGCTATACTAGCTAATTCAACGGCTTCGTTTAGCTCGTCGCGTGTTGCATATGCCACCTCGGCTTGCACCTCCCCAGTAGCAGGGTTGAACACTTGCCCGCTTTTGTTTAATTTTCCAGGTACTTCTTTGCCGTTAATAAAATGGCCGATTGCTTTCATTTAATCCTCCGATTATGTCTCTCAAAGTATAGTCTACCAAATAAGTACAAAAGTTAATAAAAAAGTTTTTTTAGGCTCAAAAAGCCCTCACCTTTCAAGGACGAGGGCGGTTTGAGTTTAGATAAACGGTATTAGCGGTACGTCGAAAGATGAGCACGCGGATAACAACACCAAAGAACCAATTAAAATAATTTTTTTCATCTGTATATCTCCCATTTATACTTCAGATGATTAAGGTTGTTTTAGTATTTCGTCAACCACTTTAATTATACTAGGCGAATAAGGCTTTACTAACGAGTTGAAACTGCTATGGAATTGCCCATTTTTGTCCAATAAAACTTTGTAGAAGTTCCATTTTGGTTGAAAGTTATGTTCTTTTTTAAGCCAACGGTAAAATGGGTGTGAACGTTTGCCTCTAATGGAAGTAATTTCTGTCATGGGTAGCGTTAAGTCAAATGATACGGAACAAAACTCTTTTACTTTTGAGTCGCTTGATAGCTCTTGGTTAAAATCGTTGGATGGTACGGCAATCACGACTAGACCTTTGTTTTTGTAAGCTCTGTGTAATTTTTCCAGATCTGAATATTGTTTTGTAAACCCGCATCTTGAAGCTGTGTTAGTAACCAATACAGCTTTGCCTTTATATTTCTTAAAATCTAAATACCCTCCGTCTATACTTTTAAATGAGTACTCAGTGGCATCCGTAAGTGCGGGAACGACGGTTGAAAAAAACAATATTATTACCTTTAAAACTAGTTTCATTTTTGTACCTGAGAAAGTACAAATAGATTTAATTTTTTAAAAGTAAAGAAAAAGTTATTCGTTGTCTTTCCTGTGAGACTCCAAAGCCAAAATCAACGCAACAATAGCCAGACAAATAATAAACACGAAAACAAACATTGCGCCAAGACTACCTTCCATTTCTAATACCCTCTTTAGTTTGAATTATTATATCTTAATTACTTTTTTCACTATTAAAATCGAAATCTTCTGCCTGAGATACATTTTTATGTGTTACGATAAAACAGGCTACAGAGAGAAGGAGAACCGCACCAGCCTCGTATAAGAGATTTTGAGGGTCTGAGCCTTTACCTTGCAAAATTATCATACGACTAAGAGCGGTTATCGCAATGAATAAAGGTAAAAGTATCGGTATTCGGCGACTTTTGTAAAAAATTGCTACCATTCCAAGAACTTCGGTGTAGATAAAAAGTAGCAATAGATCCGCTAGTTGAACTCTCTGTTGTAAGATAAGAGAATAAATTTCTTGACCGGTGGCAAAGACAGTTGCTATTCCAATTAAAGTTAAGAGTACCTTTTCCGTAATTTTTATGGCTTCCTCTATCATTTCAAATCCCTTTTTCTTTTCTCTTCAATTCCTGACGTACCTTCTCTAGACGATAACTCTGACAATACATCGTCTATAGATATATTTTTTGATCTCAACAAAACACACATATGATATAAAGCATCAGCAGCTTCGCTTATAACATCTTTTTTTTTCTTTTTAACACTAGCAACGATAAGTTCTATTGCCTCTTCACCAAATTTTTCTGCACATTTTTCTGGTCCCTTTTTTACAAGCTTTGCAGTATAAGAGTTTTTTGAAGACTCTTTAATTCTTTCTTTAATGATTGCGTCTAGTTTATCCAAAACTTTATTCATGTCATCCTCATCGGTATATTTGATTTGCTTAGAAACTCCTTTACCTCTGCTATGGTTATTTCATTAAAATGAAAAACAGAGGCAGCGAGTAAAGCTGACGCTCCGCCATATCTTACAGCATCTAAAAAATGTTCGACCTTACCAGCACCCCCCGATGCTATTACTGGAATGCTTACGATTGATGTTATAGCTTTCAGAAGCTTTAAATCGTAGCCATCCTTAACTCCGTCTTTATCCATAGAGGTTAATAAGATCTCCCCAGCACCATTATCTTCCATAGTCTTGGCAAATTCCGTTGCTTTAATTCCAGTAGACTTTGTTCCACCATGCGTAAAAACCTCCCAATCATTTATACTTACACTAAATTTTGCGTCTATAGCTACTACTATGCATTGACTACCAAACTTATCAGCGGCCAAAGATATCAACTTAGGATTAGATACGGCTGCACTATTGAAGCTTACCTTATCGGCTCCATGATTAAGTAATGTTTCTACTTCAGAAACTTGTCGGACCCCACCTCCAACTGTCAAAGGCATAAAGCATTTTTCAGCTGTATTTTTTACAATGTCATAAGTTGTGTTTCTATTTTCTTGGGATGCTGAAATATCTAAAAAACATAATTCATCAGCACCTTCATCATTATAAATTTTTGCAATTTCCACTGGGTCCCCAGCATCCCGCAAGTTGATAAAGTTTGTTCCCTTAACTACTCTACCATCTTTCACATCTAAGCAAGGTATTATCCGCGTCTTTAACATTTCATTGCTTTAAAATTCTCAATGCGTCTCTAACATTAAGAGCACCAGTGTATAGCGCTTTGCCAGCAATAACGCCTTCAAGGTTTGGAATAGATTTTTTAACGCTTTCAAGGTTTTCTAGGCCATTTATGCCTCCAGATCCTATAACTGGGACGCTGACATATTCCGCTAAATTTTTTGTATCACTAGAATTCAATCCTTCCATAAGGCCATCTCTAGCTATATCTGTGAATACAATTGCATCCACCCCACAATCTTCGAAGCTTTTTGCAAGATCTAATGTGTTTATGTTTGATGTATTTTTCCAGCCTGAAGTGGCGACTTTATTTGCTCTAGAGTCTAAAGCAATCAATATACCATCAAACATTCTGCAGGCCTCTCTAACAATGGTAGGATTGGAAACTGCCAAAGTGCCCAAAATTACTCTGTCTATACCTCTAGATTTCCAGAATTCTATCTGGTCCAAACTCCTTATGCCGCCTCCAACTTGAATCTTCAAAGAAGTAGAACTTCTAATATCTTCAATGGTCTTGATATTCTCTTTGCTTCTCGAAACAGCTGCATCTAGATCTACCACGTGCACCCACTCACAGCCCTCTTTTTGGAACAACTTTGCTTGTGCGATAGGATCGTCATTGTAAATAACCGCGGTGGTCAAATCTCCACGCTCTAATCTAACACATTGACCCCCTTTTAGGTCTATAGCAGGATAAAAATTCAACTTAACTTTCTCGGTCTTTGTTTTTGTAATACACTCTGTATGTAAAATTAATACACTGTAAATAATATGTTAACAAGGTTTAAAGAAATTCTGGAGGAGCGAATAATGAGGAAGATAATTGCAACCGTAATCATGTTTTTTATAGTCAGTGCTAGTGTTTCTGCCCAGCCGTTTTCAGGTGTATACAAAACCATGCCAAGTAAAACGACTGGAGGATGGGCCCTTGTAAAATTTGGGGCTTGCAAAGAAAATAACAACTTCACATGTGGTACTTTGATAAAGGCCTTTTCCAGGGACGGGAAGGCCATAAAAAACTACGAGCATAAGGGTAAATATGTTGTTTGGGACATGAGAAAAGAGGGAGATAAAAATTTTTCTGGAGGGAAAATAAAAGATTATAGTGATGGAAAGGTATATAATTCAAAAATGGAAATACTGTCTAAGAACAAAATTGGAGTCTCTGGATGTGTTTTGTTTATCTGTCAAGCACAAGAATGGAGCAAGGTAAATTAGTGTCATATCATTTTAGGGTTCCAATCAATAAAGTTCCTTATAATTTTTAGTCCTGGGATTTGACTTTTTTCAGGATGAAATTGCAAGCCCACGATATTGTCTTTAGCAATGCCTGAAACTATTTTCTTGCCATGATTTGTAGTTGCGATAACTTCTTCTTTCGAGCGGACGTTAAATTCATAGGAATGAACGAAATAAAAGTGATCATTTATATGAATGCCTTTAAACAGTGGATGAAATTTATTGAAATGTAGACTGTTCCAGCCCATGTGGGGTATTTTAAAGCTTTTCTTGACTCCAATTTTTTTTACTTCTCCTGAAATCCAGTTAAGACCTGTGTTATTTTTTTGCCCCTCATGTCCCTTTGTCGCTAGAAGCTGCATTCCTACACAAATTCCGAGAAATGGTTTTTTCTTCTCAATTACCAGCTCAAAAAGAGCTTTATAAACATCTGTATTCTCTAATAATTTCGACTTGCAAAAGGAAAACGACCCAACTCCTGGTAAAACAAGTCTATCTGCGGCTAAGATTTCTTTGTGACATGAGGTTATTTTAACACTAACATTTTTAAATTCAGATGCAGCAACTTGAAAGCTTTTCAGAGCTGAATGGAGGTTGCCACTTCTATAATCGATAATGGCAATTTTCATTTTTACAACCTTCCTTTAGTAGAGGGTATGGACTCTATAGTTTTATTTTTCAATACAGCCATTTTTATCGCTCTTCCTATTCCCTTGAAAATTGCTTCTGAGATGTGGTGTGAATTAAATCCATCAAGCAACTCTACGTGAAGTGTAGCGCCTGAGTGCATACCGAATGCATTGAAAAACTCCCGCACTAGTTCTAGATCAAAAGTGCCAACTCTGTTTGTTGGAAATCTTACTTTCCAATTGAGAAATGATCTGCCAGAAAAGTCTAAAGCAACTCGGACCAAAGCATCATCCATTGGAAGCAAAAAAAAGCCGTATCTGCTTATTCCTTTTTTATTACCCATAGCTTCTAAAAATGCTTTTCCTAGACAAATCCCGCAATCCTCAACAGTATGGTGGAAATCAATTCCGATATCTCCTTGTGCATCCAGTTCAAGGTCAATTGAAGAATGAAATACAAGTTGGTCTAGCATATGATCAAAGAAGGGTATATTTGTCCCTATTTTAGATTTGCCTGTGCCGTCTAGATTTAACTCTAAATTAATTGTAGTCTCGTTAGTAGATCTTTCTATTTTAGCAATTCTCATTATCTTTTTAGACTTTAATTTCGTTTTATTTTGGGTTAAAGGTGATATGATTTATTAATTAGATGTATCTTTACCATCAAATTTATTTCATTACGAGAGAAAAATGGTCTCAAAAAATTCTAGAACGAACTGGACAATTTTGTTGATTATAGGAGCTATATTCTTTGCTGTTACACTCCATTCCAGCCAAATTATAGCTGCGTTGATAAAGTCAGAGCTACTTTCAATTAATATCGAGAAAATAAGTAAAGAGGGTGGTACAAAAAACACAAGAATAGTAGCTGATCAACAACTTGAAAGGGTTACTTCTAGTCTAGAAAATACTGAAAGGATGTTGACAAGCAGCAATCGAGAATTGGCTGCATTAGAGTTGGCAAGAAAGAATTTACAAGATGAAAAAGGAAAGCTTACTGCAAGCATCGAAAAACTAAAATTTGAATTAGTTGACCAACAAAACAAAAAAAAATTACTTGAAAGTAATAAAGGAAAAATTGAATCGGAGCTGGAGATACTTAAAGCAGAGAATGATCAATTAAAGAATAAGTTGAGCTCTTTGGATAAGGTTGCTTTGGAAAAAGATAAATTAGAAAAATCGTTTAAAACATTAGAAGAAAAAAATAGAATCCTAACCGATCAACTAGAAAGCGTACCTGATAACGAAAAATTGTTGGAGAGATCACAGGAGTTAAAACAAAAAATAATTTCTCTCAATGAACAGCTTACCACTCAAAAAATGCTTATTGAAGGTTATGAATCAAACCAAAAGATCCAATTGAATAGTGCAGGCAATTCTGGAATCGGTAGCAACGAAGATTATAAGAAATTGATATTGGATTTGAAAAAGGAACATAGAAATGAGATTGCAAGGTTAAAAAATGAGATAGTTAGAACAGATAAATTTAAGGGTAACTTTGATGAGTTAAATGGCATCAAAGTCGTATTTTCAGGTTTTATGGGTTATGACCTAGATCGTAAAGAGATTATTTTCATGACTCGAGAGGGACAAAAAATTATGATGGTACAAGATAATTTCACCGGAACCTTAGTTGGAGAGTGCGGGTTACCTGTTATCTCTAGTGAAAATGAAACTAGATGTGCAGCTACCATAATAGCTAGACTACTTTTTCATAAAAATGGTCCAATCATGAAAGGTCTGGAAATTGTGGAAGTAAGAAAAAAATAAAATCAAGCGCTATTGGCATGTTCATTGCAGTTTTTTTGCATGATCATGACCAATAACCGAGTAAGCGAGTATAAAGTCTTTTTTTTATTTTTAATGTTGTCCCTTCTGTTGAATATTAGTGGCGTATACTCTCAATCTTTAAATTCTTATCAGGATACACTAAAGTGTGAGTACCTCGCAAAAGATGCGGAGAAAAAATATGGATTACCAGAAAATATTCTGCTGAGTATTTCAAGAGTAGAGTCTGGTTATCAAAAAGTAGATGGAATTACCAGAGCATGGCCGTGGACTTTGAATGCCGGTGGGGATAGTGCTTACTTTCAAACAAAAAAAGCAGCTTTGGGTTCTTTGAAAGACAGAATTAAAATAGGTGTTACAAATATCGACATTGGTTGTATGCAGCTTAATTACCGTTGGCATAAAAAATTTTTTAAAAGTTTAAGCGATATGATCAATCCAATACAAAATGTCGATTATGGAGCAAGGTTTTTAAAAAAACTGCATCAGCGACACGGTTCATGGGAAAAAGCGGTAAAGTACTATCACTCTTCAAAAAGTAAATTTAATGTTAAGTACTATAGAAAAGTGAAAGCAGTATGGAAAAGAGAAAATAATCAAAGTTCATTGGAACCAAAATTAGTAGCCACTGTTCTAAAACCTGAAAGTAAAAAAATCAATATTTTAAAGAATAAAGACAGGGCAGTACCTTTGATCAAAATAAATAAGACTGATAAAAGTGTATATGTTAAAGAGCCACCAGCCAGTAAGTCGGCATCAGAAGAAAACAAATCTATAGTTATCAGTACAGCGAATTTCACGAAATTGGTCGATACCGGAAACGAATTTGATTTTACTAGTTTTGTAAAAAACGTAAGTCGCAAAAACAATGCGCTACCTAAATATATTCGTGATAACTGGACAATTGTGTTATCAATAAGGAATCAATTCGAAAACGACAAGTGAACAGCAATCTCATGAATGACGCAGAAAAAAAACTATTAGATGACATATCACTGGTGTTGAAAAAACACCCAGATTTTGATTCCCCCTTTTTTAGGGCCGACGGCGATTTGGTTATACCCCTTAACAGTACACTTAAGAAAAATAGGGAAGCCCATAAAAGATTTGCTAATGCATTTAGCCAGATGATGAAAAACGATGCCAGTAAGAGACGAAAAAATAAAGCTTGGGTTTAAATTTAATCACTGTTTTAGATATGATCACAAAAGAACGTCTTCTTGAAATTCTGGACAAAAGTAAGCCGGAAGATAAGGTAAGTTACTATACGGAGATAGCTTTATCTTTATTAATAATGTTAAACCTCATAGCTGTATCATTGGAGTCAGTGCCAAGTCTAAGTGAGAAATTTTCGAATATCTTTCTTTACTTTGAGATTTTTTCTGTAGTTATATTTAGCCTGGAATACATTGCTCGTATATGGGCAAGTGCGGCAAAAAAAGATACACAATATAATTCGGCATTTGGGAAAAGGTTAAGCTATATTTTCAGCTTTACCGGTGTCATTGATTTTTTAGCGATTGTACCCAGTATCTTAGCTATTTTTATTTCTAGTGTAGACTTAAGATGGCTAAGGGTCTTACGTTTACTTCGATTACTGAAGATCTCTCACTACTCTACAGCGCTAGAAGATCTTTGGTCAGCGATAAGGCACGAAAGAAGTTCGTTCATAGCTGCTCTTTATCTATTTGCGATTGCACTCTTCTTTTCATCCGCAATGATGTATGTTGCTGAGAATACTGCTCAACCCGATAAATTTAGATCAATTCCTGAAACAATGTGGTGGTCTTTAATTACTTTGACAACAGTCGGTTATGGTGATGTGTCGCCTCTGACGCCCTTGGGAAAAATTATAGGAGCGGTAACTGCTATAATGGGTGTTTGTGTGGTAGCTCTTTTAACAGGTATTGTAGCTAACGCATTTGCTAACCAAGTGGCTAGAAGAAAAGCAATATTGGAGGCAGAGGTAGCCAATGCTTTACTGGATGGCGAAATATCAGATCAGGAGCAGGAAAAGATTGAGTCACTAAGAAAAAGATTCGATTTGAGCGAGGATCATGTGGAAGCGATCATTGAGGTTTTTAAAGATACTAAAAAGTAGACGTTTAAGTGTTAGCTTGGCATGTATTATGCACTCTTTAAAGTAAATGGAGGAATATATGATCAACCGTTCACACGAAATACAAAGAGAACCTAAAAATTTAGAGGAAGATTTTGATTTGGCTTTCAAGCTAGTTTTCTTTGATGAAAATGACAGAGAAGTAGAACCAGCTCAGTATAAGCCGTTAAGCACTTTTAGGGTTGAAAAAGACATTGCAGTTTAATAACTATTTTCACGTTTTTCTAAAGTAATTAGAAAAGTTTTCTTCTTGCTATGCAGTCATAGCGTCTAATTTTGCTCTCCTTTTTCTCTCTGATGAAGAAGGAATATTGAGCATCTCTCTATATTTTGCTACTGTTCTTCTAGCTAGCTTCACACCATTTTTACTTACAATTTTTGCTATTAGATCGTCACTAAGAGGTTTATCACCTCTTTCTTCCTTAAGAATTTTCTTTATCATGTTTCTCACTGCAGCTGCTGACTTACTATTTTCTTTGTCATTAGTTTCAATAGTCACGCTAAAAAGTGATTTTAATGGAAATGTTCCTTTAGGCGTGGCAATCAGTAACCCGTTGGTCACTCTACTTACGGTGCTCTCATGCATTTTTACTGCCATTGCAATATCTTTCAACGATAAGGGCATAAGAAAATCCATTCCTTTTTCAAGAAAGCCTCTTTGCCTTTTAATTATTTCCGCTGTGATCTTTAATGTAGTTATATTTCTTTGCTCTAATGCTCTCTTTAACCATCTTGCAGATGAAAGAGCTTGGTTTGCATAATCATCAATTTTTGTATTTTTACTACCCCTTGGCGATAATTTTTTGGCGTAGTCTTCATTTATATTGATTGATGGTAGTGTTGAACGATTAAGGTCGACTATCCAATCCTCACTACTCTTTCTTACCAAAAGATCTGGCTTGTGCACATTTGAATTTTCTGTGGAGAATGAAGATCCGGGCTTTGGGTCTAAACTTCTTATTATTGCCAAAAAGCCTTTAACTTTGGTTTCATCACATCCAATTTTCTTGATTAAGCCCTTTAAATCACCTCTGCCGAGCAAGGGGAGGTTTTCTAAAAGGTTAGAAAGTTCGCTACACATTAAGCCTTTGTCCAATATTTGAAGTCTTAAACATTCAGACAAGTTCCTGGAGAAAAGTCCTGTAGGTTCTGCACCTTGTAACTTTATCAAAACATTTTTAAGTTCGTCATAATCCACTCTGGTCTCAAGGTGAATTTCATCAAGCGATTTTCCTAACCAACCTGAAGGTTCCAACGCTTCTAAGAAATATCGTGCAATTAAGTGCTCTCTTGAGTTTTCCAATAAATAAGGTAGTTGTTCCTCGATGTGTGCGATTAATGATTTTTCATGATTGGGCACAGTGGATGCAATCATATCCCAATCTTCACCGTTACTTGAGTTAGCACTATTTCCTGTCCCATAGTCAATGATTGTATTATCAAATCGATTGTCATAGTCTTCATTATTGGTCGGATCATCAGAAAAACTTGTGGTTTCTTTTGCTAAAACTTCTTCACTGTTATGATCATTTTTCTCCGATGAGCCGTTTTCTGTATCCTTGTTGTCAGATGCTTGGGGTTCTTCTTCTACATTGATAAAAGGGTTATCAAAAGTTTGTTCCTCTAAAAACTGTTTAAGCTCAAGGTTTGTTAATTGAAGTAGTTTAATAGCTTGTTGTAGCTGTGGCGTCATCACTAATGATTGCTTTTGTTTTATGTTTAAAGACTGTGATAATTGCATGTTCAAATCTCCTTATAAGACTATGAAATCAGTTTTTAT
This sequence comes from uncultured Alphaproteobacteria bacterium, assembly GCA_902537235.1. Classification (GTDB taxonomy): domain Bacteria; phylum Pseudomonadota; class Alphaproteobacteria; order Rhodobacterales; family Rhodobacteraceae; genus CACIJG01. The sequence continues at coordinate 25,165 of CACBAO010000013.1, forward strand.
TCTTAAATCAAAAAAACAATTTGACAGACCGTAATGTCGATTTTTTGAAATAATTGTTTCATAAAAACAATACCTTATGATATGACTTCAAAAAGCTAACAATTTGTATGTCAAAAAAAAACTATCAATACTTGGACGTGTGAGCTAATTTAAAGCGGAGACTAGAAATGTTTAGAATAAAACAAAAAAATGTACCAGAGGGTCCATGCTATACCTGTAGGTTGATAAGATCTTTTATAATGGCAACAGTGATGTTGATTATTTTAGGACTAGTAGCAAGTGATAAGCTTTATTTGTTGACATTCATTTCTACGGATTTGGTTGCAATGATTATTTTGGTGTCAGGGCTAATTTTATTTCTGTTCAAATTCTGGCAGTGGAAAACCAGTGGAACCAAAAAAAATATGTAATTGTGTCAACTCTATCTATCTCGTACTAACCTGACTGCTAGTTCTTTAATCGGAGAAAATCTGTTAAAAGAGAAACCGGTATGGAAGTTCACGCTTACGTAGAATCTGTTATTAAAGATACTCCGATCACCTGTCCAGTAAGGCGCATTATCTGTGTTGGGGAAAATATTTTTATCTATTTTCGGAGAGGGGCACTCTTTACAAACTATTGACTTTAGCTCTGCTTTTGAGGGCAATCGCCATTCCCCACCTAATTGATTGTTAGCGATTTCAAGAGCTTTTGGAACCATGTCTAAAGAAAGGTTAACTATATTTCCTGAGCATTCATTGCCATTCCACTGTTGGCCAACCGAACACCTTAACCACTCTACTTTACGTTCCAGGTCGACGACGATGTGCTCTTTGGTAACAAATCTACTTTCACTGGCGTGTAAGTTAGAGCAGCTAATAGTTAATATTAATAATACCAGTATAAGTCGTAAAATTGCCATTATATCCGTTCTCTTGTATTTGTTTGCAACTCTATTATATTGATAAACAAGTTTGATGCCAAAAAATTTACTTTATTATTTAAATCAAACAGCGGAATTTTTGGTATTAAAATTGCAGTGATCATTCATTGCAGGTAAAAAAAACATAATGAGCATAAAGGAAAAACTATGGATATAGCTTCTCTTCTAGGACTAATTGGAGCGCTTGGATTCATCATATACGCAATGGTTTCGGGTGGCGGTATTGGCCCTTTTATAGACGTCCCTTCATTAGCTATTGTTTTTGGAGGAACTTTTTTTTGTGTAATGTATACCTGCCCCTTGCCTACATTCCTAGGGTCGTTTGGCGTTATGGCCAAGGCTTTCTTCCCACCCGTGAAACCTCAAGATGAATTAGTTACAAAGATGGTTGAGTTGGCAGGAATCGCAAGAAAGGACGGCATGATGGCACTAGAGGGCCAGGATGTCCCAGATAAGTTTTTCTCAAAGGGCTTGCAGATGCTAGTTGATGGAGCAGACGAGGCAAAGCTTACAACTCAATTAAATCAAGAAATCAAAGCTATGAAAGCCCGTCATGAATCTAATCAAAATGTGGTGAAGGCATGGATAGACATTGCCCCGGCTATGGGTATGATCGGAACACTTGTTGGGCTAGTTTTGATGTTGGGGAATATGGCGGATCCAAAGGCTATCGGGCCAGCTATGGCAGTTGCTCTTTTGACGACCTTATATGGAGCGTTCATAGCAAATGTTTTATTTTTGCCTATGATAACATCTCTAGAGGGCTACACTGCATATGAGGTAACTTACAGAGAGATGGTCGTTATGGGACTAAGGAACATAGCAAGAGGAGAGTCTCCTAGGAACATACAGGATCAGATGGTCGCTAACTTACCTCCAGCCGTTCAACAAAAACTTGAAGCCGCCGCATAATAGTAGTTTTGAGGATATAAAATAGTGGCGGAAGAAGTAGAACCAGAAATAGAAGAAGAAGAGGAAGAATGTCCTAAGTGTCCTCCTGTTGGAGCTCCGGCATGGATGGCGACATTTGCAGATATGGCTACACTTCTTATGGCTTTTTTCGTGTTAATTCTTTCCTTTGCAGAATTTAACGTACCCAAGTTCAAGCAAATATCAGGTTCACTGAAAAACGCATTTGGAGTCCAGCGATTAGTCCCTGTTGTTGAACAACCTAAGGGTACAACAGTATTATCTTTAAATTTTAGTCCTTCTCCTAGCCCTTCGGTGACAAAGCAGATGACACAGCAAACAACCAACCTAGAGAAGAAGGAGCTTGAAGTCAAAACTGAAGAAGATGAAGGAGGAGAGCAAGACAAAAGCGCCAAGGAACTGGTGGAAGCGCTTCAAGACGCTGTTGATAAGGGTGAAATAAAGGTTGAAGCAATCGGTGAAGCTGTAAAAGTAGAAATTGGTGACGAAGAAACATTGGCAAAGGATCTGCCAAAGTTAATAGAAGAAACGTTACAAGCCATTGAAGAGGCAAAAAACAAAACAGGAAATACTGATCAAGAAGTACTTTTTGGTGGTATTGAAGAAAAGCTAAAGGAGTTAGCCTCTCTTGCTCAAACAGAGGCCGACGGTGTAACAAAAGGCTCATCAAAAGCTTCTGGCACAGGTGAAGATGATAATGAGAAATCTGCACAAGAGGCCTCTGTGAACGAAGCAGCTAATGAACTCGAGATAGCCTTGAAAAGTGAAATTGATAAGGGTTTAGTTAGTGTAGAACGAAAAGATGGGAAAGTATTTGTGACTGTTGGCTCCGGAGGAGCATTTGCTTCAGGGTCAGCAGAATTGACATCTCAAGCGAGGCAGATAATGTCTAAAATTGCTAACAAGGGGGTAGGGGAAACCGGAATTGTGACAGTTTCCGGTCATACAGATAATGTTCCTTTGATGTTTGGTGGAAATTTTAGAGATAATTGGGATCTCGCTGCTGCCAGAGCATCAAGTGTTGTACAGGAACTTGAAAAAGCTGGTAATATTAGTACCGATAGAATGAAGGCTGTTAGTTTTGGCGAGTCAAAGCCAATAGACTCAAACGAGACTGCTGCCGGAAGAGAAAAGAATAGACGAATTGAAATCGAAATAAATTTTTAATTGCATATTTCAGGGATCTCAACAAAACCGGAGCGATTAGAACTCACATAGTCAATCGAAATACCAAAAATATTTTCTAAGAGCAAATTAGTTGAGAAAAAATGAGTATTGATGCCACAAAAACAACTTTCAATTTTATGTTTTCAAATTTTGATATGGCGTCTAAAGAAATGCCGTCTAACTTCAAAAGTCTAAACTGGGATGCTTTCCCCAATGGATTCTCAGACCTTATAAAAAAGGAAGAGATTTGGCCGAACATGCTTAGAAATGCTCTAACAATTGGATTTAATGATGCTTTGCAGTCCTTTTCGAATAAGAGGTTTAAACCAGGAAATAGTGATTTGTGGAAAGAAATGAAGCAAGGAGATTTTTCTGCTCTCATTAAAGAAGAGAATGATAAAAACTTATTTAAGTCCATACCCGAAAAGGTTAAAGCGCTTATTAACTCAACAGATATCGAGTACGTAGCTTCTAACTGTATCGGTGAAGTTGGCAATCCAGTTGTCTATGAAATGAATATAAAGGTTAATTATTCAAAAAGCTATAAAGTAAGATACAACGTACATGATCATGATGATATTTATCATTCATGGTTCATCGTAAATCAATTAAACTATTTAGAGCAAGAGCATCCAATTATATGCGAAATAGGATCTGGTTACGGTGGCTTGGCTACAAAGATTAAAAACAATTTTAAAAAATCTAAAATAATTATTTTTGATCTTCCTGAAATTAATGCCGTCCAGAGCTACTTCCTTATAAATACTTTTCCTCAGCTTAAGGTTTTTGGCTACAATGATTTTCTTAAATACGGCTCAGAAATTCTTGATCAAGACTTCGATTTTCTCATCATGCCAGGATGGACCGCAGGCGATCTCTTGAAAAAAAGACAGGTAGATGCGTTTATTAATGTAAGATCGATGATGGAAATGAGTAGGGCGGTAATAAAGGATTATTTTGGAGTTGTACAGTCTAACTTAAGAGAGAATGGACTTTTTGCTTGTATCAATAGATATACAAAATCAGTTGTTACTCATTCAAATAATAGCGAGATTAACCGAATTGCAGAGTATCCTTTTGACGAATACTGGACGCCTCTTTATTCCTTCCCGTCAGAGATCCAGCCACATATACATCTACTTATTGCAAAAAGAGAAAGAGTGAAACCGAAGTATCCATTTAAGGAACTACTAAAGACTGTAAGACCAAATTTTTATCAAAAAGTGTAATGGATACTTTTGAAGTTCGCTACGTATACTGTGTTATAGCTTTAGGTACGTTACCAGATTTTTTCTTTTTTCGAGGTTTGGAAACTTCTTTCCTGTATGGTTTTACGAGAGCGTTAACAAAGTTCACCTTTTCATCTATATTGCGGCACATCTCTTGAGCTTCTAAGTCTGATCTTGCTGCTAATATAGCCCATACCTGCCTGTCCTGAAACATTCCATAACTTCTTCTTAGCGTAACTTGGCCCTTCCTGAAGTATAGACCTACTAGAACGGCTGCTAAAATGAAAAGAAATATATTTACGCTGAATGTTATTAGATAGACACAAAGTATGGCCAGCAGAGGTTCCCACATTTTCTGTTGTAATAACCAAACTGGAGGTAAAATAACCGCCACTTGACTATGCGAAGTGTCGTATACATCCACAACGCGTGTTACGTCTCTTAGCGCTTCAAATATACGATATTCATCTTTTTGACCCATTTCTCTTTTTTGAAATAAATCCGTGATCATTTGAGACTCTTCAGGACGGGTGAACTCAAAAATACCACCCAAAGGACCTCTGGTAAATATCTCAAAAAACTTGCCATTTCTCCAGATCGTAAGAAGCCACATATCACCTTCTTCTCCACTAGAAAGAAGGTCTACCATATTATCTATAGTATCGTGATAACTGACGCCATCTATTGCTACTACTATGTCATTCTCTTTCAGTCTTAAAGCTCTTGTTCGGGATGAATTGCCGTGTTCTTTGAGCTTAAGGAAAGTTTGTAATTGACTATCTTCAGAGTTACTTTCTCTCATTTCATTAAAATTTTCACTCGGCATCATCTCTAAATCTTGAGAGTTATCAGTGTTAATTGGAGATTCTTTATTATCTAAATCTTGCATCGCCGGTTACTTCTAAAGTTTAAGGAAACTTAATTAATCCATCCGAACTCTTTATTTTACTGAATATTTCTTCATTCTTTTTATATAGAGATCTAATTTCTTTTGTTAATTGACTTTGTGATCTTGATATCTCTTCCATCACCATGTTATCTGAGCCAGAAGAATGCATGTCTTCTAACGAGGCCAGAAGTTGTTTTTGATATTCTTCTATACCTTTACTCAGTTCACCTAGTCTCTTTTCAAATGATTGCGCAATTTTCTCAGCAAATATATTAACAGCCTGCTCGGTGTTTTTGGTCATAACTTCCTGTAGACCTTTGTTTTGCTCTAGAACCCTACTTGCAAGAGCATTTGTTGCAACGGCAATTTCTTTCCTTAAAGAAGATAGCTCTTCAACTAATTTTGCGTTCTGTTTTTCTAAAGCTACCTGGCTTTCCATCGCTACTGATAGGGCTTTTACATTGTCTTTAAGATCATCCACATTTTCTGCAAAAATCACTAGAGCTTCTCTGTTAGTGGTTGTCATTACACCAAGATCTGACATAGAGCGAAAATATAGAACTGATGAAAATATCATCGCCACTATAGCTGCAATCATAGAGCTCCCAAAAATTATAGTCGTATAACGATGTATTTGCTTCACTTGTGTCTCCAATTTTTTATGCTCTCTTTTAACTTTATTATACTCAGAGGTTACGTCAGTCGCTGCATCTGCAGCATCTAATGCGATTTTTATACTTTCTTCTATTGTACTTAGATCTGAACTCATTAACGTGACCTCCTACGAGATTCGATTTTCTTTTCTAGTTTTTTCTTAAGATAATAAGCACATTTCGTGCCAGTTGTTGCCATAACTTCCTGGTAAGGAATTTTTGATGACTTAAAACCAAATTTCCTACATCCCCATCGTCTTTTTGGATCGTGAGTAATATACAAATAGATACACTGATTACATGTAATCATAGCTTTTTATTCTTCTTTTCTGCGATAGAATCAAAAAGCCTGGCAATAGAATATCTGAAGAGGGCTAGGCATAATAGAAAACAAACAAACCATATCGATATAGCTCTTAACATATTTCCAGCATAAAAAGCTTCGAGACCGTTCAATAGAGAAATAAAAGCTACTCCCCCAAAGCATGCTGAGCTTATGTAGTCTCCAAGAGACTCATGGCTTCGTCTGGGCATTTTAATTCTCCTTCAAAATAGTTCCGTTTTCATTGAACCTTAAATCTTCTGGAACATCAATATCTGGGGCATCTATATCTTCCCCTCTATCTAATTTATATACATATGCTAGTGCTATAGCCACAGCATTGTAAAGCTTTTCAGAGATTTCTTCTCCAATTTCACCAGTGAAAAATAGTGCTCTTGCAAGTAGAGGGCTTCTAAAGCTTGTTATATTTTTTTCAACTCCTATCTCCATGATCCTTTTCGCAATCAGTCCTTTACCCATAGCTATAATTTTTGGAGCTCCTAATTGTCCAACTTCGTATCTAAGTGCTATCGCAAAATGAGTTGGGTTTGTAATAATTGCTGTTGCACTCCCCATATTTTCGAGTGCTTCATGTTGCTTTGCAGACTTTGTGGCGCTCTCCATTTGAAGGCGTCTTATTTTCGCTCTTACTTCGGGTGATCCTTCTGTTTGTTTATATTCGTCCTTTACTTCTTGCTTAGTCATCCTTAGAGACTTGATGTGCTCGTACCTTTGATAGAAGTAGTCCAATGCAGCTATTATCATAAGGCAAACCAATAAAGCTCCGATCAAAAGAGGGAATGAAGACTTGGTTAGTTCTAATCCGGACTTTAAGGTTCCATCAGTTATTCGCAATATTTGTGGGAGCAGATAGTAAATTACCCCTATAGCGCTTGCAAATAATAAACCAACTTTCAATAAAGCTTTACCGAGCTCAACTAAGCTCTTTAAAGAAAACATTCTTTTTAACCCACTGAGAGGGTTTATTCTATTTGCTTTAAAAGCGATTGCTTTTGGGGCAAAATTTATTCCACCAACTGCAAATTGTGTTGCCAAAACGATGATCAACATCGGAATACCAATAAGAAGTGTGATTTTAAGTATAAAAAATAGAGCCTCTAACGATTTTGTTGAGGGTAAATCTTCAAGCTTATCATTTCCAGAAAATACAAAAAGGTTCCCCCACTCAAATAAAAGCGCTTTGAAGCTAAAGGAAAACGCATACATAAGCACTAATGCACCAAAAATCCCAGTAAATACGAACATTTCTTTGGAAGTCAGAACTTTACCGTCTTCTTTATGCTTATCAATTTTACGTTGGGAAGGTTCTTCGGTTTTCTCCTGCCCATCTTGGTTTTCTTCAGCCATTTTTTAGACTTTCCATTGTTGTCATCAGATGATCCAGAGAAGAGTTAATCAAGTCCGAAAAAGCAAATCCCAAGTTACCGATTGAAAGATATAAAACAACAAAAGTACCAAGCATTGTGATTGGAAAACCAAATGAAAACAAATTGAGTTGTGGAGCTGATCGCGTGATAATTCCAATTGCTACATTTATTAACAGCACAACTAACACCACAGGTAGCATGATTATTGATGCATTTAAGAACATAGAACCAGAAGCCGCCATTCCCCCGTCAATTAAAGCTGACGGTACTGGAAGTGTACCTATTGGTATTAGATTATAGCTCTCTATTATAATTCTAAGTGCTATGAGATGACCGTCAACTGTCAAGAAAATCATTATTAAGAATAGGTATAAAATTTGGCTTACTACCGGGGTTTGCACTCCTGAAACTGGATCTACTTGGGCAGCATAGCTTAAACCGGCACTGGTTGCTATTTTTTCTCCTGCTAAAGAGGCTGCGGAAAACATTATAGAGAGTATTAGACCAGCTGTTACCCCAATCGCTATCTCTTTAAAAATAATAGCAATACCATAGGCAGACGTTAGTATTTTCGTTTCAAGCTCTAGTGGGTGAACTGAAAAAACTATTATCGAGATTACAAAGGCTATAATAATTCTGACCCTGAGCATAATGAAACGAGCACTAAAAAAAGGAGAGGCAATGATAAATGCGCTAAGTCTGATACTGGTTAAGAAAAATGTTAATAATATTTCTATTATGTTCTGAAGTCCTAAGCCTGGGATAATGTCATTAAGTGATTGTTCCATCTACTATGCTTGACCAATCGAAGCTATTTGATCGAAGATGAATGCAAAATAATCGGCTAATCCAGTCAACATAAAGTTAGCGATTAGTGCTAATGTCAAAAGAACGAGCACCAATTTTGGAACAAAGCTCAAGGTCATTTCATTGATAGAAGTTGCTGCTTGAATTATACCAATTAAAAGACCGATGCCTAAAGCTACTATCAGTACTGGCCCAGCAGATATTATAATTTGCCAAAATGCATCCTCTAAATAATTGACGTTAGTATCGAATTCCATGTGAGAACTCCTCGATTAGTTTGATACATAAGTTGCTACAAGTGATCCTACCGTCATTGCCCAACCATCAACCAAAACAAATAATAGAAGCTTAAATGGTAGAGCAACTAACATTGGACTAAGCATCATCATTCCTAGAGACATTAATATTGAAGCAATCACCATGTCTATAACTAGAAAAGGAAGAAAAAGAAGAAAGCCTATTTGAAAAGCAGTCTTAAGCTCAGATGTAATAAAAGCTGGTAGTATTACCGTCAATGGTATATCTCTAAAGTCCTCATATCCTTTATCACCAATTAAATCGGTAAACATAGATAAATCATTTTCTCTGGTATTTTTTACTAAAAACTCCTTCAAAGTATTTGAACCTCTTGATAATGCAGGCTTGGCAGCCAATTTCCCCTCAAGGTAAGGGTCGAGCGCAGTTTTATTTATTTCCGTAAGGGTAGGGGTCATTATAAAAAAGGTTAGGAAAAGCGCTATAGCAATTAAAACCTGGTTTGGCGGTGTTTGTTGAGTTCCCATTGCTTGTCTAAGGATGGAGAGGACGATTATTATTCTTGTGAAGGAAGTGGCACCAAGCACTATCGATGGCAGTAAAGTTAGTCCTGTCATTAAAGCCAGTATCTGAAGTGATAATGAGTAAGTTGTTTCATTCTCACTATTGCTTTCAATTTTCAAAGCAGGAAGCCCCTCGGCAAAACTCGATACGCTATCCTGCGCAAAGACTATATCAGTCGAAAGAGACATAATTACGGTTGAAAATATTATTAATATATTTTTTACTTGCATCATTTTTTGAACCCAAGTTTTGGGTTCATCTTCCGCGCATTCGATATTGCATCTGACAATATATTGGATTTACCCTTAGATTGTTCTTTGTTGCGTGGCGTATCATTTGAGCTGCCTTTAAGTTTTTGTAGTTCTGCAGTTCTGTTGCTGATTGATACAGCCTTTCCTTCATGAGGTATAATTGTAGGAGAAGATCCTTTAGAAGAGAAATAAAGGTATTCTTTGTCATCAACTCTGATTAGTCTAATTCGCTCAGAGTTACTAAGTCCAAATTCATCAATAAACCTTATTCTCTTCTTTTTATTCAAATGACTTTGAAAGCTGAATTTATTATTTTTCAGCAACTGTTGTAAAACGATTAGGCCTCCTAAAAAGAGTAAAACAACAATAATCTGAGTTAAGCTTATATCTTGCACTTGCATACTTGCCTCCTTCTTTGATAGAAGGCAAATACCATGCCAAAAAATTTATTTCGTTATTGTGTTGTTTTTATATGGGGAAAGAAGAATTTTTTCATTACAAAGTCAAAAAGTTGACTAGATTATTTGACACTCTCAATTCTTTTTTGAGGATCAACTATTTCTACAAATCTTATTCCAAATCTTTCTCCAACCATTACTACTTCGCCCTTAGCGATCATTGTTCCGTTTATTAATATATCTAGTGGGTCTCCTGCAAGTCTGTCCAACTCTATAACCGAACCTTCATTTAATCTGAGTAATTCTTTTATTTTTAACTCAGCGCTTCCAACTTCCACTGTCAGTTTTACATCAATGTTTTCCAATACCCTAAGATTGTCTGCAGAAGCTGAACTTTGCTCTTGCTCCTCTGCATTGTTTGATTGTTCCTCAACTTGTTCCTCTATATTCTCTTCTTCACCCATTGTTTCGGCCTCATTTATTATTTACTTAATCTCTTCTTTAAATTTACTGCAGCTTGTCCAGAGAGTTCCCCAAGCTCACTTAGAAACACTAATTGATCCTCAATTAAAACTTCAATTCCCTCACCAATGTATATAGGAAAAGTATCACCTGTCCTAGTCTGCAAAAGTTTATTCATTGGTACAGTCGGTTCACTCAATCGACAACTGACATTTAAGGGAATTTCCATTACAACTCGTTCTAACTTTTCTTTCCATGTATAGTCGTCGTCAATAACTTCACTTTGCACTCTTGATCTAAGCTGTGAAGCTATGGGCTTGAGTGTTTGCAGTGGGTAGATAACATCAAAAGTAGCCGCATCGACGCCTGGTAATTGTACTACAAAAGAACATATGATTACCATTTCTGCATTATCAACAAAGGAAGCAAATTGTGGATTGACCTCTCTGCTTTGCTCGGTAAGGGTTATGGGCATTAAATCGTACCATGCTTTTTCGAGCATTCTGTTAAGACCTTCCGATACAATTTCTATTAATCGCTCTTCAGTACTTGTAAACTCAGTCCTTTTCTCCTTTATAGCTTCTATCTGACCACCATAATATGAATTTGTAAGTATCGATATAAAATTTGGATCCATAACTAGTAGCATGTTTCCTCTAAGTTCTTCTAATCTATTAGAGGTTAAACTCATAAAACTCTCTATCCCAGATGAGTATTCATCAAAGGTTTTTACTTCTGGTGGAAACGAAGATATTCGTGGCAGTATCCTCAGCATAGGTAGGAAGACGCTTCTAGCTTGCCGAGCGAATCTTTCGTTAACTAGTCTCAGGGCATAATAGTCTCCTAGTAACGACAATTCATCAGAACCAAACTTGTATGGCCGGACATTAGCAGCTTCTGAAATATCAGAGGATAACGCATTGCCATCGTCATCAGACTGCAAACCTTCTATTAGTGCATCAACTTCTTCACTAGATAATTTTCTTGAAGATACCACTTAAATATCGGCCTTTCTTATTGAAGCATAAAGGAAGTGAAATGAACGTTTTCGATTCCCCCAAATCCTTCTAGCTCTTCCAACCTTGTGTTTAATTCTGCAGCTATAGCTTTTGCAAGAGCGTCTCTTCCTGATTTTCCTTCTATATCCTGCTCAGAAAACTCGCTCATTACAGCTAGAATGCTTGATCTTAGTGATAATTGATGATCCTCTACGTTTGTTATAACATTATCATCATATTGTGTTGAAACTCCAATCCCTGCTTGTAGAAATTTTCTAGAGCCCCTTAGATTTGTCGTAAAGTTACCAGGAAACTCATAATAAGTCGTTATAAACTTCTCTACTTCTGGGGCCTCTTTCTTTTGAGGCCCAGCATTTGCGGCTTCCTCTGCAGCTTTTGCTTCTTCAGCTTCTTTCATTTTTCTTTCAATTATTTCTTCTATCTCTGCGGATGGATCAGCTGGTTTTCCCCCAAATAGAAAATATCCTACTCCTATACCTATTCCGATTAAAGCGATAACTCCCAAAGCCATAATTATGATTTTCATCGAACCGCCTTTTTTAGGCTCTTCTTCTTTTTCTTCTTCTGCCATTTCGCCTGTCCTTTTATTTAAGCTATAACGTTTAGGCCTTCGCCTTCGCTATCTGTTTTACCAATCGGTTTTGATGACTTTGAATTGTCCTCGATACTACTCTCTTTAATTTGTGAAGCAAGTTTTTGGTTTTGCTCTTTTCCTTTTTGATTGTTTCCAAATTGTTGGTTTTGTGTTTGAAGTGACGCTAGCTTAAGCCCAGAAGCTTCCATCATTTGTGAAAGTTTGTGTTCTGCTTCACTTAGAAGAGTGGCCGCACCAGCGCTTTCAGCTATTATATTAATTTTGGCAACTGTATCGTGTATATTAATAGTAACGTTTAGCCTTCCTAAACTTTTTGGTGTTAGTGAAATTTCTAGTTTCTCAATCCCATCAACAATAGATTTCTCTATTTTTTCAATTAACTTATTTCCCCATGTCTTTGAAAGCATATTTAAAGTTTGGAGTAACTTATCATTGGCTTCTTGACCAAAAGTCAAAGGTTTCTGTACATTGGCTGAGTCCAAATTAGCTGCTGTATCTAACTTGCTAGTGGGAGTTATAGGTTGTCTTACAGGCGAAGGCTCTAAGCTTGATTCTTTTAATAATGCTTCATTTATAGGATTTTGATTTGATGTGGCAATACTTTTCTCAACGTTACTTTTTGCAGCACCCTGAATTTGAGATATTTTTTTTTCTAAATGCTGAGATATATTTAAACCCTTGTGTTTTGTTGAAATTTTATTGTTAGCTTCGGCTTTGAGCTCGGCGTTTTTCAAGTGAACAAAGTCAATTTTTCTTGTTTGAATATCTCTCAATTCTTTTGAGTTTTTATCTATTACACTTAAGACATCTTTTCCAAAAGAGCTCTGATTTCCACGCCCAGTGGCGTCTATTTGGTCATGAGCTTTAACTTTAATGATATTCTTTTCAAAATTTTCAGCATCTTTTGTCGTTAGGTTAGTTTTAATTTGTTCGTTTAATTTTGTTCTTACCTTGTCCAAGGTTAAGTCAAGTTCTTGGCTTATCTTTTTTTCTTGCGCTCGGTTGATGATCAAACTCTTTAATTCCTCCAAGAATTTCATGAGGTGCAAAAAATTTTTGTTGCCAAAGTTGCTTGCTTGTTCTGAGTGAAGATTTTCTTGCGCTTCAAAATTGAGTTCTAACTTTTTAAACAGGCCTATTAAATTTTTTTTTATATCGTTTAATGTATCCTTAGTTAAATTCAATTTACTTTCTTGCAACAAACTCAGTATTTGCAAAACATTACCCTCAGCGATCCTATCATCATTTTCAAATGCTTCGTAATCGTGCAAATCATCGTCATTATTAGCATCTACATTGCTTAATAAAGAATTAAAAAAACTGTTGCTCTTAGAGATACCCCTGCCACCATTTCCGGTTTCTAGCAGGTCAAACTTCATATTATTATTATTATTTTGCACTATTTCAGTCATCTAACCATCTTCCTTGACTTTCTCTTTTGCAAAATAGGTGCCAATACAATAATAAGTTAAAGTTTATTTATCTTTGGGGACATGAGCTCTCTCTTATTTTCAAGAGAAATAGCTTCTTTTTTTCTAGATTCATTAGCTTTTTTTAAGGCTTTTGTCATATTTTGGTGCTCAACAGCTATTTTTTGTTGTAAATCCTTGAGCTCTTTTTCTATAAACCTTTGTTTTGTTACTTTTTGATCAAGCTCTTCCGTCAATTTTTGAGAATACCAATTTTGAGATTTGAGTAAATATGCAGACCGAAATTCTTTATCAATCTTATTTCTGTTATTTTGCAAATCTTTTATTTGTTCAATTAACTGAATGTTCTTTTCAGACTCTAAAAATAATTGATCAGATAGTTTATTCTTACTGTTAAGAGATATTTTTTTCTTAAGCGAAAGTCGATCAAATATATTTTTTTTTAACTTCATAAATTAGCCCTTAAGTAGCTTCAATAGGGCCTCTTTGCTATCTTGGAAGCTCGATGGTGTTCCCTCTAATTGACGAATATGTGCTGTTAGATTTGGCCAAAGAGATACGGCGAGATCCAGGTCAGGATCCTTGCCTTGAGTGTAGCCGCCCATGAGGATTAGGTCTCGATTTTCCAAATAAAGAGTGATAAGTTTTCTAAAAACACGTGCATACTCTATATGCGCTTCATCAATTATTTCATTCATTACACGACTTACAGAACTGGAGATATCGATAGCTGGATAAATTCCCAGTTGGGCTTGCTGTCTAGATAAAATAATATGTCCGTCAAGTATTGCTCTGGCGGTATCTACAACGGGATCATTTTCATCGTCGCCATCTGCTAAAACGGTATAGAATGCTGTAATCGATCCTTCCTGATCAATTCCAGGCCCTGATCTTTCTATCAATTTTGGTATAAGTGATACTACTGAAGGAGGGTACCCTTTGGCTGTAGGTTGTTCACCAAGAGCTAGTCCAATTTCTCTTCGAGCATGCGCGACCCTAGTCAAAGAGTCCATGATAAGTAAAACGTTCTTTCCCTTCGATCTAAAATATTCTGCGATAGCGGTTGCTCTGTTGGCTCCCCGGATTCTCAACAAAGGAGACCTGTCAGCAGGGACAGCAACTACTACCGTTTTAGTTTTTGCATCTCCTGATAGTATGTTCTTTACGAAGCTTCCTACTTCCCTTCCTCTTTCACCAATAAGCCCTACAACGACTATTTCAGCTTCAGTATATTTACACATCATTCCAAGAAGAACGGATTTTCCTACTCCAGATCCTGCAATAATTCCTACTCTTTGACCTTTTCCCACTGTCAAAAGGCTGTTAATAGCTCTTACACCGACATCTAGAGGTTTTTTTACTGGGTTTCTGGCTAAGGGATTTGAAAACTTCCCATTCAAGGGCCAAACTTCGGGCAGTAATCCTATTGGCTTCCCATCAAGTGGGGTTCCCATTGCATCAACAACTCTTCCTAGTAATGAGTTTCCAACCTTAACACCATGACCTTCATCAATAACTGAAACCTTAGCTCCTGATTGAATTTTGGTATCACTTTCAAACATTGATAGAATGTTATTACCCTTCTTAAATCCAATTATTTCAGCGAGTGTCTCGGCTCCGTCTGAGGTTGCTACCGAGCAAATAGAACCAAGGTTTGCTGGGAAGCCATCACACTCCAAAAAATGACCATCATACTTATTAACTCTGCCTGAGCTGGTGAACTTGCCGGATAAGCCTATGTTTTGTATAGTCTTATTCAGGGAAAATGAACTACTCTCCATTTTCATTTCCTTCTGGTTCGTTTTTATTTTTATTCTCAGTTATTTTTTTTGGAGGGCCCGGATCGATTTTTTTGTCAGGTTCTTTGTCGGTATCTACTGAGATTTTGGTATTATCCATGGTTGATTCGTTATTCTCTTCACTAATTGATATTTGCTCTGAAATCAGGTCACCTATCTCTATTGATCCCATTTGTAGAATTAAATCTCCTCGAAATAATTCTGAGTTTTCTCTTATTTCAATTTCCTTATTACTTAAACTTTTAACTAAACTTTTCTCGATAAGATTTGCGTCTCTTGGATTTAAATTGAGTATAAGTTTTTTTGATTCTTGCTCTATTTTCTCAACGAAAGAAATTATTCTGTTTTTAAAAGGCTCTGGATTATCTTCTATTATTATGCCTGCTCTTTCACTCGCTAGCCTAGTGATCGTTTTTAATATTGATTGTGTGAGATTGGTTTTATCGACTACCTCCTTGTTTTGAATGTTATTTATTATTAATTGAAAAGTCTCAATTATGCGTTGCTGCTCATTTTCAAGGTCGGTAAGTGCAATTTTTTTCCCAATTTCTATTCCTTCTCTCTTAGCTTCTTCTAAATTTTTAGCATCACTTTCATCGGAATTAGTAGTCGGTTTTTCAGCAGGCGTCATTTCAACTGGATTAACTTCATCTACCGCTACTTTAGATTCTTGACTTTCTGTATTCTCTTCCGCATTTACTGTTTCTGGCTGGGGTGGTTCATCAGGAATATCTGAGCTAATTTTCGATAAGCCCTCTAAAGACTTGGCAATTTCATTTGGTTCTTCGTCATTATTGAGGCTTGACTCAACCTCTTCGTAATTTTGGTTATCGGCATCTTTCGAAGGTTCATTCTCCGGACTTCGTTTGATTTGAATTTGGTCCTCTGTTTTCTTCATTTCTGAGGATTTATTAGCTTCCAATCCTGACTTAGCCTCTGCTTTTTGATCAGAGGATGCTACGATTTGCATTATAGATGTAGGTGTGAAATCAACTAAATTTCGTTCTGGTATCTTTTCTTGCTTTTTGTAACCAACTTCTCTTGAAACCTTTATAAGTCGTGTAATTTCGGCATCTTCTAATGGTGAGCTATCTTTTTCTTCTAACGGTTGCATCTTATTTTCTATATTTTCTAAACATAATCGTCTCCGCCACGGCCCGCTAACACAATAGATCCTTCATCGGATAGTCTTCTTGCAGTATTAATTATCCGTTTTTGCGCTTCCTGAACTTCACTAAGTCTGACTGGTCCTAGAGCATCCATTTCATCTTCTATATTTGCTGCAGCTCTTTGTGACATACAATTGAACATTTTCTCTTTAAGGTCTTCATCGGCGCCTTTCATTGCTAAAACTAAATCCTCAGTCTCGACACTTCTGATAATAACTTGCATCGACTTATCATCGGATTTAATAAGATTATCAAAAACAAACATAGCTTCCTGAATATCAGTCATTAAGTTCTTGCTGAACTTAGCTACCTCTTTAAATATTTTTTGTTCATCTTCACCTTTCATGAAATTCATTATTGAGGCTGCAGCTTTCACACCACCTACTTGGGAGGCCCTAAGTGATGTGTTCGCAGCGAATTTCTTTTGCATCACCAATTCCAAGTTTTTAAGTGCATCCGGCTGAACTGTTTGAATAGTTGCAATCCGTTTTATTATTTCTGGTTGCAAATTTTCATCTAACATTACTAAAACATCAGATGCTTGTGCTGGGTCTAAGTATGAAATTATAAGAGCAATTATCTGTGGATGCTCGTCGGAAATCAATTCGGCTATAGCTCTAGAGTCCATCCACTCGAGAATTTCTATTGCATTACTACTTTCGCTCGGTGTTATTCGCCCTAAAATCGATTGCGCTCTATCTGTTCCCAAGGCTTTATTTAACACATTTTGAATATAGTCGCCCGCACCGAGGCCAAGGCTTGTTTGTTCTTTTATAATTGCAAGAAATTCATCAAGCACTTTGTTTACCGTATCCTGATCAAGCCCCTCTACAGAGTACATTGCGGTCCCAATATGTTGAACTTCTTTCGGTGTTAAGTTCTTAAGAATCTCTGAAGCCTCATCTTCACCTAAAAGCATCATTAAAATTGCTGACTTTTGTGTTCCATTGAGTTTATCGAAAACTTTACTTTTATCTTCCCTTTCTTGTTCAGCCATACTTATTTCCTAATGATTATCTAATTGATTATCTTATTATATTAATATTCCTCTTAATTCATATCTCTTTGTATCATGTTTTTGAAAACATTTGATACTCTACCAGCCTCATCCTGAACTATCATCCTTATTACAGCGACTTTATCGTCATAAGTATTTGCCGTATCAAGCATTTCGGCAGAAATAGCTTGCTTTTTCGGTTTCAGCTTGGCTTTTATGTCTTCCAAGCTCTCGCCTTCTTGTACTTCAATCGTATCCAAATCTATATCATCATCCATGCCTGACACAACCTCACCTGCAACTCCTGCTCCTACTGGAACGAGCATTCTGCTCAATAGTGGTCTTATTACTCCAAGTGCTACAATTGCTAATATTGAAATTGTTATGAGTTGTTTTATGAGGTTTTTTATCAGAGGGATTTCATGCCATGTAACCTCTACTCCTTCAAGAGTTGATATAAAAGGAGCGCTGCTAACTGTAAGTGTATCGCCTCGCTCATCGTCGATACCAACTGCGCTAGTAATTAACTGTTTAATTTCCTCAATTTTAGCATCAGCTAATGGCTGAGAAACCTCTAACCCAGTTTCAGGATCAATAACTTTAGGACTTCTCAAAAGTACAGCTGCATTAATTTTAATTATTTTTGTTGAAGGAGCCATTGTGGTAGCTATTCGTTTACTCACCTCATAATTTTTGATATCGCTGGATGATCTATTTCTTATTTGTCCCTGTGAGTCCCCCGCTACAGGCGCTTGGCTTAATTCTGCCTCTGTGGGAGCAGTATTTGACACCGCACCAGGAATTCCTTTTGCTGGTAAATCCGTAGTTAAATCTAAAGTGCTTTGCTCACTTCTAAGCGCTGTACCATCTGGGTCAACTATCTCTTCGGTGATCTCACTCTTTGTGAAGTCAATATCAATATTGACTTGAGTGCTCACATTTCCTGGTCCAACAATTGGGGTCACTAGGGATGTAATGCGGCTTCTGTAAATATTTTCGAGTTTCACTCTGTGTTCCAATTGTGCATCGTTTAGCATACTATCTGGGTCATCTAAAGATTTTGATAAAAGTTGACCATTTTGATCAATGACAGTCACATCTTCCTTTGTCATATTTGGAATTGACGATGATACTAGGTGAATAATAGCATTTACTTGCCCACTCGCCATTGATCTACCGTTTGGTAGCTGTACAAATACCGATGCGGTAGGAGGTAATTGATTTCTTACAAAGACCGATTTTTCGGGAAGTGCTAAATGAACTCGCGCTGATATAACCCCTTCTATTTCTCGGATTGATTTTGCCAGTTCAATTTCTTGGGTTTGTTTAAGCCTCATAAGCTCTACGGACCGACTGGAGCCCATTGGTAAGTCAGTTAAAGTTGAATAACCATCAGGCGCACTACTAGGTAGCCCTTGAGCTGCTAAACTTATCCTAGACCTATGGTAATCTTCAACAGGCACTAGTATCTCTCCTGTAGTGGGGTCTAGACTAACGTCGACACCCATATTCTTTAAGGCGTCTTGTACTTTTGATTTTTCTGAATCTGGCAAAGAAGCATATAGTGTTGTTCTCTCAGGTTGCTGTAAAAGTGAGTAGACAAATAGTCCAAGTACTAAAACAACAACAGCAACTACAGCAGGTAATGATCTTTGAACACTAGGTTGGTTAGCTATCTGTTGAACATTAGATAGAAATTGACCAGCTTGTGGGATTAAACCAGTTCCTTGCTGTGTTTGCTGAGTACCTGTGAATTCTGTTGTATCTGCCATAATTTATACCTTTAAATTTGATTATACCGGCATGCTCATAATATCTTTATAAGCTGAAAGCACTTTGTTTCTCGTATTAAGCGTCAATTGAAAACCTAATGAAGATATCTGTTGATTTATCATTACCTTTGTTAAGTCATTCTCTATGCCAAGCTCAAAGTTCTTTGTTGTATCAGCAGCAATTTTCTGTGCGTCTGCGACGGAGTCGAGAGCTTTCTCCATTTTAGAACCAAAATTCCCAATACTGTTATCATTACCTAGTGTGCTGTTTGCGCTTTCGATAATCTGCTTGTGGGTGGATAATACTTTATTTGTTATGGATCCTATCTGGGACATTTGAAACCTCAAATTGCTAGCTGTTGTGTATTTTCGTCTGTTAGAGAGTGCGTTGAAACGTTTAAAGGATTGTTGTCGATAACAATATCATTTGAGCAAATTTCTTTTTCTGAGCAAAGAACCAGAGCCCTTTGCACGATATTTTCCAATTCTCTAACATTTCCTGGCCAATTATGAGCTAAAAGCGTTTCTAATGCAGATGAATTAAGCCAAGGAAGTTCATCAACTGATTTACAATGTCTATACAAGAGTGCTGTTGTCAGGGGAATAATATCACTTTTCCTGTTAACTAGGTGTGATGTAGCAAGCGGAAAAACATTCAATCTGTAATAGAGGTCTTCTCTAAAAGTCCCCTTTTTTATTTCTTCAAGCATATTTCTGTTAGTAGTAGCTATCACTCTGACATCCACGGGCAAATCTTTTTGTGAACCAATGGGGGTCACTATTTTTTCTTGCAAAACTCTTAATATTTTCGCTTGCAGGCTAAGTGGCATTTCACTTATTTCATCTAGTAGCAATGTTCCACCATCTGCAGCCCTGAAAATCCCTTTATTCGGATTAGAAGCGCCTGTAAATGCTCCCTTTTCATGGCCAAATAGTATTGCCTCAAGCATATTTTCAGGTATTGCTGCGCAGTTTATTCCTACAAATGGACTATCGATCCTTGAAGAATTATTATGGATAAACTTTGACAGTACCTCTTTACCAGTACCAGTCGGTCCATTTATAAAAACTGTAACTTCGGTCTTTGCTACCTTCTCAGCAAGTTTAACCAATTTTTTTGTGGACTCGTCTCCAGCAATAAATTGATTATTCCTTACTACCAACGTTGCAATTATCTGAAAACCGTACTCATTTGAGATGTCTTCGGCTTC
>CACBAO010000014.1 GCA_902537235.1 uncultured Alphaproteobacteria bacterium
CGTGACAGCTGTATCCTTAATAACATCAATTAAATCACTAAAATTGAAGCCTTTTGTAAAGATTGCCATAATACCTGTACCGGCTGCACCTATTGAAGCACCCTCAGTTGGTGTAAACCACCCAAGATAAATACCTCCAATTACAAGAAAAAATATAATAAGTATTTGCCACACTTGCCCAAATAAATTAAGTCTTTGCCTCCATCCCACATAGCTTGTGGGTGGACCCGAATCTGGTTTTATCCTTACGAAAATAGCTATTGCTATCAGATATCCAATTGCAGCTAAGATCCCAGGTACAAAAGCTGCTAAAAACATTTTTGCAATATTTTGTTCGGTTAAAATTGAATAGATTATCAATATAACTGATGGTGGTATCAAAATACCTAACGTTCCACCGGCGGCCAAAGCCCCAGTGCTTAAAGAACCAGAATAACCCATTCTACGTAGCTCAGGAAGAGCCACACGACCCATGGTAGCGGCTGTAGCAAGAGATGAACCACATATGGCGCCAAAACCAGCACATGCACCGACTGCCGCCATAGCCACCCCACCTCGTCTGTGTCCAAGGCAAGCACCAGCAAACCGAAATAGCGATTCACTCATTCCTGCCTTAGATGCAAAGTTTCCCATCAGTAAAAATAAAGGAATAACAGTAAAGGAATAATTAGAAAAAAGATGCCATGCACTTGTCTTTACTTGGGACATAATAGGCAACCAACCAGCAATAAAAATTGTTCCTGAACAGCCAACGACCAACATTGCTAAACCAATGGGAACCCTCACAGCCAATAAAGAAAAAAGAATTGGGAAAGCTATTATGCCAAGGTAAAGTCTATCCATGATAAATATTTTCTATTTTAAAGCCGATTTAAAAAATATTATTGACGTATAAAGGCAGGTTATCGATAGAATACCAAAAGAAATAACCGCGGGAACAAATGGAATCCAAACGGGAATTTGAAGCAACATCGTTTGCTCATTATACTTGTACATGTCTAAGGCTCCATAAACCATTCTCCATGTAAAAAAAGAGGCTACTAAAAAAAATAAAAAAGCTCCAAGCCCATTCAAGCTGTTTTTAATTTTGTTAGAAAGGTTTATTGTAAAGAAATCTACAATAACGTTCCCATTTTTAAATTGACAAAGTGGCAAAAATGAAAACATCGCAACCGCACAACCCATCTCAACAAGTTCAAAGTCTCCTGTAAGAGGCTTGCCAAACATTGTTCTACCTGCGATAGAAATGAAATTTATAAGTACTATTACAACAAGTACCATACCTCCACAAATCGCTAGATATGTTACAATCTTAAGTAAAAAACGCCCAAAAATATCGTTTGGGCGCTCTATTTCTTCAAGGTCTAACAAGGTATTTTTACTTGTCATATTTTGAAATTAAGTCTTTCGCAGTTTTAACAAGCATTGCTCCATCTAGGCCGCGATCATTAGCTGATTTAATCCAATCCTTCTCAAGGCCTTCACCAGCTGCCTTCATTTCTGCAAGAGGACCTCCTGAAAGAGAGTGTATTGTTCCACCAGCATCTAATGCTAACTTCCTAGCTGGAACTTCGAAACCGTCCCAAAGCTGTCCAGCAAGTTTTGCCAGGGCAAGACCAGCATTATTATCAATAACCTTTTTATGCTTATCACTTAAAGACTCGTATTTCGCTTTATTCATCAAGAACAAAAATGGGGTTGTGTATAAACCTCTGGATCCCGAAACTGTGGTATGTGCTTTTGTAAGCTCATGAAGTTTGAAAGACGGCATAATTTCCCAAGGCACAACCATGCCATCGATCACACCCTTTGATAGAGCTCCAGCCACCGCAGGGACAGGCATGCCTACCGGCGTTGCCCCTAAGCCTTCTAACATTTTGGTTATCACTCTTGTAGGACCACGCATCTTCATACCATTTAAATCAGCTGCAGACTTAATAACTTTTTCTTTAGTATGAATTTTTCCTGGAGCATGACAAAATACGGCTAAAACCTTATAATCTTTAAGATCAGAGGCAGCTACAGTGTCTACGTATTCTTGTAGTGCTTGAGATGTCGCCTCAGCGGAAGCAGGCATAAACGGTAATTCAAAAGCTTCCAAATGTGGGAATCTTCCCGGTGTATAACCAGCAACAGTCCAAACGATATCTACTACACCATCTCTTACTTGATCAACAAGTTGAGGTGGTTTTCCACCAAGCTGCATTGCAGGATATATTTCAACTTTTATTTCTCCATTTGACTCCGCTAATACCTTTTCACTCCACGGCTTAACAAATTTTGCGTTAGAGTTTGCAGGCATTGGTGGAAATGAATGGAACTTTAGTACTACTTCCCCTGCGTATGCAGATATTGAAAGAAACAGTACAGAAGCAGATGCGACTAAAAGTCTTAAAAATAATTTCATTAAACTTCCTCCCCAGATGTTAATAATTTTTAAATTTATAGTAACTATACACTCTAAAAACTAAATATCTCGTTATTATTTAATAAATTTGATAAATAATGAAGATTATTTTTTTTATAGATTGCAGATACTAATTTATCCGGTCGGAGTAAAAAAAAACTATTCTCTGGCACCCTTGTCTCCATTTTTTCTAAAAGGTTATTAAAATCTCGAACAACCTCATGCCTACTCGGGAAAATCATGCAAGATTGGTTCAATAAAACGACAACCTTACAAGTTTTTGAAAAATTATTAAGATGTTTCTCCAGTCTGTTGTAAGTCTCATGATTTTTAATATAACAAACTAAAGAAAATTTGTTACCCAAAACCTCATCCAAGTTAGACAAAATTCCTGCCTTATCTTGCACTAAGGGTTGTGGGAATAGCGTTCCAATTAATTTCTTATCATCCCTTGTCTCTTTCCCATGAAAAAAAATAAGTCCCATCTTTAATTTAGGTTTGGGCCGATATTTCATTTGAGAGATATAACTAAGCAGTGTTTTATTTAACTTGATCAGCCTAAAAAAAGATGCGTTAAAAAAGGAAATCAAGCTGTTTTTTGGCATCATTATTTTACCCATTCGTATCGCCAAATTAATTAGGGCCCAGCAATGTTCTTTTCTTTCCAGAAAATAGGTTTCCAGTATATTACTAGATTGTGGCATTTTAACAGCTAACGCTAATTTCCAACCCAAGTTCCCTACATCTCTTATTCCGCTATTCATTCCCTGCCCAGCAAACGGCGGAGACAAATGCGCTGCATCACCTGCAATAAATACAGATTTTTTTTTCCAATCTGAACCAATCAATGCATGAAATTGATATACTTGTGCTCTTCTAATCTTTGCTTGTCCATCTACTCCGACACTTGCTATAAGCTTTCTTGTGAAATCTTCACTTAATTTTTTAGATCCCTCTCTAGCATTTAGTTTAAATTCATATCTCCTTATATCATTGGGGCCAGGTAAAGTTATGGATGGGCGCTTAGGGTTACAATAAACCTGCGTATGCCTAAAAAAATTTTTTGTATTATATATATCAACGACCAACCACTTTTGATTAAAAGTGCTACCTCTCATTACCACGCCAATAAGGTCTCTAACTGTTGATTGACCACCATCACAACCTACAAGATACCGTCCCAAAATGCTTTTTTTTATCCCTTTGCTATCCTCAAAATTCGCGATAACACGGTTAGTCTCGTTTTTTATAGAAATTAGTGTATGTGAAAAATTAATTTTAATATTTTTTTTACCCTCCAGATGTTTCCTCAATGTGCTTTCAAAAGTCGGTTGATCAAAAGCATTTCGTTTAAAAAAGCCATTTTCACATGAATTCGGTTCAACTTTCAAAAATAGCTTACCTCTGGCATCGTAGTAATGAGATCCATAA
This sequence comes from uncultured Alphaproteobacteria bacterium, assembly GCA_902537235.1. Classification (GTDB taxonomy): domain Bacteria; phylum Pseudomonadota; class Alphaproteobacteria; order Rhodobacterales; family Rhodobacteraceae; genus CACIJG01. The sequence continues at coordinate 3,839 of CACBAO010000014.1, forward strand.
TTTTGAGAAACATTCTTTAACACTGCTTTATGCAACGAAAAGCTTTGAAGAATTCGAAGTGACTCATCATCTATAGAAACTGCTCGTGGTTCTTTGACCGTACTTTTATTCCTTTCAAAAATACCAACCTCAATGCCATAGCTTGCAAGCAAGCCAGCTAAAACGAGACCTGAAGGACCCATTCCAACAATAATTACATCAAAATTTTTCGTCACAATAATTTGAGAAGCATTTAAAGAATAATATTTTCGTCGAGCACCGGGTTAACTAGCTTACCAACTTCCGAAATTTCAACTTCTACAATATCACCATTTTTCATATATAAAGGTGGATCTCGCCTATCCCCAACTCCACCAGGCGTTCCCGTAACAATAATATCTCCTGCGACTAAAGGCGTAAAAGAAGAGATATAGGAGATTATCTCAGGTATTTTGAAAATCAATTGATCGAGCTTTGCTTCTTGCATCACCTCGCCATTCAATATTGTTTTAATAGTTAAGCTTTGGTAATTTTTAATCGACGATGCTAATTTTAAAAATGGTCCGCAACCACCTGTTTTTGAGAAGTTTTTCCCTGGAACGAACTGACTTGTATGTCTCTGGTAATCTCTGATAGAAACATCGTTATAACAAGTATATCCAGCAATACTTTGCAAAGCTTCTTCTGAAGAGATGTTTTTACCGCCTTTTCCAATTACTACAGCCAACTCTCCTTCAAAGTCCACTCTATCAGACAAGGTAGGCTTAATAACCGCTTCTCGATGTGCCACTTGGCTTTCTGCGAATCGAGTAAAAATAGTGGGATATTGAACCTCTGGTCTTTCTGTTTCTTTTCTATGCTTTTCATAATTCAGACCAATACAAAAAATTTTTCCTGGATCTGGTATAACAGGTAGAAATGTTATATCAGCAGGTTCGTAAGCAGTAACATTAGCTAAATAGCTTTCCAATTCTTGTGTATTATCTGGAATACTTCCAAAATGAATAGCTTCCTTCAAGCTTGAAGAACCCCCAGCTAATTGATAGGACAGGTCAAAAATTTTACCCTGATGGAAAACTCCAAAACAGGTTTCACCTAGTCTAACAAAACTTGCATATTTCATAAATTTCCTCCTTTAAGAGCGCATTATTGCATTACCCCATAAATTTAACGTTTTTGGCTCATGAGGCCATTTTTTAGTTTGCCTATCATGAACAATTTCTAACTCAGCAGAAATCTCAATCTTATTTCCATCAAGATCTTCTATAAATGCAAAAAGGTTATTCCCCGGGCCATGACGACCTGGCCCCCAAACCAATTGAATATTTTGCTTGGAAAAATGATCACACCAATTTTTAATCCATTCCCATGTTCCTGCTTCAAAACTATAATGATCTAAACCCGATTTATTGCTTAGAAAACATGCAACAGTGTGATGTTCTTGGTTTGACCTCATAAAGCAAGTTGTGAGCTGACCATTTTTATTAATAACTTTATCTGAAATTTTAAATCCAAGTTTGTTGACATAAAAATCAACAAAATCGTTTAAGTTTTCTGAGGTGAAGGTGATATGCTGTAGAGGAGCATAAAGTTTCGAAATTTGATCTTTTTTATTTTTGGAAAACCCAAAATAAATTTTATTCCCGTCGCAGTCAAAAATATAGAAATTGTCATGAATAAATAGAGAATTATCATCTTTAAATGTATCTATGCCCTTTTCCATGAATTTTCTTTTTAGGACTTTGAAAGAGTGGCTATCTTGACAGGCAAAACTTGCAAATCCCAGGCAATTTTGTTTATTGCTCAATATAAGAACTTTCCTTCTAGCCCCAGATAAAACCCAACCACCTTTTATTGGTTTCCTTTCTATAGATAACGCCTTTTCATAAAACTTAGCCAATTCCAAAGGACGAGTAGTGTTCAAAGCAATATGGTGTAGGTAGGCATTAGAGTTAAAAGCAGCGTAATACATGATTAACCATAATAAGATAAGAACATATAATCCACCGATATTTTATTTTTAATTTGCCTTATTTCAACCTATATTACGGTGATGATTGATCCGTGTATCATATGTGTTGCAATTACAGGCTCTGTCCCCACTAAAGAGGATAACCCTGCAGTCCCAATAAGCATATCGGAACAGATAGAAAGTACTCAAGAATGCTATGAGTTAGGCGCTAGCATAGCCCATTGTCATGTTCGTAATGATGATGGGACACCTAGCATAGACCCTGATAAGTATGGAAGATTGAAAGAGGGTATCGAAAAACATTGCCCTGGTATGATCATCCAACTTTCTACAGGTGGTCGCTCAGGCCATGGTTTTGACCGAGGAAAAATGTTGAGTTTAAGACCAGACATGGCTTCGTTGACTGTTGGCTCAAACAATTTTCCCACAAGAGTTTATGAGAACCCTCCAGATCTTGTTGATTGGCTCGCGGAAGAAATGATTAAAAATTCAGTTAAACCTGAAATAGAAGTATTTGATTTATCTCATATTCATCAAGCAGCTAATTTAGCTAAACAGAATAAATTACAAGGAAATTTGTATATTCAATTTGTTATGGGGGTAAAAAATGCTATGCCAGCAGATCTTGATGTTTTTGAATATTATATAAAGACTGTTAATCGACTTTTGCCAAAAGCTTTATGGTGTGGTGCAGGTATTGGAAGAAATCAGAGAATTTTGAATGAATGGTGCATAAAATTGGGGGGACACGTTAGAACCGGATTGGAAGATAATATCAGAATTGATAAAGAGACATTGGCGCCTTCAAACGCTAGCTTAGTAAAGATTGCTAAAGAAATTTGTGAACAGTACAATAGGCCCGTTGCTTCTTGGAAAAAAGCACGCGAGATTTTAGAGTTAGGATGAGTTATGGCTAAGTTATTTTTCAATTATTCAACTATGAACGCAGGAAAATCAACAATTCTGTTACAAGCCGCGCATAACTATGAGGAAAGGGGTATGGTGCCCTACCTTTTAACAGCAGAAATTGACAATAGATCTGGTGAAGGGAAAATAGCTAGTAGGATAGGAATAGAGAAGCGGGCTGATACATTTAATGAAAGACTAAACTTATATAACCTACTGAAATCAAAGCAAAAAAGTTCTCCTATTGCGTGTGTTTTAATTGATGAAGCTCAATTTTTAACCAAAGAACAAGTATGGCAACTGGCAAGAGCTGTTGATGACCTCTTTCTACCTGTTTTGTGTTACGGACTAAGGGTTGATTTTCAGGGTAATTTATTTCCAGGATCATCTGCGCTCCTTGGCTTAGCCGATGAATTAAAGGAAATAAAGACAATTTGCCATTGTGGGAAAAAAGCTACAATGGTGGTAAGAAAATCCACTAACAACAAACCTATTAAAGATGGATCTCAAATACAGATTGGAGGTAATGATTTATATGAATCTTTATGTAGAATACACTGGCGCCAGCTAATGGAGAGCTAGACAAATTTAATGTTATTACAACTCATCGGCACCCAGCTTGCAAAGTATCTGACTAAGGAGCATATATATGAAGATCATTACTTCAGAATTAGTATCGATGAGATAAAATCTGCTTTAGAACCAGGTGATGTACTTTTAGTCGAAGGACAGAGTCGGGTAAGCAATGCAATTCAATTTATTACGAGTTCTAATTGGTCTCATGCTGCAATATTTATTGGCAAATCAGGGTCTTTAAGTCACTGTTTAATTGAAGTAAAGGCAGTTGATGGATGCATATTTACGGATATTGATGTTTATAAGCATTATAATCTTAGGATATGTAGACCGGTATTCTTAAACAATAAAAAGAGAAAAATTCTAATTAACTATTTAATAAAAAAAATAGGATCAAAATATGATCTGAAAAACATTATAGACTTAATTAGATATGTTTTTCCAAATCCTCCTGTTCCAAAAAAGCTTAGAAGGAATCTGATTGGAATTGGCGCTGGAGATCCGACAAAAGCTATTTGTTCTACTCTAATTGCGGAAGCTTTCCAGGAAATAGGCCATCCTATTCTTCCATTTAAAGATAAGCTTGAGTCAATAGTATTGCGTCATCCTACTTATTGCTTACCAAAAGATTTTGATATTTCTCCTTTCTTTCAAATTATAAAACCGTCCCCACAAAGACTTCATTAAATTTTTGTCTCTCTTCACTATCCCATACCAATTCAAGTTTTATATCGCTTTCTTTCCACTCAGAAGATTTAACTAACTTATTTTGATAAAGCCACTTAATCTTCTCTGTCTCACTTACATCTAAAATAATATTCTCCTGTATTATTTGTTTATACAATTCAGTCTCAATACCTTGATAAAAATTCTCTAGACCCAATTTTTTTTTTGCAGAAATAGAAAAAATTTTGTCCTTTTCCAATCCTTTTAGAAAGGGCGGAAACCTTTGACGAATACTAACGTCAATTTTGTTATGAACTTCAATAATTCTATTTTTTTCTGAAGTATCTACTCCCAAAGTCTCTAAAGTCTTATAGACTACTTCCGCATTTTTATCTGCGAATTCGTCTGATACATCTACCACATGAACAATAAGGTCTGAAAAACCTATCTCTTCGAGTGTTGCCCTAAAAGCTATCACTAACGAAGTGGGCAGATCTCTTATAAAGCCAACAGTATCAGAAATTATAAACTCCTTTTTGTATGAACCACATTTTTTCAGGTAAGGATCTAGAGTTGAAAATAGCCTGTTTTCTGCTTTTGTTTTTTTGTTTGGAAAAGCATTGAATAACGTCGATTTGCCTGCGTTCGTATAACCTACAAAAGAAACCAAAGGTATACTATTTTTTAATCTTTGGTTTCTTTGCACATTTCTTGTCTTTCTAACTTTGCTGATCGATTTTCTAATGTTAACTATTTTAGATGCAAGGCTTCTTCTATCAGATTCGATCTGAGTTTCTCCAGGACCACCAAGAAATCCTTTACCCCCTCTCTGCCTTTCTAAATGAGTCCAACTTCTTACCAAACGTGATTTTTGGTGCAAGAGATGCGCGAGTTCTACTTGAAGCTTCCCCTCTTTTGACTGAGCTCTACTACCAAAAATCTCTAAAACCAGTCCAGTTCTGTCAAGAACTTTGGCAATAAGCTTTTTTTCAAGATTTCTTTGTTGAACAGGAGACAAAGGATTATCTATTAAGACAAGTCCAATATCATTATCTGCAACATAATTTCTGATGTTATTTAGGTGTCCCTTCGAAAGAAAAAAAGCTGGGTGACTTTTAGTTAAACGTATAACAGAATTTTTTTTGATACTTAAAGCACTTAATGATCGTGCTAATTGAAAAAATTCATCCTTTACATAATAGTTTTTTGATTGGTTCTGAAAAACAATAGAAATAAGTAAAGTACGCAAACTCTAACAATTATCCTTCCTCAGAATCCTCGCCTATAAGGTCAAGGGGCAAAGATGGCATTATGGTTGAAATAGCGTGTTTGTAAACAAGCTGTACCGTACCTTCTCTTCTCAAAAGAATAGAAAAATTATCAAACCACGTTATAACACCTTGAAGCTTTACACCATTGACTAAAAAAAGTGTTACTGGATTTTTACTCTTTCTAACAGAGTTAAGAAATGTATCTTGTAAATTTGATTGCGATGACGCCATTTTCAACTGCCACATGTCTAATAGTGCTAAATTAGCACTTTTTTAAAAAAAGTCTACGCCCACTTGAAACAAATTTTCTACCTTATTTATATCACGTCTTAAACAAAAAACAGTCAATACATCTCCTGTTTCAAATCTAGTACTACTCCTTGGAACTAACACCTCTGCTTCTTTTTTTAACAACCCTGCTAAGGAGTCTTTAGGAAAGTCGACGTCTTTAAGCGTTTTACCCGCAATTGGTGAAGATTCAAGCACTCGAAATTCTAAAACCTCTGCTTCTCCATTTCCTATGGAATATACCGATCTCACCATGCCGTGCCTTATATTACGTAGAATCGAAGAAACTGTAATAGATTTCGGGCTAATAAAAGAATCAATTCCCATAGTAGCGATCATTTTATCCAATGAGGGGTCATTAATTAATGCCATCGTAAACTTGCAACCATGCGACTTTGCTTTTGCACAAGAAATCAAATTTGTTTTATCATCATCGGTTAAAGCTACAAAGAAATCTGCTAAACCCACGTTAGCTTCATCTAGAACCTCTGTATCAAGACCGTCCCCATTTAATACAACCGTCTTTTCCAGCAAATCAGCAGCATCTACTGCCCTATCTTTAATTTTTTCAATAACCTTAACGCTTATACCTTCGTTTTTTTTATTTTCTAACATCCTAGCAACATTAAGACCGATGGCACCCATTCCAAGTATTACTATTGACTTACCAATAAAACTTTTTTTATCGAAGATCTCGATTGTACGGCTTAAGTCTCTTTTATCACTAAAAATATATATACTGTCATTAGGTTGTAATTCATCTTCAGGATTTGGAACAAAAAGATTATTATCCCTTATTATACCTACAACAATTGCATTCAGTGTTGAAAAAAGCTCAGACAACTGGCGTAAGGGCGTAGATAATACGGCACACTCTTCTTTTAAAGTAAGTCCAACTAAAACTGCAGCTCCATCTAAAAACTCTGTAACCTCGAACGCAACCGGAATTCCTAGCCTTTTTAGCAAACCTTCGGCTATCTCCTTCTCTGGAGAAATTATCTCGTCTATTGGAAGATGATCAGAACGATAAAAACTGGAGTAATTTTCTTCAAGATAGAAATCCGATCTTATCCTAGCGATCTTTCTTGGAATAGAGAATATAGAATGTGCAATTTGGCATATAACCATATTGACTTCATCAGACATTGTAGCAGCTATTATCATATCCGCATCGTGAGCTCCTGCACGTTCTAGAACGTTTGGGTAAGAAGCATAGCCACAGATTGCAGAAACATCCAGCTCATCAATCACTTTCTTTATAAGGCTTGATGATTTATCAATAACTATAACATCCATCCTTTCATCAGAAAGATGCTTCGCGATTTGCAATCCTACTTTACCAGCTCCACAAACTATAATTTTCACTATATTTCCCTTAGATATCTTTATTTGTCTTTAAGTGTAGTTTCAATATTTAGTAATTTCATTTTTCTGTGAAGCGCCGACCTTTCCATACCAACATAGCTAGCAGTTTTAGATACATTTCCACCAAACTTACTGATTTGAAATGTCAAATAAGCTCTTTCAAATTCTTCTCTTGCAGACCTAAGTGATTTTTCGATGAAAAACTCACTATTAAAATCCAAGACATTACTCTGAAAGTTGCTTTTTTCTGTCCCAACGAATTCAAAAATATCATCGGCATTTATAACAGTTTTGCTCGAACCTAAGATCAGCGCTCTTTCAATTGTATTTTTTAACTGCCTTATATTTCCTGGCCAGCTCATATTTTGTAACTTTCTTACAGCAACTTCCGTTAACTGTTTGTTTGGCAAACCTTCATTACCTGCTAACCACTCGATAAAATAAGCAGATAGCAACGGTATATCAAGAATTCTTTCTTCAAGAGACGGGATTCTTATTGGGACAACGTTAAACCTATGAAAAAGCTCTTCTTTGAAATTTCCATTATCTATTTCATAGGCTAAATCCTTGGAGGTAGAAGAAATGATTCTACAATTAACTCTTACGATATTATTTCCCCCTACCCTCGTAAAAACTTGATCAACCAAAATTCTTAAAATTTTTGCTTGTGTACCAATAGGTAGTTCTGCCACTTCATCAAAGAACAAGGTTCCTCCGTGTGCTTGTTCAAAAAGACCTGGGCTTACTTTTCCATCAATCTCTTGACCAAATAGAAGCTCTTCCATTTTTTCGGATTGAATAGACGCACAAGCAACAGTTAAAAACCTATTATTTGCACGTTGAGAGTGTTGATGAATATATCTCGCAGCAATTTCTTTTCCAGACCCAGATGGACCTGAGATAAGTATTCGTCCATTAGACTTCATCAACTTATCTAGCTTTTGTTTCAATATTTTAAAAGCACCCGATCCGCCAATCATTTTACTTTCATTTATTTCTTTATTTTGAAGAGAAAAAACCTCTTTCCTCAATCTTGATGTTTCTAAGGCTCTATTTATTACAAGCAAAAGTTGATCGGTATTAAATGGCTTTTCTATAAAGTCATATGCACCTTGTTTTACAGCTGCTACTGCTATTTCTATATTTCCATGTCCTGATATAACAACAACAGGGCATAAAGGATTATTTTGTTTTACTGATTTAAGTATCTCTATTCCGTCCATTTCACTATCTTTGAGCCAAATGTCTAATATTATGAGATCTGGCTCTTCGCTATTGATATAATCCATAGCAGAGTTTGAGTTGTGTGCCAGTTTTACTGTATGGCCCTCTTCGAACAAGATTTGACTTATTAAATCTCTAATATCTTTCTCGTCATCGACTACGAGTACATAACTCATTTTATATCCTCTTTAAGACTTAAACTTGCATCATGTTTTAGCTTTTTAGAATTGGTGATAGGTAGAATTATTTTTACTTCCGCTCCAAAATGATTACATCCCTTCATTCTACGACCTGGCATTAAAAACAAGCTACCCAAATGATCCTCAATAATCTTTTTTACAATTGACAATCCCAATCCAGTACCCTCTTTTTTTATGGTTACATATGGTTCAAACAAGCGATTGACATTTTTTGGCAATCCAATTCCATTATCCAGAATGGTCACGCAAACCTCTTCATTTTGAGAACGGATATCTACTTCTACTCGACCATATGATTTATTTTTACCAATCAATGTTGCATCCTTTGCGGAGTTAATTGATTCAATTGAATTTTTAATAAGATTTAAAAAAGCCTGGTTAAGCATTTGACCGTCACCCAAGATAAAAATACAATCTTCGCTCTTTCTAAATTTAAAAATAATTTCTTTATTAGCAACCTTCTGTAACAAAACTGCACTTTCTGTTAACTTACATAAATCTAGTTGTGTTTTTTTTGGCAATGGTAGTCTAGAAAAATCACTAAACTCTGTTACTAATCGACTTAGACTTTCTGTTTGTCTAATAATCATGTTTGCATATTGAGAAGCGGAAACTTTATCTTTTTCATTCAAGCTCAAAAAATATTTTTTTAACCTTTCAGCAGCAAGTTTTATTGGAGTGAGTGGGTTTTTGACCTCATGGGCAACTCTTCTAGCTACATCTCCCCATGCTGCAGAGCGTTGAGCAGCAACCAAATCAGTTAAGTCATCGAATGTGAAAACGTACCCCTCGAGCTGACCCTCTTCAGATTTTATGATCGAAATTTTTAAAAATATTTTTTCTTTTATACTTTCTCTGAAAATTTCAACCTCATCTTCTATTGAACCTTCATCTAGAAACATTGCCTTATTAAATAAGGGTATAAATTCGGGAGCAATATCTCTTAAATTTTTAGTCAAACCTTCATTGTCAGACAAACCTAGTATTTTTTCTGCTGCTACATTTATGACTTCGATTGCACCACCAGCGTTTGTCCCAATTATTCCACCTGATGCGCCATCAAGAACCGCTTCGAACTGACGCTTTTTTTCTTCTGTTTTACTATTGATAGATAATAGAGAATCTCTTTGCTTTTTTATTTGCCTGGTCATTTTATTAAATACTTTCCCAAGAATAGCTACTTCGTCTCTGCCTTTTTCTTCAGAAACCTCTACTGTAAAATCACCATCAGCAACTTTTGCAACGGCAGTTACTAAACTGCTTACGGGCTTAGTTAACCTTTCAGCTATCCAGAGAGCAAACCATATAGCAGATAATATCAATACGATTGAAAAACCTAAATAAAGCTGTCCAAACTCAAACAATAATTGCCCTCGTTCTTTCTCGATTTTATCATATAAAATAACGGTCTCTTTTGTTTGATCTAATAAAGCTAAAACCTCTCCATCAACATTTCTTGTGACATAAAGTAATCTATCGGGGAATGCTTCCATTGAAACTATTGCTCTAAACTCATTGTTTTCAAGGTCTTCAATAACCGATATTCCCTCATTTTTAGCAACCAAAATATCATAATCTTTCACTGGTTTAAAATCGAACAAATAACTCCTTTCACCCCTAACCTTGAGTTCGCCTAAGTAGTTAATTAAAAATGATTTGGATATACCCTCTTGCTGATTAACGTTGAGAATTTTTCGTAAATCTCCATCACTTAAAAAAGGTCTGAATTGCTTTTCTGCGGTTAAAACTTTTGACAGCCAGAAGGCATCATTTTTCAAGGCTTTCGTGTGTTCCATCTTATAAGCACGAGCAGACTCCAATGAATTACCCACGACCCTTTGAACTTTCTCTGAAAACCAGTCTTCCAACCCAAAGTTTAATGATATCGTGGCAAAGACTGCTACAATTATTGCAGGAGATAATGCTAAAATTGAAAAAACTGAGGTGACCCTAAGATGAAGCGATGACCCCCCTCCTCTAGCTCTCTGATTAGAAAGGACTTTTGTAACCTTGAATAATATTAAAACGCCTACAATTAAGATATAAAGAAAATCTAAAATGATAATTGCCGATAATAACTCTGGCCTAGATGACTCCTCAATAATGCTAAAAGCCAGAAATGTTATTATTGAAAGAAGTGGGCCTAAGAAAACGACAGTAAAGGTTACCAGATTAGAAAATATTAATTTATCTAAAATATTAGTTGTGACGTTACGCTTTTTAATAGTATTTACAATCTTTTTAACCTTTTGTTGCAAATTTACATCAATTTTTTACCACGTGTAACAACTAAATCATAGTCTTTAATTTTTTTTCTCAATGTATTCCTATTAATCCCAAGTAGGTTTGCTGCTCTAATTTGATTCCCGTCACATAGAGCAAGTGTAAGGTTTATTAATGGAACCTCTACCTCTTTTAAGACTGTTTGATAGAGACCTGGGGCTGGCAAACTGTCACCTAGTGAGCGAAAATAATGAGATAAATGTACTTCTACTGATTTCGATATTTTTGATCCTTCCAAATTATTTAAATCAGTTTCTTCAGGAGTAATCATTGAAAGCTCATGCTTAGTAATTTTTTCATCAATAATTTCAGTATTTGAAACTAGTGAAAGTCTGCCAATAAAATTTCTTAGCTCCCTAACATTCCCTGTCCATTTTTTCTTTTTTATGAGCTCTACAGAATTTTTTGTAAGAGATTTTGGCTCCATCCCATTTTTTGAAAATTCTTTCAAAAAATGGGTAGAAAGCTCTGGGATATCTCCTAATCTTTCATCAAGTAATGGGATTGCGATTGAAACCTCATTTAGTCTGTAAAACAAATCCTCACGAAATTTCCCATTTTCTATAAATTCTTTAAGATCTTGTCTCGAAGAGCTTATAATTTTCACACTATGATAATTTTTTTCAGAAGATTCTCTTTTGTTAAGAAAGGAAAGAATAAAATTTTGAACCTCAGAATTTGCATTACTTACTTCATCTAGAAAAAGAGTACCAACATTATTGGCACTTTGACTTGAAAAATTCTGTAAAAAAATGTCCTGTAACTCATTTAATGACATAAGAGAAAGATTAACACTTAAAAACCTTTTATCTCGTCTTGTTCCAGAATCATGAAGTACGCGAGCTATCAAACTTTTTCCAGTTCCTGATTTACCTTCTATGAGTATATTGAAATCTGTATTTATAACTTTCGATAAAATTCGGTAAATATTCTGCATTACGGGTGAACTACCAACTATCGGTAAGTTGTCTTCGAGATGACTATCGTTACTTGACAAATTATCTTTAAAATCAAGTGAGGAGCTTAACCTCAACTTCATAGCTGTATTCACGGATGAAATTAAATCTTTTAAATCAAACGGTTTAGGTAGATATTGATAAGCACCAAATTGATTTGCTCTCATAGCAGTGTTAAGATTATTTTTTGCAGACATTACAATTATGGGCATATCAGGTCGCTTCTTTTTTATTCGTGGTATGAGCTCTATTGTATCTCCATCTGGCATCATTACATCAGTTACTAGAACTTCACCTTCACCATCTTCGAGCCAACGCCAAAGAGTACTAAGAGTACCAGTTGCCCTTACTTTACACCCAGCACGTGATAAGGCCTGAGCTAGTACCATTCTTAATGACCTATCGTCATCTGCAATTATTACATTTCCTTCCACTAATGTAACCTTTCGTTAGCAGAGATATCGTGTGCGGGTAGATAAATTTTGAAACATGCTCCTTCAGAAATCTCATCGAGCTCTACAAAGCCACCATGCTCAGAAATAATTTTTGCTACCAAAGGAAGTCCAAGCCCAGAACCACCGATTTTTGTTGTACTAAATGGGTCAAATATATCAGTTACAATATTTTTTGAAACGCCCGGTCCATTATCAGATATAGCTATCATTAATTGTAGTTTTTTGTTCTTTTCTCCGAAAGAACCCAAAGCCAACCCTGAATAAAAAGATGTTTTTATAATGATCTTTCCACCCTTCTTTGCAACAGCCTCACAAGAATTTTTTATTATATTATGGAACGCTTGAGTAAGAAGCTGAAAATCACCATGAACATTAGGGATTGAGGGATCGTAGATTTCTTCAAATGAAACGTGTGAACCATATCCTTGTAGAGCACTTCTTTTCACTTTATCAATTACATCATGAATATTCAGAACGTTAAAATCGACTGTATTAATCTCTCCTAGCAGTTGAACTCTATCAACTATACTCTCAATTCTTTTAGCTTCTTCCAAAATTATCTCTGTCAATGTTTTCTTATTTTTTACATTTGAGTTTTCAAGTAATTGCGTTGCTCCAATTATGCTTGCAAGAGGATTTTTAATTTCGTGAGAAAGAACAGACCCCATAGCGCTGACTGATCTTATAGAACTTTGATTTAATAATGCTTGCTCCATCTTGCCCTTTAGACGCTTAGGATGAAATAATATTAGGTTACTACAACCCGTTTCTACGCTTACAGCGTACATATCAAATATTTGGTTTCCTTTGTTTTTCCAATTTATAGGAACATCAAATTTTACAATTGCAGATGAATTACTGCTAATTTTTTCTAATACTTCGAATACAGAGCTATTAGGGCCAATATAGTTACTCAGTTTCTGGCCAACTAAACGATAAAGAGAGTGCTCACAATATTGCTGTGATAACGGATTGGCAAGCTTAATTTCATTTTTAACATTTAATACGAATGCTGGATAAGGAACGGAATCCCACAGGTCTTTAAAATCCATTTTTCAACTCGGATCGTGTTATCATAACATAAATAAAAGCTTAATAGTTATTGCAATTATTAGGTTTATCAATTTAAACTTGAACCATACTAATTACAATAAATTCTTTATGGAAAAAAAAATTACAGGTGCAATAATTGTTGCCGCAGGTGAAGGGATACGGTCAAAGTCAAAGGTGCCAAAACAATATCTTAATTTTGGACATAAAATGGTTTTGGAAAAGAATATTGAAAACTTCATATGTGAGTCTTTAATTGATTTTGTTCTAGTGGTAATCAATGAAAAGCATAGACCACTTTATAATAAAGCAATCGCTAAAATCTCATCTTCAAAACTATTAGCTCCCTGTAGTGGAGGGGAAACCAGATCTCATTCAGTAAAGAATGGTCTGAGAATGATTTCAAATATTGGTTGCAAAAAAATACTTATTCAAGACGGAGCACGACCATTTACTAGTAGTGAAATAATAAAAAATTGTATAAAAGGCCTTGATAAATTTGACGTGGTTTTTCCAGGCATTGAAATTTCAGATACAATATACATACAAAAGATTCAAAATAATAAAAAAACAGTAGATAAACTGGGCCCCAACCGTAACACTCTGGTTAGAGCTCAAACACCTCAAGCATTCCACTTTGACTACATTTATGAAAGGCATTTAAACAGTAAAGAAGAATATACGGATGACGTGCACTTAGCCTTCCTTGATAAAAAGAAAATCGGTATTATTTGCGGTAGCGAATATAACTTAAAAATAACTACTCCAGAGGATATAAAAATTGCGGAGAATTTTTTTTAAATGTTTAGAATAGGTACAGGATTTGATGTTCATGCATTCAAACTAGGAAATAAAATAAATTTGTGCGGTGTTGAAATACCCTTTGATAGAAGCTTGGCTGGGCATTCAGATGCCGATGTAGCTCTTCATGCATTGACTGACGCCATACTTGGGGCCTTGGCTCTTGGTGATATCGGGCTTCATTTCCCCGACTCCGATACAAAATGGAAAGAAGCAGACTCTGAGATTTTTTTAAATTGGTCCATAAAAGAAGCAAAAAAAAGAAATTATGAGTTATCTAATATCGATCTAACAATAATATGTGAAAAACCTAAAATAAATAACCATAGAGAACGATTAATACTTAATCTCTCAAAAATATGCTCATTAGGACAAAATAGGATAAATGTAAAAGCAACAACGACTGAACGGTTGGGTTTTACTGGACGAGAGGAAGGGATAGCATCATTATGTTCTGTTCTATTAAATGAAATTAGCTAAATTAGTCGTAACATTTTTTTCGATCGGACAAGCTAGAATAGCACCGGGATCTATTGCAAGTTTATTTACTACCCTTTTGTTTTACATATTTGCGACGAATTTAAATTTTATATTGTTTTTAATTATTATTTTAGTGACAACCACTCTGTCCTTTTTTGCAATACACTTCTATACGACTGAGTTTAAAGAAAAAGATAGAAGTGAAATAGTAATCGATGAAGTTGTTGGACAGTCAATCGCTTTATTACCTTTATTACTTTTTTACGAAAATACCTCTCCAGAGATCTATAAGTGTCTAATATCATTCGTTTTTTTTAGATTTTTTGACATATTTAAACCTTATCCAATATATATACTTGATAAAATGAATAGTGCTTTCGGTGTAATGTTTGACGATATTTTAGCTGGCATCTTTTCAGCTCTATTATTAACTTTAACTTTCATTTTATAAATGCTGAAATACAAAAAATTATCCAAAAAACTCTTAGAAATCTGTGCTAAGAAAAATATGAAGTTACTGACAGCAGAAAGCTGCACAGGTGGTCTGTTAAGTGCTAATATTACAGGAATAGCTGGGTCCTCAGATATTTTTTCATATGGCTTTATCTGTTATTCGGATGAATCAAAAATGAAGTTCTTAAATGTCAAAAATGAGACTTTAAATACTTATGGCGCTGTAAGCTATGAAACTGTTAAACAAATGCTGGAAGGTTTATGTTTTCAGGCAAGGTCTAAAACTTTAACTATCGCTATATCTGGTGTGGCCGGACCAAAAAGATCGGAATTTAAGCCAGTGGGATTGGTCTTTATTGGAGTGAAAGTATCGTCTAGTAACTCTGAAGTAATTGCTGAACTTAACTTTGGAAATATCGAAAGAAACAGAATTCAACAAAAAAGTGTTCACGAAGCACTTAAAATGAGCTTAGACATCATGAGGGAAAGTTAATTTTTCAAGCTCTAGCTCTTCTTTCAAAAGCATCAAGAATAGTTGAAGCCACTTTTTCAAAGCTTAAAGATACTAGCTTCTCCTTAATAAATGAAGAAAATGACACCTCTAGAGAGAAACTAACTTTGCAAAATTTGTCTTGCTCAATAAAAGACCACTCTGCAATTAAAGACTTAAATGGCTTGGTATCACCGACTATAGATATAGTGCTCTTTTTCCTATTAACTGATACTTTTGTTAAAAAATTCTCAGTAGTTAATTTAAAGTTTATTGATACACGTGCAGAAAAACATTCCAATTCCCTTGACAAATACCTATCGAAAATATCGACATCAGAACAAAAAGGGATAAAGTTTTCATAGGACTTTACGTCAGCTACTACGTTAAGTAGATCTTCTGCACTGCAATCATACACATTTTTTGTTAACTTCTTTTTGAGCATTCCAGGCTTTTCTTCTAGCTTCCTTTAATAGTTGAAAATCATAATCAGCATGAAAAGAAGATCTTGTTAACGGTGTTGATGACACTAATAAAAATCCTTTTCCTAATGCCAGCTTTTTGTAATGTTCAAATGTTACAGGAGTTACAAATTCTTTAACAGGAAAATGCTTGGGGGTAGGTTGTAAATATTGACCAATGGTAAGGAAGTCTACATTTGCCATCCTTAGATCATCCATTAATTGACTTACTTCTATTCTGGTTTCACCCATCCCTACCATTATGCCCGATTTAGTAAAAATCGTTCCCTTTATTTCCTTTACTCTGCTTAAAAGTCTCAACGAAGTGAAGTATCTAGCACCAGGTCTAACTATTGGATAAAGACTAGGTACCGTTTCTAAATTATGGTTAAACACATCAGGCTCAGAATTTAAAATAGGAGATATAACTTCATCATCACATTTCAAAAAATCTGGAGTTAAAATTTCAATAGTAGTGGATGGAGAATACCTTTTTATAGCGTCAATTGTTTTAACATAATGCCCAGCTCCACCATCTGGCAAATCATCTCTATCTACACTGGTTATTACTACATGTCTAAGACCCATCTTTTGCACTGAAAGTCCTATTCGATCTGGTTCCAACGGATCTAACTTAAACGGTATACCTGTTTTTACGTTGCAAAAAGCGCAACCTCTCGTACAGATATCTCCCATTATCAAAAACGTCGCATGTCCCCTAGACCAACATTCTCCTATATTTGGACAACTAGCTTCTTCACAGATAGTTTTAAGATTATTCTTTTTCACGAGTTTCTTTGTCTCTATATACCCCTGGGATAATGGAGCTTTCACCTTTATCCAAGATGGTTTTTTTGCCATAGATGAAGGTTCGTTTTTAAGCTTTTCTGGGTGCCTTATGTCAATTCTTTTATTCATTTTACTAATCTACCTGTACTATATGTGTATCTCTCTCTCAGATGCTTTTAAAACACTTTCATGTATCGCTTCAGACAACGTGGGATGAGGAAAAATAGTGTTTTCAATGTTTTCTTGTATTATTTCTGCTTCTTTAGCCAGGGCATAATTATGGATTAACTCGGTAACACCCATTCCAACCATATGAACGCCTAAAAATTCTCCAGTTTTTTTATCAATTATGGTCTTTATAAAACCCTCCTCATATCCCATTGCCAACGCTTTACCATTGGCGCTAAATGGAAAAGTTCCTACTTTGAACTTAAAACCCTGTTTATCTGCTTCCTTTTCAGTAAGACCTATGCTGGCTACCTCGGGATCACAATAAGTACACGCTGGGACCTTATCTTTATTTAAAGGGTGAACTTTAACTCCAGCAATCTGCTCTGCTACAGCTATGCCTTCGTGACTTGCTTTATGGGCTAGCCAAGGGGGGCTAGCCACATCTCCTATAGCGTAAATATTGTCAACGTTTGTTCTGCAATATTTATCAACTACTATGCTACCATTTGAACAATCAACGTTTATACCCTCAAGGTTTAGATTTTCTATATTTCCAACAATACCTACGGCTAAAATAGCTTTCTCAAACTCCAAAGTGAGTATTTTTTCTTCATTCTTTAATTTAGCCTCAACCGAACTTCCTTTTTCGTTAAGAGATAAAAGAGAATGGTTTTTATAAACCTTAATACCTCTTTTCAAAAACTGTTTTTCTACAAAGTTTGATATTTCAAAATCTTCATTGGGTAGGATGGTCGGTTTTGCTTCCAGTAGCGACACATCTGTTCCCATTTGCGAGAAAAAACTAGCAAATTCCACACCGATCGCTCCTGAACCAACCACAAGGAGCTTATTAGGAATTTTATCAACTTGAAGCGCTTCTTTATAAAACCAAACATTATTAGAGTTTGGAATTCCACTGATTTCACGTGGCCTCCCACCAGTGGCAATGCATATATTTTTACTTGTCACTTCTTTAACCAAATTATTTTTATCTATAATTCTGACAGATTTGGAATTTATAAATGAGGCTTCGCCAGCAAAAATCTCAACTTTATTTTTGTTTAAAAGATATTCAACTCCAGAAGATAATTTTTTTGCAATAGACCGGGATCTTTTGACCACCTCACGGATATCTACATCTCCTAATTTGCTCTTTATCCCGTACTTCTCTGATCCTTCTATAATCTTGAGAACCTCTGCTGATCTTAAAAACGACTTTGTGGGAATACATCCCCAATTAAGGCATATACCACCCAAAGCTTCACGCTCAACAATAGCAACCCTGAGCCCTAATTGAGCACCCCTTATTGCTGCCACGTAACCTCCGGGCCCTGAACCAATAATTGTTAAATCAAAATCCATTTATCCCCCACTTAATATATAACACCTTGATTGTAAATTTAAATTAAAAATTTACGGAAGCAAGAGACAACAATCACCATATGAAAAGAGTCTATATCTTTTTTTTATTGCCAAATCATACAACTCGTTAGCCTTCTTGATACCTACAAATGCATTTACAAGAATGTATAGGGAAGATTTTGGAAGATGAAAATTGGTAAACAAACCTGAGCAAACTTTAAAATCGTGCCCAGGCCTTATAAAAGTGTCAATAGATCCAAAAAAAGCCCGTAAGTCATTCTCGACGAAGAAAGAGCTCTCCAACACCCTCATTACAGTGGTACCTATGGCGATTACTCTTCCGCCCTTTTTAAGCGTCTTCCGTATCTGCGATGCTGCATTTTCTTCAACGTTTGCATATTCCGAGTGCATCTTATGTTTGCCTATTTCTTTTTCACGGATTGGCAAAAAGGTGCCCCCACTGACATGCAATGTTATAAAGCAATAGGAAATATTATTTGCATTTAGGCTCGCTATATAATTATCAGGAAAATGTAAAGATGCAGTAGGTGCAGCAACCGATCCATCAATTTTTGCAAAAGGTGTTTGATACCTGTCAAAATCGGATTTTTTCAGACTACGTTTTTTCATTATATATGGTGGTAGTGGCATATCACCTATTTCTTTTAAGGAAGAAATTAACTCTTTACCTCCAGGATCAAAATTCATAACACATTGTCCATCATTAAATGATATCACTTCAGCTGTCAGTTCTTGCGAAAAAATAATCCTATCACCTTCTTTTAGTTTTTTGAGTGGCTTGCAAAAGGTAGTCCACAGATTTCCATCAATTTCTTTATTGAGAGTAACACTGACCGTTGGATTTATATTTTCTGAGGATGATCTCACTCTTTGACCAGTGAGCCTACATGGCAGCACCCTTGTGTTGTTAAAAACCAACAAATCATTTTCAGAAACATATTTAAGTAGGTCACTTACTTTTTGATGACAAAATTTATTATTTTCAAACACAAGCATACTAGCTTGATCCTTCAGTGCTAGCGGGCTCAAGGCGACTAGCTCATCAGGATATGAATAGTCATAAAGATCTAAATCATCAATCTTCATCTGTTAACATTTTCTTGAGTATTAAAAATTTTTCTAAATATGCCCGGCGTAAGTATAGAAAGCGGGTTTACTAAAACTCTTGGATTGCTTGAATTGCCCTGTATTTTATATGAAACTCCAAATACACCTTCACCTTTTTCTCCACCTAACAAATCACCAATTAAAGGAATAGCTTTTACTACCCCATTTATTATATAGACTGGCGAGACCAACCCTTTTACATTTACAGTGTTTTGATTTTTTCCGTAATGTTCGTATCCAGCCATTGTCAGGCCAAGCGAAGGCCCAACTGCAACACCGTCTTTTAGGGCTAACTCACCATCATTATAATTAAATGATCCTTCGATTCTTGTAAACAGCAGTCCATTCCCATTAAGGCTATCAAGCAATCCTATAATACTGGCAGAGGAAATAATCTGAGCTAGCACAGGAGCGTTCCTTATCCTAAATTCTTCAATTTCTAAAGATCCTGACATTTTTTTTCTACTATTGTAAAAAACCGATGCCTTAAATATACCACCATAGCCATTTTTATAATATTGTCCCCTCCGTAGCAACTCGCCAGCGTCATTTCCTGAAATAACCATATTTATCCCATCAGTTTTATTTGGTTTAATGATGATCTCAAGATCTGAATTCTTTGCAAGTTTTGCCTTAGCGTATCCTCTAAGCCCACTAAAAGAACGGATTTCACCCTTGAAAGAATCTAAAAATTTGTTCTTCTTGTAGGTCATAGCAATATCGCTGAAAATTATATCGAGGGGCACATCTTTTTTCTTAAAGCTCAAGCGCATTAAAAATTCAAGGCTGATAGTTCCTTTATTGGTTTTAAATTGATTATACTCACCAAATTTTTGAAAAGTTGCCCGTTCTATTCGAATATCAGGTGTTTTTAATTGAGAATAATTTATTTTTTTTATCTCAAAAAAAGATTTGTGGGAGGCAGTTCCTGAGACTAAAACATCTTTTTGGAAGTACTTAAAATTAGATTTATTATCTTTAGTAAATTTAAATTGAAATTGACCTTTTATCCCTCTTTCTTTTTTTAGAGCAAGGGCTGGCACATAAACCTCCGCATTTGTAAGGTCAATATTACTTTGAAATGAAATATTATTATCGTTTCCAACAGGCAATAAAGTTAATTTCAGTGGCCCCTTTATATTAAAAGTTGAGAGATTTGGAAAAAACGTCTGAGAATTGAAGTTATCGATAAAAATAAATAAATTGCCAGCTTTGTGTATACTTGAAGCATTTAAGAGCCAATTATTTACGGAACCACTGATTTTTTTATTGTCAGCTGCCATCAATCCTTCAAAAAAAATCGTATTCCCTACACCCTTTACATTGAGCACACTCAAGTCAATGGAATTTCTATTATTGAGCGGAATCCATAAATTCTTCACTTTAAGTTCAAACATATTTTCTTCAGGAGTGAAAAGCTTTTCAATTTTGTCAAAAGCAATTGCTTTTGAAAATGTAATTGCAACCTCTTTTTCTTCTTGAAAGCGAACTAAAGAATTTATCCATGTTAAATCATATTTTGCCTTTGGCGCCAAAGGAATAAGATCGCTAATAGTAGATTTAAAAGATAAGGTTATCTCCCTATCATACTCGATATTGCTGGTTGAACTAAATTCTAATTTAATATCTTTATAAACATTTTTTGAAGGCTCTATCTTAGTAACTGAATTAATAGTAGCATGACCTTGCTTTAGATTTCCTTTGAAATTGATACTTTCAAATTCTATAGTTGGATTATTATTTTGCAAATAAACAAGATTGTTTATTTTTCCTTTAATTGAATTCAACTCGATATACTCATTACCAAAATTAACGCTAATTTGAGCATCTGCATTAGATAAACTTATTCGTTTATCTTCTCCTCTAGAATAAATATCTAATAAAAAACCGAGTTTATTTAGACTGATTTTTTGTAACGCATCTACCTTAACAAAAAATTCCAAAGACGCTTGGTTGTTGTCTAGTTCATTTATAGGTTCTAATATCTCTAAGCTTGCTTTTAAATGAGACGGATTTTCTCCTAGAATGTTTGTTTTTGAGATAATTTTTTCTCCAACAGGGAAGACACCAAAAACTTTAAACTTTTTAGGTAATTCAGAAGTAATTTCAAAAGGCATTAGAAATTTTGTTACGTTTGTTTCAAATGAACGGTCAACAAAATTAAACTTAAAATCAGATGCTTCCAGAGCATATTCTGCTAGTTTCAGTTCTATTTTTTCAAACAATACAGTTTGGTCTTTTAGCGTCTTTGGAACCTTGGCGCTCGCGTTAAATTTAAAACTGTTAAATATGTCTGATATTTCTAAATTTAACATGGCTGAGTTCAAATCGTAATTACCAAAAAGAATAATTTCGTTCATCTTTTCTTCATTTAATATTTTAAATGGAACAAGCTTCTTTGAAAAAAAACTGATTATTCTTGGAATATTTTTTGAGTCAAAAAGCTCATTAAAATTAAAGTCTTTAGTCTTAATATTATATCTTAAAACATTTTCTTTGTTTAGAGATAGATAAACGGTTGCAGAAAAAGCTACCTCTGCTCCTGTTGGCCTAAAGCTCATAATAGAATCTGCGGTAATTAATTTTTCATTCTTATTAATTGAAATATTATTGAAATTATATATTTGGTTTTGAAATTTTATAGTGCCCTTTTCAATGTAAATTGACTTTGAAATTATATTGTTGAAAGGACTATCTATAGATTGAGTTAAGATTTTCAAATCTAACTCACTAGTCTTATCTAGATTCATGATTATGTTATCTGGCGCGCTATATAACGCACTCTTAATAAACATGTCATCGATAAAAGTTAATCCAAGCCAATATTTCATAAAATCAACTTTAAAGCTGATTTCATGCCCTACTAAGCTTTGAAAATTTAAAAGTCTAGCTTTCTCAATGATTATATTACCGTTGCTAAAATTATTAAATTTAATAGAAATAGTTCCTTCCGAGGATATTTTGTTATCTTCTAAAACCTTTATAACTCTATTTTGAAAATAGTCGGAGTCGGCTAGTTTTTGGAGAGTTATATCTGATAGCAAAAATGAAGAAAATACGGTAAAAGACAGTATTAGTGTTAAACCTAAAGAAACCAAAAACGAAACATTATTCTTCGTATTTGAAAAAAAAAATTTCAAAATTTTAGGTTCTTTTTTATTGTATTGTTTCACTATTATTTTTGATTAATTAATATATATATCTTCAATATAAACCACATGAATAAGCTAACCTATAAAAAAGTAAGGACATTTGTATAATGAATGAGATAGACTTAAACAGCAGACTTCCAAGCTTTAGCTTGGAAGCAACTATTGTAAACACATGTAATGATGCTGATTTTCGAGGGCACTGGACTGTTCTCTATATATATCCAAAAGATAACACTTCTGGTTGCACAAAGGAAACAAAAGAATTTAATGAGAGATACTCCGATTTTAAATCTTCAGGGGTAAGGATTTTTGGTTTGTCTAAAGATACGTTAGCAAGTCATAATTCATTTTCTAAAAAGCTCGGTTTACAATTTTCATTGATATCTGATCCTCAAACACAACTCATTCAAAACCTTAATGCATGGAAAGAGAAATCAATGTATGGCAAAAAGTATATGGGCGCAGAAAGGTCAACGTTTTTGATTGACCAAAACCTAATAATAAAACGGATTTGGCGAAAAGTTAAAGTTAATGGTCACGTAGATGAGGTTTTTGATGCATGCAAAGAATTGCTTTCACCGATTGATTAAAATGTACGAACTAACTTTGGGATTTGATTTGATTTTAATTAATAAATCAAAAAAATTTTTAAATTTAATATTGTCTTTATCCTAAAAATGATTTGTATCAACTAGAAAGATAGTTTAACTTTTTACAAATGGTTACCGAGAAAATTCTATTTTCTGAACAATAGTGACTAGCAAGAAAAACTGGATTGTGAATATCATTTTTAATGTTCAAGAATATTAAGCACTTACGAAATAGTGAATGAAGTAATAAGAAACTCGACTTGTAAGGGAATAGAATAAAAACTTGAAAAAAAATTATTAAAGTCATAGGCAGAAAAATGTTTAGCAAATCAAAGAAAACTGAAACTAAAGATATGGTGGTGGCTCCCGTTCCAATACCACCGAAAGACACCGAACTGGATACGCCCAAAAAAAACGCAACTACGCAAGCTGAAGAAAATAAAGTTTTCACAAAAGTTGCGCCATCAGTTTTGTCAAGTGATCTAAAAGTTAAGGGCAACCTTCTTACAACCGGAGACATACAGATAGAAGGCGTTATAGAAGGAGACATTCAAGCTCATCTACTAACAGTGGGAGAAACGTCAAAGATTAAAGGTGAAATTGTAGCAGACGATGTCATTATAAATGGGAACGTAATTGGGCGCATTCGAGGTCTTAAAGTTCGACTTACTAATAAAGCCAGAGTACAAGGTGATATAATTCATAAGGCTATAGCAATTGAAACTGGAGCCCACTTCGAGGGAACAGTGCAGCGTACAGATAACCCGTTTGAAAACTTGCCAGAAAAAAAGAAGTGAGCTATTCGGAGGACGTTAAAGATAAAACTGATGACATAAACATGTCTAAGTCGCCGTCTAAAACCCTTTGACTATCGCTACTCTCTTCACCACTTCTCAGATCCTTTACCATTTGGTAGGGGTGAAGGACATATGATCTTATTTGGTTTCCCCAACCTGCTTCGCCCTTCTGACTATGACTCTCTTGAATACTTTCATTTCTTTTGCGCATCTCAAGTTCGTATAATCGGGATTTTAGTGCTGACATGCAATTAGCTCTGTTTTGATGTTGAGATTTTTCGGAGCTTGTCACTACTATACCTGTTGGTAGATGCGTTATCCTAACCGCTGAGTCTGTTTTATTTGCATGCTGTCCACCAGGGCCTGAAGATCTAAAAGTATCTATACGCAAGTCTGATGGATTAATCTCTATTTCAAAATTGTCATCCACAACTGGATAGACCCAAACAGAAGAAAATGAAGTGTGCCTTCTTGATGAGCTGTCAAAAGGAGAAATACGGACCAAGCGATGAACTCCACTCTCAGCCTTTAACCATCCGTATGCATTATTTCCAATAATCTTATAACAGCAAGATTTGATACCAGCTTCATCACCCTGACTTTCAGAAATTAGTTCTACCCTATATTTTTTCTTTTCAGCCCATCTATAATACATTCTAGCAAGCATTTGTGCCCAGTCACAGCTCTCGGTTCCTCCAGCACCAGAGTTTATTTCTAGGAATGCATCATTTGAATCTGCTTCTCCGTCCAATAATGATAGAACTTCTACCTCTGCAACCACATTTTTTAGCTTTGAAAAGGAACTTTCTAACTCATTCAAGAACAACTCATCTTTCTCATCTGACCCAATTTCAAATAGTGTTTTAATATCATCGAACTCATTGCTGAGTTTACTATAAGTCTCAAACTGTTCTAATAATACTTGCCTCTCTCTCATTAAACCCTTGGCTACATTTTGATCTTTCCATATTTCTGGATTTTCACACTCCGAGTTCTTTTTTGATATTCTGTCTTTGAGAGTCCCAAACTTAATTCTCCTTGAAATTAAATTAAGGGAGTTAGAAATCTCGGAAATATATTTTTGTATTTCTGCACTCATTAAATATCTCCACAACGAACTAGTTATAAGATAGATAGAACAATCATTCTATTAAATACAATGTATAGAGAATAAAATCTAGTATTTGCGCTTTGTAAATACCAAAATGATAATAAATATATAACTAAATAGCTTGTATATTTTGTCTTGATTGTTTACTTTAACGAAGCAAGCCAGTGGAAAAAATCTGGTATTTACTGAGAATTAAAATGTGTCTTTTTTACAAATGTCTTTTAAAGACTGATAAAAATAGATATGGGGATAAATAATTGTTTGGACAGGAAAAAATTAAAATTTATTTTCTTTCCTCTAAAGGCGAGATTTCACTATGGAAAAGAAACTTCTTATCGATGCTGCGCATCCTGAAGAGACGAGAGTTGTCGTTGCAGAGTCTTCTCAAACTCACGATTTTGACTTTGAGAATAATGAAAAAACCCAAATTACAGGAAATGTATACCTTGCTAAGGTGACCAGAGTGGAGCCTTCTTTACAAGCTGCCTTTCTTGATTACGGGGGGAACAGGCATGGCTTTTTGGCTTTTTCAGAGATTCATCCTGACTATTATCAGATACCATTAGCTGATAAGGAGGCCTTGATAGCGGAACAGTTGAAAGCTGAAGAAAGTGTTAAAAATCAAGACCTTGAAATATTTAGAAACGAAGACAAAGACTATTTGGGAGATGAAATTACTAGTCTTGAGGGGGCTTTCGAGCTCAACACTAGTAGTGAATTAAGTCTAAACGAAAATCAAATAGTTGATGTAGAGGATAGGGATAATTCAGCTGAAATAGTAGAAGAGGATCCTTTCCCAAAAAAGAGACCTCTTCAAAGAAAATATAAAATCCAAGAAGTAATAAAAGTTCGTCAGATACTTTTGGTTCAGGTAACCAAAGAGGAACGGGGAAACAAAGGCGCAGCCTTAACTACATATCTATCTATAGCTGGAAGATATTGCGTTTTGATGCCTAATTCCTCTAGGGGTGGTGGAATATCAAAAAAGATAACTTTGCTTAAGGATAGATTAAAGTTAAAA
This sequence comes from uncultured Alphaproteobacteria bacterium, assembly GCA_902537235.1. GTDB lineage: Bacteria > Pseudomonadota > Alphaproteobacteria > Rhodobacterales > Rhodobacteraceae > CACIJG01. The sequence continues at coordinate 29,836 of CACBAO010000014.1, forward strand.
AAAATTATTGAAGACTTAGTGTTAAAACCCAATACCGGTTTAATTATTCGAACGGCTGGTGGAAAACGCACAAAAACAGAAATTAAGAGAGATTATGAATTCCTGTTAAAAGCTTGGGAGGCAATAAAAGAACAAACATTAAGCTCTATAGCTCCAACTTTAATTCATGCTGAAGGAAACCTCATAAAAAGAGCCATTAGAGATCTATATGATAGAGATATTAGAGAAATAATAGTAGAAGGAGAGGATGCTTATAAGGAGGCTAAAGCCTATTTAAAGCTTCTAATGCCATCGCATGCAAAATATGTAAAAAAATACGATGGTAAGGTTCCTATATTCTCATTTTATGAAGTCGAAAACTATCTTCAGGAAATGTTCAATCCTATCGTTCAACTTAAGTCAGGAGGCTATATTGTGATTGGAATTACGGAGGCTTTAGTAGCCATTGATGTAAATTCTGGAAGAGCGACAAAAGAAAGGAGCATTGAGGAAACTGCACTTAAAACTAATTTGGAAGCGGCTTCTGAAATAGCCCGACAATTAAAATTAAGGGATTTAGCTGGTCTTATAGTTATTGACTTCATAGATATGGAGGAAAGGAAAAATAATATCGCTGTCGAAAAAATGATGAGAGATTGCATTAATCTGGACAGAGCAAGAATACAAATTGGGAGAATCTCGTCTTTTGGCTTGCTTGAGATGTCAAGACAAAGATTGAGACCAGGGATGCTAGAATCAACAACTATGCCTTGCTCATTTTGTCATGGTACAGGTGTCACTCGATCCGATGAGTCATTAGCTCTTCAAATATTAAGGGATTTAGACAAGGAGGGGTCTACAGCAAATACAAAAGATACTCTATTGGTAAAGGCTCCAGTCCAGACTACAAACTATTTAATAAATAGCAAAAGAGATCATATTCTTATTATCGAGAAACGATATCAAATTAATATAGAATTGCATGCTGAAACAAATTTAATTTCTCCACATTATTTAATAGAGAATGCGTTCAATGAAAAGCGAGTTAGAAAAAATACAGATAGGAATAAACCGAGATCTAAAAAGAAGGATAATGAGATTAAAAAAGAAGATCCCGAAGTGAAATATAATCAGAAGATATCTGCTAATCCAATTAGTGAAGGCCAAACAGAAGATGCTGAGGACCAAAAAAAGAAGAAAAGGAGAAGGAAAAGAAGGCATCAAAAAGATTTGGACATACCTACTCAAACCGAAAAGAAAACAGTAACGCAAAATGATCCATTACCTTCAATAGATAGCAGAAACTTAACCGACATAAGAGGCGATAGCGATATAGGTCAGAAAAAAATTGATTACGCTGAACAAAAACAAAACAAAGAAAAGACTACAAAAACTCGAACTAAAGCTAGTGCAAAAAAAACAATAGAGGGGCTAAATACGGACGATGGCAAGTCGACGGAAAATAACGAAAATAGTAGAGATTCCAAAATGGGGAAAAAGGGTTGGTGGGACCGCTAGCTTCCAACGACCTACAAACTTCAACTGTAAAGATTGTGTTGATAATGTAACGATCCATGTTATTTTCTTCCAAAATTATATAACGGTGGACTTTAGCTATGAAAAAGAATGAATTGGAAATCGAGAAATCTTTTATTGATTACCTTGTAAAAACATTAAAAGATAAAAAATTGTCTTCGTTAGAAATTACACGTACCTTAACCGATAAACACAGACTTAAAATAAAGATCAATAATTCTGATTCTTCTCTTGCATATCAAGAGAATAGGTCAATTGGCGTTGATTATGGCTCTGCTGAAAAGAAAGAATTTATTCCAAAAGACACACCCAAAAAATTGGTATCCGACAATAACTTTATAAAATCTCCAATGGTTGGTACAGTTTATTTGTCACCCTCACCAGAAGAGTTGCCATTTATCCATGTTGGAAAAAAGGTAAAAAAGGGCGATACAATTTTAATAATTGAAGCCATGAAAACAATGAATCAGATCCCTTCAACATTAGAAGGAACTGTTAAAGAAATATTAGTTAGCAATGAGAGCCCTGTAGAGTTCGATACACCACTTGTAGTTATAGAAACATAAATGTTTAAGAAAATATTGATAGCTAATAGAGGTGAAATAGCACTTCGAGTCATCAGGACATGTAAGGAAATGGGTATTAAAACAGTTGCAGTTTATTCTCAAGCTGATGTAGACGCGATGCACGTAAGGATGGCAGACGAAAGCGTGTGCATCGGTCCAGCAGATAGCGCAAAAAGTTATCTTTCAATTCCGTCAATCATATCTGCTTGTGAGATTACTGGAAGCGAGGCCGTGCATCCAGGCTATGGTTTTTTGTCGGAAAATGCAAAATTTGCTGAAATACTGGGAGACCATGGCATAAAGTTTATTGGTCCTTCTGTTTCCCATATCAATACAATGGGTGACAAAATAAATGCTAAAGTCCAAATGGAAACATTTAACGTTCCTTGCGTTCCAGGCTCTAATGGTGAAGTCAAAGATGTTCATGACGCCAATATCATTGCAAAGAAAATAGGCTACCCTGTACTATTAAAAGCTGCCTCTGGGGGTGGAGGTATAGGTATGAAAATAGTATCCAGCGATGATCAATTAGAAACATTATTTTTACAAGCGAAGTCAGAAGCAAAAAAGAGCTTTAACGATGATACAATGTACATGGAAAAATACTTGGAAAAACCAAGGCATATTGAAATTCAAGTATTTGGAGATGGAAAGGGCAAAGCAGTCCATTTAGGAGAACGAGATTGTTCCCTACAACGAAGACACCAAAAAGTACTGGAAGAGACACCAAGCCCTGGAGTTAACTCAGAGGAGATAACAAAAATAGGTAATATCTGTTCAAATGCGATTAGTAAAATGAGATACGAAGGAGCAGGAACTATAGAGTTTTTATATGAAAAGAAAAAATTTTTTTTCATTGAAATGAATACAAGACTGCAAGTAGAGCATCCTATCACAGAAGCTATTTATGGAGTAGATTTGGTAAGAGAACAAATAAGGATAGCTTATGGAATGGGTATGTCACTTTCTCAAGACACTCTTAATCCGAAAGGTCATGCAATAGAATGCCGAATTAACGCCGAAAGCCTTCCAACTTTTTTGCCTTCGCCAGGAAATATAAAAGAATTCCATTCGCCAGGTGGTATAGGAATCAGGATGGATAGTGCGATTTATAATGGTTTTATGATTCCCCCTCACTACGATAGCCTAATAGGAAAATTGATTGTACATGCTGATAGCAGATCGATGGCTATAAGCCGGCTTTCAAGAGCTCTCGACGAACTAATTATAGACGGGGTTCATACCACTGTAGATCTTTTTAAAAAAATATTAGACGAAAAGGACTTTAACAGTGGAGAATATAATATCCATTGGCTAGAGCGCTGGCTTGCGGATCAGGTAAAATAATTGATTTCACACTCTCATATTCCAATAAATCCAGAGACAATAATTAATCTTTATAGAAATGGTATTTTCCCAATGGGAGACCACAACGATCACGATCAGATTTTTTGGTGCAATCCAATTATAAGAGCTGTAATTCCTATTTCAAAATTGCATATTTCAAGGAGCTTAAAAAAGCTATGCTTCAAAAAGACCTTCGAGTTCTCAATTAATCATGATTTCGCAAAAATTATTTCTAACTGTGCTAATAGAGAAGAGACATGGATAAATAAGTCAATTGTACGCATTTATAATAACTTGCATGATTTAGGGTACGCTCACTCAATAGAAGTTTGGGAGAAAAAAAAGATCATAGGTGGGCTGTATGGTGTAGCCATTGGAAACGTATTTTTTGCAGAAAGTATGTATTCTAAAAGTCCAAATGGGTCAAAAATAGCCTTAATAGCTTTAATGGGTATTTTGGCATCACATAAATTCTCATTACTAGATATTCAATTTATGACTGATCATCTTAAAACAATGGGAGCAAAAGAAATATCAAGAGCTCTGTTTTTGTCTCTTGTGAAAAAATCGAACGCTAGTAAAACAAAGTTTGGGTCGTTAAGCTCAGGTATTATTGATAAAAGCCTTATCAACATTGCCGAAGCAAAGTCATTGGTTGCTGGTATTCGCGAATTTAAGCATTAAGTTTAAAAGACTTGTAGAGCCCTGCGTATACAAAATCTCTTGATCATTTAATAACATAACATCGGAACCCCCAGGTAGGATCGATATATAGCTACCCCCTAATAGACCCTCCAGTTGGACAGAAGCTTCCGTGTCATCTGGAAAATAAAATTTCTTATCAAAACCCATCTTAACTACTGCATAGAAGCTTTCTGGATCTATTGAAATACTTTTAACCGTACCAATATTTACCCCAGACATCTTTACTTTGCTTCCTACTACTATCCCATCTATATTCTCAAAACGGGCATTCAAGACTAACCGTTCGGCACTAAATAATTTGTTATCAACTGTTACATAAACGTAAAAAACAAATAAGCCAGTGATCAATAAAATTACAAAACCAAGAAAAGCATCAAGAATATTAACTTTCATTCTTTATTTACTCAGGTTTCCATGCTGTGTAGTCAGCCTGGTGGCGACTCAAATCTTCGTTTGTCTCTCTAGCTCTAACTATTTCAGGTTTATATGCACCGTCTAGACCAGTTAAATTACCAATAAAAGGTTTTTGCCACTCATATGTCGTTGCCTTGTCGGTCGGACATGAATTAGTAATAAACCTCAGCCAGCTATTCCATTCAGGACTAATTTTTGAGGCATCAGATTGATAAGAATAAATACACCATCGATTTCTTTTGTTTTTACTTTCATAAAAAAAATTACCGAAATAATCTTCTCCAACCTTTTTTCCATTTAAATACGTGTATACCATGGTACCTACAGTATTTCCATTCCACCAAGTGAATAAAAACTTTAATACCTTTTTAATACCCATTTATACTTACCTTAAGACGCAGAAGCGGGCTCCTCAGAACTTTCGCTATATATCAACAATGGCTCAGTATCTTTATCGACCGTGTCTTCATTTACAACTACTTCCTCAACAGATTGTAATGAAGGCAAATCAAACATAGAATCCAATAGAAGCTTCTCTAATATGGAGCGTAACGCTCTAGCACCTGTTTTACGCTTTATTGCCTTATTTGCGATACTTTTCAGTGCCTCGTCAGTAAATGTTAGCTTCACACCCTCTAATTCAAATAATTTCTTGAACTGTTTAACAAGTGCATTTTTCGGTTCTGACAATATTTTAATCATCGCTTCGATATTCAAGTCATTCAGCGTTGCTACAACTGGTAACCTACCAACGAATTCAGGGATAAGTCCAAACTTCAAGAGATCCTGAGGCTCAACATCACTTATTATATCTCCAATTTTTCTACTATCTGGACCACTAACATCAGCTCCAAAACCTATACTCTTAGATTCTCCTCTTGACGAAATTACTTTTTCGAGACCAGCAAAGGCACCGCCACATATAAAAAGAATATTAGTTGTATCAACTTGTAGAAACTCTTGCTGAGGATGTTTTCGTCCGCCTTGAGGCGGCACAGAAGCAACTGTGCCCTCCATGATTTTCAAAAGAGCTTGCTGAACACCCTCGCCAGATACATCTCTTGTAATTGATGGGTTATCAGTCTTTCGACTAATCTTATCGATTTCGTCTATGTATACAATCCCTCTTTGTGCCTTTTCAACATTATAATCTGCCTGTTGTAATAATTTGAGAATAATATTTTCAACGTCTTCTCCTACATAACCTGCTTCTGTAAGAGTAGTAGCATCTGCCATAGTGAAGGGAACATCCAAAATACGCGCTAATGTTTGAGCAAGAAGAGTTTTGCCACAGCCAGTCGGCCCTATCAGCATGATATTTGATTTCTGTAGCTCTACATCTCCCTTTTTAGGCGAGTACCCTATCCGTTTGTAATGATTATGAACAGCCACAGATAAAATTTTCTTAGCAGAAGTCTGCCCGATTACATAGTCATTCAGTACCTCAAAAATTTCTTTGGGAGCTGGAACAGAGGACTTTGCCCCCTTCCCTTCAGTTGTCTTAACCTCTTCTTTAATAATATCCATACATAATTCAACACACTCGTCACATATAAACACTGTTGGCCCAGCTATGAGCTTTTTTACTTCATGCTGACTTTTACCACAAAAAGAACAAAAGAGCGTATTTTTATTAGATGTCGATCCAGACTTACTCATACTTTTCTATATTAGTAGGTTTATTAATTCTGCCAAGTTTTTTTATCAAAATGCAATCTTTATTCCACTTTATCCGATTCATCACTTTCTCTGCGGTCAATAATTTTGTCTATAATACCCCATTCAAGAGATTGTTCGGGCGTCATGAAGTTATCTCTATCTAAAGCCTTCTCTACGGCATTTATCTTTTGGTTGGTATGTTTGACATAAATCATATTTAATCTCTTCTTAAGATCCAGTATCTCTTGAGCGTGAAGAGCAATATCAGACGCTTGACCTTGAAATCCTCCTGAAGGTTGATGAACCATCACTCTACTATTTGGCAAACAAAACCGCATACCTTGCTCTCCAGCAGCTAGCAAAAGAGATCCCATTGAAGCTGCTTGACCCACACACATTGTCGCTATTTTTGGTCTTATGTACTGCATTGTGTCATAGATAGATAAGCCAGATGAAACTACACCACCAGGAGAATTAATGTACATAGAAATCTCTTTTTTTGGATTTTCTGCTTCTAAAAATAATAACTGGGCCACAACTAGAGTTGACATGCCGTCATGTATAGGTCCTGAAATAAATATAATTCTCTCTTTTAAAAGTCTTGAGAAAATATCATACGCTCGTTCACCTCTTGCGCTTTGTTCCACAACCATTGGAACCAATGTATTCATATAAGCATCATTAATATCTTTCATCACCACTCCTTAGATGTTGCCTCTTAATTTAGTTTAGTTTCTCCATTTGCTCTTTAAACTTCTCTACAGAAAGCTTTTTCTCTTTAAGTGTAACAGTTTCAAGTATGCTGTTAACTACTTTTTCTTCGAATAATGGGCCTCTTATGGCTTGCTGGGCTTGAGGATTTGACTTAATGAATTTAAGATAGTCTTGTTCCTGCCCTGGGTATTTTCTGGCTTCATTTTCAAACGCAGCGTTTAACTCAGCTTCGTTTAAATCTAACTTTTTCTCTATTCCAAATTCAGCAAAGAATAAGCCTACCCGTACGCGACGCTCAGCAATCTTTTTATCCTCTTTCGTAACGTTAATCTTTTCATTTGGAGCAGCACTTTTATTATTATTATCCTTTTGCATAGCTATTGAATTTGCTTCTGTTGTGACTAAGGATTCCGGCAACTCAAATTTGAGTTCTTTCTCGAGCTTGTCCATTAATTGCTTTTTAAGTAATACTCTAGAGGCCTGTTCGAATTCATCTTTAACTTGTTTCTCAAGATTTTCTTCAAGTTGTTTAAGGCTTTCTAAGCCGAATTTCTTTGCTAATTCGTCATCCACTTTTGGTAGAACGGGATTTGACACTTCTTTTATTTTACATTTAAACTCCGCATCTTTACCCGAAAGCTCTTTGTTACCATAATTTTCGGGAAATGTTACCTTAACTACTTTTTCTTCATTTTTTTTAAGACCAATTAATTGATCCTCAAAACCAGGAATAAAACTATTTGAGCCTAAGACTAAAGGGAAGTCTGTACTAGAACCATTTTCGAAGGGCTTACCATCTATAAATCCTTCAAAGTCTAAAGTAACTTGATCCTTTTCCTTAGATTTTTTCCCATCTTTTACTGCTTGATAGTCTAGGCTACTCTCACGAACACTGTTCATAGCATCATCTAAAGATTTTTTATCAGGCTTGGCAACCTGGTTTTCTAGAACTAATTTTGAAAGATCAAATTTTGGAATAACTGGCATACACTCATATTCAATGGTGAGCTGCACGTCATCTCCTGCTTTCCACTCTTTATTAACCAGTTCTATCTTTGGTTCGTAGGCTGGCTTATCTTTCTCTTTATCGAAGTGATTTTTTACAGCCGTATCTGTCGCACTTTTCATTGCTTCAGATAACAATGCCTCGCCATGCATTTTCTTTAATAAGCTTACAGGCACCTTCCCTTTTCTAAAACCTTTCATCTGAATGGATGGTTGCTCTTTCTCTAGCTGCTGATCGACTTCTTTATTTAATTCAGACGCCTTGAGCGTAAATTCATATTTTCTCTTTAGTTTATCTTTAATAATTTCTTTGAATTTCATTTTTGCCTCAAGCTGTTGTACAGACAAAATATTAGGTGTCTATTCCTGTTAAATTTGCCAACTCAATACCGTTTTATGCAAGATTACAAGTGTTTTTGCAATAGATTTTCAAAAAAATTTAAATATGGTTTGATGATCATTCAAAACATCATTTATCAAGTATATTGAAAAAAATAATTTGAGTGATAATTTTAAAATAGCAAATTCACCTTTATCAAAGGGAGGCGTTAAAATTGGATAGAGAAAAGATATTTGGAGTAAAAGAAGCCAATATGTTTTTGAAAAGCGTTACTGCTCCGTGGATACAGGATTTAAACCTTCAAGTAGATAGTGTTTCAGAATGGCATTGTAAATTCACTTTAAACTACAGCGAAAAACTCGTTAGATCAGGTGATATTATTTGCGGGCAAGCTATAGTAAGTGCCGCCGACACAGCAATGATCGTCGCTGTTATTAGTGCGATTGGTGAATATCAAGAAATAACAACAGTTGATATTGCATGTAAATACTTGCGACCCTTAATGAAAAAAGGAGGTTCATTGCAAACAGAGATATTGAAACTCGGCCGGCGTCTTGTTGTAGGCCGTATTACAATTAAAGATATTGAATCCGATAAACCCGCGGCCGAAATAAGTTGTACATATGCTAGGCTTTAATAGCTTATCCTTTTGACTTAACAAAGTTATAATAAGAATGGTCTAAATGGAGTATAAAAAACAAAATACTCAAATAAATGATGGAGGTGAACAATCTTTGTTTGGGGTTTCATCTATGACAAATAGACTGGCAACCGTTGCGATGTTGAAACCTATGAAGGCCTTAAAGACTGCTAACCCCAAAAAATGGCACTATGGCAAATGTTTTGACCCTGAAAAAATAGATGATAACTATTCATCCTTTACAAAAATATTAACTGACCTTGGAATTAAGATTTTATGGATGAACCCCACAAACAACGAAATTGCAGATTCAATTTTCACATATGACGCATCATTTATGACACCAAAAGGTGCAATTCTTTTGTCTCCTGGAAAAATACTCAGAAAAGGGGAAGAGAAAATACATGAAGCTTTCTACAAAAAAAATAATATACCAATAATAGGGAGGTTATCAGGGTCAGCTATCGCAGAGGGTGGAGATATTTTTTGGGTAGATAATAAGACAATTGCGATTGGTAAGGGTTTTAGAACGAATCAAGAAGGAATAGAACAAATTAAATACCTTCTGAATGCGTTTGATGTAACGGTATTTTCTTTTGATCTGCCATTTTTTAGGGGATCAGAAGCCTGTCTTCATATGATGTCGCTTATTAGCGTAGTGGATGATAAAAAAGCTCTTATATACAAGTCCCTTTTACCGATTGCCTTGGTACAATTATTGGAAAAAAAAAATTATACCTTAATTGAAGCGCCAGAGGATGAGTTTATTTCCAGTGAAGGTCTAAACATAAATGTCCTCGCTATAAAACCCGATGAATGTGTAATGATCTCCGGTTTTCCTAAAACAAAGAAAGCTTTAGAAAAAAGTGGCGTATATGTACATACGTTTGATGGTAATTCTTTGTGTATTGGATGTGAAGGAGGACCGACCTGTTTAACTAGACCAATATTAAGAATAGATGATAAGATATGTTAATGACTTGAACACGTGGATACCTAAGTTACTGTTATTGCTATTTTTCAATTGCTAGTGGTCCATTAGTAGGGCGTTTAACTGTATATCACCCGTACCATAATCATTGTATTATTTAATCTAAAGCACTAATTTATAAACATTTAATTATGATTGTGTAATTAGGTCTGAAACAAAACGAGAAACAATTATGAAATGGATGATAGGACTATAAGAAATCTCTTCAGGCGATAATTATCAGATACTCACTTCTAACTAGAGTTGCAATTTATGAATACCAATTTTTTCTGTTCTACCTGGAATACTGAAATTTGCCTCAAAATCTGACTTAATTTCCTCTGATAAGCGTTTAGCAACTGCGTCACTGATAATCACCTCACTGTCAAACTTTTTGCAAGCATCACACAAACGATTGGCTACATTTACCGTGTCACCCAAAACAGTGAACTCAACTCTCTGATCTCCTCCGACATTTCCAATTATACATGGACCGAAATGAATTCCTATTCTGTGTGTTATTTGAGGAAGTTTTTTTTCTGCTCTCTCTTTTGACCATTGACTCATTGAGATCTGCATTTTTCTAGCACATTCAAAGGCATTTTGAGCATCGTTACCTCGACTAGTTGGAGTTCCAAAAGTTGCCATTACTGCGTCACCAATAAATTTATCTACGGTGCCTCCAGAACTAAATATGGCAGCCACCATTTTTGACTGATATTCCGACACCAAATGAACCACATCTTTTGGATCCATGGTTTCAGTCATTTTAGTAAATCCATTTATGTCAGTGAATAGAACAGCTACTAATGAGGATTTTTCTACTGCTGTGATGTCAGAGAAACGACTATTTTCAATTTCTTCTTTGACTTCTGGTGAAAAATATCGCCCTAATACTTGGTTCGCCCTTTCAAAATCTGATGCTTGGTTTGTCAGCTTATCAAACTGCCAACTAGTGACCGTTACTACGATCACAGTAAACAAAACAAACAAGCACATTAGGACAAACCATTGTGAATTTATAGCCAGACCGCTTGAAAAAACGATTGAAAGATCCGAAGAAAAATAAACATCTCCGAGGCTTAAGTTCATATATTGTTGGATCGCAGTGCTAACTACAAATAGTGCTGATAGAAATGCTGTGATTGTTAACCTTAAATAAAGAACAGAAACAGTTATGAACATTATTCCTGGTGCAAATTGATAATCAACAATTCTTCCGATATTTGAAGCTACGAGAGACGGATCGTTGTCAAGATTATTGAGAATGCCAACACCAATATTTGTAAAAATGATTAAAGCTATACTCAAGAAGAGTAAAGGTCTGTAATTTTTGGCCTTAGTGTTTAATGCAATGGCACCATTAAGCAGTGAACTTGCCAGAAATAAAGTTGGGAATCCAAACTTTCCAAGATCAGTGCTTGCTGTTGGGATCAACAATTGTGAAAACACAAACATCATCTGAATCAAAGCGTAAACCCAACTTACCATCTTTAAGCCAGAGACGTACCTAGATATTAATTGCTCATTATTCATTGTTTTTGGTCAGACAAATAGCTATCCCTTTTATAACCTTTAGATATACGTTATCGAATTTACACAAGAAGACAATAGAAACAAAGTCGATGTGCTCTATTAATAAAAGCTTCTCTAGATCTATTGTTTTTTTGACAGAGGGGAAGACTTTGGTTCTCAGTAAGAAATTTTTACATTTCTAGATTATAAAATTTTCAGCCAATTTTGAACAAAAATAAGAGATAGCAATCAACACAAATATCTACGTAGAAAAGTCTGTGGCATTTTTTTTGAAGTATGTGACCCTCTTAGCGTAATTAACTGTAATATATGGGAAATTTTGGTTCTGCGATAGTGCTTGTAAATTCTTGCCAAGTGCAAACTGGTACAATTTAAAGCTAAACATTGATTAATCTGCGGCCCAATTTGCGACCGAAATTGCTTATATCTCAGTAAATTGTGTAATATTTAAATTTTTTTGGTGCGGGTGATATACAGTTAAACGCCCTTTAAATGCGCCACAAGCAACTGAAATACAGCAATAAAAGTAACTAAGGTATCTCCGTATTCAATGCAATAGCAACGATTTGTTTCATAGTTTTTTTACAGTTTAAGGGGGTATTCACGTGGTTTGTTCTTGGCGTGTACGACAGATGAGTATTGACAATAACGTTTTAAAAGTTCAAAAAAGATACTAAATCTATTTATACCACTTTTAAGGGACTTCATGGCTAAAGAACTTGTTTGCTCAAAAGAGACACTTCAAAAAGATCTCTCTGGAAAAATTTATATTGTAACAGGAACAACCTCAGGAATAGGCCTGGCAACCGTAAAACAATTAGCAAAGCAATCAGCTACTGTAATTTGTGCTTCTCGAAATGTTGAGCTTGCAAGAAAAATTAGTGTCGAGATAATTGAAGAAACTTCCAATAAAAATATCCACAATTTGCTACTTGAATTAGACTCACTTGATTCCGTGAGAGATTTTATCAAAATTTTTAATAAAAAATTTTCGCGCCTTGATGGCCTCGTTAATAACGCAGCGGTAATGAACACTCCTCACAGAAGAACTAAAGATGGATTTGAATTACAGTTTGGAGTTAATTTTTTAGGCCATTTCTTATTAACTGAATTATTACTACCAAAGTTAAAAAAAGCTAAGAGATCAAGGATTGTACACACATCTAGTGTTTTTCATGAGAGGGGATCAATAGATTTGGACGATCTAAATTTTGAAAAGAAGAAATATTCTGGTTGGGATGCCTATGATCAATCAAAATTAGCACTGGTTCTTTACTCAAGATATCAAGCAAAGTTATTGAAAAGTTCAAATATAACCTCTGTAAGCATTCATCCTGGATGGGTTCAAACTCCATTGATAAAACACACATTACCGGTATTTTTTCAAAATGTTTTACTTAAACCCTTTTTGTCAATGGCTGGAATGACTAATACAACAATTGGTTCACAAACCACCTTACATTGCCTAGTTGACAATAGTGTAGACGATAATAGTGGCTGTTTTTACAGTCAGGTTGGAATTTATAAAGATAAAGAAAGCAGAAAGGGTGGATGGCCTATGAAAAGTCCAAATAGTCAAGTTTATGATGATGTATTGTGCGAAAAACTCTTCAAAGCGGCAAATTCAATGGTAGGAATAAATAATTCTCTATAAATGGCTAGTTTTGACTTTCAGCTATCTATAGATCAACGAAAACATTGGAACATTTAGTAATATGTTCCTGAAAATGCGGCAGATTTATGGCTTTGGATACATGTATTTTTGCAGATAAGTCTGTCCCAACGATTTGTTGATTTTAAAAAACGATACTATCTAATATTAACCTCACAAATTTTGCTACCTTATCTTCTTCAATCCACCTGTTAACGATTACTAAATCATTTTTGGGGTCTATGTACAAAATTTGCGTACCCACTCCCATAGCTGCAAATGCAGTAGTCGGTGCACCAGGAAACATCCCCGTTTTTTTATCATTAAGCCACCACAGATAAGCGTAATTTAAAGCTAACTTGCATGGTTTGGTACTCATTTTGACCCATTTTTTGGGAATAACTACCTTACCATCCCAAAGTCCTTGGTTAATCATTAATTGGCCGATACGCACAAGATCAAGGGTGCTTATCCATAAACCACCACCCCAATGAGCTCCTCCAGAGACAGATTGTAATCGCTTGCCATTAACCTCATCCCATGAATTCTCATATCCATGCCATTTCCAGGTATTACTTGTTCCTATCGGAACCATTATGTGATCTCGCAAGACATCAGGAAGTGAACGTTCAAACGCCAACATAAGAGCATATGAGAGAACATTAACTCGCACATCATTATATTCCCAAAAAGTTCCTGGTGAGTTTAGCTTTCTTTTTTTTCCTTTTTCTAATCTGTTTTTCAGGGAATCATTTAAATTACGATTATGATCAATCCAATCAGGCTTCCCCCAAATTTCTCCCTCCCACTCACTCGTGAGTTGTAACATTTGAGACCATGTAATTTTTTTGTTGTGTGTTGTTTCAAAAATTTTGGTTTGAATTGTATCTACTATGGGAGCATGGAAATTGCTTATAATATTTTCTTTAAAAGCAATTCCAGCGCATAGGGAAAGAAAACTCTTGCTCATACTAAATGCCATATCAACATATTCAACATCGCCCCAAACTTGAACAATTTCATTTCCTCGTAATATCGCACCAGAGTTACCTTTTCTTTTTTTTACCGGCCCTATAGTTTTGCTGATTGGCCATGGTTCATTAAAATGACCCTCCCTAAGAGCTTTTTCGATATCACGATCCATTTTTGACTCGTTTTTTATTGAAAATTCTATTGCTTTAAAAAGTTTTGCTTCATCAAAGCCTAGGCTAGTTGCACTATGTCTTTGTTTCCTTTTTCTCCACTTAACTGACATTCCATTCTCAAATAAGTAAAATTATTTAATTGTTTCCAATAAACCTAATGAATTTCCTAGAATAATAAGTCTAAGGGGCTTAATGTACATGTTTATTAACTGAAAAGTAAA